>ONDO01000009.1 GCA_900316625.1 uncultured Lachnospiraceae bacterium | reverse complement strand
TATTCCTCTTCATCATCCGGAATCCAGTCAATGGGGAAGATATCAATTCCAACTGCATAGGGGCATCCATGATACTTGTCCAGATGCTCCTTACTGAAATCAATCTTATCTCCATTAATGACTCGAACAATGATCTGATCCGTATAGGGATCATTCTGCCAGGAGCGGATATAATATCCCTCCGGAAGAACTTCTTTTGCAATCGATAGGAATCTCGTCAGATCCTGTCTCAGCATTCCGATATCCATATCATCATCCCAGGGCACAAATCCCCGATGTCGAACTGCTCCGAGAAGGGTTCCCCAATACGCAAAATAATGGAAGCCATACTGATCACATATATCACTAATGACTTTCAGAGTCTCAAGCTGAGCTGCCCAGGCACGCTTCATCTCCTCTGAAATCAGAAATCCATCGCGTTCTTCTGCATCAAACCAACTATCCGGAAAATTCAGTTCCATAGATTCTCTCCTATTATCTCTTAGCCATTGCGGCCTTATAAGCCATATATTTCTCAGTTATCTCCGACATCGCAATCGACTCACCGCGCGTCAGCTTATATCCATTCTTACCTGTGCCATTAATCTTCCGAACGAATTCGGAGATCTCATATCGAAGTCCATCTCCTCGGAAGGCAGGGTCATAACTCTCGACCTTATCCGCATCTTCATAACGTACTTCAAAATGCTTCATCAGCCACCAGGGTGACTGCGCAATAATGTAACCTTTCGTTCCTGAGATAACCAGTTGTCCTTCTGTTTTCACTCCAACTCCGCTCTTGGCCGTAGCAAATGCGTTTGGATAATAAAAATCTACTTTGTTGTATAAATCCACGCCATTTTCATCCCACTGGCTATGGAAATTTACACTTGTATATTTTTCACCTAATAACTTGATAATCGGTAGCATGACAGAAGGACCAAATTCAAGAAAAGCTCCACCGTATTCTCCATCGGTACGTTCTCTGGATTGCTCACGGGCCAGGCGAGTAAAGTTTGATTCGATATCACGTATTTCACCGATTTTCCCACTAAGCGCCACATTAACTAATTCTTGGAATCCAGGGCTATATGCAGCCTTAACGCCTTCTAATAAAACTAAAGACTTACTGGATGCTATTTCATACAGCGTCTCCGTCTCTGCCTTAGTGAAGGCCAGCGGCTTTTCTGACAGGACATGCTTACCTGCTTCGAGAGACATCTTCGCATAATCGAAATGCGTCTCATTGGGAGATGCGATATAGACTGCATCCACTTCCTCCAGGAATTTCTCGAATTCTGTATAGAAGCATTCGACATCCCGGTTCTTACTCTGGAATATATTCAATTCATTTCTCTGGGGATTATAGGCAGCAGTAACTTCCGCACCACTGACGTATTTTGCCTCGGACACGAATCTCGGCGCCATACGACCGGTACCAATCAGTCCGATGCGGATCGAACGAAAACGTTCCTGCCTTATATTTGTTGAAGAGATATCCGGTGTTCTGGGAAGATAGACCACCTTGCAATACTGATTCAGATAATCGAAGGATCCGACCCAGTCAGAGCCCACGGTGAAGATGTCGACCCCATATCTCTGGATATCTTCGATCTTCTGTCCCTCATGATCTTCGATAATGATCTGATCAGCAAATCCGGTTTCACGGACATGCTGAACGCGCGTCAGCACATCATCAACCACATTGATCTTGCCTCGCGCCTCATCGAAATGCTCAGTGGTAACTCCGACGATCAGGTAATCGCCGAGTTCCTTTGCGTGTTTTAGCAGATTGTAGTGCCCCTGATGGAACAAGTCGTAAGTTCCATAGGTAATGACTTTTGTCATAGTTCCCCTCCCTGGTATACAGACACTCAATATCTATATCGGCTTTTGCCCCGAAAACATAAGAGGGAATACCCCTAAATCGTTTCACTTAATCCACTTTCAACTATTATACCCCTTCATAATCAAAAGCCGGAATAAAGCTCTCTTCTGCTACGCCTCCGTCCTGCACGAAGGCATTATCAATTCCCTGCTCTATCGCATAGTCCACAATGGACTCATATTCTTCTTCCGTCACTCTTCGGTTCAGTTCCGGCCATGCCTCCAGGCCTTCCAGGGGAGTGAACTGGTTCATGATGGAGATGTAGATCGTCTCGCCATAAGTATCGAGTAGGTACTTTATGACTCTTTTGGAGTCTTCCGTGCATCCGGGCAAGAGAAGGTGCCTTACGATAGTGCCCCCCCGCATCAGAATCTCTGACTTATCTCCTTCTGTACCTTCCATATCCTGCTGGTAGCAGATCTCGTTATACTGATCTGCGTTCAGTGTCTCTCTCTTACCTTCATCACACCGCGTATCCCATACTCTGCATTCTCCATCCCTACTGTATTTTCTATAGAATTCCGGCGTTTTTGTCTGTCGCACCATCTCTTCGATCGAAGCAGCTGCCGTCTCGAAGTAGTCACTTGCATGAGAATACCGCTTGGATAAGTCACTGCTTACGTATTTGAAGTCCGGCAGATAGATATCCACCAATCCGTCCAGTGCCCTGATAGATTCCACAGATTCATAAGCGGAGGTGTTATATACGATTGGAATGGTAAGTCCTTCGTCCTTCGCCTTCTTAAGCGCTGGAATGACTGCCGGGAGAAAGTGACCTGCAGTGATCAGGTTGATATTGTTTGCACCCTTATCCTGCAGTTCCAGGAATATCTCCGATAATCTCTCCTGACTTACTTCTTTTCCGATCTCGCCTCTGGCAATATGCGTATTCTGACAGAAGACGCATCGTAAACTACAGCCTGTAAAAAAGACAGCACCGGAACCGCTCTTGCCTGAGATACAGGGTTCTTCCCAATAGTGAAGCGCTGCCCTGGCCAGGCGAATCTTAGAGCTTTCTCCACAGAAGCCTCGTTCTCCCATCTTACGGTCTGCTCTACATTTCCGAGGGCAGAGCTGACAACCTGTCTTACTCATACGATCTCCTTCAATCATTCCATTCCTTTAGTATAGTCGAATGCCCCTCGCTGAGCGAGAGATATTCAGCAAGAAAGCCCCACGCTCTTATGCAGGAAGATACCATGACTTGCATGGCCTTTGCATAAAAGCGCAGGGCTTTCGTTTTCATCTATGTAAGCTTTCTTTCGCTTGCAGATGCATCTATTATCTTATTTCAGCTTCCAGATATCCTTGTTGTACTGATCGATGGTACGGTCAGAAGAGAAGAAGCCAGCCTTGGAGATATTCACAAGTGCCTTTCTGTTCCATGCGTCACGGTCTTCGTAATCGGCATAGACCTTTTCCTTGGTCTCGATGTATTCCTTGGTGTCGAGCAGGGTCATGAACCAGTCCTTAGAGATCAGCTCATGATGCAGTCTCTCGAGGTTCTCCTTGTTACCAATGCTCATCATCTCATCACCGATGATGAAGTCTACAAGCTCATGGATCACAGGATCGTTGTTGTAATAGTCAGCAGATACATAGCCGGACTTAGCATAGAGATCAACAACAGTATCTGCGTCCTTACCGAAGATGTAGATATTGTCCTTGCCTACCAGATCATGGATCTCAACGTTGGCGCCGTCCATGGTTCCGAGGGTGATGGCACCATTCAGCATGAACTTCATGTTAGAGGTTCCGGATGCTTCCTTGGAAGCCAGGGAGATCTGCTCAGAGATCTCGGCAGCAGGGATGATCTTGCCAGCATAGGTTACATTGTAGTTTTCCGCCATGACAACGCGGAAGTAAGGTGCTACATCCGGATCATTTGCAGTCAGATCCTGCAGGCAGAGGATGAGATGGATGATGTCCTTTGCAATGATATATGCAGGAGCTGCCTTGGCTCCGAAGATCATGGTGATGGGACGTGCGGGCTTGTTACCCTTCTTGATCTCCAGATACTTATAGATTGCATAGAGGCAGTTCATCTGCTGTCTCTTGTACTCATGCAGTCTCTTAACCTGTACATCGAAGATAGAGGTCGGGTCGATCTCTATGCCCTGTACATTCTTCATATAATCAGCAAGCTCTACCTTATTGGCAGTCTTGATGGTCTCAAGTTCGTTAAGAACTGCCTTGTCATCTACGAATGCACCCAGCTTCTCGAGTTCCATTGCATCCTTCTTGAAACCATCACCGATCAGTTTCTCAATCTCTCTGGTCAGGAGAGGATTGCAGTGAAGGAGCCAACGACGGAAGGTGATACCATTTGTCTTGTTATTGAACTTTTCCGGATAGATCTTGTAGAAGTTATTCAGTTCGGAATCCTTCAGGATCTCGGTATGAAGAGCTGCTACACCATTTACGCTATGGCCGTAGTGGATGTCCATGTGTGCCATATGTACCCGGTTCTCATCATCGATGATATAGACAGACTTGTCATCGAACTGATGGCGTACGCGATTATCGAGTTCACGGATGATGGGAAGAAGATGAGGTACGACTTCTTCCATATAGTCCATGGGCCACTTCTCAAGTGCTTCTGCGAGAATGGTGTGGTTGGTGTATGCGCAGGTCTTGCTTACAACTTCAATTGCTTCATCCATGGTGAAGCCTTCGAGCTGGAGCAGACGAATAAGTTCAGGAATCACCATGGAAGGATGGGTGTCGTTGATCTGGATTGCAACATGCTTGTCGAGGTCGTGCAGATCAAAGCCCTTGTCCTTCATCTCCTTCAGGATCAACTGTGCACCGCAGCTTACCATGAAGTACTGCTGATAGATACGCAGCTGACGGCCTGCATCATCAGAGTCATCCGGGTAGAGGAAGAGGGTGAGGTTCCTCTCGATGTCCTTCTTATCGAAGTCGATAGAATCCTCTCCTACCATATTGTCATCAACAGAATCGAGATCAAAGAGATGGAGACGGTTCACTGTGCCGGTCTCATATCCGGGAACATCGATATCGTAGAGTACGGAATTCACGGTGTACTTGCGGAAGGGGACCTTGAAGGATACGCCCTCGCGCTTCTCCAGCCAGCTCTCCTTGTTGATCCATGGGTTCTTCACCTCATGCTGGAGATGATCCTTGAATTCCTGCTTGAAGAGGCCGTAGTGATAGTTGAGGCCAATTCCGTCACCAGGGAGATTTAAGGATGCAATAGAGTCAAGGAAGCATGCAGCAAGACGGCCAAGTCCTCCATTTCCGAGGGACGGTTCATCCTCGATCTCTTCGATCTCGGTGATATCCTTGCCATGTGCCTTCAGTGCATCTGCTACCTGGTCATAGAGACCTAAGTTGATGAGGTTGTTAGAGAGGAGCTTACCGATCAGGAATTCTGCGGAGATGTAGTAGAGCTTCTTATCTCCGGGTACTTCCGGGCGGCCTTCCATCTCGTCCTTGGTCATCTGCATGAGGACGTCGAAGATCTCTTCCTTGGATGCAGTGTCGAGATTCTTGCCGAAGCGTGTGCTTAAGGCTTCGTTCAGCTTGTTTTCCATTTCATTTCCTTTCGTTTTCTTATTGTCAGCGCTTTCCGCGGTATCCTTGTGAAACAGTCTGTCAAATAAACCCATTACTCTTCCTCCCTGTTCTTCTCTTCTGTACTCGTTTCATCCTGTCCCATATACCGGGCAAATACATCTTTTGTCAGCGTCACATTGCAATACGCTATGGCAGCGGCCCAGAAGAGGACCAGAAGCAGAAGTTCCATACTCCACTTATCTGGCGCCCACCAGAGCGACAGGAGCGGTGACAGGCTGAGGATCGTCATTGCAAAAGAACGTGGTGCATTCTTCAGCGAGATGAAGAGTCCGTTGCTCACCGTCTTACCAAGTGTATTTTCAAAGAGTCCTGTTAGTGCAAGACTCCACAACATGACAAATGAGGTCAGTAGAATTCCTATGCCGGCCAGTACCGAGAGAACGGTAGCAAGTCCGCCGATTCCACCAGTGAGTGCGAAGTAATAGTCGCTGGCGAAGATTGCGAAGAGGATCATGCCGATGATCCAGATCAGGGTCGACTGCTTGAAATTCTCCTTGAATTTCTCAAAGTAGGTCCGATGGATGGAGGTCCCTCGGTCTTCCATCGCATGATGGATGGTCACATACATGGCCGTATATCCGGCACCAATCGTGAAGATGGGAATACTGGTCAGAAGGAAGAGCATATTGAGTTCTACCATGCCAGCTGCAACAAAGAGGCCATTTTCAAATCTCGACTTTACACCCTTGTCCTCGTGATCCTTTCGTTCGGACGCATCAATGGCTTCCCAGTCGGATTCTGGTATCTTCTTATCTTCCATCAATTACCTCCTATCCTCTTCACGCTGTCCCGTTCGATAATCTGTGCATCATATACCAGGCGCTCTCTGGTCGTGTCTCCGTTAATCGCTTTCATCAGAAGATCAACGGATGCTTTGGCGAACTCTTCAGTAGGCTGCGCTACTGTCGTAAGGCTGGGTACCATATATTTTGTAAGATCGATTCCATCGAATCCTACTACGGAGTAATCCTCCGGTATCTTCTTACCAGCCTCCGAAATGGCCTTATAGGCACCAAAGGCTGCCAGATCAGAGGTTGCAAACAGGGCGGTGAATTCTTCCTGGTCTGCAAGCAGCTTCTTGGTTACTTCGTAACCAGACTGGATCGTATAGTCTGGAATCTCCTCCGGCATGTAACGGATCAGTCTCTGGTCGACTTCAATGCCATTCTCTTCCAGGGCTCTCTTATATCCTTCCAGTCGCAATTCACCGACTGCGAAATCGCTCTTACGTCCGGAGACGATGGCGATCTTCTTATGCCCCTGCTTACAGAGATAGTCAACGATCTTGAAGCTCTCCTTCTCATCGTCGATAGCAACAATGGAGCTTCCGACTTCAGCAGCATCCGTATTCACAGCTACGGTCGTAAGAACGTAAGGAATCGCCAGTTGTCTCAGCTTAACCTTGGGATTATCCAAGAGTCCTCCCAGGAAGATCAGACCCTTCAGGCGTTTCTCTTTCGCAATTGCGACTGCCGCTTCTGCGTCATCCTTATCTGCACCGATTTCGTTGAGAATGAAGGTATAGCCATGTCGTTCCAGTTCCGACTCGAACATAGGGTACATACTCTGGAAGAAGGAGTTGCCGATACCCTTGCAGATCAGAGCTATGGTATTCGACTCGGCAAGTTTCAGATTTCTTGCGCTGTTATTGGGCACAAAGTGGAATTCTTCCACGACACGAAGGATACGTTCCTTCGTCTTCTGGTTAATGCCCGGGTCATCATTGATTGCTCTTGATACCGTACTGGTACTTACTTTACAGATCTTGGCGATATCTTTGATTGTGAGCGTTCCCACGTGTTTCCCTCCCGGAAGCTATTATTCTGCCTTCTTAGTAAGTTCTTCCTCTTTATCTTTTGCCTTGTGCTTGTAGTCCAGGATGTTTTTTCTTGCATAGAGAGCGGTCATCTTCTTCATCTCGCCAGCCAGTTCTTCTGTCAGCATCTCGGGACGCATACGCCATGCCCAGTTATTTCCAAGTGTAGATGGTGTATTGATTCTCGCACTGTTATCGAGTCCAAGCCAGTCCTGAAGAGGAACCACGCAATAGTCTGCGGGAGAAGCCATTACCTGGCGAATCAGGGCTCTTACCAGCTTCTTCAGGGAGAGGCTGTGGCAATCTGTATAGTCTCGAATGAACTCTATGGTCGTCTTATCCTGATTCTTCAGCCAGCCATACATGGTCTCATTGTCATGCGTTCCTGTATATGCGATGCAATTACTCTTGTAAGACATGGGCAGATATTCGTTGGGAAGATCTGCATCCGGCTCGCCCCACGCAAATTGGATTACCTTCATATTGGGGAATCCGGTATCGGTTACAAGCTGTCTTACCGTATCTGTAATGAATCCGAGATCCTCAGCGATAATGCCTGCATTCCTGCTCTTCAGGATCGGATCTAATGCCTTGAAGAGATCATATCCAGGCCCCGGCATCCACTTGCCATTTACTGCAGTATCCGCATCACCGGGGATGGAATAATACTCATCGAATCCTCTGAAGTGGTCGATACGAACGACATCATACCATTCCACAGCCTTGCCGACTCTCTTCTTCCACCAGTCATAGCCTGTCTTCTTGTGGTAATCCCAGGTGTAGAGAGGATTTCCCCAGAGCTGGCCCGTCTCTGAAAATGCATCCGGCGGACATCCTGCCACTCTGGTAGGTCTCATCTCCTCATCCAACTGGAACAATTCAGGATTAGCCCATACATCAGAGCTGTCTCCGGAAACGTAGATCGGCATGTCGCCTATGATCTTAATTCCTTTATCGTTCGCATAAGTTTTGAGAAGAGACCACTGCTCATCGAACTTATACTGTAAGAACTGATAGAATGCGATTTCAGACTTGAGATCTTCTTCATAACGTTCCATGGCATCTTGTTTCCTCAGACGAATATCATCGTCCCAGGAATCCAGCCCTGCATTATGGAAGGAAACCTTGATTGCCATATACATGGCATAATCTGTAAGCCAGTCTGCATTCTTATCACAGAATGCTCTATAACTCGCATCGTCCGTAAGATTTGCACGATTGAAGGCTTTCTTCAGAAGCAGGAACCTGCGATCGAAGAGACGGCTATAATCGATATTCCGGCCTTGTGGAACTTCTTCTTCCTTCAGCTCTTCTTCCGTAAGAAGACCCTCTTCCATCAGGCGTACCGGATCGATGAAATAAGGATTCCCGGCGAAGGTGGAGAAGGACTGATAGGGAGAATCTCCGTAACTGGTCGGGCCAAGCGGCAGGATCTGCCAATAGGTCTGACCTGCATCTTTCAGGAAATCTACAAACTCGTATGCTTCCCTGGAGAAGCAGCCTATTCCATATTTGCCGGCCAGGCTAAAGATGGGGAGAAGTACTCCGCTTGTTCTCATGATATCCTCTTTCTGTCATCACTCAAGTTCGCTTTTCATCGCACTCGAAAAATGCTCTTTAATTCAGTTGTAAGATATCACCTTTTGGGAACGTTTTCAATACCGTTTTTGCAACTTTTTTCGCGAGTTTTATTTTCGAAAGTTTTTCGCTGTTTTTATTGGTAATTATGTACAAAAGGCGTTGAATCGGCATCCTTCTTGCCAATTCTTTACTTTCGTATTTTTTCGTAAAATGTTTTTCTTCTCTTATCTTGGAAATCTTTGGAAATTTCCAACAATTTTTTCGGGAATACTTCCAAAAGTCCTTTTCTGGCATTCCCTGGCTTCTTGCTAAAATTCCTTGCGAACAGAAGGTATCCTATGCTATAATCACGTCTTGTGAAGCTTATTCTTCACATAGATGCTGTTTTGCATCTATCCTATCCGGGTGGATTCCCGAGTGGCCAAAGGGGACAGACTGTAAATCTGCTGCTTTACGCTTCGGTGGTTCGAATCCACCTCCACCCATCGCCGGTGTGGCGGAATTGGCAGACGCGAGGGACTTAAAATCCCTTGGTGGCAACATCGTATCGGTTCGAGCCCGATCACCGGCAGAAGAACTGCTGAAGCTTGCTTCAGCAGTTCTTTTTTTAGGGGTGATTCTATCTTAGGTCCCGCCCTGCATTTCCGAGGGAAGATCTCTCATTACATATTCTTACGATATACCACTGCTTCATGTGCCTTCAGGACGACATGGAGGTTACCATCGTGGACTTCATGCTTCACCGGCATAATGGAATATCCGATTTCAGTGGTGTACATTACCTGTTCGATATCCGTATTCATGGGAATCTCAGCTTTCCATACCGGGATATCACAGACCAGATCACCGTCACCGCCATTTACCACGATTACCATCTTCTGATCTCTCGTATATCTTGCATAACTTACCAGATTTCTTCCACACTTCAGGAACTGGAAGGCTCCGGTCTTCAGAGCCTGGGATGACTTATGCAGGAAGATCATGTCTCTGTGGTAGTCAATCAGTTGATAATCTGCATGACCCCAGGGATAGGTTCTTCTGCAGTCGGGATCCGTGAATCCACATGCACCGGCCTCATCGCCATAGTAGAGCGTGGGAGCGCCGGGCCAGGTCATCAGCATAAGGGTTGCCTGCTTGAGAACAGGAATGCTTACGCCTTCTTCTGCTGCGCGAGATCCGAGTTCAGCGACTCGACCGACCTTATGATTGGTTCTGGTCAGGAATCTGGAGTGATCGTGATTGGACAACTGATTCATAGCTGAGTAGAGGGATGGCGTCAGGAATTCCGTCATGGTGTGGCGCATGGTGAGTTCAAAACTCTCACCATTCCCTAACATATCCGGGCGGAATTCATCGCTATGCTTCTCCATACCTGTCAAGAAGAAGGTGACCGGTTCCATGAAGGCATCATAGTTCATAATGGTATCCCACTGGTCGCCGCGCAGCCACTCGCTGGCATCACCATAATGCTCAGCCAGGATAACAGCCTCTGGATTTGCTTCCTTTACGACTTTACGGAACTTCTTCCAGAATTGATGGTTGAACTCTTCGCTGTGACCGAGGTCTGCAGCGACATCGAGTCTCCATCCGTCGCAGTTGTAAGGGTAAGACACCCACTTACGTCCGACTTCGAGGATCTTATTGCAGAGTTCCTTCGAACCTTCGTAATTCAGCTTGGGCAGGGTGTCATGTCCCCACCATCCGTCATAGGAGCCATTGTATGGCCACTGATTATTGTGGAAAGTGAAGTAATTACGATAGGGGCTGTCTGCGGAGATATACGCTCCGGGATGATAGCCTTCTCTTCCTTCGTAGATTCGTTCACGGTCCAGCCACTTATTGAAGCTGCCGCAATGATTGAAAACACCGTCGAGGATGACACGCATGCCACGGGCATGAGCCTCCTCAACAAAGCTTGCGAAGAAACGGTTGGATGCGTCCAGATTCTTCGGATCCGTTACACGTTTCTGATACTTACTGGCATGCGAATTATCCTGGTCGTCATCCTTCAGGTTCTCACCACCGTCCTCTACGATCCTGCCATAGTGAGGGTCGATGTGTTCATAGTCCTGGATATCGTACTTATGATTGGAGGGAGATACGAAGAGAGGATTGAAATAGATCACTTCAACGCCCAGGCTCTTCAGATAATACATCTTCTGGCGAACGCCTTCGAGGTCTCCGCCATAGAAATTACCCACGTCCATATTCGCAGGATCCTGATCCCAATCACCGATATGATTCGAGAAAGAACCGATATAGTAATATTCATTGGTCTCGACATCATTCGATGCATCGCCGTTATAGAAACGATCCACCAGGATCTGATACATAACGGCGCCCTTGATCCACTCCGGTGTCTCGAAGCCGGGAACCAGGGTGAAGGCATACTGCCAGCGGATCTCCTCTGTTAATCCATATCTGTCGTAATAGAGCGTCTCCTCATCATTGCGAATACGGAAGATATAATGAAATGGTTTGTCAGCAATTCGAATAGTCGCGCGGTAATAATCGAAGACATCGTCTTCCAGGTCACATGTCATGGGGCTTGCATCCCTACGGGTAAGCATGGCTATTTCTGCCTGCTCTCCGTGTCCGACACGCACACGCAGAACTACCTTATCCCCGGGTTTTGGTTCCCAGGGGCGAACAAATTCTTTGGAACCATCACTGAATATTGCTTCTCTGTTCATCATACGCCTCTTGGCTTACTATTCCTGTGTAACAAAAAGTGCTTCGAACTCATCTCTGCCGATCTTCTCTTTCTCCAGAAGAAGATTTGCAGATGCATGGAGCACATCCATATTTTCCTTCAGGATTGCTTCAGCCTTCTGATAGCATTCCTGCATAATACGTTCCACTTCAGCATCGATCTTGGCTGCGGTTTCTTCACCATAGCCCTTAGAACGTGCCAGATCCTTGCCCAGGAAGACTTCTTCATCATCTTCCTCATAGCAGATGGGGCCAAGTTCGCTTGTCATACCGAATCTGGTAACCATCGCACGGGCAACACGGGTTGCCTTCTTCAGGTCGTTGGACGCACCCGTCGTAATATCATCGAAGATCAGGGACTCTGCGATACGTCCACCCAGGGAAACCTGGATATCCTGCAGCATCTGTCCTCTGGTCATGAACATCTCATCCTTCTGTGGAAGCGGCATGGTATAACCTGCTGCACCAGCGCCGGTCGGAATGATCGATACAGAATATACAGGGCCAACATCCGGGAGCAGATGGAAGAGGATTGCATGACCAGATTCATGGTATGCAGTAATCTTCTTCTCCTTCTCAGAGATGATACGGCTCTTCTTCTCGGTACCCAGACCAACCTTAACAAAGGACTGCTTTACATCATCCATGGAGATGTACTGGTGATTGTCTTCTGCTGCATGGATTGCAGACTCATTCATCAGGTTCTCCAGATCTGCACCTGTGAATCCTGCAGTGGTCTGTGCGATAGCCTTCAGATCCACATCATCACCCAGGGGCTTATTCTTCACGTGGACATTCAGGATCTCTTCACGTTCCTGTACATCCGGACGACCCACATACACCTTACGGTCAAAACGACCCGGACGCATAATTGCAGGATCTAAGATATCCACACGGTTGGTCGCAGCCAAAACGATGATACCTGTATTCTCCTCGAATCCGTCCATCTCAACCAGCATCTGGTTCAGGGTCTGCTCACGTTCATCATGGGAACCGCCGAGACCTGCACCACGCTTTCTGGCAACAGCATCAATCTCATCGATGAAGACAATACAAGGCGCATTCTTCTTTGCCTCACTGAAGAGGTCACGGACACGAGACGCACCAACACCGACGAACATCTCTACGAAATCAGAACCAGAGATGCTGAAGAAGGGAACACCTGCTTCACCGGCAATTGCCTTTGCAAGCAGAGTCTTACCGGTTCCCGGAGGACCGACAAGAAGCATTCCCTTAGGGATACGCGCACCGATATTGGTATACTTGCCGGGGTCCTTTAAGAAGTCAACAACCTGTCTTAATTCTTCCTTCTCCTCATGAAGACCTGCAACATTATCGAATCTGGTCTTGATCTGATCCGGCTTCTTCATGTCGGCATGGCTCCTGCCAAAATCATTCATCTTCGAATTAACTCCGGCACCACCATTCTGCAGCATTGCATTCTGCGAATTCATCATGACGAAGAAGAGCACGAACACAACAGCTACCACGATGATCATGGGCAGCATGGAATTCATCCAGCCATCATTAGGCACATCGTCGAGCGTATAGGAGACTTCCGCATCATCCAGTGTCTTCTCGACATCATTCACATCAGATACATAGATGACATAACGCTGTCCGTTCTTGCCATCCCCCTTGAGGTAATAGGTGACAGAACCGGTAGGCACTTCTGCATTCTGATGAATTTCTGCAGAGAGAACATCTCCATTTTTGATTGCCTTACTGAAATCCCCATAGCGTACATTAGAGGATCTGGTCGCCGTGGTAATGTACCAGAGTCCAATCACGACGAGAATGATCAGGAAGTAGGCCCCAAGGCCTCTTGTTTTCTTCATTATCTTTCCTCTCAGTCGAATTCAACAATTCCGATGTAAGGAAGGTTACGATATCTCTGGTCATAATCAAGACCGTAACCCACGACAAATTCATCCGGAATGGTAAATCCATTGTAGTCAACCTTCACGTCCACTTCACGACGATCCGGCTTATCAAGCATCGTTGCAAGGCGTACAGACTTTGCGCCCTTATCCTTGAAGTACTGCAGGAGGTAGGACAGAGTATTACCACTGTCGATAATATCTTCTGCAATCAGGACATTCTTACCCGTCATGTCGAGATCAAGTTCCTTGGTGATCCTAACCTCACCGGAAGAAGCAGTGCCTGCACCGTAGCTGGATGTAGACATGAAATCAATAATTACGGGAACCGTGATACGCTTAGCAAGCTCTGTTGCGAAGAAAGCTGCGCCCTTCAGAATTCCGACAAGGAAGATCTCTTCTCCCTCATAGTCCTTGCTGATCTCTGCTCCGAGTTCCTTGATACGCCCGGCCAGTTCTTCCTCGCTCAGCATCACTTTGATTTTTTCACTCATGGTTACTCCTCCAGTTCATTGTAAATATCCGACGCGTTTCATCGGTCACTTTCGCGTTTTCACCCAGACGATAACCGACGGCCCAGATCACACGGTTTCCATCACACACCAGAGGTATCTGATCTCTTAGTTCCCGCGGTATCTTCTCATCGATGCACCAGTCTTTGAATGCCTTGCTTTTGTCCTTTCTCACCCAGATTCGGTCTCCCGGCTGACGAGCACGTAAAACAAGCGCATTTTCTATCTTATCACAATCCACATATTTCGTATAGGCTGACTCCGGGATTTGCCTGCCCTCTTCCCATTCCTCTTCGGAAATATAGAGCCTGCCCATCGAAATCTCCGGTCCCTTTCCCGGTATCTTCTCTCCCTCCGCTAAGAGATAGAGGAAGTCCCCATTGGTCATCAGACGGTATGCACCCGGTAGATGCGTTTCCTTACCGGACTCCTGCAGCAGGAGATCCTCCGCTGCCCGCAGGTGGATACCCATAATGTCGTGACAGCCATCCGGAAGTTCCTCTTGCAGCCACAGCCGTAACACCTCCCGCCTCATATAAGAAGAATCGGTAAGTTCCAGGAGCCTTTTACGATGCAGGACATCAGAAGACTTCTCGATCTCCTGGCATTTTCTTAATAGAATACCGGCTTCTCCCTTGATATAATCTCTCTCTTCTTGCAACAGATCTGCAGCATCCCCGAAGCGTTGCCCGTAATCCGGCTTCATCTGTTCGAGAACCGGGAGGATATCATGTCGAATCCTGTTTCTTGGATTCCTATCATCCTGATTGGTAGAATCTGTACAATACTCCTGCCCGCGTAGGGCCAGATAAGACTCGATCTCTTTGCGTGACATATGTAAGAGCGGACGAATGATAGCGATTCCATCCTGTCTGTCAAAGGTTCGCATTCCTGCAAGTCCTTCTCCTCCACTTCCACGCAGAAGATGGAGCAAGATGGTCTCCACCTGATCTTCCATATGGTGAGCGACCGCAATCACAGCGCCTTCTTCTCTTGCCGCTTCTTTCAGGGCCTGATAACGAAGGATTCTGGCAGCTTCTTCGATGGACAGTTTCTCCTCGGCCGCTAAGCCTTTTGCATCCACGTGGACTACGCGAAGAGGAATCTTCTCCTTGTCGCAAAGGTCTTCTACAAAGGCCGCATCGGACATGCTCTCTTCTCCACGAATCCCATGTTCCACATGAAGCGCAGAGATGATCAGTCCCATCTCCTCTGCCACTTCCTGCAGGGATAAGAGAAGCGCCAGGGAATCTGCTCCACCAGACACAGCCACCAGGATCCTCTTCTCGTCTCTGGCAGGCTCTTTCTCTTCCGATATGCCATCTCGATTGGAGAGGATTCCAATGAGTTCCTGACGAAGATTCTCTATGAACTTTTCTGACACCTTTCCTGCCATAAGGGGTTTCTCTCAATCTAATCAAAAACAGAGGGAAGAGACATACGCTCCACCCTCTGTAATGTATCATTTATTCTATGCTCATAAAAGCAAATCTCAGTCTTTTTTCTGTCGGAAGATAATCTGGTTATCACGAACCATTCCAAGACTGGTCTGGGCTGTATCCTCGACATATTCCAGTGATTTACGATACGCTTTCTCTTTCTCGAGGTCCTTTTTCTTCTCTTCCTCGTCAGCTTTCTGCTGCTCGAGCTCCTTCTCCACCGCCACAACGGAACGGTACTTTTTTTTAGCTTTCACGATCTGGACCGACAGGACTGTGAAGAGGCATGCAACAATGAGCACACTGAACATTCTGCTCCTGCGCTTCTTCTTCCTCTTCTCCATTCTCTCCCGTCTCCGGGTCTCTTCATCTCTCATATTATCATCTCCGGTCTTGCCGATTATCAATACCTGAATAATAAAATACTCTTTCGCTTTATATCGGAGAACTTATACAAAATCCTTAGCCTGTTTCTTATAAATACTCAAACATTTCAGTTGCGTCTTCTTTATGCACGCTTGCTTTCACCGTCTTCACACGAGCCTTCACTGTCTTATTGCCGAATGCAATCTCGATCACATCGCCAGCCTTGACCTGTACAGATGCTTTCGCAGGACGATCATTAATCTTCACACGTCCCGCATCGCAGGCCTCATTGGCTACCGTTCTTCTCTTAATAATTCTAGACACCTTGAGAAACTTATCAAGGCGCATTGTTTCCATATCTGCCATAGCGTTCTCCACATGAAGAAAAAGGATCCCGGACATCTGTCCGGGATCCTAAGGATAAGCCTTTGTCGTTAAAATTACTTGTTAACGATGTCCTTAAGAGCCTTACCAGCCTTGAACTTAGGAGCCTTGGATGCCTTAATCTTCATCTCAGCACCGGTCTGAGGATTACGTCCGGTACGAGCTGCTCTGGTGGAAACTTCGAAAGTACCGAAGCCAACGAGCTGGATCTTCTCACCCTTCTTAAGCTCTTCTGCAACTACATCGGTGAATGCCTTAAGAGCTGCTTCAGAATCCTTCTTGGAAAGGTTAGCCTTCTCTGCGATTGCTGCTACTAATTCAGACTTGTTCATTTGTTACTTCCTCCTGTAAATTCAGTCATTTATGGGGCCGCCTGCTGCGCGCCCGCTACATATCTACTTATAAGGGTTTTAGGCACCCTTGTCAAGAAAAAGTGCGATTTTTAGGGCTTTTCGACGCTTTTTGAACAATCTGACAAAAAGGGAGGCGGAATCTTTGTTAGAAATTCACATTGAAATCCCTGTAAACACCTTACATCAAAGGCTTTACGAGCGCATCCAGAGCCTTTTTCATCTCTTCTGCCTTCTGATCTGCATCCTCGAGAGAGCTGCCACAAACACCGAAATAGAACTTAATCTTGGGTTCTGTTCCGGAAGGACGTACGCAGAGCCATGCATTATCAGACAGTTCATAGTAGAGAACGTTAGACTTGGGAAGTCCGGTAGGTTCTACCTTGCCACTCTCCATCTCCGTGATGGTATCGTTCTGATAATCACGAAGCTTCTCTACCTTGTAAGCACCAATCTGCTTGGGCGCGTTGGCACGAAGTTCGGACATGATCGTAGTGATCTTCTCAATACCTTCCTTACCGGCAAGGGTAACAGAGCTAACTTCATCCTTGTAGTATCCGAAAGTGTCGTACATCTCGAGCATTGCATCCCAGAGGGTCATATTACGGGTCTTGTAATATGCAGCTGCTTCGCAGAGAACCATGGATGCAGCAACCGCATCCTTATCTCTTGCATAAGTACCGGGAAGGCATCCATAGGACTCTTCCATACCGAAGAGATAGGTTCCTTTTCCAGTGTGCTCGAAGTTCAGTATCTGGAGACCAATCCACTTGAATCCAGTCAGAACCTCGATCAGTCGAACACCAAAATGCTTTGCAATGGCATCGGTCATGTTCGTTGTAACAATGGAACGAATGAAAGCACCATCTGCAGGCAGAGAACCCTTCTTTTCCTTCTGCTGGCTTAAGAGATAATATCCAATCAGACATCCGGACATATTCCCATCGAGTGCATGGTATTCTCCAGTCTTGGAATCGAGTACATGAACACCGAGTCTGTCAGCATCCGGATCCGTAGCCAGGATCAGGTCGGCACCGATCTCCTTTGCCATCTTCTCACCGAGAACGAAAGCTTCCGGATTCTCAGGGTTCGGATAAGATACGGAGGGGAAGTCACCATCCGGAAGTTCCTGTTCAGGAACGACATATACGTTGGGGAAGCCCAGCTTCTTCAGGACACGGCGAACAGGAATATTGCCGGTACCGTGCAGAGGGTTATATACAACCTTGATATCCGATCCAACCTGATCGATACAATCCTTACGGATAACGACCTTCAGAACTTCTTCATCATAAGCATCGTCAACTTCCTTATTGATCACAACATAGAGACCAGACCTGATTGCCTCGTCCTTATCCATGGTCTTCACTTCGTCGAAGGATGCTACTGCACGTACCTCGTCCATGATTCCACTATCATGAGGAGGGGTAATCTGTGCGCCATCTTCCCAATATACCTTGTATCCGTTGTATTCCTTGGGGTTATGGGATGCAGTGATATTAATACCTGCGATTGCATTCAGATAACGAACGGCGAAGGACAGTACAGGAGTCGGACGAAGAGAATCGAAGACATAAGCCTTGATTCCGTTTGCATTCAGGCAGAGTGCAGCCTCATCCGCAAATTCAGGAGACATGTGGCGGCTATCATAAGAGATGGCAACTCCACGCTTGGCGCCATTTACTTTATTGATATAGTTAGCAAGACCCTGGGTTGCCTTACGAACTGTATAGACATTCATACGGTTCGTTCCGGCACCAATAACACCACGCAGTCCGGCAGTACCGAACTCAAGGTCACGATAGAAGCGATCCTCGATCTCTTTCTCGTCACCCGCGATGCTTCTAAGTTCTGCCTTTGTATCTTCATCAAAGTATGCGTCATTTAACCATTCCTGGTAGACTTCTTTGTAACCCATATGGTCCTCCTGAGGTAATCCTGATTCATTTTCCAAAATTCGTGCAACTATTTTAGCATAAAGATTCCACTGCCACAACGCAGTTCCGCAGATATTCCGTGCGAATAATTCTAAAATTTTTCTAATTCGTGCCCATAAGGGTACTTACCATATTCGACAAGGTCGTCAGATAATCCGCCTGCACGTTCGAAGAATTCCTTGTCGAACTGCTGTTATTTACACCGGCTGTGTTATTCGTGGCGTTATTATTTGTGCTTGTTCCGGGATTCGTCGTATTGTTTGTATTCGATGAATTCGCCTTATTATTCGTCGTCGAAGAATTCGTTGTATTCGAGCTACTGCTGCCTTGTGCATTATTCGTAGCAGAGTTCGTTGTGCCCGTTTTCGTTCCATTTCCATTCGAAGACGAATTGTCTGTCGAACTATCACTCTCGGTCGGATCAATCATGATCTCCGCTCTCGACGAATTTACAACCAGGGTACGTTCCCAGGTATCATATCCATCCGCCGTTACCGACAGTTTGTGGGCACCATATTCCACCTGCATCTCCGTATTCGCAGCAACCGGTGTTCCATCAAGACTTATGGACGCCGTATCCACCGTGCTCCGGAAGGTAAGTGAACAATACTTAGGCCCTTCACCCTTCCAGTCATTGAGATCCAGGACCGTCACCTCATTGCGGGCGACGTTAATCTCCTGCGTTCCACCATAACCACCATTGGCCAGGGTCAGATCATAGGTCCCCTCCGGAATCTCCAGGCGGCTGCCTTCTTCTCCAACCTTAAGGAAGATCTTATCTCCAAGCTGCATGATCGAATCTTTGAACAGCTCTACATTTACCAGTTGGATATAGCCATGACCGCTGGTAACGATAATGGAGATCAGGTCCTTGTCCTTGCCGACAACGCGCAGGGTATCGGAATCTGTAATGTCCGAGATGGTCGCGAGCACAGAATCCGAATAGACTTCCGTTGTGGGCAGGATACGGTACCTGGTCGAACCGATGGTCATCATGTTCTCATCGACATTCAGGGAAAAGTTCGTAACATCCTCCTGCTCCCAGACCTTGTCCGTCAGTTTTACCGACTTAAGGACACCCGTGTTCTTGTCAGTCACGATCTCCACCGCACGACCGGGGGTGAAGGACTGCCAGCTCTCGTTCGTTCCATAGCGATTCTTGAACTGGGTCATAAGCGTGTAGCTATAGCGCAGGACACGGTCTGACTCCACATTGCGGAGGGTCAGCTTCTCATTCTCCTGGTCCATGAGCTGAATCAGGAAGATTGGGGAATCGGATTCTTCCTCTTCTGATTTATCCTCATCCTTTGCCTTCACCGTCACGCCCGTATTGTATCCCGGAACTGTCTTTCCCGCTTTGGATGAACCGCAGGCCACATTCATCATGAGAAATGTAAAGCACACCATAAGAAGGAGCAAACCGCCAGCATTGCGGCGCATCTTCTGTACCAGATCCAGGAGCTTGTCCTTCTCATTTAGTTCCGGCTGATCCAAGACTTTTTCCAGCAGTGCCTTCAGGGTCTTGCCAAGTTCCGGTCCCTTCGCGATACCGAGTCTCATCAGATCCTCTCCATCTACCGCCAGATCCTTTACCGTAAGTGCCTGCTTCTTCTCGCGAATCTCGCGATATCTTCTCTCGAACATATCGATTGCAGCAAGCTTCTCTTCCCGCATATAGTTGCTCTGTCCCATGGTATCCGCGCGCTTCAGTTCGAAGAGATTGGGGAAAGCCTCATCTCCAATCTTCGCCATAGCACGTCTTACCGAACGCTCATTATCTGCCGGGCGTTCATCATGCCAGCGGACAAGGCTCGATACCTTGCGAATCGAATCATTGTCAAATCGCATTCTTCGCATAATCCGCCTGGTCATCTCTGCACCGCTGCCGGGATGTCCTGTGAAATGATCCACCTTCTCATCATCCGTCCACTTGCAGATCGGCTTTGCGATGTCATGGAAAAAGGCCGCCAGACGCAGAATGTGGTCCGCCTTGATATGGCGAAGCACCTGCAGAGTATGATCTTCAACATTATAGTCGTGATGCCTGGTATTCTGCTCTGTCTTACAGAGTTCTTCCCATTCCGGAAGGAAGACATGCATAAGTCCTGTCTCACGGAAGAGCTGCACCATCTCCGGATGGTCGGACACGAGAGTCTTTACGAACTCATCTCGAATGCGCTCCCCACTCACCTTAGAAAGACTCGGTGCCAGATGTCTTACTGCAAGTAAGGTGTCCTCTTCTATCCGAAAACCGAAGCGGGCTGCAAAGCGAATTGCCCGCATCATACGGAGGGCATCCTCTTCGAATCTCTTCTCAGGATTTCCGACGCAGCGAATCAGACCACGTTCCAGGTCACCGATTCCGTCGAACTCATCGACCAGGCCGCGAACAGGATGATAGGCCATAGCGTTGATGGTAAAGTCTCTTCTCTTCAGGTCTTCGATCAGACTGGGTGTAAAGGTAACCGATTCCGGATGCCTTCCATCCTTATATTCACCGTCCACACGATAGGTCGTAACCTCATAACCTTCCTTATCGACCATGACCGTTACGGTTCCATGCTGGATGCCGGTATCGATCGTTCGACGGAAGCAGGCTTTTACTTCTTCCGGCTTCGCGGATGTCGTGATATCCCAGTCCTTGGGCTTTATTCCCATAATGCAGTCACGGACACAGCCGCCTACTGCGTAGGCTTCGTGTCCGTTTGCTTCCAGGGTGCTTATGATATTGTCAACTGCTTCCGGCAGTGCAATCTGCATAGGTGACCTCTAATCTTCGTTACGTTCTACATTTCCCGAGGGGATTAATATGCCTTGGCCCAGATAACCATCTTATGCGCAGGCTTACCGCAGCATACACAGGTTCCGCTGATCTCTTTCTGCTCGAAAGGCATGCAACGGGAAGTAACACCGAGTTCTTCCTTGATCTTATCTTCGCAGGCGCGGTCTCCACACCACATGGCTTCTACGAAGCCGTTGCCCTTCTCGAAATGCGCCTTGAACTCTGCTGCAGTCTTTGCTTCGGTGGTCTCAGCTGCCATATGGGCGCGTGCCTTCTCGAGCATATCCTTCTGCATGGTATCTAAGAGTTCTGCTACCTTGGTCTCGATCTCATCCATGCTTACTTCGATCTTCTCAAGAGTATCACGGCGTACCAGAACGCATACCTTGTTTTCGATATCTCTGGGGCCAACTTCCAGACGAAGAGGAATTCCTCTCATCTCCTGCTCCGCATACTTGTAACCAGGGGTCTTATCAGAGTCATCCACCTTAACCTTGAAGCTGGAGAGTCTGTCGCGAAGCTCGTAAGCCTTGTCTAAGACGCCATCCTTCTTCTGCTGGATCGGGATGATCATTACCTGGGTAGGTGCGATATGAGGAGGCAGACAGAGACCTCTGTTGTCTCCGTGAACCATGATCATTGCACCGATCATACGGGTGGTTACCCCCCAGGAAGTCTGCCATACATACTTGAGCTGGTTATCCTTATCGGTGAAGGTGATGTCATATGCTTCGGAGAACTTCTGTCCGAAGAAGTGGGATGTACCGGACTGAAGAGCACGGCCGTCATGCATCATTGCTTCCACGGTATAGGTTGCTTCTGCACCTGCGAACTTCTCCTTCTCGGTCTTCTGGCCCTTGATGGTGGGGATAGCCATATCCTCAGCCAGGAAATCAGCGTAGATGTTCAGCATCTGCTGAGTGCGCTCTTCTGCTTCTTCCTTGGTTGCATGGATGGTGTGGCCTTCCTGCCAGAGGAATTCTCTGGAACGGAGGAAAGGACGAGTCTCCTTCTCCCAACGCACGACAGAACACCACTGATTATAGAGGCGGGGAAGATCACGATAAGAATGTACATCATCCTTATAGAAATCAGAGAATACGGTCTCGGAGGTCGGGCGGATTGCCAGACGCTCGGTCAGGGGCTCCGTACCACCTGCGGTTACCCATGCAACTTCAGGTGCGAAACCATTGACCAGTTCGCCTTCCTTTGCAAGCAGGCTCTCAGGGATCAGAAGTGGCATATATACATTCTCAACACCGGTAGCCTTGAATCTCTTGTCGAGAAGGGCCTGGATGTTCTCCCAGATTGCATAGCCGTAAGGCTTGATGACCATGAATCCCTTGATGTGGGAATATGCGATCAGATCTGCCTTCGTGCATACGTCGGTATACCACTGGGTGAAGTCCTGATCCATATCAGTGATCTGCTCCACCATCTTCTTGTTGTCTGCCATGATTTCCTGCTTTCTTACATCTAAAAGCTGTCTTCCGGACTCTCCCGGAGGCAGTTGATGATATTTCTAGAATATCAAAATCTATACTAGTCCTACGTTATTCTATGGAAGGGACGTTGAATTGTCAACGGAAAACCATGGAAAAGGGCGTCGCACACCTCAGGGACGCCCTTAATTTCCCGAATGGCCCACTTACATGAGATCGGCCTTCCTTCTTATTACATCTTGAATCGGTAACCTACGCCCCAGATAGTCTCGATATACTGGGGGTTGTTCTTATCTGCTTCAATCTTCTCACGGATCTTCTTGATATGAACAGTTACCGTTGCGATATCACCGATGGAATCCATGTTCCAGATCTGACGAAAGAGTTCTTCCTTCGTGAATACATGGTTGGGATTCTCCGCTAAGAAGGTGAGAAGCTCGAACTCCTTCGTCGTCAGGCTCTTCTCTTCTCCATGTACCCAGACACGATGTGCATCCTTATCAATTCGAAGACCACGGATGGTAAGAACCTTGTTGGGAACTGCTGTTGCTGCGGGTCCGGTCAGGCGCTCGTATCTTGCAAGATGCGCCTTCACACGTGCTACAAGCTCGCTCGGGGAGAAGGGTTTGGTGATATAGTCATCTGCGCCCAACCCCAGGCCTCTTACCTTGTCGATATCTTCCTTACGGGCAGATACCATAATAATGGGAACATTCTTCACCGAACGGACACTCTGGCAGATCTCGAAGCCATCCGTTCCTGGAAGCATGAGATCGAGTACGATCAGATCCCATTCTTCATTCAGTGCCAGTTCCAGACCGGCAGTCCCGTCATGCTCGACCTCAACCTCAAAATCGGAGAGTTCCAGGTAGTCACGCTCCAGATCTGCTATCGCGATTTCGTCTTCAATGATTAGAATTCTAGACATCTCTTGCCTCCTCGTACTTTCTCAATACGAAGTACATGACCGTACCCACATTTTCCTTGCTGGTCGCCCAGATACTTCCCCCATGATCCTCTATTATCTTCTTAACGATTGAGAGTCCGATTCCCGAACCGCCAACCTTCGAATTCCTTGATGCATCCGCCCGGAACATTCTCTCGAAAATGTGGGGCAGATCCTGCTGTGAGATACCCTTACTGTTATCCTCGATCTCAACCTGGATGAAATCACCGACGTCCTTCACTCTCAGGTTGATCACGGGAGGGACATCGCCCCTGTATTTTACGGAATTACCGACGATGTTGTGAATCACCCGCTCTAACTGCTCCGGATCCGCAACGATCTCAACACTGTCATCTACATAGTTGTAATAGGAGAATTCCACACCCTGAATGCTGAGATCAGCACCGATTTCCTCCGAACAATCCATGAAGTAGTTCTTCACGTTGATTCTCTGGAAGTTATATGGAATTCGATTTGTATCAATCTTAGCATAGAGAGACAATTCGTTGATCAGATTGTTCATCTCATTGGCCTTGGCACAGATCGTCTTCAGGTACTGCTCTTCCTTCTCCGGTGTCTTGGCAACACCATCGAGAATGCCCTCTGCATATCCCTTCACCGCCGTAATTGGCGTCTTCAGATCGTGTGCTATATTACGAATCAGCTGTCGCTGTTCTTCCTCATTCTGCATCTTCTCCTTAGCGGTCGCCTGCAGATGCTTTCTCATATCTTCAAATGCGAGGAAGAGGTCTGAGATCTCATCCGTACCACCGTCCTCTATGGACTGGTCGAGGTTTCCGGCGCGAATTGCATCCGTTGCCGTTACCAGCTTACGAAGTCTCGGCACGATTCCGCGGTAGGTCCAGCCGATCAGGATCACTGCTGTGATGACCAGAATGATGGTGACGGAAAACATGATGTCGAACATCAGCTTCCTGGTCTCAGGAATTGTTTCCTCACCTGTTGTCACCAGAAAGGCCGTACATTTCCTCCCTGCTCCATCTTCAAAATCAATCTGGCGAAGAAGAGCCGGCTGATTGTCTTCCTGGTACATGAGGATCTTCTCTGTACCCTCATGTTCACCATAAGCTGGCAGACGGCTGGAAAAGATTGTCTGATATTGGCCACTTCCATCGAAAACAATCTCGTTGTCCCGACGTACGATCAGGTAAGAAGAACCGACCTTCTTCACCTTGTCGTTAAAGGCCGCAAGTTCCTCTGGATCCGTTGCGCGCTCCTTATTCTCCGTGACCCAGGCATCTACCTCTGCATAATTTATTCCAGAGTAATGTGCCAGTAACTGGATAGAGTTTTCAACGTTTCCAAAACTATCGATGTAAGTAAAATTATCCGATTCTGCTTCCTGAACGAGCCGAAGTCCCATCAGAACTACGCTGCCCAAAAGAAGTGGAACGAACAGAATAATACAGAAAGATATAATGAGACGCGTTTTTAACTTCATGAAATCACCCCTCATATCCACTATATGACAAAAGCCGTGGCAAGCGTCTTCTACGGATTCTCCGTAAAAAACGTATACCACGGCTTCATTATATCAGATAATCCCCCAAGACTTACAGATATTTCTTCAGTGCATCTACCTTATCGAGTGCTTCCCAAGGCAGGGAGAGGTCATTTCTTCCGAAGTGACCATATGCTGCGGTAGGACGATAGATGGGACGACGAAGGTCAAGCATCTTGATGATTCCGGCAGGACGAAGATCGAAGTTGTCACGAACGATCTCTACAAGCTTCTCATCGGAGAGCTTACCGGTACCAAAAGTATCAACATTGATGGAAGTAGGTACTGCAACACCGATTGCATAGGAGAGCTGAATCTCACAACGATCAGCAAGACCGGCTGCTACAAGGTTCTTTGCAACATAACGTGCTGCATAAGCTGCAGAACGGTCAACCTTGGTGCAGTCCTTACCAGAGAAAGCTCCGCCACCATGACGAGCCATTCCGCCGTAGGTATCTACGATGATCTTACGTCCGGTCAGACCTGCATCACCGTGAGGTCCACCGATTACGAAACGTCCGGTAGGATTAATGAAGAACTTGGTCTTCTCATCTACCAGTTCCTTAGGAAGAATGGGATCGAATACATACTTCCTGATGTCTTCGTGGATCTGCTCCTGAGTAACGTCCTCATCATGCTGAGTAGAAAGAACAACTGCCTCAAGACGGCAAGGTACTCCGTTTTCATCATATTCAACAGAAACCTGGGTCTTACCATCCGGACGAAGGTAGGAAAGAGTACCATCCTTACGAACATCAGCCAGTCTCTTGGCGAGCTTATGAGCGAGGTCGATGGGATAAGGCATGAAATCATCGGTCTCGTTGGTTGCATAACCAAACATCATACCCTGATCTCCAGCGCCGGTATCAAGATCATCCTTCAGCTCACCTTCTTTTGCTTCGAGAGCCTTATCAACACCCATTGCAATATCAGCAGACTGCTGATCGAGAGCTACCATAACAGCACAGGTATTTCCATCAAAACCGGTCTTTGCATCGTTATAGCCGATTTCATTTACGGTGTTACGAACGATGGTAGGGATATCGATCTGAGCCTTTGTGGTGATCTCTCCGGTTACAAGGATGAAACCAGTGCAGGCTGCGGTCTCACAGGCAACACGGCTCATCGGATCCTGTGCCATGCATGCATCAAGGATTGCATCAGAAATGGCATCACATACTTTGTCGGGATGTCCTTCGGTTACGGATTCAGACGTAAACAGTCTCTTTTCCATTTTCAGTTACCCTTTCTATAATGTAAATCAACATTAAAAAATCCGCATACACAGTGCGGATCAGACAGAATAAGATAAGAAACTTCCCTTATTGTTCGATTGCTCGCTCAGGCTGGCACCTTCTAACATTCGTTTTAGGGTTGCCGTGGCTTCACTGATCCGTGTATCTCCACCACTCTGAATAAGAGAACTCTGTACATATGGAATTTTCAAATCTTAATGTTTCGCGTTGTAATATACACCCCATTTTTCATTTCGACAATATACATCGGAAACGATTTGTCAACATAGAGTCTTAAAACCTCGAATCCAAGGCACAATTTCGATGAATTCCTCTGTTCATTTTGACAAAATACATATACAATATTTTTAAGTGTGAATATTTTCACACAATTATAGGATTAGTAAGAAATCGAGGGAGTTAGATGACCAGCATTAAACAGCTGCCGGTAAGCAAGTTGAAGTCCGGTATGGTCCTGAATGCGTCTGTCCGCACCAAACGAGGACAGACCATTGCCAAGGCAGGCACTGTACTGAACCACCAATTGATTGCCCGGCTGAATTTCTACCATATCGAGAGCGTTGCTGTTGAAATAGACTTAGATAACGAACGGATCAGTGATGCACCTGCATCAGCTCAGGCCCCTGCTCCCGAACCCAGTCCCGTTCCCCAGCCTCCCGTTCAGCCTGCACCAGCCCCTGCTCCTGCACCTGTTGCCGAACCCAAGCCTGAGAAACACGAGCGAACTTACGTCGAAGACAACATGTCCTTTACGCACAAGATGGAACAGTCTCCGGAATATATCGATTACCAGATGGCTTACACCCTGTCCATGAAGGAACTGAACAATATCTTCGAAGAGATTCGAAGTGGCGTATTTGATTTCTCCCAGGGTATTATTCTTCCACATGGTCGTGAATTGTTCCGTAACCGTACCCCGCTTGAGCTCTTCAACCTGGTACATGGACAGCGTACCCTCAACGATTCCATCTACGCACATTGCCTGAATGTTGCCATGATCTCCCGCGTCATCGGACGCTGGCTCCGTCTCGAGAAACCGGCTCTCGAACAACTTGTCTCCGCCGCTCTCGTTCACGACATCGGCAAGACCTCTGTTGCTCCTGACATCTTAAACAAGACCGGCAGGCTGACAGACGAGGAATTCGATGAGATCAAGAAGCATACCATCTACGGACAGAAACTGCTAAAAGCTGCTGGCGCACCCAGTTATCTCTGCTATGCAGCCGTTCAGCACCATGAGCGTTTCGATGGTTCCGGTTATCCCAGAGGTCTGGAGAATTACGAGATTGATGACTTCGCTTCTATCATTGGTATCGCAGATGTCTACGATGCCATGACCGCTGCCAGACCCTACCGCGCACCTCTCTGTGCTTTCCAGGTCATCGAGGAATTCGAGAAAGAAGGCCTTGCAAAGTATAATACCAAGTTCATTCTGACCTTCTTGAATCACATTGCATCCATGTATCAGAACAGCCGTGTGATCTTAAATGATGGACGTACCGCCAGAATCGTATATATTAATCATTCTGCGATTTCTCGTCCGATCGTCGAGGATGTATCGACTGGAGACATCATTGACCTGTCTTCCAAGCCAGAGCTGCACATCACATCAACACTGTAAGTATTGCAGCCGTCCTGGTACAGAATCGAAAGGGATCAAGTCTAACGCAAAGCAAAAAGTCCTCCGTTCTTACGAACGGAGGGCTTTTCATCTTCAGTATGCTCTATATTTCCGAGGGATCAGGATACCTTGAGTATAAACTTCTGGATCTCTCGTTCGGAATCGACCTTCTCCATTGTTGCGCCGAGTCTCTGCAACTTCTCGGAGAATGCTTCATATCCTCTCTGGATATAATAGATGTCATCCACCACTGTAATACCGTCTGCCGCGAGACCGGCAATAACGAGTGCTGCGCCTGCGCGGAGATCCGGCGCCTGAACTCTGGCTCCGGTATAGTGGTCAACGCCTGTAACGATGGCAACATTGCTCTCTACACGGATATTTGCGCCCATGCGGGCAAGTTCATCGACATATTTGAATCTGTTTTCCCAGATGCTCTCCGTAACCGTGCTGACGCCGGAAGCGAGTCCGAGAACTGCCGTCATCTGCGGCTGCATGTCCGTCGGGAATCCAGGATAAGGCAGGGTTGTAACGGAAGTGCTGTGAAGGGGAGCTGTTCCGATGACACGCACAGCATCATCAAATTCAACCACCTGACAGCCAGCCTCGAGAAGCTTCGCTGTCGTTGCTTCCAGATGCTTAGGGATGACATTACGAACGGTTACATCACCATGTGTTGCAGCTGCTGCAAACATGAAAGTACCTGCTTCGATCTGATCCGGAATAACAGAATATTCCGTACCATGAAGTTTCTTCACACCGTTAATACGGATGGATTCTGTACCTGCGCCACGAATGTCTGCTCCCATGCTGTTCAGGAAGTTTGCGACATCAACGACGTGGGGTTCTCTTGCAGCATTATCAATAATGGTCTTGCCTTCAGAGAGCGATGCTGCCATCAGAATATTGATGGTGGCACCAACAGAAACCTTATCCAGATAGATATGAGCGCCTTCGAGTTTCTCTGCCTGGGCAGAGATCAGTCCATAGCTGATATCAACATCTGCGCCCAGTGCCTTGAAGCCCTTGATGTGAAGGTCAATCGGTCTGGTTCCGATGTCACATCCGCCGGGAAGTGCTACTTCTGCGCGACGATACTTACCAAGAAGAGCGCCGAGAAGATAATAAGAAGCACGAATCTTCTTAATATATTCATAATCAACAGAAAGACCACTGATCGTGGATCCATTGATCATAACGACATTGCGCTCGATGCGTTCAACATGCGCACCGATATCCTCGATT
This sequence comes from uncultured Lachnospiraceae bacterium, assembly GCA_900316625.1. Lineage (GTDB taxonomy): Bacteria > Bacillota > Clostridia > Lachnospirales > Lachnospiraceae > Lachnocurva. The sequence goes on along the minus strand of ONDO01000009.1, from coordinate 33,476 downwards.
GCACCCAGAAGCACGTTAACATCACGTACGTCCGGTACATTACGGATAATGACACTGTCGTCAGTCATTACTGCGGCAGCAAGAATTGCCAGAGCCGCGTTCTTCGCTCCACCAATCTCGACATCGCCCTTCAGAGGCGTACCGCCTTTTATCACATACTGTTCCATGAATTATTCCTCAAACTGAATTATTCTGCAGCGTTTTCTGAAGATTCTTCGGTCGTTTCTTCGTTACTTGTATCTGTATCGTAGAGTGTGCCCTTGAAATGGTCAATGAATTCTACCTTGTCCCAGAGCTTCTCGTCAACTACCCAGGTGGATTCTGCTTCATATGCATCCAGAACTTCCTTGTAGTGGTCGTCCTTCTTCTTCTGTTCAAGCGTCTCCATCTCGGTTGCAGTCGCTTCCTCGTCTTTGAGGGAAGTCAGCTTTGCAACATAGATTGCATCTTTTGTCTCAATTACCTGAGAGATCTGTCCTTCCGCCAGTGAATCCACAGCAGAGAGAAGTTCATAAGGATTACCGGTGTAAGAGGAAGCCTCACCCTCTTTCTTCTCGGAGTCTGCCTTCGCATCCTTAAGTTCGCTCTGTCCGAAATGTCCATTGGTAATGGTAAGGTTCATCTCACCGGCAGCAGCTTCGAAGTCAGCCGCCTGAGAGAGCTTCTCAGCCTGTGCCTTAAACTCAGCCTTCTCATCATCTGAAACCGGAGCAAAACCAGAGCCGTCCTCTGTCTGCTTGATTCCGGTATCCCACTTAACATAACTATAAGACTTCTGGTTTGCTTCTTCTGCCGTAACAGTAGAATCTGCCTCAGCCTCAATTGCCTTCTTCATCCGTCTGCGGATGGTCTCATCACGGAGCATCTTTTCAACATATTCCTGGCTCGCACCGAGCTTCTTAATTCCTTCATCGGAATTCGCATCAAGGAAAGCCTTCGCGGTCTCCTTGATCTTCTTCTCTTCTTCATCCGTGATCTTGACCTTGTAGTCTGCAGCATGCTTTGCAAGGAAATACTCTTCCTTCATGCTGTCGAGCAGCTGGTCCTTAACCTGAACTTCCATGTCCTTGCCTTCACCAGAGTAGTCGGTTGACCACATAGTGTCGAGGTTGGTGGACTGTCCATAGAGAAGTTCATACATAGCCTGTGTGTAATATGCAGTGAAGGCTGCATAACCGTAGCTTATCTTATCCTTGTTACCATCTATCTTGACAAGTGCCGCATCTTTGCTTGCTCCGCAGGCGCTGAGACTTGTAGCGGCAAGGGCAGTTACAAGAGCCAGAGCTGCGATTTTATTCTTCTTGTACATTTACGTAACTCCTATGATACCTAGTATCCCATAATCCCGTTCATTATATTCTTTTTATAAATTCTCTTCAACAGCTTTTGTCTTCCGCACTGCATACTCATAGAGGCTGTCCGAAAACTCCTGCAAAAGCTCACAGACATCTCTCTTCCTGATCCTCGAATCCTTAGTATTATCGAATACAAAGCCCGGATTCTCCTTATCCGGCCGGAAGGTAAGATAAGGCGCATACTTCTCCACCAGCTTGGGTATCCCTGTAATGTCGATCTTCGCCTTGGGGAAGAGTCGGATATTGATCAGGTCCGGCTTCTGCCTGATCTCCTGGATATAAGCCTTCTTCGCATGTCCCCTTAAGAGAGCGATCCTAAGCAGATTCATCACTGCCTTGGGCGGCTCGCGGAAGCGATCTAAGAGCTCATCATACATATCTTCATACTCTTCCTCGGTCCGGATCGCAGCAATTCTCTTATAGATATCAAGCTTCTGCATCTCGTCGGAAATATAGGACTTAGGGATATATGCATCGATATCGATCTCAACCACTGTATCGAAGTCTTCCTCGACTTCCTCGCCCTTCTCACGGCGAACCGCTTCATTTAACATCTTACAGTAGAGATCATATCCAACTGCTTCCATATGACCATGCTGCTCCCGGCCTAACATATTTCCGGCACCACGAATCTCGAGATCACGCAGTGCGATCTTGAATCCGGAGCCCAGGTCCGTGAACTCACGGATGGCAGATAATCTCTTCTCCGCATCCTCCTTCAGAATCTTATCCTTCTTATATAAGAAGAAAGCATAAGCTGTTCTGGAAGATCTTCCCACACGGCCTCTCAGCTGATAGAGCTGAGACAAGCCCATCTTATCTGCATCATGAATAATGATGGTATTTACATTGGAGATATCGAGTCCGATCTCGATGATCGTCGTTGCCACCAGGACATCGATCTCTTTATTCACAAAGGACATCATGATATCTTCCAACTGGGTCTCATTCATCTGACCATGAGCATAGGATACATTCGCATCCGGAACCATAGCCTGGATACGATCCGCAACATCCGCAATATTCTTCACGCGGTTGATGACATAGTAGACCTGACCACCGCGAGACAACTCTCTTGCGATTGCCTCTCGAATCAGTTCCGTATTGTACTCGAAGACGAAGGTCTGGATCGGCTGGCGATCCATGGGCGCTTCTTCTAAGAGGCTCATATCACGAATTCCAACCAGGGACATATGCAGTGTTCTGGGGATCGGTGTTGCAGACAGAGAGAGCACATCCACATTCTTGCGCAACTGCTTGATCTTCTCCTTATGACCGACACCGAATCTCTGCTCTTCATCTATGATCAGAAGGCCAAGATCCTTGAATTTCACATCCTTTGACAGGACCCTGTGGGTTCCGATCACAATATCTGCGAAGCCCGACTCTATATTCTTCAGGCTCTTCTTCACCTGGCTCGGCGTCCGGAATCTGGAGAGAAGCTCTATATTGGGACCGAAAGCGCTCATACGCTGCGTAAAGTTATTGTAATGCTGCTCCGCCAGGATGGTCGTCGGAACCAGGACGACAACCTGCTTTCCATCCTGCACCGCCTTGAAGGCTGCACGCATTGCAATCTCTGTCTTACCGAATCCGACGTCACCACAGATCAGACGATCCATGATCTTCGATGACATCATGTCTCGCTTCACATCAGCAATGGCTGACAGCTGGCCTTCCGTCTCTTCATACGGGAAGGCCTCTTCGAATTCCTTCTGCCACTCGGTATCTTCTGAGAAGGCATAGCCTGTTTCCTTACGGCGTGCTGCGTAGAGATCTACGAGTTCCCTGGCCACAAGGCCGACACCGGACTGGACCTTGGCCTTGGTCTTCTCCCACTCCTGGCCGCCCAGGGAATTCAGTCTGGGTTTCTTGCCATCCGCATCGCCGTATTTCTGGATCGTATCTAACTGGGTCGCAAGTACGTAGAGATTACCACCCTTGGCATATTCGATCTTGATGTAGTCCTTCATGACATTATCAACTTCGATCTTCTCAAGACCACGATAGATGCCAAGCCCATGATTCTCGTGAACGACATAGTCGCCCGGATGAAGGTCACGGAATGCAGAGATCTTCTCTCCACCCTCGAACTTCTTCCTCTTTTTCTTCCGGGGCTTCTGGCCGAAGATATCACTCTCCGAGATAATAACGAAGTTCGAATCCGGGAACTCGAAACCTTGGCGCACCTGTCCGGTGCTTACCATAATCTCACCAGGCTGGATCATGTGCTCGATATCTTCTGAATAGAAGGCCATGATTTCTTCGCTGGCAAGGTCCTTTGCGATTCTCTGGCCGCGCGTACGTGACTGGGACAGAAGCAGAACTCTCGCATGCTTCTTGCGAAGCGCTCTTAGTTCTTTTGTAAGCAGAGGGAAACTGTTGTTGTAACTGGTTCCGGACTGCATGGAGATATGGTAATCCCCTGCGGACTTGATGAGCTTACCGCACTGGTCGAGCGTCGTCAGGATGACACCGGAATGCTTTCCAAGAGTCAGTTTAAGATCCTTGATGCTCTCCACCAGTTCAAGCTGTCGGGGCAGAAGATATCCCTGTTCCAGGCGTCTTGTCATGGAATCCGTGAATTCCAGCTCCGTCATCTTGGCCGCTTCGTCGATGTGACGTCCTTCGTCCAGAAAAACCAGCGTATCCTCAGGCAGATAGTCCAAAACCGACACTAGCTTCTCCGTAAAGTAAGGAAGATAGACTTCCGCTTCCTGACGAATCCAGCCGGTATCAATCTTCTCAATCACTTCATCGATCGTGGTTCGAATGCGATGTGCCTCTTCGGTCTTCATCTCCTTGCGGTAGACCTCATAGAGATGGTCCGCATCTGATTTCATCGCCGCAGTACCCTTCAGAACCGCCTTGGAATCCAGGACGAATTCCATGGCCGGGGTCAGGGTAAAGGACTGAATGTTCTCTGTTGATCTCTGCGTTCCTGCATCAAAATACTTAATCGAATCGATCTCATCATCCCAGAATTCGATACGAAGCGGATAATCCTCCGTCAGAGGGAAGATATCCACGATACCACCTCTCACCGCGTACTCGCCTTGTTCCGATACCTCCTGCACCGGCTCATATCCATCAGCGGACAGAAGCTTGCGAAGATCCACGAGATCCACCCGGTCCCCCACCTTGAGCTCATGGAATCCCTGCTCTAAGACAGAAGGCTCCGGCAGGCGATTCATTACCGCACTGATCGTCGTTACAACGGTCACGGGTCCACCCTGCAGAATTCCCTGCAGAGTGCGTACTCTGGGAATCGTAATTGCATTACCACGGATATCCGACTGGAAGAAGAGCAGATCCTTCCCCGGGAAATATAGAGCATTCTCGTCAAAGAAGCTCAATTCTTCATAGAGATCCTTCGCCCTCTGCTCTTCCGCTGTAATGACAACCTTGGTCTTATAATCCTGACCAATGCCATTTACAGTTAAGGCCTTTCCGGCATCTGTAACACCTGCAAGGTGCAGATACTCTGCCTCCTTGGACCGCTCCAGGCGGATTTTAAGTTCTTCGATATCCGACAGACCTTCATAGGCCTGGGTGAATACAGTCTTAGCCATTTTTTCTCACTTATCTTGCGATTCCATGTACTTATCTTGCGATTCCATTTACTTATCTTGCGATTCCATTGAATTTGGACATTGCCTCTTCCAATCTCTGGTCCATCAGCATCTCAATTGCTTCTGCAGCATCGTCGAAAACAGCCTCCATATGGGGACGTTCTTCCTTGTCCAGATGTCCTAATACGTGATTGATCATATCGCCATGTTCCGGAAGTTTTCCAACACCGATGCGAACCCTGTAGAACTCTTCGGTACCGCAAAGCTTAATGATGGACTTCAATCCATTATGTCCACCAGCCGATCCCTTACCACGTATTCTCAGGCGACCAGGATCTAACATGACATCATCTGAGATGACAATCAACCCGCTCTTGGGATCCACCTTGTAATAATTACATAAGGCCTGCAAGCTCTCGCCACTGTTATTCATATAGGTCTGTGGTTTTACCAGCAGCACATCATGGTCCTTGATTCTGCCCTTCCCTGTCAGCGCTTTCATTTCATCTTTTCCAATGTGAATTCCATAGATCTCTGCAATTCTGTCTATGCAGTCAAAACCTGCATTATGACGGGTTTTATGATACTTAATACCTGGGTTTCCTAATCCTGCGATGATGTACATGATGCAATTCCCTTCTTCTCTCTCCAACACGATTACATACGCCTTGGACACAACTTTTATCTCTGATTATCGTCTTGGGGTACGACGGTATACGATTTATACACGTCTTTTGGACACAACTTAATGTCACATATCCGCCAAATGTGGGATATGTGACATCTCTTCTTCCTATTTATTTATGCGCTATCATTCTATCGGCATCGCCCTCTCTTGTAAAGAATTCTAGCGCATAATTCATTTCTTCTTAATTTATTAGTGGTATATAAAAGTGTTCTGATCTGTGTCCGTGCCCGCGCACGAAAAAAAAGATGCGAGGCAAAAGCCTCGCATCTTCAGGCATCTTAAAAAGAAGCCGACAGGCGATTCGTATTTTTAATCGATCTCGTTATGATAATGCTCTAAAATGAGATCCTGCAATTTTTCTCTGGTGTCCGAGCGAATCGGATGAGCAATATCCTTGTACTCACCATCTGTCGCTTTGCGACTGGGCATTGCAATGAAGAGACCCTTCTCACCTTCGATTACTTTAATGTCATGAACGACAAATTCGTCATCGATCGTGATGGAAGCAACCGCCTTCATCTTGCCTTCTTTTTCGATCTTGCGAATACGAACATCAGTAATGTTCATAACCATACCTCCTAACGGTACGCCATGTATTACCAAAATAACGGCGGAGACTATTCAGTTTTTCGTATGTGCTTAGATGTCTATCAGACTCCGTAACGGTTATTTTTCTCCGAAATAATCTTGATTCCGTCTTTACCAACGTAGCTTGTATTAGATAGCAAGGTCTCGTTCGATTCTACAATACAATTCTCGACGTAGACATTATCCCCAATGTAAGCTCCATTCAGTATGATCGAGTTCTTGATCACGCATCCGTTACCAACGAATACCTTCTTGAACAGAACAGAATCCTCGACTTTCGAATTGATGATACATCCACTGGCAACCAGACTGTTTCTGACATCTGAACCTGCGTTGTATTTCGCAGGTGCCAGATCCATCGCCTTGGAGTAGATATGGGGCTCATCATGGAAGAAATGATCTCTAACTTCCTGCTTTAGGAAGTCCATATTGGTGCGGTAGTAACTTTCAACAGATGCTACATTGCTCCAATAGCTGTCCAGCATATAGCCGTAGATCTTCTTCATTCCCATGTAACGGATCAGGATATCCGTCACAAAATTATATCTTCCCTCGCGGTTACACTGCTCGAGCAGTTCGATCAGTGTACGGCGACGAATCACATAGATTCCGGTCGATACGATATTGGAGTGAGCCATCATGGGCTTCTCTTCAAAATCTGTAATCTGTGCGTCATTGTCCATCTTCACGACGCCGTAGCGATTCACATCATCGCCATCCGGAACTTTAGCACAGACTACGGTGATATTCGACCCTTTCTGAATGTGGAAATCCAGAACATCATTAAAGTCCACCTTGTAGACGCAGTCGCCATTGGCAATGACAACATAAGGCTCATGGCGTCTCTTAAGGAAGTCGATATTCTGCCACATTGCATCAGCAGTTCCTCTGTACCACCAGCTATTATCTGCAGTGACCGTAGGTGTAAAGAGGAAGAGTCCGCCCTGCTTACGACCGAAGTTCCACCATTTGGAGGAGTTCAGATGCTCATTCAGGGAACGAGCATTGTACTGAGATAAAACTGCTACTGTCTGAATGTGGGAGTTTGTCATATTCGACAGTGTAAAATCAATTGCACGATATGAACCTGCTATAGGCATAGCAGCAATCGCACGCTTATCGGACAGGCTTCCCATCCGGCTGTTGTTACCACCTGCAAGAACAATTCCTAATGCCTTCATGATCACTCACCTGCCTTAATAATGTAGCCGCCACTCTCCAGAACTCCCTCCGGATAGTCGCTTATCTCTGTCTTGCCATGAATTGCTGTATTCTTGCCGATCTCAACATTCGCAGGAATCTCTGAACCTGCACCAATGGTTGCGAGGCCGAAGGCATATACCTTCTCGTTCAGCTTGCTGGGTGCTTCTTGTCCGACACCAATCTTGGTATTCTCACCAACTGTGGTTCCGTCTGCGAGAATTGCTTTCTCGATGACACAGCCCTTTGCAATATGAACATCTTTCATAATGATAGAGTCACGGACAACCGCTCCCTCTTCAATCACAACTCCAGAACCGAGAACCGAATTCTCGACGTCTCCGGAGATCTGATCTCCTGCGCCTATAATGGCACGCTCTATATGAGCGGTAGAAGATATGAACTGAGGCTCGAGCATATCCTGCTTGGTATAGATCTTCCAGAATTCTTCATAGAGATTGAATTCAGGAATCAGGTCTACCAGTTCCATATTGGCTTCCCAATAGGATCCAAGTGTTCCTACATCCTTCCAGTAGCCATTGAACTCGTATGCGAAGATACGCATTCCAAGGTTGTGGCAATAAGGAATGATATGCTTACCGAAGTCGCAGTTAGACTGATCCTTCAACTCAACCAGGGCTTCTTTTAATACCTTCCAGCTGAAGATATAGATACCCATGGATGCCAGATTGGATCTGGGATGTTCCGGTTTCTCCTCGAATTCTGTAATCCGCTTTTCGTCGTCTGTAATAACGACACCGAAACGACTTGCTTCTTCAATCGGCACCGGAATTGCTGCAATGGTAACGTCGGCATTATTCTGCTTATGGAAATCAAGCATAGCCTCATAATCCATCTTATAGATATGATCTCCGGAGAGAATCAAGACATAATCAGGATCGTAGCGCTCGATATACTGCAGGTTCTGGTAGATTGCGTTCGCCGTGCCGGAATACCAGTTGGCATCATCCGACTTCTCATAGGGCGGCAGGACGCTGACACCGCCATTATTGCGGTCCAGATCCCACGGCACACCAATGCCGATGTGGGAATTCAGTACCAAAGGCTGATACTGGGTCAGTACACCGACCGTGTCAATTCCCGAGTTAATACAATTAGATAGGGGAAAGTCGATAATTCGATATTTGCCGCCGAATGCCACCGCCGGCTTTGCCATGTCCGATGTCAATACCCCCAGGCGGCTCCCCTGTCCGCCGGCAAGTAACATGGCAATCATTTCTTTACTGCCCATATCCGGTCACCTCATTTCAGTCCGTACATCGCGTTAGTTATAGTAACTAGATTATATCATAACAATTTAAATGGGTTGCAATTATTTACCAATTATTTCATTGTTTTTGCCAAGTTTTTTGATACTTTTCACACTAAATATTATAGAAACCCACTTTTCATTGAGTTGTGTCCGCACACCATACTGTCTCAGAATCTAAAAAACTTCATCAAATTCGCCCATTTTTCAATGGAATTCTTCAAAATTGTCATCTTTACCATCCACGAATCTGCAATTGTAAGTGAGAATAATTATCGATCCTTTGATTCGAAAATGAAAAATATCTGTAACAACTTTGACAATGAGGAATTCGCTCCCTATAATGCAGATTGGACTTAATTCGAAGGAGTATCCTTATGTATGATTTTGATTTATCCGAACCGCAATCGGTTCATTTTATAGGTATTGGTGGTATTTCCATGAGCGGTCTGGCAGAGATTCTCTTAGAACGAGGATTCAAAGTAACAGGTTCCGACCGCCAGGAAAGCGAACTCACAAAAAGCCTTGAAGCCAAGGGCGCTTGCATTCGCTACCCTCAGGCAGCTGAGAATGTCGACCCTTCTACCGATATCTTCGTATATACCGCAGCAATCCATCCGGACAATCCTGAATTCCTTGCAGCCAAAGCAAGTGGTAAAACCATGATGACCCGCGCAGAACTTCTCGGTGCCATCATGAAGCACTTCGAGGAATCTGTTGCTATCAGCGGAACGCACGGCAAAACTTCCACTACTTCCATGATTTCGCAGGTTCTCCTTCAGGAAAATGCAGATCCAACCATTTCTGTTGGAGCCATCTTTAAGCCGATCCACTCCAACGTTCGCGTTGGCCATAGCAAGACTTTTGTCACGGAAGCGTGTGAATATACCGATAGCTTCCTCTCTTTCTATCCGAAGTACTCCATCATTCTGAATATCGATGCAGAACATCTGGACTATTTCAAGAACCTTGAAAACGAACGAAAGTCTTTTCATAAGTTTGCCGGCAACACCTCAGAGAATGGTCTTCTCGTTGTTAACGGTGAGATCCCGAACGTAAAGGAGATCACGGACGGCCTTCACTGCAAGGTGGTTACTTATGGATTTGCAGATAGGGAAGACTACTATCCTGTCGATATCGAATACGATGCACTTGGGAATCCTTCCTTCGTTCCCGTCGCATTCGGTGAAAGACTTGGCAGAATCCATCTTCATGTTCCCGGTCATCATAATATTGGCAATGCGCTTGCAGCTATGGCAGTTCTTCGTGCCATGGGGATCTCCTATGAATCCATTGAAGAAGGACTCGCTGCTTTCTCCGGTGCTGATCGCCGCTTTGAGTACAAGGGAAAACTCGACAATGGTGCTGTCATTATCGATGATTATGCACACCATCCTACCGAGATTACCGCTTCTCTTCAGGCAGCTTTGCATTATCCTCACAAGAGATTAATCGTGGCTTTCCAGCCTCACACCTATACCAGAACCAAGGCCTTTTTAGATGACTTTGGAAGGGCACTCTCGATTGCCGACGAAGTTCTTTTGGCTGAAATCTACGCTGCGCGTGAGCAGGATATCTATGGTGTTAGTTCCGATGACATTCGTGTCAGAGTGGAAAAGCATGGCAAACCCTGTCATTATTTCCACACATTCTCCGAGATGGAAGATTATTTGAAAAAAAATCTTACAAACGGTGATGTGTTGATAACTATGGGTGCCGGAAACATTGTAAATGTCGGCGAAGACCTGCTCAAAAAGTAAGTTATCAACTTTACCCACATTTTCCTGTCCCGAATCGGGACAGGTGAATGTGGATTTTTTATGATGGATTTACGTGCTTTTCCGCACTTATCCACATTCTCCACAATATTATTCCTTGCGCAAAGTGCCTATTTTACAAGGTCTCCGAGGTTTTCAGCGTAAATTTATTATGCTATAATCACCTCCGCAACTAATTTGGGGAGGATATACATGCCAGATACTATTACTTTGCACACCTCCGGGCCCAAGCAGGTGACGTGCATTTCAAATACTTTCATCGATTCCTATATGACGGACGCCGATGGAGAATACGTTAAAATCTATCTATACCTACTTCGTGCACTTACTCTGCCTCAAGCAGCCTTTTCTCTTCAGAGAATGGCAGACCAGCTTGACCATACTGAGCGAGACATTCGTAAAGCCCTTCTCTATTGGGAAGAAAAGGGGCTTCTGCGCATGGAATACGATGCCAAAGCAAATCCTGTTGGCATCTGTATGTTAGATCCGGACGAGGCACACATTAAAAACCTCTCCATCCATGTAAGCCATGACCTTTCTGCAATGGCAAAGCCTATGGATGAGCCCTCTATTTCCGAAGGAGGAAATAAGGCTGCACCGGTTACTACATCCAGAGATGAATCTATGAGTACTTCTCTTCCTTCGACCGCTGAAGAAGAGCCAGAGGAAGCGGAGCCGGTTCTCCCTGAGAAGCCTTCCTTCACCCGTGAAGAGAAGAGTGCCATGGTCAAAGAAGAAGATACCAAGGAGCTTCTCTATATCGTAGAGCAGTATATTGGCAAGCCTCTCAGACAGTCAGACTGTGAATATGTCCTCTTCTGGAAATATACTCTTGGTATGTCTGAAGATCTGATTGATTATCTGGTGGAACATTGCGTCAGCACCAGTCACCCCAGTCTTCATTATATGAATACCATTGCTCTCTCCTGGAAGAAGAAAGGAATCACTACAGAGCGCGAAGCGAGAGCCGAAGATTCGATTCATTCTCAGGCTTACTATGGTGTCCTTCGTTCCTTCGGTATCAATAATCGTGCATTGACCCGCAGGGAGGAAGAGTTCTTAGAGCGCTGGATCAAAGAATATGGTTTCTCCAACGAAATCATCCAGGAAGCGTGTGAGCGAGCAATCGCAGGCACCGGAAAGGTTAGTTTTCCGTACGCCGACCGAGTTCTTAAATCATGGTTTGATTCTGGAGTCCATTCCATGAATGACATCCTTTTGCTTGATAAGAAGAGACCTAAGGTCAACAAGACCAGTAATGACACAAATAAGGGACACAAGAATTTCCACGAGCGCGGTTATAGCGAAAGCGATCTGGAGAGTTTAGAAGATAAGCTTCTGAAATCCAATTAGTGAGGATAAGGACGAGATATGCCACTTTCCAATTCACAATACAATCAGATTATGCGTGATTACGATGCTCAACAGCTTCTCGATCGTCAGATTGAAGTCCAGAGAACCGAAGAACTCTATCGTAAGCTTCCTCAGCTTAAGGAAATTGACCAGAAAATTGCGGATGTCTCTCTGGAAGTAGCTATGGAGATGATCGAATCCGGTCATAGTGAACGCCTCGACCAGGAAGTCGATCGTCGTGTCCGCTTACTGGTAGACGAAAAACAGGCACTCATGAAGGCAAATGGCTTCCCGGAGGACTTTCTTCAGATTCCCTATCGTTGTCCGGATTGTAAGGACACCGGCTACATTCAAGGGAAGAAGTGCCATTGCTTCCGTCAAGCCGAGATCAATCTGGTCTATCACCAGTCTCATCTGACCAAGATGCTGGAATCCGGGTCCTTCGATGATTTTAATATCGACTACTATTCTGCCGCTACAAAGGATGGCTCCGATCGTATCTCTCCCAGGGAGGCTGCCGCTAACGGCTTGGCCGTTGCCAAACGTTTCGTGAGCCAGTTTGGAAAGGGTCAGGACGATAATCTCTTAATCTATGGTGAAACCGGTATGGGAAAAACCTTCCTTGCCAACTGCATTGCTCGTGCCCTTTTAGATCAGGGCTATCCTGTAATCTATTTTACCGCCTTCCAGTTTTTCGACCTGGTAGAGAAGCATACCTTCTCTCACGACCCGGATGATCATTCCGATGAAGACTATGAGAATCTCCTTAATTGTGACTTACTCATTCTCGATGATATTGGAACAGAATTATCTAATAACTTTACACGTTCCCAGTTGTTCGCTATTCTTAACGAGCGACTGATTCGCAAACATCCGACCATTCTGACGACTAATTTGTCATTGGCGGATTTGAAGGAGCGCTATGATGAGCGCATATTCTCCAGAACGCTTGGAAATTATACTCTGATTAAACTTTTCGGTGACGATATTCGTCTTCAGCGAAAATTTAATAATACACCCGCAACCTAATATCAGGAGGAGAAATATCCATGCATAACGACAACCTGTTATCCAACACACATCCCGTAGCCCCTCTGGGTCTTGTGACCATGAAGAGCTTCGCTGGACAGGGTCAGGAAGCAAATGATTACCTGCTTGACTGGAGATCCGAGAGACCGCTCGATCTCGATATCGATGCAGGCAATTCCTCATTCAAGAACGATCATTCTTACATCATCAAAGCTGAGAACCCCCGTTTCGGATCCGGCGAAGCAAAGTCCATCATCAATCAGTCTGTTCGTGGTCTTGATCTGTATCTCATGACCGATGTCACCAACTGGAGCATGACCTACAAGCTCTGCGGTATGCAGAACCACTACTCTCCGGATGACCACTATCAGGATCTGAAGCGTGTCATCGCTGCAGCTACCGGCAAGGCACATCGTATCAACGTCATCATGCCTTTCCTCTATGAGAGCCGTCAGCACAAGAGATCCGGACGTGAGTCCCTCGACTGCGCTCTTGCTCTTCAGGAGCTGATTGACATGGGCGTCGATAATATCATCACCTTCGATGCACACGATCCCCGCGTTCAGAACTCCATTCCTCTTCACGGATTCGAGACTGTTCCTGCTTACTATCAGTTCATCAAGAACATTCTCAGGAATGTTGATGACTTAAAGCTCGATAATGATCATCTCATGATTGTCAGCCCTGACGAAGGTGCAACCCAGAGAGCTGTTTACATGGCTTCCGTTCTTGGTGTTGATATGGGTATGTTCTATAAGAGAAGAGATTACTCCACCGTTGTAGATGGTCGTAATCCTATCGTTGCTCATGAATTCCTTGGTCCTGACCTCGAAGGCAAGGACGTATTCGTTGTTGATGATATGATCTCCTCTGGCGAATCCATGATTGATGTTGCCAGAGAGTTAAAGAGACGCAAGGCAAACCGCGTATTCGTTATCGCAACCTTCGGCCTCTTCACCTCCGGTATGGATTCCTTCGATAAGGCTGTTGAGGAAGGCACCATCTATCGTGTCGTAACCACCAACCTGACCTATCAGAGACAGGAACTCCTTGATCGTGATTACTACATCAGCTGCGATATGGCCAAGTACATCGCACTGATCATTGATACTCTGAACCACGATGCATCCATGTCCGAGCTTCTGAATCCTTATGGCAGAATCAACAAGGTTGTTAGCAGGTACAGAGCTGAACACTAATACCTATAGTCAGAGTGATCTAATGCATGGCAGCACAGGCTGCATGCGTTACTGTATAAGAAAACACCACGGCTTCTACCGTGGTGTTTTTTATGTCCTGATTTAATTATCTATCTAATCATCCAACATATGAGATGTAGACACTTCCAGCCGCAAGGATTTCTTGCTCTATTACCGCCTTATTCTCATGTGTAATCTGTCCGGTCATCGGATGATAGATATAGATATCTGTTGCATCATATCCGACCAAGAGGACTGCTCCGTTCTCTGCCAATTCTGTATAGACCGGATTACCGATCGAGATGAAGTAGAGGATCTCATTCATGGTAAGTCCGGTAAGATCCAGAACCTGCTTGTTCTTTGCAGTGCTTTCAATCACGCTAAGTGGAGTTTCTCCCCTCGAAAGGGATGTATGTACGTCCACCGACTCGCCTGCATAATTCAGAAGTGCGCTGATCGCTCTCGACCTCGCATCTGCACTCTGATCCAGCTGGCCAATCTCCAGCCCATTGAAGGCATTCACATAAGGTCTTCTGCTTCTCTTCCAGATGTAGGTCTGGCTGTTATCCAATACCAGTCCCATCTGATCATTTGCAAGTGTAATTGCCTTGGTCAGATCTGATCCGGCATAGACAACTTTCTCACCGACATATACAAAGTATTCCGTCTCGGTATCCACCGCGTGGACCATGATAATACGTGATTGCGATGCATTCACCAGTCCGGCAGTCTTCACCTTCGGTGTAATGGTATCTGAATTCTTCATATTGAAGTTCACAACGGTTCCCAGCACCGGATCACTTGCGACCGCCAGATCCACAGCCTTGTTCTTCGCTCCGGCACTATCCTTGATGGTATCCTCTGCTGTATCCTGGTATCCATTCTCCCCACGAATCACTCGGGACAGGTAGAGTGTATAGGAATCCTTTGCCGCATCAACGACATAGAAGCCATCCTTCTGATACTCCTTCAGGGTCACGGCATTGCCATCACTAACACCGGCAATCACAACCTTATACATAGGATAGATTGTGCTTCCAACGGCATCTGCACCGATATCTTCTTCTTTCACCAGTCCATAGACCAGATCCTCATCCATGAAGGCTAATGGACGAAGCAACTCTCCGCTTCCACCGCTCACTTCAATCTGGCTCTTCGTTTCCAGATCCATGACATGAATCTTGTTTGCAGGGGTCCTCGTGTCAATCCATGCGAAATATCTTCCGGAGCCGGAAACAGCATACTGTTCCTTACTCATCTGGGTCTTGATCTCGGTCGTCTCCAGAGTATCCAGGTTCACGCCCAGAAGGGTACCATCCACGATAATGTAGAAGACATTGCTGGTTGATTCATAGATCAGATCTGAGAATCCAGCCTTCAGAATCTGATATGACTTGGTCGACTCGATAAAGGTCTGTTCCACGCTGCGGCCCATGCCACTGTCATAATGATAGAGGTCCGTACCGCAGACACCCTCATGCGCGCCTGCATTCATGTAGCCATAGACTACATAATCCATGGTTCCGGTCTCATCGATATTCAGGATCATGATGTCATGCTCCTGGTTCTGCAGCCGGGGATCATCGCCTTTTCCGAAGGAGAATACCGTCACGAGCGTGCCCGTATTCTGGTTATATTCATAGAGATTGCCATCGCTTACGAAAGCAACCAGATTACCCGTCTCATTGGACAGATAGTTTACATTACGATCGGTCAGGCCCAAGGGGAAGATTCCATCTGTGATCTTCAGTTGTTCCGGATCTAATTCCTGCTGCATGGTGCGCTCATAATCGAGAAGATACATCTTATCCGTAGTATAGCGAACCTTGAAGTATTCCTCGACACGGAAGCGCTGCTTGCTTCCGGAAGCATCCGCGCGCTCCATCTCGTAATAGTAGACCAGAGCTGTATAATCATCCGAGATATCTTTCAGCTCTCTCAGAGGCTCTCCCACCATGCTGCCATCGAAATCGCCCCAGGCAACCTGCTTGGCCGTTGAATGAATCGTAACATCATAGAGCTGGGAGCTATCATCGCTGTCCTGCGTTTCGATGTAGGGCGACAGGCCCTCCACATCACGATTCTGTGCCATCTCGTGGAACTCTTGTGCAAATGTAAGGCATTTCGAAGGAATGTCAGGATCTGTCATTACGATTCTTGAGTAATAGCGGATGGTCTGGCCTTCCGACTTGATTTTCAGAATGAAGATTACTTCTTCATCGTCTTCGACCAGATTCGCAACTTCAAGTTCCGCTGTAATCTGGTCTCCATTGGTTTTGAATTCACTTACATCAGCCTCCGAGATTTTTCTCTCGGTATCAAGGGACCTGATCTCATAAGAGATCGAACTGATCTGTCTTCCATAGGTATCTATGGTCAGGGGCAGCCTACGGTCCTTACCGACCGGTGCAACCGCATCTCTCATATATAGAGAGTCCATTTCGTTCACATAACCATGAAGTCGGTTAAGCGATGTGCCTAAAGTATTGACCGTTACCACCGGTAAGGTCGGTGCCTCCATCTTCGAAACATCTTCCACCTTGGAGCGATTGATCCATATATAGAAGAAGGCAAGCGCAAGGAAAAAGGTGATCACAAGGACCATAATTTTCCTTCTTGTTTCCTTCTTTAAGCCTTTTTCCCTAAAAGTTAATTGCAATTTATATTTCTCCCTTTTCTTGCATTTGACATCGCCAGATGGTATAATTTCCGCTGATTTATTATAGCTGATTGCTACAGACAGCGCAATTCATGCGCGGAGGTTTCCTATTGTTAAAAACATTTATTCAGGCACTGATTAAGATCAAGGATTCCATCCTTGTCATTCTTAAAAAGATTCTATCTCTACTTAAACTCTTTATCTTTGGAAAGAGTAACAAGGAGCCCAATAAGATTGCTCTTGCTTTCGAAAAGCATGCTTTTCTCTATCAGATTCCGCTCTCCCTTCTGCTTTGTTTTTGCATCGAATGGATGTCCCGCCGGTCTTTCCTGGGTGCATGCTCCTTCGTTCGTTGGCATCTGGGTCCTTTCCTTTATAATTCCTTCATTATCTTCGTATTCTATATGCTTGTATTCCTTGGAACCAAGCGTACTGCAATACGTTTTTTAGTGACCGGTTTCTTCGTTATTATGGGTGCGATCAACGGCGTCGTCCTCTCTAACCGTGTCACACCTTTTGGCTTCACCGATATCAACATGGTTGGCGATCTTCTCACCATGCAGGATTCCCAGTACTTCTCCGCGCAGGAGGCCTTCCTTGTCATTCTCTGCCTGCTCGCCTTTCTGCTTATTCTGCTTCGTTTTACTTTCTCAGGAACAAAAACGACGCCCAAGCATAAACTTATATCCCGCATTGCCGTGGTTGTTCTCTCTTTCGCCTTACTCTGGCCTACCACCTTTGTATTACAGCACACCAAGATTCTGACATCCTATTTCGGTAATCTTGCCCAGGGATATCTGGATTATGGTTACTTATACGGATTTTCCACTTCCATGCTGGATCGTGGAATCTCCAAGCCGATTGCATACAGCGATACGGTTGTATCGAAGATTATCGCATCAGACGATAACGGTCCTACCACTCTTACATCTGAAGATGGTCCTAACGTCATTATCGTCCTTCTTGAATCCTATTTTGATCCTACCGAGGCGAAATTCCTCTCCTTCTCAGAGGACCCTATTCCTTATTATCACATGCTGCAGCAGAATTTCTCTTCAGGACATCTTACTGTGCCGGTCGTCGGAGCGGGTACCTGTAACACTGAATTCGAGGTCTTAACCGGCATGTCCTGTCAGTTCTTCGGACCTGGAGAATATCCCCAGAAGACTGTGCTTAAGAAGAGATCCTGCGAATCCGTTGCCGATATTATGGGCGGACTTGGTTATGGTACTCATGTTGTCCATGACAATGGCGGTAATTTCTACAGCCGCGCTAATGCTTTCTCACAGATGGGCTTTGATTCCTTCATCTCCAAGGAGTTATTGGATATCACTGAGTACACTCCCATCAAGTCCTGGCCTACTGACGACGTCCTGATCCAGGCAACCACCGATAGTCTTGATGATACCGAAGGTCCTGATTTCGTCTACACCATTACGGTAGGAACCCACGGTGCATATCCGAATTACAAGGTACTCGACAATCCTGCGATCAAGGTCACCGCAGAGGGTAAGACTCAGGAAGAGGCCTACATGTGGGAGTACTATGTAAATCAGCTCCATACCATGGATAAGTGGATTGAAAATTACATCAAAATGCTCTCCGCACGTGATGAAGATACTCTTCTTATCATGTTTGGTGATCATCTTCCTACCATGGGACTTACTGCTGACGAAGTCGAATGTGGCGATCTTTTCAAAACAGGCTATGTTACCTGGAATAACTTCGACATGCCTAAAGAAGATGCAGATCTTACATCCTATCAGCTGGCTTCTGAATACCTTGGACGTCTCGGCGTCCATGATGGTACCATCATCAATTACAACCAGAAGCGCATGGCTGAAAATGTTCCTGCCGGTTCCATTCGTTATATGACCGGTCTCGAGCAGCTTCAGTACGATCTGCTTTACGGCAAACGCTATGCTTACGATGGAGAGGATCCCTACCCCGCTTCTGACCTGGAGATGGGCATTAATGATATCGAAATTGACCGTATGTATGCCTTTGGCGGTAAGGTCTACATCTATGGCAAGAACTTCACCAACTGGACCAAGGTATTCGTCAATGACGAGAAGGTTGCTACCACCTACAAGAGTGGCGAGGTTCTCACCATTAACCTCGATTCCATTAGCAATGGCGATAAGGTCGTAGTCAATGCCATGGGTTCCGGTGATACGATCTTCCGCTCTTCGAATAGCATGACATTCGTCGATCCGAACCTGGAGCTTGCGGAGGACGATGACGAGCTTGATTTCGACTTATCTGACAGCGAAACACCAATAACCGAATAAGTTTTAAATCCAGGCTTTCAATTTCAAACAGATGCGGTATAATGGTTCTTGTTATAAAAATCGCATATGTTTACATCGCTGGGGGTGCGCAATTTGCGCTGAGAGACAATCGTCAACCCTTGAACTTGATCCGGCTAATACCGGCGTAAGAAAGCATTAGGCCTCCAACTTTGTACTCAATGCAAAGGATGGAGGATTTTTTATGTCATTTTTTATCACTTCAGCGGATGGCGCCAGCGCGCTTACTCCTGCTGGCTACGTTGCTTCTGTTGTCATCTTGGTTGCCGTTTTCGTTATTGGTCTTGCCATTGCGAATCGCGGACAGAAGATGACTGCTCGTTCCATGGCATTCTCTGCCGTAGCTCTTGCAATTGCTTTCCTGCTCTCTTATGTAAAGCTTTTTGAGATGCCATGGGGCGGTTCCGTAACTCTTTGCTCTATGCTCTTTGTCGTCCTGATCGGATACTGGTACGGCCCCGGTGTTGGCTTCACTGCCGCATTCGCCTTCTCTATGCTACAGCTAATGCAGTCCGGCGGTTCATACATGCTCTCCCCTCTTCAGGTCTGCATGGATTACCTCTTCGCATTTACCGCACTGGGCATCTCCGGCTTTTTCAGAAATAAAAAGCACGGCCTTTTACTTGGATATATCTGCGCAGTGATTGTACGTGGACTCTTCCACGTCATCGGTGGCTACCTCTTCTGGATGGATTATATGCCTGACAACTTCCCTAAGAGCCTTGCTGTAATCTATCCCTTCGCATATAACTACTCCTTCCTTTTGGCAGAGGCAGTTATCACAATCATTATCATCAGCCTGCCTCCCGTCAAGAACGGTCTGACAACCATCACCAAGCTTGCCAGAGGCGAGAACGCATAAGTTAAAGCTAGATATATCTTGTTCAAGGATTGACATATTTACGTAGTAAAAAGACTGGTCCGGTTCTACCGGGCCAGTCTTTCTTCACTTCTCGTAGCCATTGTTCCCCCCATATCATCTATGTTTCCCTTGTCCTGCTGCTTTGTTTGACAAAAATGCTCCCCTGAATTCTCAGGGGAGCATCTCCATTCTCATTGTTCGTCTCTATTTTCTCTTGCTGTTCTTACTTACGTAGGTCAGCTTCGAGCTCCTGCTGTATACCAGGAATGCTATACCTGCCAGCAGGACTGCCAGGCAGAGGAAGTATCTCGCATCCACCGGGCCTGCCGTTGCCGGAGTATCATCCTTACCATTTGCTGCTGCATTACCTGCAGATCCATTCGTGGATGTATTCTTCTTATTGCTCTTGGCAATCGTATCTGCTGTCCACATGGCTTTCAGTGTAAGGTTGCCGGTTACCGGTGTGGTGAAGTCATATTTTGAACTTCCATTGTACCAGCCGTTAAAGGTATATCCTTCTCTTGTCGGAGCACCAGGATCAGATGCGGTATCACCTGACTTAACACTCTGCGCAGCGAAGGAACCGCTGCCACCGTTTACATTAAAGCTTACGGTAAAGGTCTTATCCGATGTACTCGACTTCGCTGTCCACTTCGCTTTCAGAGTGAGATCTGATGTGATCTTGGTATTCGCAAAATCGAATGGCTGCGTTCCATTGTACCAACCGTTGAAGGTATATCCTTCCTTCACAGGATTTCCGGGATTAGCAACCGTCTCACCATCTTTTACTGTGACGCTGTTGTAGGTCGGTGTACCGCCGTCCGATACAAAGTTCACGGTATGGGTCTTTCCGGTATTACCTCCGGGACCAGGTGTATCTCCACCAGCTGTCGTCCAATGTGCAGTAAGAGTAATGTCATTATTAATTGCCGTATTCGCAAAATCGAACTTTGTGCCGGCTCCATCTGCGAACCACCCTGCAAAGATATAACCCTCTTTGGTCACTGCGTCTGTAGGTTCTGTCGCCATTGACCCGGCATTTACGAGCTGGTTTGCAACCTGAGGGGTGCCACCGTCTGTATTGAAACTTACGGTATACTGAATTGATCCATCATCACCAGCAGTCGTCTCGAAATACTTACCATGATTCATGGCA
The DNA here is from genome assembly GCA_900316625.1 of uncultured Lachnospiraceae bacterium. GTDB lineage: Bacteria > Bacillota > Clostridia > Lachnospirales > Lachnospiraceae > Lachnocurva. The sequence goes on along the minus strand of ONDO01000009.1, from coordinate 12,458 downwards.
TAAGTCTGTGCCGCGCTGCCCTCGCTACCACGGATTCTGTCTGGATTCCAGTTACTCTGTTCCTCAATCGTTGTGATGGTTGCAGGAAGATAAGGATCCGTATAATTTGTCATGTTCGAAAGAGCATTGGTAAGAATTGTGGTGACCGATGCAGGATAAGTCACCTTCTTGATATTGGTATTACCCTGGAAGGCATTCTTGCCAATCGTGGTTACACCATCTGCTACTGTATATTCGGATCCAGCATATCCTCTCGGAACAAATTCCAAGGTAGAAGTTGTCTTATTGATCAGGCTGCCATTATCATCATTCTTGTAATTTGCATTCGCTTTATCTACGGTAATGAAACCGAGATTGTCACAGAGGCTGAACGCATCCGATTCAATAACAGCGACTGATGCAGGAATGGTTATATTTGCGAGTTTACTAGCATTGAAGCACTTCGTTGAAAGTGTTGTTGTTCCAGCAGGAAGATTCACACTTGTAAGAGAAGAGGTTCCATCGAAGCAGTTTGCCGGAATAACAGTAACAGCAGATGATGACATATCTACGGACTGTAAGTTCTGGCAGCCCATAAATGCCGAACTCTCAACTGTCTTCACATTCGACGGGATTGTGATTGAAGTGATGTTCTGATTATTCTCAAATGCTGAAGCCGCAATCGTTTCTACTTCTGATGGAATATCATTTACATCTCCTCCGGCACCGTTATAGTGCGTAAGGATTCCGCCTTCGACTGTATAATCTGAATCGTCTGCTCTCGAGTTCGAGCCAATCAATACCCATACGCTAAGCACAACCGATAGCGCAACAAGCAGCCAGCCTATTTTTGTTCCACGTTTCATCTTCATTCTCCGCACCTGGTTGAAAATGATGTGAAGCTATTTCCATATAACCTTCACGACTACTATATCTTATTCATTATACCGCTAGTTTCCTACTATTTCTACTAGTTGATGCCTATTTTTACGAAATAAATAGAAAATACCTTCCATGAATCCTAATCAATTCTCTTGGCAAGGACGAAGAGTCTTCCGTCAGCAAGATAACTATTACAGGTAGACAGGGTAAGGAGCTGATCGGTAGGTTCGATATCCACCGTCTCCCCATATACATTTACAGAACTTACAAAGTCATGGAAAGCGTCCCAATCCGCCTTACTTCCCGCATTTATAAAGTTGTAATATCGGAATCCATCCTCAGAATTATCCTGTACCTGGGATAAACCAACCGCCACAACCTCATAAGCTCTGTCTTCATAGAGTGTGTTGAACTCTATTACCTTGTGATCTGAGAGGTAGGACTCATCCAGATAATTCGACAGAGTACCAAACATCATTCCCGATTTCATATCATGTCCGTAGATGATAGTGTTACAGGTCGGTGTCGTGATACTTGCACGATAATCCATGAAAATAGTACCATTCTTATCATCCGAACCGTCAAATGCATGATTGAGATAGAAATCATTATCATTGACTCTTGATACAACCGGATAATCTATCTCCGTGTCAGGAATCTTCAACCAGCCAACGAAGTCATGATTCTGGCTCAAAAGGTCAGTGTACTCCTGTCTTATCGTCAGGCTGTTCACCGGATTTCCGGCAGAATCATACTGCATGGCATTCGTATCTGCCGTATCTTTATTCGAGCCCTCGCTCGAGGGCTCCTCCTTTTCTTCTGCCTTATCTTCCTTGGCAGTATCTGTACTTACACTCGTCTCAGAACGAAGCTGAGACAGCTTTCTCGTCTGTCTGATATCCGAGATTTCTGAATATGCAAAATAGATGAAAGCCGAAATCGCAAGCACCAGGATGAGAGATGCCAGCCTTTTCTGTCCCTTGGCTGCGCCTTCCGCTTCATCGACCACCGCCTTATCTTCCAGGAGGTCTACAGACTTGTCCGCCACAATATCTGCCACATGGCTGAAAAACTCTTCTCCAATTGGGCTCTTAAATACAATCTGGCCCTCACGGATCATATTGTACACACGAATTGCGACTTCCGGATCCTGCAGGTCAAGTTCTTGTCTTAACACCTCAATCCGACGCACATCATCTTCTGCGTTACGGTATTCATAATAAGTCTGAAATGTATAGCCACCAATCGTATACCGGTGAGAAATCTCATCATCTGCTTCCGTACGTCCTGTCTTCTCCGTAATTGCTTTCGCAATATCATCCGAAAGACCCTTCGTCTTCTTATTCTTTTTCTCAGTCTTGACTGTATTCTCTTCTATTTCTTTTGGTTCTTGATCAGCATTCGCCTCGGTCCGTTCGTTGGCTCTTCCTTCATCAATCTCTTCATCATCTTCACCCGGCAGGCCCCAAAACTCGTTGAATTCTGATTCATCATTCTTTCGGAATAACATGCTTCCTCCATCGTGCTTTTATACTAATTTTCAGTTTAACATAAAGGCACGCAAATCACACCCAGTAGTTCTCCTTTCGGAAAACGAACTGGATGTAATTCTCTTGCTTTTTCAATTAGTTCATAGGAACTACTGGGCTGTTACCGCGATCGGACTGGAATAGCTGCCATAGATCCAGCCGCCATTTCCATCGGACTTGTATCCACGAACCCGGTAATAGTATGTCTTTCCGCTCGTTGCATATCGATCGGTATATGAACCATATCGAAGAGGAACTGTCGCTGCCAGTGCATAATTGCCATCCAGGCTGGTCGAACGATAAACAGCATAACCATCCACATTGGCACTCTTGCTCCAGCTAATCGTTGCTGTACCCTTGTTGCCGGTTCCCCCCTTCACATCTGAGGGTGCAGCGATGTCGGTCATGGCTGTTACTTCAGACCATTCGCTCCACTTCTTCTCACCATTCAGCATCGTATAGCTTCTGACACTGAACTGGTATGTTTTGCCGGACTCAAGTCCAATTACTTCAAAGCTGTTGCTACTTGTTGTTCCATAATATTTCTGATGATCTCCGCCACTGTTAATCTCATAACCTGTTACATTATGAGCATGATTCCAGGTCAGTTTCACAGAGGATGCACTGGTCGGAGTTGCCTCAAGATTGTACACAGGTGCCGGCGTAATGACGAAAGTCTCGTAACGGTCATTCTTAAAGTTATTAATACCCTTAATCATGACGGTTGCAGTACCCGGCTCTATGTTGTTGGCATAGGACAGGGTATAGTCAACCCCCTCCTTCAGATTCAGACCATTGTACCAAATCACAGGCTTTACTTCCTGTGCGCTACCATCATAAGTACGACTTATTGGCATTCTTACAGTCACAGGTCTGGTATTATCTGTAGCGCCCTCATCAGAATTAATATTCTTCTGAAGAATGCTATATTTTACTGTCTTGGTGAGGCCTGTCTCGCTACCAGCCGTAATATTTGTGATGGTTGCAGTGACAATACCTGCCTCGATCGGGCCAACCTCAGGATCAACCTCAATCTTCTCCTTATCATCACCGTCAGGATTTATCTTCACTTCTTCGTAAGTGATGGTTGTATCTGGATAGTCTTCGCGCTTAGCTGCGTCGAATACTACGGTTCCGTTCGGTAGAGTAATCTTGATATCGTCACCGATCGGATAACCTGTATAGGTATAAGCTTTTCCATCAATCTCTGCTGTGAGATATTTTCCATCGGTAGAAATCTCATAGGAGACTGTCTTGGTACCGGTATAGTAATCTCTTGCCGATGTCAGGACAATCTTACCATCCGACTTGAAGTTGGTATCCGATGCAGGATCCCTGTAATAATCACCTTTTACCGCTTCCACATCATCATGTGCCTTTTTCGCTTCCGTTAGCGTATTCCCTGCTAACTTCACGGAAATTTCAGGATGAGGATCCTGTCCCAGGCCCTGATAGAACTGAGGCTCAATATCAGAAACCTCTGCATCCTTCAGATCAGCATAGATGTAGTATGGCAGATTCCAGGTTCCGCTATAGTTGCCCTTGCCTTCAACAACCGCAACATAGAGGCCTGCATTAACAGGAGATACTTTCTTCAACTGACGGATTGTATTACCGTCCGCATCTTCTACCTCTTCATATACCGGATTACCCTCTGCATCACTTTCAACATAAGTAATGCTATAATCCTTACCTGCCGTCATGGGAAGAACTTCTCCACCATTCGTAAACTGCACATTCGGATAGATTTCAGAACCGGTGTACTTATAGTAAGCACCAGGGCTCTTCAGATCGTTTTCTCTCTTAACATCAGGTGCATCCGCAAGGTTTGCAGCATAATCTGTAAGTGCTTTTCCACGAATTGTAAAAGGCGCAGTCTGGGTGTTCATCGCAGTATCTGCGTAATCGCCCTTCATGGTTACCTTGATGAGTGCCGGCTCACCTGTCGTGGCAGTCGTATTATTCTCATAACCGGTAATATCGTATGCATCATTTGCTCCTTCAGAATCCAAAGGAACACTGTCAGAGATATCAAGATCATAGACGATCGCATCCGGAGTAGCTGCCTTACCATCATAGATCGTGTAGTACTCCTTCTTGTCAGCATCATAATCAAGGACAGGAACAATCTTAATGTTATTCGCTTTCTTAGGACGAATCTTGTAGGTTCCGGTTACCGTTCCGTAGTATCCGTTCTTACCAGTAATCGTTACAACCTTTGTCTGCGTCTGTTCCGTCTGGCCAACATGGATAGTATCTCCATCATAAGCAGGCTGACCATCTACAAGACCGAGAGAAGAACCAACATACTTAACTTCATACTGTCCGGCTGCATCATCTGCAAGATTCTTCAGGGTCGTCTTGTTATAGATAACTTCTACCTTCGGAGTATGTGCCATACCATCGTAAGTATGTGTTTTCTCTTTATCGTTCGCGGATGCTCGTTCACATCCAAGAACATTGACCCTTGTATTATCAGCGGTTAATTTCGTACCAATGTTGAAATGAACACGACGGACGCCCGTGTAATTTCCACTACCAGTGACAACAAGGGTTGGTGCCTTGTCCTCATAAGATCCGGCTGCATCTACGTTATTCTCGTAGGTGACAGTATAATCCTTCTTCAGGACCAAGGTCTGTTCTGCAGCAACTCTTCCATTATCCTTCACGGTTACCGTAGGAGTAATCTTCGCTCCGGTGTATGGATTATCCTCTTTATCCAGGCTGATTTCAAAATCATCCGCTCCATCTTCCGGAACTTCTAAGCTCTTCGGAACAATCTTGAACTCATCTAAGAGCTGACCAATGAAGTGAGGTTCTACCGCATCAATGGTAATCTGGAAATCACTTACATCAACCAAAAGATCTGGTCTTAAGATGTTCAAAGTACCATCAGAGTTCGTCGTGACAACATCTGCACCACCATTGCCCTTCTGGTTAACGGTCAGAGTATATTCCTTACCACGCTTCAAGGACTGCATGGTACCGTCACCCTTATCCACCTGAACATCAATCTTCTTCAGTTCATCTTCTACCGAGCTTCCGGTATAGGTTACTTCCTTGCTCTCTGTCGGGATGATCACTTTACCGTCCCCAAGATCACGAGGAGCTACTGTGAATTCTTCTGTATAATCGCCGCTGAAGTTGCCCTTTCCGCTTACCGTTACCTTGCACTTCATATTACTCTCGTAATTCGTATCCTTAGTAACGGAAGTAGTGTAGTCCTTGGTCGAAAGTGTTTCGCCATTGAAGGTTACATTAACAACCGGAATCGGAGTTGCTGATCCGGCATAATAAACCGGAGTAACAACCTCAACCATATCAGATGTCAGTGCATGAGGTGTAATGGTGAAGGAGAAGTCCTTATAACCACCATACTGGCCATTACCTGTCACACGGATCGTTGCAGTACCCTTGTTCTTGTTGTTTGAATATTCAACCGTGTAATCGTTCGAGGTCAGCGTCTTCGTGAGCTTCTTGTTATCCTTATCCGTGTAAGTTACAAGAACCTTAGGCTCCGGACGGATCTCCTTGCCACTGTATTCATACTTGGCATCCTTAGCAATCCCATCGCCCCATTCGCCATCATTGAAGGTAATCGTCGCGTTGGTTTTAAGGCTGATCTGCTTGATATTAAACTTCCAGATTGCTTCACCAAATACGGGGGAAGATGCATCCTTCGGCGTAATCGTTACCGTTGCCTGACCGGGATTTACATTATTTGCATAAGCTACAGTAAGAAGATTCAATTCAATGGGTCTTCCACCACAGCTTACCGTAAGATCCGGGAAGGTAATTTCACTACCAATATAGTCATATTCCTGGCTCTTCTTTTCGTTTACCTTAGCGGTAGACAGATCATATTTCACTTCATAGGCAGCTGTCTTTTCATCACCATAGAGCTTATTGGTACCCGGAGAGATTGTCAGGCTCTTCGTTCCAACTGTCGTCACGTCTGCATTATCGCTGTAAGTAATAATATAGTCCGTACCCTCAACGAGGTTCTGGCCCTTATACATAACTCTTACATCGTTAGGACGTACCTGGCCTCCATTATATGCGTACTGATCGGAACCAAACTTAATCTCTGCATCCTTGAGAGATCCCTGCATGGTGACTGTATATTTCAAGGTACCCTTATAGAATCCCTGACCTGTCACTTTGACAATACCGGTTCCCGGCTTGTTGGGAAGATCCATGGTTACCTTATAGTCACCATTACCACCCTCTACCAGCTCGCTTGCGGTATCAGAAGCAATATTTCCACTCTTCTTTCTGGTCAGTTTATATTTGGAATTCATGTAATCCGTCAGTTCCTGGGATACAAGCTTTCCATCTGCAAGCGTCATCGTAAATTCCTGGTCGCTGGGAGAACCATCTACTTCAAAGAGATCAGAATTCACCTCGATGTCGCCATAGATCGTGAAGGACTTCTTGTAGCTTGCAGATCCCTTATATACACCTGCCGGAGTAATGACTGCATTATAGAGTCCCGGTGCATAGGGTGCTGCATCCGCTCCACCGTCTGTAATCTTCTTTCCGGTAGAGTCTTCGTAATAAACGGTATAATCCACATCTCTTGTCAGAGTGCTTTCCTTGTCTTTAACAATAATGGTCGGTTCCTGACGCTTACCGTTATAGGTAAGACTATCGGACACCGTTGTATACTGCGGATCAATCGTAAGATGTGCAATGGCATACTTCACAATCAAGCTACCGCTGTAATTATCATTTGCAGGAGTCAGTGTCGCTGTTGCATAACCATCCTCATCAGATGAAGGCTTCTGGTTATTCGCCCATGTGACATGGAAGGTCGCATCACTCTCTTTAACAGCTGCATCATCTTCTGTCAGACCGAACTTCAGTCCAAGGTCCTCGATGCAAAGCGCCTGACCCGTGTACTGAAGTGCATATCCCGTTCCGTCAACAGTATAGGTCTCCTGACCATCAATAATGCTAGGCTTTGCTGCAATCAGGGTCGTTCCACTGTAGGTCGCACCCAGATATAGAGGTGTCTTGATTACCGTGACAGGCATGTTGAATGCTGCACTGTAATTTCCTTTACCGGTAATAGGAAGAAGATAACTGCTTCCAGCCGCATTTACATCTGCTGAGATGGACGAAGTAGAATAATCATAGTCTGTTCCCGGGGTCAGGGTAATTCCTTCATTATCCTTACCGCCAGGATAATAGATCAGTTCCGGAGTTACTTCTTTCTTCATGCCATTGTAGTAGTATGCGAAGTTACGTCCTGGCACCTTACTCTTATCTGCATTCGGGGTATCGTCGGTTGCATAGATCTGGCCAACCGCAATCGAATCTTTATTGGTGTTGATATTGGTAATCGGAACCGGATTAACCTTATATCTGATTCCACTATTGCTTCCGAAGTAGGTCTGGCTGTCCTTCACCATGTCGAGCACAACATAGACAAGGGAACCGGATGCATTTGTTACTCCAACAGCGGTGGTAGCATCGCTGATATTGCTCGGATCCGTAGTGTAGGTAACGGTATAGTCAACATCCTTCTTCAGGGTAACCGTCGTTGGATTACCATCCTTAACATAGGAATCTGTTACCCGAAGTGCAGGGCGACCAAGAATGGCATCCTCACCTAAGTAAGGAACCTGATATACACCGCTTACCGCATCATATACTTTATCCACTCCAGGATAAGGATTTACAAGGGAGACGCTGACACCACTAAGAGACCTGCCCTTCTGGTAAGTCTTCTTGATTGTTCCGGTATAGTTTCCATTACCGGTAATCTTAACCGTATGCATGCCTGCATTGATTGGCCATTCTTCTCTGTCATTATCCGGATCATTGTCAGGCTCAATGCTATAATCGCCCTTTCCGTCCTTCACCAGGCTAAGGGTTCTGTCTCCAAGCGCACTGGGACGAACCACAGAAAGTGTGGGAGTACCATCACTTGCGATGGTCACATCATCACTTACCCATGCTTCTTTCAGCTCCATCGGCTGAATCGTGAAATAGATGAAAGCCGTCGATCCGCTATAGTTATTAATACCGGTGATGGTTGCATGCGGGCCCATCTTATCGTCATATTTTCCCGCATCTTCATTATTATCCCAGCTCAGTTTGTAATCCGTTCCGAGAATAAGGGTTTCTCCACCATTTTCGATCGTGAGGCTGGGGGTATATGCTGCCCCCTTATACTTAGGCGCATAATCTTTTGCTTCGTAGTAAGTTGCTGCGCTGGTACTTCTGGATGCGCTCTTCTCTGCATCCGTACCATCTAAGGTAATCGAGAGATTCTGGAAATCCTTCTTCACAATACTGAAGGACTTCTTAACAGATCCCTTGAGGTTGGATCCCTTGCCGGTAACAACAATCTTGGCCGTATTCGTTCCAACCTTCTTATTGTTCTCGTAGCTTACCGTGTAATCCTTTGGATCAAGTGTAATTGTAGTTCCACCATTGTTATAGGTGACACTGGTGACCTTAGGCTCTACAGCCTTAGGATCCTTTACCGTTCCCTCTACCGGCCAGGAATCCTGGTCGTTATTTTCCGTATGGATTGTAAAGTTCACCCCGGAAGGAGGATTCGACAGATCCAGTGGAGCGATCGTGTAAGTACCGGTCAGACTGCCACTAAAGTTACTGTCATCATTCAAAACAGCCGTTACCGTAGCAGTGCCAGCCTCCGTATTGTTGCTGATACCGGTAATCTTATACTGCTTCTTGCCATTCTTTAGAGGATCTTTTCCTCCATTCAGTGTGACATGGATCTGATCATCTGCCGGTGTTACTTCGACATTAGGTCCTACGTAAGTATAGGAGCCTGCATCAATCGTAAGCTTATCTGCACTCGTGACTGCTTTTCTGTTGATCGTGAAGGTCAGGGTCGCAGTTTTTCCCGCATAAGCTCCTTTTCCTTTCAGAACAACACTCGCAGTGCCTGCATCGGTATTATTTTTGTAAGAAGAAGATGCCACTTCATAGTCTGTTCCCGGTTTCAGGATCTTTCCTGCAGACACAATGAAGTTGCTTGAAAAATTCGTTCCAAAGGTCGGAGTAACAGCGTTTCCATCGTAGGTTACAGCAAAAGGCGTATTATATACGCTTCCGTCTGCAGTCACGGTTGCCGTTGTCGTTCCAACCAGGCGCTTATTGTTATAGGTCTTAACCGTAAGATCCTTTGCAATATCTGCCACTACCGTATAGGTAACTGCCCAATCGCCCGTAAAATTACCCTGTCCTGTGATATGAAGGGTCCCCGTATGTGTACCGATGGCACCCGGATCAGATTCATCCGACCATACAGTGTAATCATTTTCACTGAGGGTATATGTATGGCTTGTTCCATTGTCTGTCCACTGGTACATGGTGATGGTGAAGAGATCCGAGAGATCGAAATCGCCATGCACGAAGTTCTTTGACAAGGTCGCTGTCGTTTTATCATCAGACGCCGTGAAGCTTCCATCCTTTACGGAAATGTGGATCGTTCCTGCCTTCTGGTCTTTATCACTTGCGGAATAGTTTGCATTAATATCGTTTTCTGCGATGTAGAAGGGAAGTGCAACCTCACCGGTGTATCCGGCACTGCTCAGTCCACGGATGGTAAGTACGCCATCACCCACTTCTGTGTTCTCACCATTCGCAACCGGAACCAGTTCAAAGATTTTTTTCTTTGTCGCAAGATCAAGTGGCTTCTTGGTCGCATCACTCTTCAGAGTAATCGTAATATCATCCAGGCCCGGCTGAATGCTGAAACCTGCATAGGGCATAACATCCTGATCCAGGGTGAAGTCAAACTTCTCGCTGATATCGGCCAGGTTCGTTGCATCATAGGTGGATGTTACAGGCCTGGTACAGGAACCGGTGTAGTTATTTTCACCGCTAATGGTTACATCATAGGTTGATCCGCTGGCAGTAGATCCGGTTTCCACTGTGCTAATGGAATAATCACCGCGACCATCCGCATCCACTTCGCTAAGACCAGCAGCATCTTTTCCAGGTCCAACGAGATTTGAAACATGTGCTTTTCCGGCAGCATCAACAGTGATGCTTGCTGCTTCTGCATATGGCTGAATATCAAGCTTTCCGATTTCATAGTTCAGCGTCTTGCTATAGCCATTCAGAGGGCCCCTACCTTCTACGCTGATATCGACCCGGCCTGCTGCTACAGCATCGCCCTTGCCATCCGCATCCGTGCTTGCTTCAGTATCCGTATAGGTCAGTGTGTAATCCGTTCCCATTCCGTTAGCTGTTACGGGTGCTTTCTGGGAGCTGCCGTTGTATGTGTATGTGCTGCCTGGATTCGAAAGTACAGGGTCTACTACATAGACCGTTACGGACTGGCTGCTGCTTCCATGTGCTGCAGTGACAGTAGTTGAGCCGACAGCCTTCGGTGTAACCGTACCATTTGCAGATACCGTAAGTATAGCCGTATCGCCGGAAGTATAGGTTACAGTTCTTTTTAATCCGCTCGGATCCATGGTGAAGTAATCTGAGAGGTACAGTTCTTTTTAATCCGCTCGGATCCATGGTGAAGTAATCTGAGAGGTTTATGGTCTGACTCAGATCGACACAGGCAGTCGTTCTGCTGCTATCCGTAAGCGCGAGAGTCACATCATCCGGCTCACCTGAAATCGTGCCATCCGTATTTACTGTCAATAGATCAAAGCTGGTCTGCCCATTGTTGATATAAGATACTGCGCTATTACTTACGGGGTAATATCCGGTACCTTCTGCATTGTTGGAAATCAGTGTGAAACCAACCGCATACCATTCGTTGGGCATAAGATTTAAGGCTGCATCAGAATCAGAGGATGCAAGATCCGTGATCTTGAGTGTCTGTTTCTTCTGTCCGATATCCTTATTTCCGCTGACTTTAAAGCCATCGATATCGAATTCCCTGCCATTGCCATAATAATCGTCAATGTCATTTAGATTGTGATATACCTTCACCTTTGATACGGTGGCACCAGAAATAATCTGTACATCCATCTGCACAGATTTTAGTGTCGAATAGCCTCCGGCAGGTGCCTGGAAAATCTGGACAATTTCCGCATCTGCCGGCAGCAATGCATTTGCTGCTTCGTTCTCTTCCGCCTGTACGGTCCGAATGGGCGGATATCCTGGAAGTCCCAGCGAGGTGACCGTCATAAAGCCTGCCAGAAGCAGTGCAAGGCCCTTCCGTCTGAACGAATGCTGTTTTCTCATAGTTGCCTCCATATCGCAAATCCCTTTGTATTTTTGGGCATAGTTAGGTCAAGATCGTATCCCACATTTACTATTTCGGATATTGTTGTAATTACTTTACACCATATTGAAAAAAAATCAAAAACTTTTCAACATTTTGTGTAGATGAAAGGATTCGTCATTCAACCCACAAAACAGAGCACACCCCAGATCTGAGGTGTGCCCTGCATTTTCGAAGCGGATATTCAGCTTATGCGTTCTGAATCTTGCCGGTATAGAGCTGGAAGTACTTTCCTTTCTCTGCCATGAGTTCTTCATGGTTGCCGCGCTCGATGATCCGGCCATGATCGAGGACCATGATGCAATCAGAATTGCGAATGGTCGAGAGACGATGAGCGATAACAAAAGTGGTTCGTCCGTGCATGAGTCTGTCCATACCATCCTGGACCAGCTTCTCCGTTCTGGTATCGATCGAAGAGGTTGCTTCGTCGAGAATCAGAACAGGAGGATCTGCGATGGCTGCTCTTGCAATCGCTAGCAGCTGGCGCTGTCCTATGGAGAGATTCTGGCCGTCGCCTTCGAGGACGGTGTCATATCCCTTGGGAAGATGACGGATGAAGGAGTCGGCATTTGCAAGTTTTGCTGCTGCCTTTACCTCCTCATCGGTCGCATCCAGCTTTCCATAACGGATATTTTCTGCCACTGTACCAGTGAAGAGATGGGTATCCTGCAACACAATTCCGAGAGATTTGCGGAGATCCGCCTTCTTGATCTTGTTAATATTGATACCGTCATAACGGATCTTTCCGTCTTCAATGTCATAGAAACGGTTGATCAGATTGGTAATGGTTGTTTTACCTGCTCCTGTCGCTCCAACAAAGGCTATCTTCTGACCCGGCT
>ONDO01000004.1 GCA_900316625.1 uncultured Lachnospiraceae bacterium | reverse complement strand
TAGAATCAATGGCAGATTCTGTATCAATTCGTTACCAAGCGAAAAGGACAGGTGAAAAGCATTTACCTGTCCTTTCTGCTTTTTATTATATATCTAATCTTACTTTAAGATAGAAACATTCTCACCAAAATATTTCTCAGAAATCTTTGCGAAGGTTCCATCTTCGTTCATTTCCTTCAGTGCTTCATTTACCTTGTCACGAAGTTCTGTATTATTTTTCTCAAAACCAACCGCATACTGTTCGGAAGAAATCTCATAATCAAGAACTTTAAAGGTATCAGCCTTGTCCTTGGTCTGATCAAGAGCTACAAACTTATCCATAGCTACAGCATCTACAGCACCGGATTCCAGATCCATCATTGCCGTATTGTAATCAGCAACAGGAATCAGCTGGTTGAAGGATGCTGTGAGTGCCTTATTATCATCAGAGTTCAGTGCGGTCTCTGCTGAGGATTCCTTCTGAACATCAACAATCTTACCTGCAAGATCAGTTTCTGATTCAATTCCGGCATCACTTCTTACAACGAAAACCTGTGCATTGTTCATGTAAGGATCTGACCAGGCGTAATCATCTTCACGTCCGTTAAGGGTGAATCCGTTCCAGATACAGTCGATGGTACCGGAGGAAAGTTCCATATCCTTTGCATCCCAATCAATGGGCTGATATACAACTTCAAGACCAAGCTTATCCGCAGCTGCTGCAGCAAGTTCGATATCAAATCCCGTGAACTCTCCGTCTTCTCCTACATAACCGAAGGGAGGAAAGTTCTGGTCAAAACCGACAACAAGGTTCTTGTCATTGTTTTCGGTAGCCTTCTTATCGTCAGACTTACCACAAGATGCAAATCCAACTACCATTGCACCTGTCATTAAAAGTGCGAGTATCTTTTTCATATTCTTCATAGCAATCTCCTCTTTTCCCTTAATAGCATCAGAAACGCATCAACCACGCTTCGTGCTTTAGCCTAGTACAGTGATAACACAATAATATTATTCTATTATAAACTACCTTTCGTTGAGAGAACATCGCTAATTCTAGGATCATAACCTGTGGCCTGATCCATGGCTTTCGCGAATGCTTTAAACATTGCTTCTGCAATATGGTGACTGTTCAGTCCATCCAACTGTTTCAGGTGTAGATTCATCTGCGCTGAATAAGAGACTGCATAGAAGAACTCTCTAACCATCTCTGTGTCGAAATCACCGATACGTTCCGTCTTAAAATCAGCATCAAAGTTAAGATATGGTCTATCGCATAGATCTACAGCACAGAGTACAAGAGATTCATCCATGGGAAGAATCATACTACCATAACGCCTAATGCCCTTTTTATCTCCTACAGCCTGCTTTATCGCCTGGCCGAGCACAATACCGGCATCTTCCACTGTATGATGGCAATCCACATTGAGATCACCCTTACATTTTACTTCAAGGTCGAAGAAACCATGTCTTCCAAATGCGTCCAGCATATGATCGAAAAAACCAATTCCGGTGTCAATGTTCGTCTTACCACTGCCATCCAGATCTATCTTAACGGTGATATCGGTTTCTCCGGTTTTTCTGGTAATTTCCGCTATTCTATCCATCTCTTAATGCTATCCTTTCCCTTCATAAATGAAGAGCTAACGACAAGTAATTTTCAATATATCGATCTGTTCTATGTTTACGAAGCAATCAGTCTTCATCCTCGAATCTGACGCCAACAGAGTTTGCATGTGCAGTCAGCTTCTCGCATTCTGCGAACTGCATAACATCTTTATAGACTTCCTTCAGAGCATCTCTGGAATAAGAGATAATACTGGTCTTCTTAATGAAGTCATCCACAGAAAGTACTGAGAAGAACTTCGCAGTTCCATTGGTTGGAAGAACGTGATTGGGGCCTGCAAAGTAGTCGCCAAGAGGTTCAGAGGAATACTCGCCCAGGAACATGGCACCTGCATTCTTGATATGAGTCATTGTCTCCCACGGGTCACGGGTTACAATCTCAAGATGTTCGGATGCAATCTCATTTACGGTATCAATCGCATCCTGCATGTTATCACAAACGAGAAGATAGCCGTAATTCTTCAGAGATTTCTCAATGATCTCACGACGGGAAAGCTTAGGAAGATATCCTTCGATCTCCTTCTCCACTTCGTCTGCAAGCTTATCACTGGTAGTGACAAGGATTGCTGATGCAAGTTCATCATGTTCTGCCTGAGAGAGAAGGTCGGCAGCAACATAGTGAGCATTTGCAGTCTCATCTGCAAGAACCATAACTTCAGAAGGACCTGCAATGGAATCAATACTTACATAACCGAAGACAGCCTTCTTGGCAAGCGCTACATAGATATTGCCAGGGCCAACTATTTTATCTACCTTGGGAACAGACGCGGTTCCGAAAGCAAGAGCTGCGATTGCCTGGGCTCCACCGGACTTGAAGATACGATCGACACCTGCTTCTTTGGCTGCAACCAGAGTGGAGGGATAAACCTTACCGTCCTTACCGCATGGTGTGATCATAATGATCTCTGGAACTCCAGCAACCTTAGCGGGTGCAACATTCATCAGTACGGAAGAAGGATATACTGCCTTACCACCAGGAACATAGACGCCGGCTCTGGCCACAGGTGTTACTCTCTGACCTAAGATCTTACCATCTTCTACCGTCATCCAGGAGTTCTGCTTCTGCTTCTCATGATAAGAAGTAATAGACTTCAGAGCTTTACGAATGACTTCAAGCAGTTTCTGATCTACAAGGCTGTATGCTTCTTCGATTTCAGATTCTGTTACTTCAATATTATCTGCAGTTAACGTAACGCCGTCGAACTTCCTGGCATATTCAAAGAGCGCCTCATCACCACGGATTCTAACATCTTCGACAATTGCCTTAACCTTATCTTCGTACTGACCATAGGATGCAGGACTTCTCTTCAGAAGGTCTTCCATAATATTTCTTCTTGTATCTGCAGTAATCTTTATCTTTCGCATAATAATTACTCCTTAACAGCCTCTCTTAAATCTCGAATAATCTCTGTAATTCTCTTATTTTCCATCTTCATGGATACCTGATTCACGACAACTCTTGCAGATAAGGGACATACGGTTTCGAGGACTTCGAGTCCATTCTCCTTCAGAGTTGTTCCAGTCTCAACGATATCACATATTACTTCAGACAGACCAACAATCGGTGCAAGTTCAATGGAGCCATTGAGCTTAATGATCTCTACGGTCTGGTGTTTCACATTATAGAAATAATCCCTGGCAATCTTGGGATACTTGGTAGCGACACGAATCATCTCGCGGTGCTTTAAGAGGTCTTCGGAAGACTTGGGTCCGCAGATACACATTCTGCACTTACCAAAACCGAGATCTAAAACTTCATAGATATTACGGCCTTCTTCCAGGATGGTATCCTCTCCTACGATACCGATATCAGCAGCACCATATTCGACATAGGTGGGAACATCGGGTCCCTTAGCCAGGAAAAATCTAACCTTCTTCTCTTCATTCACGAAGATCAGCTTTCTGGTATCCGGATCTTCCATCTCAGTACAAGGCATTCCAATCTCAGTGAACAATTTCATTGCGTGTTTTGCAAGACGCCCTTTTCCGAGGGCAATTGTAAGATATCTCTCTTCCATTATTCTGCCCTCCATAAGATAAATTCCGTATTACTGTATTCGTTCTTTAATAACTCTAGGGTAGCTCCAGGGTCAGAAGATACAATCATTTCTACGGATGCTTTAGATTTACGAAGCTCTGTCGCCTTAGCAATAGCGGATGCCCGGTCTTCAGGGCGATAGAGAAGAACATAATGCTTGAGATCATCAATCACGGGAATCTTCTGGCGTTCCAGAGCCATCATGAGCTGATCCAAGGTGAAGGCGAAACCGATGGAGGCAGCATCTGCTCCAAAATTCGAGAGGAGCTTGTCATATCGTCCTCCGCGTACCAGAGGCTCACCGGTTCCGAAAGTGTATCCGGTGAAGATAATACCGGTGTAGTAAGTAAAGGTGGAAATCTGCCCCAGATCAAAGGCAATGTGGTTCTCAACTCCATATACTTTAAGAAGCTTATATAATTCCTGCAGATAATGAAGATCAGCATGAATCTCAGGAAACTTCTCGGTCTTCTTCAGCAGATGCTCCCAATTCTCCATGGGTTCATAGGCAGGACCGAGCAGGGAGAATAATTCTTCCAGTTCTGTAGAAATCCCCTTCTGTCCAAGATATTCTTCCAGACCGAAGAAGTTCTTGTTCTCGATCAGATCGCGTACGACTTCTTCCTCATCTTCATCGAAACCAGCTTCCGTAAGGAGTGCTTCGAAGATATGGGAATGAGATACAGAAATCTGGAAATCCTGAAGACCTGAAGCTTCGAACATGCGAACGATCATGGTAAGGATCTCGGCATCTGCATCCAGAGAGGAGATACCAATAAGCTCTGCTCCAATCTGTGAGGACTCTCGCAGTCTGCCCTGGTAAGACTTGTTGTTCTGATAGACATTGCCATCATAGAAGAGACGAAGTGGTCTCTTCTCATCATTAAAATAGGTCGCTGCCGCTCTGGCGACTGCTGGAGTGAAGTCAGGACGAAGAACGATCGTATTGCCATCGCGGTCAAAGAACTTATAGAGTTCCTTAGAGGGCGTTGTACCGATATCACGACCAAATACGTCAAAATATTCGATACCAGGGGTTTCAATTCCTGCATATCCAAAACTCTCTAACAGATCAGTCAGTCTCTTGCGGATGATTCTGCGGGATCTGTTTTCATCTCTGTAGATGTCCCGAAAACCTTCGGGAATATGAAGTAAACGATTCATTATGGCCTCGCTTTAGTATGCTAATGTGCTACAACGATAAATTACGTTTTACTATAACAGATATCAAATATATGTCAACGCTTTACTACGCTAAAATATTTCACTTATTCGCCTTGAACCTCTGCATCTCTTTTCTCCAGATCCAGTTGTAACATATCAAGGTATGGAACCAGGAGATTTCGCTTGGTCAAAAAGAAGAACTCGGGATTCAGTTCCTCAATACGGAAGCTCTTTCTCCCACCGCTCTTCGCACGGTTCCAAAAGGTAAGGGCATCTTCAAAACGAAGATAATAATAGGCCTGCCGCTTGGTAAAGTAGATGAGATAGAAAGCAATACCCTGCTGCTTCTCCCATTCTTCCATGAAGACCATCTGATGTTCATGGATATTTGCCAAAGGAAAAGATTCTGTATTGCATTCCTTAGCATCAAAACAAACGGGAATCCCTTGCACTACTCCGATATAATCGACTGTAGACTTCTGGTCGAAATAGGCAAGTGTGATATGTCTGGATTTCTTATCGATATTGATTGGCGTAATGGGCGTTGGAATCTTTTGAATCAGAGCAAGTCCATTTTCCAGATAGATTTCATTCGTTCGGTTGATGAAGTCTTCCAGGGAAGATCCTCTCAAACCTCTTGTATTCCAGGTTGACATATGGCTCCTTTATTCATCATTCATAAGTGCTGTAAAGGTTTCCGGCATGGGAGCCATTACTTTACCGAGCTTGGGAAGTTCAACACTATACGCATGAAGAAGCTGCCCAACATCTCCGGGAAGATCCTGTCCATATCTACGGTTAGCCTGCGGATCTCCATACTTTGGATCCATGAGAATAGGCGCACCATAATGATAGAGAGAAGCACGAATCTGATGAGAACGTCCCGTCATCATTCGAATTTCAAGAAGAGCCAGGTCTCCCTTTCTCTGTATAACCCTTACCGTCTCTAACATATCTTTGGAATCAGAGTTCATTGGGAAATCCGAGAACTTAACGATATTACGCTCAGTATCCTTTGTAAGGAAACCAGAGATCTCCGTCTCTTTTTCGTTAAACTTACAGTTGGAATGAAGATAAGAGATACAACGATAGGTCTTGTTACCATCATGGGTCTGCATCATCTCTCCACCATTCTGCAAAGCTTTCATGGTTTTACCAAATAGGATGACTCCGGAAGTATTCCGGTCAAGACGATTGATAACGGACGGCTTAAAAGTAACTAATAGGTTCTCATCTAACTGCCCATCCTTAAGAAGATAACCGATCAGGATCTCATTTACCGAACGGTCGCTGTCACTCGCCTTCTGAGACAATTCACCTTGTCTCTTATTGAAAGCAATATAATCCTCATTTTCGAAGAGAATACGTTCCTTGATATCTGAATAGACCATCTTCGAAATGGCATAAGAAGCGGCAAGATCTGTACCTTCCCCCTTCTGCCCGCTCATCTTGGCATAAGTCTCATCTGAGAAGAAGATCTGAATATGATCCCCTTCAGAGATAGATTCATTTCCTGAACACTTCTTCTTATTTATCGTAATGTTCTTCTTGCGAAGCATCTTGTAGAGAAATCCCGTAGATGCTTCCGGAAGATGACGATTCAGATAACGGATCAGTTTTTCACCAGATTCCTGGGGAGTTACAACGATTTCTTTCACAGAGACCTCATACTTCTAATTTCAATTGATCTAGTTCCGTAAAATCCTTAATGACCGCGATACTTTCCGCTTTTTTTTCTGAGAGGTAGTCCCTGGAATAAGGATCATCAATAGCGATGACTCTCGCACCAGCAGCATTTCCCGCTCTGACACCCTGAATAACATCTTCGAATACAAGGCAGTCCGACGGAGCAATCCCTATCTTCTTCGCCGCTTCGATGTAAACATCCGGCGCCGGTTTCCCATTCTGGATTTCATCAGCCGTTACGATAGCATGCAGGCGATTAAAGACCTCATGACGCTCTATGCTTGATTCTACAAGATGTCTTGAATTCGATGTTGCAAGAGCAACCGGTATGCCTTCGTCCAATAATGCGTTCAGGAATTCTTCTGCACCGGCTTTCAACTCGATCCGATGTAGATAAGCATCTCTTGCCATTTCATTCCAGGTCTCCATCAATACTTCCGGAGAATCTTCGATTCCGAATGTCCTTCGGAAATATAGAGCCGTCTCGTACATACTCATACCGGCAATCTGCATCTGAAGATCACTTGGCATGGAAATGTCTTTCATCTTCATGAAAGCCACATCTATATCATACCACAGGCCCATGGAATCAAGGAGGGTTCCATCAATATCTGATAGAACTCCTTTGATACCTGCCCTCTTCATTTCACGAATAAAATTTTTCATTCTGCCACCTAAAAAAGCATCCGGATCTCACCGGATGCTTATAAAAATTAAAATCAGTCTTTACGGAAAAACTCTTCCGGTACATCAAGCGCAATCTGTTCATCTCCATCGCTTGAAGTATTCCTGCTGTTTGCAGCTTCACCTGTTGCATTTGCTGCAGGCTGAGAATCAGAAGCTTCAGGTGCCGGTTCTGCATCAGGTTCCTGAATTACCTGTTCAGGACGAAGGGCTTCTCTGTTAGAAACAACCTGATCAAGAATGGTCTGCATCTTATTAATAAAGGCTTCGTTTCTCTGCTTTGCAATATCAACAGAATTCCCCAGGATTGCCTGAATACTGTTCAAAAGATCATCCGTATACTGAATTGCTCCCATACGAATGTCATTGGCATCACTATTGGCCTTGTTCAGAATATCTTCTGCATCTTTGGTTGCAATCATGACAACCTGATTAGCCTGTGCATATGCCTGCTGCATGATCTGATGCTCACTGACAAGCTCATCTGTCTTGATCTGGGCCTGAGCAATGATCTGATCTGCCTTATTACGAGCATCTGCAAGGATTGCTTCTTTGTTGGCAAGCATTTTTTGATAACGACGGATCTCATCCGGCGTTGTTTCTTTTAATTCCTGAAGATACTGTTCTAATTCATCACGGTTAATGACGATTTTCGAGGAAGAAAAAGCCGCAGGTTTCGACTGCGTATCAATGTAATTCTCCATATCTTCAATGAGCTTTTCAATATTGCTGGCCATTATATTCTCCTTCAAGCTTTGTATTTTGCTTCAACCAGGGGGATAACAGATTCCGGTACGAATCGAGTGATATCACCGCCATAGGAGGCAAATTCTCGAACGATGGTGGAACTCAGATAAGAATAGCGAAGATCGGTCGTAAGGAATACGGTTTCTATATCTGGATACTCAACTTTATTTGTTTGAGCAATCTGGATTTCATATTCGAAATCAGTTACAGCACGAAGTCCACGAATAATGATATTCGCATTCTGTTTCTTGCAGTAATCAACTAAAAGACCGTCAAAAGAATCAACCCTGACATTAGGCATATCTTTCGTCAATTCTTTAATCATACTAACACGTTCATTTACAGAAAACAACGCATTTTTGGCGCTGTTATTAAGCACTCCAACAATGATTTCATCGAAAAGATTCGCTGATCTTTTGATGATATCCATATGACCTAATGTGACCGGATCAAAGCTTCCGGGATAGATTGCTGTACGCATAATATCAGTTCTTCCTTAAGAAATAATGCTGATTTGTCTTGTAAGTCTTTACTCTGGTAATAGTAAATCCGAGTTCTTCTGCGAAAGGAAGAGCTGTTTTAAGATCAGCCTCCAGAATAATCCTGGTATCTTCTGTTATCAAGGGACTAGAAGAAAGGCTTCTAAGCAGATTCTCTTCCATTCCTTCATGATAAGGAGGATCCATAAAGACAATATCCATCGGGTCTCCATCGAGAGAAAGTATCGCATCTTCTGCTCTTTGATTCTTGATCATGGAACGATCCAGAAAACCGGTATGCTCTACATTTCTCTGAATGCAAAGAAGAGCATTCTTATCATTATCGACAAAGATACAATCCTTCGCACCTCGACTTAAAGCTTCGATTCCCATCTGACCGCTTCCAGCGAAAAGGTCTAAGAATCTTGCTCCATAGAGGTCGTTCTGAAGGATATTGAAGAGGGTTTCCTTGATCCGATCTGAGGTCGGACGGGTTTTCATACCTTTGGGTGTGTCAAGAAGGAGCCCCCTTGCACTTCCGGCAATTACTCTCATGCCATTCTCCTATTAGTTCTGATCTTTTAACACATCTTTGTTCTTCACTAGATAGTCAACGAGAGAAATGATAGTAAGAGCAGTTGCAACATAGATCATAATCGTTCCAAGAACTGCGCATACATCGATTCCGCCGATGGTGAAGGAGAGGTTTAAGAGCAGGAAGATGATCATGATCATCTGAGAAACTGTCTTGGATTTACCCCACATGGATGCAGCGATAACAATACCTCCCTCTGCTGCAATCAGGCGGAAACCGCTGATGATGAACTCTCTTGCGACAATCACGATAACTACCCATGCAGGAAGCTGACCGAGGCTTAAGAGGCAGATCAGTGCAGAGCAGACAAGAAGCTTATCTGCAAGTGGATCCATGAATTTACCGAAATTGGTTACAAGGCCGTACTTTCTGGCAATCTTACCATCGAAGAGATCGGTAAGGGATGCAAGGACGAAGATAAGGTCTGCAATCAGACGAAAGACAGCTTCATTTGGGGATGCAGGTGCGAACAGGATGAAAAACACAAAAAAGGGAATCATGAACACACGTGCAAGGGTTAATTTATTTGGAAGATTCATTGAGATAGTCTCCTTTCAGGTCATAACCATTAATGCCGGTAATCTTAACGTCAACAATTGTTCCACCGATCAGTTCCTTCTCGCAGGGGAAAAAGGTAAAACCGTCAACATCAGGAATATCTCTATAGGAACGACCGACATAGACCTGGTCTTCCGAAAGGTAACCTTCTACCATGACCGGAATGACAGAACCAATCAGACTGCGGTTCTTCTCAAAAACGATTTTCTGCTGGGTTTCCATGATTTCATCACGCCAGCTCTCTGCCTGTTCCTTGGAAACCTGACCTTCAAAACCAGCAGCCGGTGTACCGTCTTCTCTGGAATAAGGGAAGCAACCAACACGATCAAGCTTCATATCCCGTAGGAAATTCAGAAGATTCTGATGCATCTCTTCTGTCTCACCAGGGAAACCGGAAATCAGAGAAGTACGAATGCAGATATCTGGCATCTTATCACGAAGAAGAGCAATCTTCTCACGAATACAAGCCTCAGATGTTCTACGTCCCATCTTCTTTAAGATGCGGTCATCGCTGTGCTGAATCGGCATATCGATATAATGACAAACCTTATCATTACGATAGATTGCATCGACAAGTTCTTCGTCAATCTCTTCCGGATAACAATAGAGAAGACGAATCATGCCTAGACCATCGATCTTATTTAACTCATCTAATAATTCGGGAAGTCTCTTCCTGCCATAGAGATCCATGCCATAGAGGGTGGTCTCCTGGGCAACCAGAATCAGTTCACGAATACCATTCTCTGCCATGGACTTTGCTTCCGCTATGAGCTGTTCCATGGGAACGGAACGATAATTACCACGAAGGGATGGAATAATGCAATAAGTACAATGCTTATCACATCCTTCAGCGATCTTCAGGTAATCGTAAACACCACCGGTGGTATTCACACGGCCATATGCTTCATCGGGAAGACCTGTAAGAGGCTTACGGATGTCCGTGAATTCTCCACCACCGGCATTCATAACGGCTGTAACGATCTCATCATAGGAATTCGTTCCAAGGATACCGTCAACTTCGGGTAGATCCTTCTCGATCTCATCACGATAACGCTCTGACATGCAGCCCGCGATCAGAAGTCCCTTGAGATTGCCTTCTTCCTTGTACTTTGCCATTTCAAGAACGGTATCAATACTTTCCTGAAGAGCCGACTCAATGAAACAGCAGGTATTAACGACAATTACATCAGCTTCACTCTCCTCTGATGTAATCTCAATACCTGCCTTCTGAAGTCGATAAAGCATATGCTCTGAGTCGGACAAATTCTTGTCGCAACCCAGAGATACAAAACTTACCTTCATTCTTCAACTGCAGCTTCTTCTGCAGCATCATCCGTAACTTCTTCATCATCGGTAAGAATGGTCAGCTTGCCGCTGTAGAGTTCCTTAACTGCAATGGAAAGAGGCTTCTCATTCTGCATATTATCAAGGAGAGGCTCAGCTCCATCAATGATCTGACGAGCACGCTTAGCAGTTGCACATACAACGCTGTAACGAGAGTTAACTACCGGCTCCTCGCCTTCCTCTACATCGTTGTTGATTACTTCCATAAGTTCCATATAAGAGGGATGAATCATTTTACTTCTCCTTTCGCAAAAACAGCTAGTTCATTCTGGATTCGATCGATTAGTTGCGTATTACGCATGGTTCTTCCATGCTCACTCTGAATCAATTCGTGAACATAACTTACGGCCTTATCAAGGTCGTCATTAACAATTATATAATCATACTGCTCCATGAGCAGAGATTCTCTGGATGCAATGGCAAGTCTCTGAGCAACCACTTCAGGCTCCTCAGTACCTCTGCCTTCCAAACGTTCCTTAAGGATATTACCGCTTGGAGGTGTTACAAACAAGAGCAAAGCCTGAGGGAAAATCTTACGAATCTGAAGAGCACCCTGTACTTCAATCTCAAGGATAACATCCTTGCCCTCATTGATGAGCTGCTGGACATATTGCTTGGGCGTTCCATAATAATTCTGATTAAAGGAAGCATACTCCAATAGATCATGATTACGAATCATATCTTCGAATTCTTCACGTGTCTTGAAGAAATACTCTCTGCCGTCCTCTTCGCCTTCTCTCTTTCCTCTCGTTGTTGCAGAGATGGAAAGGAAGTAGTCCGTAGGATGTTCTGACAGGAGATGCTTCATAATTGTTCCTTTTCCAGCGCCACTGAAGCCGGAGAGAACAATTACCATTCCCTGATTGTTATCCATATTATCTCCCTTATTCTATATTCTGGATCTGTTCACGGATCTTCTCGATCAGTGTTTTCAGATGAATTCCCAGATTCGCGGTTGCTACATCTGTAGACTTACTCAGAATGGTGTTGGATTCACGATTCAGTTCCTGAGCCAGGAAATCAAGTCTTCTGCCAACCGGTTCTTTGGATGAAAGGCATTTTCTTACTTCTTTTACATGACTCTTCAGGCGAACAAGCTCTTCATCGATACAGATCTTGTCAGCATAGATGGTAACTTCCTGGGCAATTCTTGCTTCATCAAGCTGCTTATCACCAAGAAGGTCCAGCACCTTCGCTTTCAGGTCATCACGATACCTGGTAACAAGTTCTGGCGCTATGGCTTCGATAGCCTGGGTATCCGCTTCAAGTTCATCAAACTTAAGTGCAAGATCATCTGCTAATCGTCTGCCTTCGTCCGCTCTTGCTTCCACAAACATATCAAGAGCCTGTGTCAGTGCCGGCATGAGGTCATTCATCAATTCTTCGGGTGATTCTTCTCTGGATACAGAAGTAACAACATCCGGGAAACAAAGAAGAGAACCTGCAGACAGATCATTCTTAATCGAAAAACGCTCTGACAGATAAGCCGAATTTTTTACGTAGAATTCCGCAATGGATTCATCGATATGAAGAGGCGCATCCGCATCTCCATTTCTCTCGACAATCACCGTAAGATCTGTCTTACCTCTGCTAATACGCTCCTGCACTACCCGACGGATTTTCTGATCCAAGGGATAGAATTCCTTGGGAAGTCTCGTGGACAGCTCGAGATATCTGTGATTCACAGAGCGGATCTCAACTGTGATGGTTCTGCCATTTACTGTATTTCTACCACGTCCAAAGCCTGTCATGCTGCAAATCATATATTCTGCCTCCGCAATATGGCACAATAAAGCAGTTAATATTATATGAGTCCTAAGACCTTTCGTCAAATAGCTTTGCTGGTTTCATTCCAATTTGCTTCCATTTTCTCTATAATAGGGAATATTCGAACATTCATTAGTGAATTCATCTCTATGAGACTATATAAAGGAGTAACACTATGGCCCTTGACGGAATGACAATACATGTGCTTACCATGGAATTAAGCGCTTCCCTTCTGGATAAGAGAATATCAAAGATCTCCCAGCCGGAACCTGAGCAATTGCTCTTCACCATCAAACAGGCACGCGGTACCATCCGACTTCTCATCTCAGCAAATCCTTCGCTGCCCCTCTGCTATCTTACTTCTGAGAACAAGACAGCACCGGATAAGGCTCCGAATTTCTGTATGCTTCTTCGAAAACATATAGCCAATGCCAGAATTACTGGCATCAGCCAGCCCTCCGGTGAACGCGTAATCTGCATAGAACTCGAGCATCTGGATGAATTAGGCGACCGCCGACAGAAGAAGCTCTATATTGAATTGATGGGGAAACATTCGAATATTATCTTCTGTGACGAAGAGGATAAGATTATCGATTCCATTCGACGTGTCACTGCGGAAGTATCCTCTGTCCGGGAAGTACTTCCAGGAAGAGATTACTTCATTCCCAAACAGGAGGGAAAACTTGATCCATTTACAGTCACGAAAGAAGGATTCTGCCTCGCTATTACCAGAAAACCGATTGCTTTAAAGAAAGCCATCTATGGTAGCCTTACAGGCTTCTCTCCCATTCTTGCTGAAGAATTATGTTACCGTGCTGCAGTGGATTCTGATGCATCAACAGCATCCCTGAAAGAAAAACACTTAGAAGCCCTCTATAGCGCCTTTTGCTCTATCATGGAGGAAATCAATGCGGGCGGTCATCCTAGCATAGTTTACGAGCCGGGAAGTGAACAGCCCATAGAATATGGTCCTGTAAAATACACCCTTTATCCGGACAAGAAGCTTGTCTCCCTCAATTCTATGTCTCAGGTCCTTCTGACCTACTTTCGTCAGAAAGAAATCTTTACAGCAATGCACCAGAGATCTACCGATCTTCGTAAGATCGTGCAGACCCTGATCTCAAGAAATGCGAAGAAGTTAGATCTACAGGAAAAGCAGTTAAAAGACACGGAGAAGATGGAGAAATACCGTCTCTATGGAGAATTGCTGCAAGCTTACGGGCATTCCATTCCGGAAGGAAGCAAGAAGGCAAAAGTTCTTAATTACTACACGAACGAGGAGATTGAGATTCCTCTCGATGATACGATTCCTGCAATCAAGAACGCCGAAAAATTCTTCGATAGATATCAGAAGCTCAAGCGTACCAAAGAAGAATTAACCGGTTTTGTAGAAGAAACAAGATCCGTTCTTGATCATCTTCTCTCCATCCGTACCTCACTTGATATGGCAGAAAACACTGCAGATCTCGATGGAATCCGTCTGGAGATGGAAGAAGCCGGATTCATTCATAAGAAATCCAAAACGTTAAAGAAAAGGGAAGAAAAGTCTCGTCCTCTTCACTTCATAACAGAGAACGGATTTGACATTCTGGTCGGAAAGAATAATTACCAGAATGACCAGCTGACCTTTCATACCGCAAACGGCGACGATATCTGGTTCCATGCCAAGAAGATGCCCGGTTCCCATGTCATCTTAAAGAAAGATGGCAAAGAGATTCCAGACGAGGAATATGAGATTGCAGCTGAAGTTGCCGGTTACTATTCTTCCGGCCGGGATAATGACAAACTAGAAATCGATTATGTGGAAGATAAACAGGTTAAAAAGCCCAAAGGAAGCGCTCCTGGATATGTTGTCTACTACACCAATTATTCCATCACGATTCATCCAACACTTCTTAGAGTGAAGGAAATCAAAGAATAAAATAATTCCCCTTTTCCGTTTTCATTTACGGAAAGGGGAATTGATTATTTACGGAATTTCAAGTTATCAGAGTCTATATTTACAGATTCGTATAAATCTCACTTAAACCATTCTCAGCAAGACGTCTAAGGCCTGCATTTTCTTCAAGGATAAGATCCGGATCCTGGTCTAAGACCCTGTTTGCATCCTCAGAAGCTGCATTCATCACTTCATGATCGGTATAGAGATCAGCGAAAATGAAAGGCAGATCTCCACTCTGGCGAACACCACTCACATCACCGGGTCCTCTCATCTCGAGGTCGCGCTCAGCGATGTCAAAACCACTGTTATGATCTTTTATTACATTCAGTCTCTCCTTCGATCGATCGTTAGAAGAAGAATTGACTAAGATACAATAGCTCTGATCTTGGCCTCTTCCAACTCTGCCTCTTAACTGGTGAAGCTGAGAGAGACCAAATCGATCAGCATTCTCAATCATCATTACGGTTGCATTCGGAACATTCACTCCAACTTCAACAACCGTCGTAGACACAAGGACCTGAATCTTACCTGCGGCGAAATCTTCCATGACCCTGTTCTTCTCATCTGCTTTCATTCTTCCATGAAGTGAAGCGATCGACATCGTACCCTTACTTACCTTGCGGAAGTTTTCAGCATAGTCCGTTACATTCTCTCCAGCAGAATTCTCACTTTCTTCTACCAAAGGACAGATAATATAGGCCTGATGTCCTGCCATAACCTCTTTATAGATAAATCTCCAACCACTTTTCCTGTCTTTTTCTTCCAGAACAGCAGTCTTAATTTTCAGTCTCGTTGAAGGTACATCTCGAATGACAGATACCTTCATTCCCTGATAGAGAATCAGAGCAAGCGTTCTAGGGATGGGTGTCGCACTCATAACCAGGGAGAATGGATGCTGTCCTTTCTCTGCAAAACTCATTCTCTGCTTTACACCAAAGCGATGCTGTTCATCTGTAACGACCAGTCCCAGATTCCGGTATTCCACTGCATCCTGAATCAAAGCATGCGTTCCGATAATAAACTTTGCATCACCGGAAGCAATTGCAGCATTAATACTTTTTCTTTCTTTTGCAGTGACAGATCCGGTAAGAAGAACTGCCTGGAAGGGAAGACTATACTTTTCGATAAGATTCAAAATGGTTGAAAGATGCTGACTTGCAAGGACTTCAGTGGGTGCCATAAGTGCAGCCTGATAACCATTCTCAGCCATAGCAAGCATACAAAGGAAAGCAAGAATCGTTTTACCAGAACCTACATCTCCTTGAATCAGGCGTTCAGATACATGTTCTTCATGAAAATCCCTAAGGACATCACGAAGAGCGGATTCCTGGCCATCGGTTAAGGCAAATGGCAGGTTTTCCTTAACTTGATTCATAAGATCGGTTTTCTCAATCTGAAACTGGTTCTTGTATTTTGCTTCCTGTCTCTGATGCAGAGTCTGCCCAAGGAAGAAGGCTAAAAATTCTTCATAGGTAAATCTTCTGCCAGCCTTCTTTAAATCTTCTTCTGATTCCGGGAAATGAATGCTACGGAAAGCGGCCGAACGGTCTGGTAAGTGGCGATCGTTCTTTATTTCCGAAGGAAGATTGTCACTAACCGGAAGACATAGGTTCAGAGCCTCTTTGCAAACCTTCGATACGGTCTTATTAGAAAGGCCTTTGGTCAGACTGTAGATGGGCTGGGGAGTTTTCGTAAGACGAACATATGCTGTCGGTTCAAAGAGCTTGGGCTGTTCGATTCGAAAGCCGGTTCCCTTCTTATTTAGTCTGCCATAGAGGACATAAGGCATATGGGTCTGTATGGAATTAGCAAGATAAGGCATACGGAACCAGACAGCTTCCAGCTCTACACCATGGCCGGTAAACTTGGCAGAGGTCACACTTAAGCCTCTGAAATGGCGACTCAGGGGCTTGGTGAAGAAGATGCCTTCGATGGCAATATATTCTCCTGTCTTATCTTCTAATTCTGTGGTCGGCAAAGGATAACGTTCATAATTTCGAGGAAAATAAGAGAGTATATCCCCTAAGGTATATACTCCCATATTTTGAAATAACTGTTCAGTTTTCTTGCCGACTCCTTTTACTCTGGTGAGAGCTTCGGATTCGTACATAATTACTCCACGCTGAATACGTAATAGTATACGGGCTGGCCACCCTTTTCAAGTTCTACTTCGAGATCCGGATACTTGCTACGGATAACTTCTGCCATCTTATCTGCATCTTCATCACTAGTGTCTTCACCTGCATAGATACTTACAAGAGCGGATTCTTCATCAACCATCTTCTCGAGCATCTCGAGGAATACGTTCTCGATGTTGGTTCCGACACTAAGAAGTCCGGAATCACCGATACCCATCAGGTCATTAATATGGATCTCGTGATCATCGATTACGGTATCACGAACGGCGAAGGTAATCTCACCGGTCTTAACATTCAAAATCTCTTCATTCATGTGCTCTGCATTCTCTTCAGCAGACTGGTCAGGAATGAAGTTAATAAGCGCTGTAATACCCTGAGGAACACTCTTGGTAGGGATAACGATCAGCTTCTTGTCTTCACAGATATGTACAGCCTGATTTGCAGCCAGAATAATATTCTTGTTATTGGGAAGAATGAAAACAGTGTCTGCATTCACTTTCTCAACAGCATTGAGAATATCATCGGTAGAAGGATTCATGGTCTGTCCACCAGAGATAACATAATCCGCACCAATGCCGCGGAAAATCTCTGCAAGGCCATCACCTGCACATACAGTAACAAAGCCCATTGCCTTACGCTCAGATGTTTCTACGGGTGCTTCTTCAGAAACAGGAGCAGACTCTTCAAGCGGAGCATCTTCCCTCTTCTCTGCAACATTGGTATTTATCACAATGTCATATACAGTTCCAAGTCCGCAAGCCTTCGTAAGAACTTCACCGGGAGCATTGGTATTCATTGAAGTAGAGATGGAATCACTCTTCATCTCATTCTTTACCTGATCACCAACAGCGACAAGATAGTTCATATAATCCTGTCTTCTCTTATCTGTTGCAGGCTTCGTAATATTTAGACGGAAGGACATGCTATAAGCATAAGAATTCTTCTTGGGTGCTTCTTCCTCTTCTGCTTCTTCCTGGGAAGCAGAGGAGATCGTGAGGTCGAAAGTCTTCGCACCGGTAATATAGTCATAACCGCCACGAATGACTTCGAGAAGACCTGCTCCACCGGAATCAACAACACCTGCCTGTTTTAATACAGGAAGCATCTCAGGGGTCTGCTGAAGAACAGCATCTGCCTCATCCACAACTGCTTTGATAAAGACAAGAACATCATCTGTCTCATTTAGCATCTCAAGAGCCTTATCTGCGGCTCTTCTTGCTACGGTAAGGATTGTGCCTTCCTTCGGCTTCATAACAGCCTTATATGCGGTCTCAGCGGCACGATCACAAGCTTCTGCAAGAACAGGAACGGTAAGTTCGCTCTCAACCTTAATTACCTTTGTAAAACCACGGAATAACTGGGAAAGGATAACACCTGAGTTACCACGAGCGCCACGCAGAGAACCGGAAGACATTGCTTTTGCAAGATCTTTCATCTCGGGGGTATTGCCAAGATCAGCGACTGCTTTTGCAGCAGACATAATGGTCATTGTCATATTGGTACCGGTATCACCATCAGGTACAGGGAAGACGTTTAATTCATTGATCTTGTCTTTCTGTTCTTCAAGTGCTTTCGCGCCGGCAATGAACATGCAGGACAGCTGTTCTGCATTAATGCTCTTAATTTCTTCCACGAGTTCCTCCTTAGTCGATGACACGTACGCCTTCGACGTGAATGTGAATGTTCTTAACGGTAAGTCCAGTGTATTCTTCTACCTTGTATCGAACAGTTTCAACAAGGTTATCGCATACGGTTTTAATCGATACACCATTTGCAACAATAATATGGAAATCAAGAGTAATTCCATTATCCTGATCCATTTCTACACTGATACCGTGAGAAAGATAATCTTTCTTCAATAATTTGACAAGTCCGTCTTTGACATTGACGGCAGCCATTCCAACAATACCGAAGCATTCTACAGCTACGGATCCGGCATATGTCGCGATGACTTCTTCGTCAATCAGGACCTTGCCGAGTTTAGTTTCCATTTCACCCTGCATTGTATGACCTCCGTTGATTTGCTAAATAATCTTTTACCATTATAATGGTTTTAATTCGAAAAACAAACCGCTAATTTTTACAGAAATGCTTGCAATTTGATTTTAGCTTTGATAGTATATTTTTTGTTGTGACCGAATAATAATTTTTGGAAGTCCTTCAATCTAGTCGAGGAGGTGTTAATCATGGCAAAGTGTGCAGTATGTGGAAAAGGATCTCACTTCGGAATCAAAGTGAGCCATTCTCATAGAAGATCTAACAAAATGTGGAAATCAAACGTTAAGTCTGTTAAGTGTTTAGTAAACGGCACCCCGAAGAGACTTTATGTGTGTACTTCCTGCATTCGTTCCGGTAACGTTGAGCGTGCCTGATACGAAATAGAGAGACTGCCCGATGGGCAGTCTTTTTTTTACATTAAACAAGCCGCGCACTCTCTCGTGCGCGGCTTTGTGTTTCGTCATCAGAATTATAGACACTTATCTTTTAGGAAATTAGTTATCCTTCTTAGTAGTGAACTTATTTACGATGCCAGGTACCATGTCAATCAGCTTATCTACGCCAGTCTGACTGTCCACACGTACAAGACGGGCATCCTCCCCATTGATCACGATAACTGCGTTGGGGCTCATCTTACCGCCAAGACCGCCACCACCATTATTATTGTTGTCTCCGGCAAATACGCCGGCGCCAACGCCAAAGGAAACATTCACCAGAGGAAGAATGATGATATCACCAATCTTAATCGGCTCACCAACAACGGTTTTCGAAGAAAGAAAGGACTCGAGTCCGTTGAGAAGAGAATCTACAGTTGTTTTAAAATCTTCACGTTCTGCCATTTTATTTACCTCCCAAATCAAGTAAACAATTCTTTAATATCTTTGTCTCCAAGCAAAGGAATTACCCCTATTAGAACCTTACATAAAATTATATGACCACGAACTTTCATCTGTCCACGGAAATATGCCTCATCCGTCTGAAAATCCGGCTGAATACTAACCTGCTGATCATAGATGACCGGAAGCATAGATAAGAATCCAAGGAGCAATCCTGTTTTGTCAGGTTCGCTTAGACCAAAGCTTATCCTGGTCTGATAGAAATGTAAAGCAAGCCCTTTTACAATGCCTTTGATCGCACGAAGCAGCTTTTTTATACCTCGCTTGCCTCTATTTGACATGACATAGTCAATTTTCGTCAGTATTTTATCTCTTCGGGACTTACTACTCTTTCCTTTCAGCTTCTCTTCTTCGGCTTCCTTATGCTTGGACTTTTTCCTGGTCTTTTTCTCTTTTACCTTCTCTTCATTGGATTCCTCAGAGAAGTTCTTCCGAAAGACAGGAATCATTCCCCAAAAAATGCTTACCTTTAAGAAACGAATCTTCTTCGTTAGTACAAATCTTAACTGAATAAAGTGAAGGAAACTCTTAATATAGAAATCGCCTTCCACATCTTCATAAGACATGAAGGATAACATCAGACCAAAGGGACTAAATAAGAGATATAGTATGAGGCATAAAAAGATCAATAGAAGAATCAGAAGAATCTTCAGAATCAAAAGAAGAACTGTCATATACTAAGCTCCTCTCCGGAATTTTGAATCGCATATTCCTTTAATTCTCCAGGTTGACTGGTTTTCATGGTGAAATAGGTAAGACCAAGCACCATCTCATCCATCTCACTTCGATCGTTCGAAATTCCAATGATCGTCTCCTCATCATAGTAGGCTCTACGTTTACGAAGCTCAAATGATGTAATGATCTCAAGCTGTTCAGAGATTGAAGGGGATGTCAGAAGATAATATACTTCTACCGGCTCTTGCGCCTCTTCTTCCTTAGACAAGATGCTATGCATCGTTTCTTTTGCCTGGGTCATACCAGTTCTAAAAAGGACACGGACTCGCTCAAAGAATCCCCGGATTGCCTGCTGAAGGATTCCGGAAGGATCATCCGAAACAGGCTCTTGATTCCTTAGACTTGAAATCTCGGCTCGAACCTGATCCAATGTTAAGTTTTCGCCAATTAGAAATCGATCAAAGTATCTCATAGAGTCTGTTTCTTCGCCTACTTGTAATATGCATTCAAAAACTGATGAACGACAGGCATGGATTTCGGGTCTTTATTCGAAGATGTTCCTTCTACAATACATGCGAAGGCTGCTTTCTTACCGTCCTTTTCGGAGAATCCGACAAACCAGGAATGGGAATCGCCGTTATCATTGAATTCAGCGGTACCCGTTTTTCCGTATACGTCACAGTTATCGAGATTGATGGCCTTTCCGGTTCCATTCGTTACAACGTAACGCATCATCTCCGTCAGCGTCTCTGCCTCATTCGGGGTCATTAAGCGTCCATAGGACTTAACACTGGTCTTCTTAACCGTAACACCATCCACATTCTTGATCTCTTCGACCACATAAGGTGTCATGAGTTCGCCATCGTTTGCAATGGCAGATGCTATCAGCATCATATTGTAGGGCGTCACCAGCGTCTGTCCCTGACCAAATGCAGTCGCCATAATGGTAGAATCCTTGGTTCCCGGCATAAGGGCAAAGGATGAATTTGACGCTGTTCCAAAGGGATCTGGTACATCGGTATTGAGTAAAAGATCCTGGGCCGTATCGCGATATTTCGAGATATCAAGTTCAAGTCCAATGGTGGAAAATGCGACATTACAGGAATTACCAAAGGCCTTGAGAAGAGACTGATTTCCATGCGCTTTGTTATTGAAGCAATGGGCGGTATATCCATCTCTCTCGATAGATCCGGAACAGGAGAAGTTATCCTCCAGGCTTCCCCCCTCTCTTAAGTATTCGAGCGCTGTCACGATCTTAAAAGTGGAACCAGGAGCATATTTTCCCTGGATAGCACGATTTACGAGTACGGAACTATCATTATCATCGGATACGATATGGGACCAGTCGTCAGAGATCGTATTGGGATTGAAATCCGGCTTGGACACAGATGCAAGAATAGCGCCCGTATCCGGATCCATTGCTATAAATGCTCCCTGCTTGTCCTGCATTGCGTTATAGACTGCTTCCTGCAGATCTGTATCAAGCGTGGTAACAACGGTATCACCAGGGCTTTTCTCCTTCTTCAGTTCATTCTTCACCTGATCTTTAACATCTGCATGGGAAGTAAGTAAAAGATCATTCTCTGTTCTCTCCAGGCCTCCCATACCATTTGTAGAATAACCAATAATATGAGCAAAAACTCTGCCATAGGGATAATCTCTTAGTTCTGTACCATCTTCGGCTGTCTCCGTGCTGGCTAAGACCTTACCATTGGAAGACTCAATACTTCCACGAATAACATTAGCTGAACTATCCTGCAATCTGGGATTGTGGGAATTCGAAGCAAAAGTCTCACTGTCTGCATAGAGGAAATACACATAATATCCAATCATTCCCAAGAACAAAAGGAAAAAGACATAAGTAAAGAGGGAAATCGATCGATTGGAATTCTTCTTAGGCTTCTTCACTTCTACGATCCTCCCCTTCTACAAGATAGATTCCTTCAATAATGGAAAACAGAATCATAGAAGAAATCAATGAACTACCGCCATAAGAGATAAGCGGGAAAGTCACACCGGTGGATGGAATGAAACGAATGACGCCTCCCACCGAGAGCAGTAACTGAAATCCATAAGCCGTGCCAAGGCCAACCGCAGTCAGCTTGAAGAAGGGCCTACGAACCTTCATTGCCACATTCATCATCATAATAAAGCAGGAAATACAGAGGAAAAGCAGACAGATGGCAAACAATGCACCGAGCTCCTCACTAATTGCAGCAAATACGAAATCCTTTGCAACCACTGGAATCTTCTCCGGCATGCCCTGCAATAGACCAGAGCCAAACCAACTACCACCAGCTATGGCAAAGAGGCTCTGGGAAACCTGATATCCCTGGTCTTCCACATACTTAAGTGGATGAAGCCAAGCCATCAGTCGGTCAGATACATGAGCAAAGACCGTGGAAAGCAAGACAAGGCCTACGCCAATCATTCCAAATCCACCAATCAGAATCAGAAGATTTCCGGACCAGGCATAGAGAATGCCAACCATAACAACAAAGAATATGGATGCCGCTCCCAGATCCTTCGAGGCTGCCAGGATCAAGAGATGAAGACATGCAATGCCAAGGATTGCCAGCAATTTCACTGGGGAATCCGTCTTTTTCAGTCTCGACAAAGCAGCTGCAAAATAAAGGACAAAACTAATCTTAACGAACTCGGTTGGCTGGAACGAAAAGCCTGCAAGACTGATCGATAATTTTGCACCATACTCTCTTGTTCCAATCAAAAATACGATAGCAAGAAGTACAATACCAATTCCCGCATATCCCCAGACCAGCTGATCTAAATTGGGGAACTTTCTGATAATCGCAGGGATACCGATTGAGATGCCGAGTCCAAGCAGGGCAATCAGATACTGATGCATAAAACGGTCCAGCGATAGTCTTGACATGATAATCAGTCCGATACTAAGTAATACTGTCAGGAAATTGACCAGACTACGTTCTACTTCCGGATAGATCTGATTGTAAAGCATAAGAATCGAGAACATGAGCGCTACCTCCATTACGAGTGCAAGAAGGTAGCGGAAATCCTGCGAATTAGCGAATAGCACTACATTTGCGTCAGCTATCAGAAGAAACATCAGAAAATTCTGATAGATATAGAGTCTTGCTCTTCTCTTCTTCGAAGTTTTTCTGCGCAGAGCAATAAAGGCAATCATTGTATAGAGTGCCATAAAGATCAGTAATGTAATGCGCGAAGACAATGTAATCAGATGTATCAATTAATCAACTCCTCTGTGGAAATGACCGTAAGTAAAGTCATTCTGTTCTACCTTCTCTCCCTTCAGACAGGAAATCAGATTTTTCATAATTCTCTTTATCTCATCAACATTTTCTATAGTAAAGGATAACAGATATCCTGCCATATGAAGAGACTCAAATTCATTCTTTACGGAAAGTAAAGAAAAGGGGAGGCTGTTATAGATGGTATTCATGCATATAGAACAGTCGTTACGAACGTAAAACTCAATTCCTTTTCGATCCTTAAGCCTTGTAATTCCGGTCTTATGGTCGCATCCCACTGTGTTCTTATGGGTACAGTTTGCCATGATCATCATGGGAAGATACTCATAGAGAGATAATATGGACGCGGCATTATCCCTGTGCATAAGTTCCTTGCGATTCAGCTCATAAGGCACTGTATTGCCAAGGAAGCCTTCCTTCTCATAGAACTTAGAACTACGATCATTCCAGGCATAAAGTCTCTGTCCCGGACGAATATGATCTGCAGAAATTCCCATGGCAAGCAAAAAGCCGATTCCATCCACGGAGGAGGCCTCATATAAGGCTTTATCACCAATGGTACGAACCGCATCTTCCATGTGCTCCAGGTTCTTCTTACGAGCCACGGCAGGAAGACAGTACATTATGGAAATGTTGAGCTGATCCAAACGCTTCTCTAGATTTTCCCATTTTGCATCATCCATAAGTGCATCTGCAGGCAGGCAAAGACGGATCTCATACGAATCGAAGACAGAATCTTCTGTAAGACAGTTTAAGATGGCCTCGCCCTGCTTTGCTTCAAGAACATGAAACTCTATCGTCTGCTTTCCATCAGACAAAGCAGAGATCTTCTCTACCGGACGATAGGGGAGAGACACCCGATCTTCCTTGGGAAGGAAATAAGCGATTGCTCCATCAATGGCATCGCGTCGTAACTGATTCAATTGTGATAGCGGAAGGAATGCATTCTGATCCGTATAGACCAAAACCTTGTCCAAGATAAAATCGGTATTACCGGTTTTCATCATCTGTTTTCGAATGGCTTCTTCATCCGTCGGATGGTTCTTTGCTCGAAGGCAAGGTGCTCCTTCGACAGACGATAAGACATTCCCATCCAGATCCTGAATGGTCATACTAAGCGGCTGATCTGCAAAAGCAGATACCCTTGCCGTAATGGGTAACTTCTTCTCTTCATGCAGCTTAATACTGTTAAGATCAGCAGAATGACTCGAATCATGGAAGGCCATCATCTCTGGTCCATTATGGAAATCGAGGTAAAGAGAAGTAAAGCCGGTACGACTGCCGGAGCGAAGAAGAAGTTCATCATCTTCCTTAGACACCTTATATCCACTTCTTCCCTCTTCCAAATATAGGTCCATATATTTACGATAAAGAGAGGTAACTGAATCCGCATAGGCAGTGGATTTCATTCTGCCTTCGATCTTATAAGAGAAAACTCCATTTTCAGCAAGATCTGGTATACGATGCAGACCGGACATATCTTTGGGCGAGAGATAGAAAGCTTCTTTACCAGAGACAGAATAAGGAAGTCTGCAGGGCTGCGCGCAACGGCCACGGTTACCGGAACGGCCGCCTAAGATACTACTCATATAGCATTGTCCGGAATAGGACACGCAAAGCGCTCCATGCAGAAATGCCTCCACTTCCATGTTCGCATCGAAATGAAGGGAATGTAGTTCCCTAAGGCTTAGCTCTCTGGCTGCTACTACACGTTTTACCCCTAACGTCTTCAGGTATTTAGCACCATATTTTGTTGATACAGACATCTGGGTACTCGCATGAAGATCAATATTCGGAAAGCAATCCCGAATCATATCTAAAACACCAAGATCCTGTACAAGAACAGCATCCAGACCGAAATCATTATAATGTCTAAGATATTCGTAGAGCTCTCGTTCGATCTCAGTATTCTTCAGAAGAGTATTCACCGTAAGGTAGGTTTTCTTACCAAAGAGATGGGCATATCGAATGCCCTCCTCGGCATCTTCATAAGAAAAATTGTGAGCAAAAGCACGTGCTCCGAAGAGATTTCCACCAAAATAGACAGCATCCGCTCCAGCAGAAATAACTGTTTTTAAGGTTTTCAGATCGCCGGCAGGTGCCAAAAGCTCTAAGCTATTATGATTCATTCAAATTCCTTACATCAAAAAAGGGGCAGATGACTGCCCCAATACATATCCTTACTTCTGGTCACCAGTTCCGATTCCACCAAGAAGGGCATCTTCCAGAGAAGCTTCCAGTTTTGATTTTGTCAGTTTCAGATCACGATTCTCATCTTCAAGATCCCGCAACTGATTCTCCATCTCATTATCCTTGACCTGCAAAGATACAAGTTCATGTTTCAGGTTATAAATCTCCTGATCCTTCTGCTTCATCTCTGCTTCCATGGACATGACGCGATCTCTAGCCTTGAAGTAATCATCTGCAATATTCAGTTCCAGAAGGACGGTCTTCATATCTGTATTCAGTTGCTTATAATACTGCAGCTCCTGTACTTCATCGATCTTCTGGTTAATATAGGATGCGACTTTCTCGAGATATTCCTTCTCTTCGTAGCCGCTCAGGTTATACATATGATTGCCGATTACGACATTAACGCTCTTTTTTGCAGACATAGTAAAGTTAATCCCCCAAGGTTTTCATAGATAGTATTTATTATACCATTATTTTTGCTTATTTTGAAATATGAAAATGTTCATAAGCCAAAGCTGTTGCGATTCTTCCTTTGGGTGTACGGTTGATGAGACCATTTTTCACCAGATAAGGCTCATACACTTCTTCCAGGGTGCCACTGTCTTCCCCCAGGGAAGCAGCCAGCGTATCCAGTCCAACAGGACCGCCACCAAATTTCTCGATAATGGTAAGAANCAACCGGTCCTGTTATGGTTCCATCATATTTTACCTGGGCATAATCTCTTACACGCTTTAAGAGACGATTTGCAAGACGGGGTGTACCCCTGGATCTACTTGCAAGTTCTAAAGCACCTTCATCATCAATGCTTACACCTAATTTGTGTGCAGAATGAATAATGATCGTCTTTAATTCTTCAGGTTCATAGAACTCCAGGTGTCCAATGACACCAAATCGGTCTCTCAGTGGAGCAGAAAGCAGGCCTGCTCTTGTCGTGGCACCAACCAGGGTAAAATGGGGCAACTGGAAACGGATGGATTTTGCACTTGCTCCCTTTCCAATAACAATATCGATAGCATAATCTTCCATCGCCGGATAGAGAACTTCTTCTACCTGACGATTAAGACGATGAATTTCATCGACGAAAAGGAGGTCCCCCTCCTGAAGATTATTGAGAATGGCTGCGATTTCACCTGGTTTCTGAATTGCAGGACCACTTGTTACCTTCATGTGGACGCCCATCTCATTGGCAATAATTCCGGCAAGGGTTGTTTTACCGAGTCCGGGAGGTCCATAAAAGAGGCAGTGATCTAAGGACTCATTACGTTCCTTTGCTGCCTTGATATAGATCTCCATATTCTTTTTGATCTTTTCCTGACCGATATACTCTTTCAGAGACTGGGGACGAAGTGAATTCTCGAATTTTTCTTCTTCCTGTCGAACCTCAGTAGAGATCACACGTCTTTGTTCCATAGATCTTCCTTACTTTAGTCAATATTCTTGAGAATGAGAGTCATCCATTCCTGGGTACTACGATCTGATTTATCCTCGATACGGGACAGAGCACGCATAAGATCTGCATTGGAATATCCCAGCGAATTCATAGCCAACATGGCATCTGTAAGATCAGGGCTCTCATTTCCGACCTGATTCAGAGAAGATTCCTCACCTTTCAGACTGTTTTCTACCAGAGCTCCCGTATCAATCTTAGACTTAAGATCCAAAATCATTTGTTTTGCAGCCTTTTGTCCGATACCGGGAATTTTCTTTAAAGCCTTCTCATCTTCACCAATAATCGCATAACCGATTTCGGAAGCAGAATACATGCCCAGTGCAGCAAGAGCACTTTTAGGCCCTACGCCCGTAACTGACAGAAGAAGCTGGAAGAATTCCCGATCAGACTCATCGTGAAAGCCATAGAGATCGATGGCATCTTCTTTTACGTTCATATAGGTATAGATTCTGGTATTCTTCTCGTTCATAGGCAGATAATTCATACTTCTCTCGCCCATATAGATCAGATATCCCATGCCATTGTGATCCAGGATGATATGATCCGGATCCTTTTTTACAATGCTACCAGTAATATAAGCTATCAATTTGCAATCTCTCCCAGATAATAGAATCCCTTACAGGAAGTCAGATGAACAGGTACAATCTTGCCAATCAGATCAGAAGTTCCCTTGAAATGGACGACAGAATTATTCTCCATACGACCACTTACAAGGCTATCATCCTCTCTGTTCACTTCTTCTACCAGCACCGTACGTGTCTGGCCCTCTAATGCCTTGGCACGATTACGTCCATCTTCCTGAACCTGCTTCAGAAGACGGTTAAAGCGTTCGGTAACCACTTCCTGAGCCACCTGATCCGGACGCGTTGCTGCCGGTGTACCGGATCGTCTGGAATATTCGAAAGTAAATGCAGAATCAAAGCCAACCTGCTTCACAACATCCATGGTTTCTTCAAAATCTTCATCTGTTTCACCAGGATATCCTACGATAATATCCGTGGTAAGAGCAACATCTGGAATTGCTTCACGAATTCTTCTAACCAGATCCAGATAAGCTCCCTTATCATAATGACGGTTCATATCCTTAAGAAGTCTGGAAGAACCCGACTGCAGAGGCAGATGGATGTGATGACAAACATGCTTACTCTTAGCGATCGCATCAATCAGTTCCTGTGACAGATCCTTGGGGTGAGAGGTCATGAAACGAATTCGCTCAAGACCAGGGATCTTATCAATCTCAAGTAATAATTCTGCAAAGGAGATCGGATTTTCAAGGCCCTTACCGTAGGAATTAACATTCTGGCCGAGAAGCATTACTTCTACAACACCATCTTCTACCTGCTTCTCGATCTCCCTTAAGATTGCCTGCGGAGTTCTGGATCTCTCTCTTCCACGTACATAGGGAACGATGCAATAAGAACAGAAATTATTGCATCCATACATGATATTAACACCAGCCTTGAAGGGATAGGTTCTAACCTGGGGCAAGTCTTCAACTATCTTCTCAGCTTTATCTAAGACATGAATGGTCATACCTTCCTTCATGAAGGACTCATGAAGCAGTTCTGCTAACTGATATACATTATGAGTTCCGAATAAGAGATCAACAAAGCGATAACTCTCACAAATCCTGTTTACAACATGTTCTTCCTGGATCATACAGCCACAGACTGCAATCTTCATACCAGGATTCTTTTTCTTATAGCCATGAAGGATACCAAGTCGGCCGTAGACACGATTATCTGCATTCTCACGAACGGTACAGGTATTGTAGATGACAAGATCACAATCTTCGGATTCAGATGGAATATATCCGATCTCTTCAAGGATGCCACGAAGTTTCTCCGAATCTCTTGCATTCATCTGGCAACCGAAGGTTGTCACGTGGAAAGTAAGCTTTCTTCCAAGATCTGCTTCTTTCAACTTCAGAAGTTTGCGATCCTCATTGATGAAATATCTCTGACGATCTGGTTCATTGGTAGGGATCTCTTCCCATTCTTTTGTATTACTCACGTATCTGTCCATTTCCATAAATTATATATTTCGTTGTAGTCAGTGCCTGAAGTCCCATAGGACCTCTGGCATGTAATTTCTGGGTACTGATGCCAATCTCGGCACCAAAACCAAATTCATTTCCATCCGTAAAACGAGTGGACGCATTCACGTAAACACAAGCTGCATCGATTTCTTCAAGAAACTTCTCAGAATTGCTATAATTATTGGTAATGATAGCTTCCGAATGACCGGTATTATGAAGATTAATATGGCGTATTGCTTCATCAATATCCTGAACTGTTTTTACTGAGATAATGTAATCCAGGTATTCCTTGTAGAAATCCTCCTCGCTTGCATCGGTACAGGACTTAAGATACTTAGCAGCTTCCTTGTCCGCACGAATTTCAACATGATGTTTGCTTAAACGCTCTTCTAAGAGTGGCATGAACTTTGCAAGGACCTTCTCATGAATCACAAGAGATTCACAAGCATTACATACACCAATTCTCTGTGTCTTGGCATTCTCGATGATATTAACTGCCATCAGAAGATCAGCATCCTCATCCACATAGATGTGGCAATTACCAGTACCTGTTTCAATAACGGGAATGGTAGCATGATCAACCACAGAACGAATGAGACCTGCACCACCACGAGGGATCAGTACATCGATATAATCATTCATCTTCATGAACTGGGTCGTAACAGAACGATCCGATTCACCGATCAGCTGAACTGCGTTCGGATTCAGAGCATTTTCCTCTAAAGCAAGCTTTAAAACCTTTGTAATCTCATCATTCGAATGAAGCGCTGCGCTGCCACCCTTTAAGATCACAACATTACCTGTCTTAAAGCAAAGGCCGAAAACATCACTGGTGACATTGGGTCTGGCTTCATAGATTACACCTACGACACCAAGCGGTACCCTTTTCTGACCAATAGTAAGCCCATTCGGTCTCTTCCACATCTTATCGACATTACCAATTGGATCAGGAAGCAGTGCTATCTCTTCCAATCCAGCCGCCATAGCATCGATTCGCTCAGTTGTCAGTTTCAGACGATCCTGAAGTCCTTCCGGCATATTCTCTTCTTTTGCCTTCTGAAGATCTTGGGCATTAGCGGAGAGAATATCGTCGGTATACTTACGAAGCAGATTTGCAGCATCGACTAAAACCTTATTTTTCTTCAGTTGTCCCAGATGCGAAACCGTCATCGATGCTTCTTTTGCAGCTTTACCGATATTCGTAAGAAATTCCATCACTTCGATTTCATTCATGTCTAAAGTCTCCCTTCAGAGTCTTACGTATCTTCTTGTCACTAATGATATAGTCCATAGGCTGATCCCAGGCTTCCGCAGGGATTTCCTTTTCTATCTGTAACTCGTATGCAAGTGCCATACGAAGGATTTCCTTATGTGCTGTAAAAAAACGGTCATAGAATCCACCACCATAGCCAATTCGGTGACCTGCCCAATCAAAAGCAAGCCCTGGTGTAAATGACAAGGTTTTACAGGCAGGATCCCATATATCATCTCCTGTCGGTTCCGGAATATTCATAGTACCTGCTTCAAATTCCGAGAAATCACGAATACGAATAAAGCTCAACTCGTGCTTAAGGAGGTCTGTCTTCGGAAAATATAAGGCTTTCCCATTCGATAAGAGTTCCTCATAGAAAGGCAGAATGTTCACTTCTGAACCTATTGGATAGAAACAAAGGAATGATGAATAACATTTCAGGATGGAAAGAGAACGAAGATTCTTCATAATACAAAGATTCTTCCATGCTCTATCCTCTTCTGATAGAGCATTCCTCTTCTTACGCGATACTTGTCGAATTTCTTTTGATGTCATTTTCGAAACCTGATCTGGCAGAATCTCCACAGAGAATATATAAAACCAAGCAAAAGACAAACATAATACTCCTTCAGTTTTGTTCAAAAAAACCATTTAATACTATACCACATATTAAGTAAAGTTCTTATATTCTCTTTGCAATTCTTTGATTTGCATCAGTTCTTTCTCTATAATGAGTCATATCGAAAGGGTCCTTGAATGAAGAAAATCGACTACGACTTAAAGAAAATTGAATTGAACGAAAAGGCAAAACTTGCCCTCTCGAAAAATGATGTCTTTTTGGATATTGAAACCACAGGCCTCTCTCCCAGAAATGCATCCATCTACCTCATTGGTCTAGGTTTTGTTGACAGAGAAAATTCAACGATTAAAGTAACCCAATACTTTGCTGAAACTTCTTCTGATGAAGAAAGCATGTTACAGTCTTTCCTTGAAGATTATGAACCTGATGACAGAATCATTACTTTCAATGGCAAGATGTTCGATCTTCCTTTCCTCAGAGATAGAATCAAAAAATATAATATAAAAGACAAGATAGATTATGAGAATCAATTCGATCTTCTTCAGGCATATCGTCCTTATCGCAAGTTATTCTCTCTCGGTGGAATGCGTCAGGTTATGTTACAAGAACTTCTTAACCTGCCACGAGAAGACGTCTGCAACGGCGGAGAATTAATAGAGGTCTATCAGCATCTTCTGCAGAATCATATGGAAGGCTTAGATGATCTTCTGCTTCATAACAGAGAAGATGTCGAGGGATTGCCTTCCCTCTTAAATCTGGAAGAATATCTCAACTTACCCGAAAGACTTGCTTCGCTTAAGATTATGCAGGATGAGGGGCAAAAGGAAGTACTCTTTACCGGAGTTCTTAATACAAGGCTTCCATCCTGTATCCGATATCGGGAAGATGGTTTCTACCTGCAGCTTACAGATTCAAGAATGAAAGGAATCCTCTCTCTGGAAGAAGTATCCCTTCGATACTATTATCCCAATCCCAAAGACTATGTCTATCTTCTGATGGAACAACGAATCATCCCTAAAATTCTTGCGGAATCTCTTCCCAAAGATCGTTATCGCAAAGCAAAAAAAGACGAATGCTATCAGGACAGTAAGGGCCAGGCGATACGTGTACCAGACTCGATCCTAAACTATCGCAAAAAGAACAAAACAGAATTCCAGATGATCAGCTCTACTCTCCCCCATTTCTACCAGGGAATTGAAAAAGAAGGAGAATATAT
Source organism: uncultured Lachnospiraceae bacterium (assembly GCA_900316625.1). Classification (GTDB taxonomy): domain Bacteria; phylum Bacillota; class Clostridia; order Lachnospirales; family Lachnospiraceae; genus Lachnocurva. Next base: position 158,081 of record ONDO01000004.1, on the reverse strand, counting down.
TAAGTTTGATGAAGTTACTGATCAAAGCCTCAGGGATAATATGAATTACTGAGCTTTCTGGTAGAAGAAAGGTGTTCTTCTACTGTAACCAAGATCCCTATAACCCATAACCTGCTCGGTACTGCCGATGAAGAGCAGACCTTCTTTAGCAAGTGCCGCATTAAACTTAGCATAGATATCGTTCTTCGCTTCATCTGTGAAATAGATGAGAACGTTTCTGCAGACGATCAGATGACAATCTTTGGGATAAGCATCTTTTAAGAGGTTGCCTTCCTTAAAGGTAACACAACGCTTTACTTCCTCAGAGATCTGATAAGACTGTCCAACCTGAGTAAAAAACTTTCTCTTCAGATCATCAGGTACATTAGCAATACTCTTTTCAGAATATAAACCAGCCTTAGCCTGTGCAAGAACCTGTTTATCAATATCTGTTGCCATGATCCTTATATTAGAAAGAGGCAGATGTCTTGAGAGTGCCATAACCAGGGAATAAGGTTCATCTCCGGTAGAACATGCAGCACTCCATATTTTCAGATTATTACCAAAACGGGAAATCAGCTCCGGGAAGAATGTCTTATCTAAGAGTTCCCACTGATCCGGATTACGGTAGAATTCAGAGACATTAATCGTAAGGAAGTTGACGAACTCATCAAATACCTTCTTGTCTGAAGTCAAAAGCTTAACATAAGCATCGTAGGAATCGCATTTATTTCTGGTAACCAGGGAATCAATTCTACGTTTCATCTGTTTTTCTTTATATGCAGACAGATCGATTGTCGTCATCTGATATACCTTGGTTTTAAATTCTTCGTAATGTTCCATGTTGCGTCCTCTTTTCTGTCTGTCACACATAAACCATGTGCATTATGAATACTACTCTAACACATAATCCTGAAGACATAAACGCGTATAATCTTAAAAAATGATAAAAACAAAAAACTCCCTCGGGCCCGAAGGTCCGAAGGAGTCAAATGACTTAAGAGAAATTACTCTTCGTCAGCCTTGTCGTTCGAAGCATCTACATCAGCGTTATCAGCGTTATCGTCATTGCCCTCTTCCATAGCCTTGATGGAAAGAGAGATCTTGTGCTCGTTCTCACGAAGCTCAACAACAACAGCGGTAACTTCCTGATCCTTCTGAAGAACATCGGAAGGCTTATCTACATGATCCTTGGAGATCTGAGAAACATGAAGCAGAGCATCAATGCCCGGCTCAAGCTCGATGAATGCACCGAAGTCAGTCATACGTGCAACACGACCGCTAACGATAGTGCCAACTGCATACTTCTCGGATGCACCATTCCAAGGGTTAGCATCATCAAACTTGCAGGAAAGAGCAATCTTCTTGCCGTTGATGTTCTTGATGAACACCTTAACCTTATCATCAACATGATAAAGCTTCTTAGGATTATCAACATGGCCCCAGGACATCTCAGAGATGTGGAGAAGACCGTCAACTCCGCCAAGATCAACGAAAGCACCGAAATCGGTAACGTTCTTGATGGTTCCTTCGATGATATCACCAACATGGATGTTATCGAAGAATTCCTTCTGAACTTCTTCCTTCTTAGCAACAAGGAGCTGCTTTCTATCACCGATAATTCTTCTCTTGCGAGGATTGAACTCGGTAATAACGAACTGGATCTCCTGTCCATCATACTGATGAAGATCCTTAACATAAGTATCAGCTACAAGAGATGCCGGTACGAATACACGTGCTTCATCAACAACAACGGAAAGACCGCCGTTCAGTACACGTACAACCTTGCCGGTAAGTACTTCATGATTTTCGAAAGCATCTCTAAGCTTTTCGTTACCCTTCTCCTGAGCAAGTCTCTTGTAGGAAAGAAGAACCATGTTATCTTGATCGTTTACCTTGATAACAATTGCTTCCATCTTATCATCGACATGAGCAACGGTAGTAAGATCGAGATTGTTATCATCGGAATACTCAGATCTGGTAATAATACCATCTGACTTGAAACCGATATTAAGATCGATTTCGTCGGGCTTAACCGCAATTACGGTACCCTCTACAACTTCCCCATTATGAATTGTCTTGAATGATGCGTTCAGCATCTCCTCAAAGCTCTGTTCCTGTTCTGGCATGTTTCCTGAACCTCCTGAATAATTTTTTGTGGGGTGGATGCCCCTGCTGTTATGCCTACGGTGTTAATGGATTGCAGTACAGACAGATCAAGATCATGCCGAGATTGTATGAAATAGGTCTGGGGATTCCTCTTCTTACAAATCTCATAGAGCTTTTGTGAATTAGAACTATGTTTACCGCCTATTACGATCATCACATCAACTTTACCTGCAATGGAGGCTGCTTCCTTCTGGCGCTCTTCCGTCGCACTGCAGATCGTATTCAAACAAAATACATCATAACCTTTTTGTTTTATGATTTCAACTAATTCTTCAAATTTATTGTATTGAAAGGTCGTTTGGGAAACCATACAGATCTTCTTTTTTTCTTCCAGAGAAAAATTCCTTGCCTCTTCCTCTGATGATATTACTGCATAAGAAGTACCTTCGGGAATCCAGCCGATAATTCCCTGGACCTCAGGATGGCTTTCATCTCCGGTAATCAGAATAAAATATCCTTCTTTTCCGTACTCTTCCACGACCTTATGTATCTTAAGTACAAAAGGACAAGTGGCATCTACAAGAGCATAGCCAGAGTCTTCGATCGACTGTTTTACATTTCTGGAAACACCATGAGAACGGATCACCACCGTACCGAAGGAGCCCGTGGCCAGCGGCTCATCTTCTGGCAGCACATGAACGCCCTTCTCTTCGAGATCGCTCACAACAATCTCATTATGAATGATGGGGCCATAGGTGTAGATAGGTTTCTTACCCTTTTTTACCTGGGCATCCACTGTCTCAAGTGCTCTCTTTACGCCAAAGCAAAAACCGGCGCTCTTTGCAAGAATTACATTCATGCATTCTCCTTCTCACGAACAAGACTTACAATCTTGTTCTGTACTTCTTCAATCGTCATATAAGAAGAATCTACAACAATAGCATCATCTGCCTTCTTAAGAGGCGAGGTTTCGCGGTGCATATCCTGATAATCACGCTGCTTAACATCTTCAATAATATCTTCGAGAACAACGGATTCGCCCTTTAAAACGAGTTCATCGTATCTTCTCTTGCCACGGATCTCAGGGCTTGCGTCCAGGTAGATCTTAACCTGGGCCTGGGGAAGAATCACGGTTCCGATATCTCTTCCATCCATCAGCACATTGTTCTTCTCTGCAATATCATGCTGAAGATCAAGCAGAGCCTTTCTTACTTCAGGAATCGCACTGAAAAGGGACGCTGCAGCACTGACTTCCGGGGTGCGTATACGGTCAGATACATCCTGACCATTCACGATGAGAAGCTGTTTCCCGTCTTCATAACGAAGAGTAACATTCACGTCCAAAAGGGCCTGTTTTACTGCTTCGATATCCGTAGGCCTAATCTTATGATCTACCATATAGAGTGCGATGCCACGATACATAGCGCCTGTATCTACATAGATATATCCTAATTCCTTTGCACAGGCTTTTGCGATGGTACTCTTTCCAGCACCTGCAGGTCCATCAATTGCAACATTCATAAAACGCATTACTTATCCTCCATTACTTCATTTGCAGCAGAATAACCGGCGAGATGACCGGTGGAAAAAGCCAGCTGCAGATTAAAACCGCCGGTGAATCCGTCGACATCAAGTACTTCACCTGCGAAATACAATCCTTTGATTTTCTTTGCTTCCATAGAATTCGGCGAAATCTCTTTTACAGAGACACCACCCTGCGTAACAACGGCTTGCTTGAAGCCTTCTGTACCAATGATTTCAATCGGATACGCTTTTAGACCGTTCACGATTGTCTTACGCATCTCCTTGGTCAGGTCATGTGCTTTCAGATTCTTAGGGATGCCCATTTTCTCAAGGAAGACTTCGGCCATACGGGAAGGCAGAAGCGACACCATCAGATTCGACAAGTCCCGATTCAGATTTTTATCTACTTCCCTAAGAAGACGCTTTTCTAGTTCCTGTTCCGAAATCGCAGGTTTAAAATCAATAGAAGCTGCTAATTTTCCGTCCTCTTCAAGACTCTTTCCAACAATCGCAGATGCCGTAAGCACCAATGGTCCAGAGATACCTCTTCTTGTGAAGACCATCTCTCCTAATTTCGAAAATTCCTTCTTGCCCTTTTTCCCATAAGAAACATGGAGCGTAACATTACGAAGGGATAAGCCTTCCAGATCCGGAGTCTCATCATTTGACAGGACAAAGGGAACCAGGGAAGGTCGCAGGGAAGTCACCTTAAGGCCAAGGTCTTCTGCAAATCGAAAGCCATCACCGGTTGAACCAGTCGTCACATAGGAGATACCGCCCGTTGCAATAATCAGCGCATCGCAGGAAAGCTTTTCTCCTTTTTTTGTCGTAACAGAACAGATTCTCTTATCTTTCTTTCCTTCTTCCGGATTCTCATAGGCACAGCTTTCAATGGAATCGACTTCCGTATTCAGTCTTACATCGACTGACAGTTTACAAAGGGCTGTGTTTAAAGCTTTGGTAATATCAGATGCATGGTCTGATACGGGGAAAACACGGTTTCCTCGCTCAATCTTGAGTTTTGTTCCATTCTCCTCAATCAGATGCATAAGGTCCTGGTTATTAAACTGGGCAAATGCACTATAGAGAAACTTAGGATTCGATACATAGTAATTCAGATATTCATCCATGGGGGCGGCATTCGTAACGTTACAACGACCCTTTCCGGTGATATAGATCTTCTTACCTAATTTTTCGTTTTTTTCAAGCAGAATAACCTTGCAGGAAGGGTTCGTGGTCTTTGCCGAGATGGCTGCAATCATTCCTGCAGCTCCGCCGCCGATCACGATTATGCTCTTCATTTCTGCTCCTTCGTCTTAAGATATGGCATCTTGATCCTGTCATCGATGGGATCAATCTCATCCTTCTCATATACCTGGTATTCATCCCAGATATGTTCTAACTGTTCCATGGTCTTCGATACTTCATCCTGTTTCTTCATGCAGAGGGATACAACCAGTGCATTAATAACAGAAAGAGGCGCTACCAGAGAATCCACGATGGATGCCATATCACTCTTTGCTATCAGGTTGCAGGAAGAATACATATTCATGGGAGAATGAATAGAATCTGTCAGAGTAATGATTCTGGCCTGTTTGGTATTGGCATACTCGAGAGCCTTCAAGGTTCTCATGGAATATCTGGGGAAGGAGATGCCGATAATAACATCTTCTGATCCGATACGAAGCATCTGTTCGAATACTTCGCTGGAATTATTGGTCTGAATCTGAACCACGTTCGGAAACATCAGGTTCAGATAAAAAGTTAGGAAAGACGCCAGAGGTGCGGAACTATGAATTCCGATCACATAGATCTTCTTTGCGTTCAGGATCATCTCAACAGCTGCTTCAAAGGCATTCTCATCAATATCCTGAATGGTCTGCTTAATCTTCTCTTCATCCGAACGAAGCACTGATTCTAAGATCTTCGATTCAGAGATACGGCCATAAGTAACTTCCATTCGCTGAACGGAATTCAGTTTGTTCATGACCATCTCTTCAAGAGCTTTCTGGAAGTCGGGATAGCCTTTATAGCCAAGATTCATCGCAAAACGAACAACGGTTGATTCGGACACACCGACAATCTCTCCGAGTTTTGCTGCAGTTAAAAAGACTGCTTTATCATAGCAGTCCGTAATATAATTCGACAGTAATTTCTGTCCCTTGGACATCTTGGAATATTTCCGGTTAATCCGGTTTAAAAGATCGTTGGTATTTGCCATGACCCATCCTTTCTTCATACAGAAGAATATTATAGTTTAGAAAGCAAAAAATATCCAGGCATAATCAAAGGCAACACATTCACCACACATTCATGCGAATCACATCCGACAAAATACAAATCCCACCCAGGCCAAAGCCCGGGTGGGATCTATGGTTTATCTCTTGTGAAATGAGGAGCGGATATAAGAATCCCGTTCTACATTTATGAAGCAAGAATTAGACAGGATATGCCTTATTCTGGGTGTCTGCCTGGGAAGGATCAACACCAGTCTGCTGTGCTTCTCTGTACTTGAAGAACTCAGTAGCAACCTGAGGGAAGAGTGCGTAACTTAAGGTATCCTCATCCTGCTGCTTGTAAGCCTTTACAGCCTCTTCCATCTCAGGAAGCTGAGGCTCTAAAAGGTCTGCCGGTCTGCAGGTGATTGCTTCAGATGCACGATCGCCAAGTGCCTTCTTAACAACTTCAGGGTTGAAAGGCTTCTCAGTCCTACCGTACTTACCAAGAAGAAGGTCCTTGGTCTGGTCGGTGCAAACCTTATAACGCTCTCCCATCAGTACGTTAAATACTGCTTGGGTACCAACGATCTGAGAAGAAGGGGTAACCAGAGGGGGCTCACCGAGGTCCTTACGAACTCTGGGAACTTCCTCGAGTACTTCGCGAAGCTTATCTTCCTTGCCCTGCTCCTTGAGCTGGCCGATCAGGTTGGAAAGCATACCGCCGGGTACCTGGTAAAGCAGAGTCTTGATGTTAACACCAAGAACCTTGGTGGACATCTGCCCGTTGTCGATATACTTCTGACGAATAGGTGCGAAGTAATCAGCAACTTCTGCCAGGAGATTCTGGTCAAGACCGGTATCGAACTGGGTTCCCTTGAATGCTTCTACCATAACTTCGGTAGCGGGCTGGGAAGTACCAAGTGCGAAGGGAGAGATAGCGGTATCGATGATATCGCATCCTGCTTCTACTGCCTTCATAGCGGTCATGGAAGCTACACCAGAGGTGTAATGGTTATGAAGCTCGATGGGAAGGCTGGTTGCGCGCTTAAGAGCAGTAACAAGCTCGGTAGCTGCGGTAGGTACCAGAAGGCCGGACATATCCTTGATGCAGATGGAGTCAGCACCCATCTCTTCAATAGCCTTAGCCTTGTTCATCCAGTAATCCATGGTATAAGCATCACCAAGGGTATAGGAAAGAGCAACCTGAGCGTGACCGCCTTCCTTCTTGGTAGCCTTAACTGCTGTCTCGAGGTTACGAAGATCGTTTAAGCAGTCAAAGATACGGATGATATCAATACCATTTGCGATGGACTTCTGTACGAAGTACTCAACAACATCATCAGCATAAGGCTTATATCCTAAGATGTTCTGTCCACGGAAGAGCATCTGTAAGGGAGTGTTCTTGAAGCCATCTTTCAGCTTTCTAAGACGTTCCCAGGGATCTTCATGCAGGAAACGAAGGCAAGCATCGAATGTTGCACCGCCCCAACACTCTACTGCGTTGTAACCAATCTTATCCATGGTAGGAATGATCGGAAGCATTTCATCGGTCGTCATACGTGTTGCAATCAGGGACTGATGTGCATCACGAAGGACCGTCTCTGTAATTTTAAGTGGTTTCTTGATTTCTTCAGACATTTGCGACTCCTTCTATTAGACACCAAAGATTGCCATGAATACACCGGCTGCTACTGCAGTACCGATAACACCAGCAACGTTCGGTCCCATTGCATGCATGAGGAGGAAGTTTGTAGGATCCTCTTCTGCTCCGACTTTCTGGGATACACGTGCACTCATAGGGACTGCGGATACACCTGCAGAACCGATCAGAGGGTTAATCTTACCACCGGTCAGTACGCAAAGCAGCTTACCAAACAAGGTACCTGCTGCAGTTGCTACGCAGAATGCAACCAGTCCAAGGATGACGATCTTCAGGGTGGAGATGTTAAGGAATGCTTCTGCAGAAGTAGATGCTCCAACAGAGGTACCCAGAAGGATAACGACGATGTACATCATTGCGTTAGAAGCAGTCTCAGTAAGCTGTCTTACTACACCACACTCTTTGAAGAGGTTACCAAGCATCAGCATACCAACAAGAGGTGCTGTGGTAGGAAGGATCAGACATACGATAATGGTAACGACGATAGGGAAGAGAATCTTCTCTAACTTGGATACCGGACGAAGCTGTGCCATCTTAATTGCACGTTCTTTTTTGGTTGTCAGAGCCTTCATGATAGGAGGCTGAATAATCGGAACGAGGGACATATAGGAATATGCCGCTACGGCGATCGGTCCCATCAAACCGGACTGGCCAAGCTTACCTGCAAGGAAGATGGAGGTAGGGCCGTCAGCGCCACCGATGATGGAGATAGCTGCTGCTGCCTTGTCGTTGAATCCAAGGAAGATTGCGATCAGATATGCAGCGTAGATACCAAACTGAGCTGCAGCTCCGAGAAGGAAGCTGATCGGGTTAGCAATCAGAGGAGAGAAGTCGGTCATTGCACCTACACCCATGAAAATGAGGGAAGGAAGGATAGACCATTCATCCAACTGATAGAAATAGTAAAGAAGTCCGCCGACTCCGTTAGAGGTCTCTGCCGGGCTGGCAATAATGTCAGGGTAGATATTAACCAATAACATACCAAATGCGATAGGTACCAGAAGAAGGGGCTCGAAATCTTTCGCAATCGCAAGATACAGGAATATACCTGCTACTACGATCATGATGAAATTGCCCCAAGTGAGGTTAACAAACGCAGTCTGGTGGAGAAGGTTCGACATTGTTTCAGCAATGTAGTTCATGTTATTCCTCCAAAAGACACTAATTAATTATGCGTTCATGGTTGCAAGAAGTGCACCAGCCTCAACCATCTGGCCTTCGGTAACTTCGATAGATGCAACGGTTCCGTCCTGAGGAGCAACAACCGGGGTCTCCATCTTCATAACTTCAAGGGTAAGAACGGCTTCACCACGCTTTACAGCGGTACCAGGGGTAGCATTGATCTTGAAGACCTTACCGGAAGCACCAGCTTCGATCTTGATGGATCCAGCTGCGCCAGTAGCTGCTGCCTTCTTAGGAGCTGCCTTGGGAGCTGCTGCAACGGGAGCCTGTGCAGATACAGAGCCACCCTTCTCTTCTACGGTTACATCATAAGCATTGCCATTGACGGTAATGGTATAGTTCTTCATTTGAATTTCCTCCTAATCAGTATCTTCTCTTAATGGAACGAACAACAAAGTCGTCGGTGCTGGCACCGGTAGATGCAGCAATTGCTGCAGCGATAACAGCGATAAGTTCTGTATCATCTGTAACTTCTTCTACAACAGTAGCTGCAGAATCCTGTACGGTCGAAGCCGCCTTCTGCTGTTTCTTCTCACCGGAAAGAGCCTTCTGGATATCCGGGATGAACTTGAAGATCCAGATAACAAGGGAAATGAGAATCAGTACAAGGAATACTGTGCCCATACCCATAACTACATTCAGTCCTGCACGGCTCATGGTTTCTCCCATGGAGTAAACCAGACTAACGTTTATTGCGGACTCGGTCATATGCGAACCAATGATCTTATACACATAGACCAGATTTGCATTACGATCAGAGAAATAAAGGGGAAGTGTAACCGTAACGGTCTTACCTGCCTTTACAATATCCATCTGCCCATAACCCTCAAACTCGCCAACCTGGCCAGCTGCAGTACTCCAGTTCTGGAGAAGTGAGTAGATGATTTCAGCCTGTTCTTTCTGGCTTCCTTCTGAAGTCTCGACTGTTGTCTTAAACTTCTCTTCATTCTGTGCGATAGTTTCCTGATCCATGGAAATTAAGACATTTGCCATATTCTCCATATCAGAAGCAATTGCGGTCTTTTCAACACCGTAGATTTCCTTCTGCTGGTTCAGATCATTACCACATGCAACAAGAGAAAGAAGAAGGACCATAAGGACGGCGAAAAGTGTAATCTTCTTTTTCATCGTGTGTCCTCTCTTACTTGGTGGAATGCTTTCTGTAGTTTTCATCTACCTGCTTGGTAGCAAGCATTTCAAAACCTGCGATCAGATACTTACGAGTATCTGCAAAATTAACTACGCGATCAATGTATCCACGACGGATTGCATTGCCAATTCCGGACTGAGTCTCAGCGAAGGACTCAGCAAGAGAATTATCGCCAGCGATAATCTTAGAAGCTGCTGCTGCATCCATGATTCCCATATCAGCATCCGGATAAGCAAGAACAAGATCTGCGCCAACAGACTTGGAATTCATAAGAATATAAGCAGTACCGAAAGCTTCCTTAGTGATCAGGTTAACCTTGGGAACCGTTGCAGAAGCAAGTGCTGCTGCGAAAGATGCAAGAGCCTTAGGAAGTGCACCTTCTGCTGCGATAGACTTCTCATAACCAGCTACATTGGTAAGAGTCAGAACGGGAATATCGAAAGCATCACAGAAACGAACAAAATCAGCTGCCTTACGAACTGCATCAGCAGTAAGTTCAGTAGAGAATTCTTTATCGCACTTCAGGCACTTTTCCTTATTACCAACGACACCAACGGTTGCTCCATCAAGTTTGATGAAACCAGTGGTCATAGACTTAGCAAAAGCCTTCTTGGTCTCAATGAAGAGATGATTGTCAGAGATTTCTTCAGCGAATGCTGCAGGATCAAGGCGCTTGTCTTCCAGACCTTCGCTTGCACGATTGAGGTCATCAAGGCACTCATCGTAGCATCCATCTTCGAGGTTGGAACCAGGAAGAATGGTTACAAGCTCACGGATCTTTGCAGAAAGCTCATCTTCTGTTCCGATTGCATCAACGATACCGGTGTTTTCGAACTGGAACTTAGGATCTGCGTTGTTAACCGCATCCTTGTTGTTACCAGGAATAGCATCCGGTGCATTTAAGAAGAGAGATCCCTTATCCGATACGAATGTGAAGTCGCTGACACCTGCAAGAACAGAGAGACCACCGCCACACTTGCCATAAACAGCAACGATCTGAGGAATAACTCCGGAAGCGCTTACAGCTTCCTGATAGATAGAACCGATTGCTTCAAGAGCATCATAGGACTCCTGGAGACGAACTCCTGTGGAATCAAGGATGCCGATAACCGGTGCTCCCATCTTAACTGCCATACGGTAGATGTTCGTAATTTTCTTTGCGTGCATCTCACCGATAGAACCGCCACAAACTTCAGAATCCTGGCTGTATACGAATACCAGGTTACCATCGATCAGTCCGTGTCCGGTAACAACTCCGTCAGACGGAGTATTTGCCTGATCCAGATTGAAATCGGTATTACGGGAAGTAATACCAGAACCAAGCTCAACGAAAGAGTTCTCGTCAAGCAGGGCATCAATTCTCTGAACCGCAAGGCTGTTCTTACGTTCACTCATGCTGCTTACCCTCCAAAAAACTAAAATTTCATACGCTGTTTATTCTACATCAAACTATTTTCCGATTCAATTAAATAAAGATGAAATTTGTATATTTTTTAACAAAGAACAGGACCTCGGGTTTCATTTCACCCGAGGTCCTGTTAAACTACATATTCTTTCCTACTCCGTAGGGTTTGCATCAAAGAGACTGTCATGCGCCTCTTCTTCAGCCTGCATTTTGAACTCTTCAATCTGAACCGGGTTCAGAACAGGAAGTTCATCAACGCTGGATAATCCAAAGGCACGAAGGAATGTATCCGTTGTACCGAAAAGCATCGGTCTTCCGGGTGCGTCAAGTCTGCCAAGTTCCTGTGCAAGATCATATTCAACGAGTTTGTTTACCGCATGATCTGAAGAAACACCTCTGATCTTCTCGATCTCAGCTTTGGTTACCGGCTGTTTATAAGCAATAATGGAAAGTGTTTCCATAAGCACTTCTGTCAGCTGATACTTTTTCGGCTGCTTGGCAAGTCTGACGAGGTCTTCATAGATCTCTGGCGAGGTACACATCTGATATGCACCATTCACCTCTATGATACGAACTCCTCTGCCCTGCTTCTTCAGCTGTTCCATCAGCTTATTTGCTGCATCGGCAGCTTCAGATTCAGTAACTTCAATGGCTTTCGCAAGTCGCTCCAGGGAGACGGCGTCACCCATAGCGAAGAGGATGCCCTCGATTTTGGACATTAACTTCTTTTCGTCCATGTCTATTCTCCGGTCTGCTCTACATCTTTTGCGGTAATAATAATATCGTCGAAGGTATTTTCCTGATAGGTCGTAATCAGACCACTCTTCATAAGCTCTAAAACCGATAAGAAGGTAACAATCACATCCAGTTTTGAATGTTGTCCGGAAAGAAGCCGGCGAAAAGAAGTCTTCTTCTCTCTCAGCACAATATCCCGAACCTCTACGATACGATCATCCAGAGAGATCTGTTCCCTCTCAATCGTTCCGAATCTGGAACGTATGGGATCCACGCGGCCTTCCTGTCGCTGCATCACCTGGGTGAATATCTGGCCAAGTTTCTGAAGGGTCAGATCCTTCGTCAGTTCTTCGACGTCCACAGGCTCCTCAATCTGTTTTATCTCTTCCGGAATGGTCGGTCCCTTAAAGAGAACCTGGTCCGCATTATCCTGCAGATCATAGAGCTCCTGAGAGATACAGCGATACATCTTATACTCTAAGAGCTGTTCAACAAGTTCAGCTCTCGGATCGATTTCTTCGCCCTCCTCATTCTTCTCTCTGGGAAGCAGCATTCTGGATTTGATATCTAACAGAGTAGATGCCATGATAAGAAATTCGCTCATAACATCGAGGTCCTGATTCTCCATCGCATGAACATACTCAATGTACTGGTCTGTAATGGAAGCAATCGGAATATCGTAGATATTTACCTTATTTTTATCGATCAAATGAAGCAGAAGGTCCAGAGGACCTTCAAAAGCTTCAAGATGAACATTCAGTTCCATGTATTATTCCTGAAGATCCTTCATAGAGAAGGAGATACGACCCTGACGATCCTTACCCAGGCAGACAACCTTAACAACGTCGCCAAGAGTAAGAACATCTTCCACTCTGTCAACACGCTCGTTGGAAAGTTTGGAAATGTGGACCATTCCTTCCTTACCGGGTGCGAACTCAAGGAAGGCGCCGAACTCTTTGATGGAAACGACCTTACCGGTAAGGATCTGGCCCTTATAGAACTCGGTAACAATGGTCTCAATCATCTTCTTGGCTTCAGCGATCTTATCAGCATCAGTACCGCAGAGATCAACACGTCCATCATCAGAGATGTCAACCTTGATTCCGGTACGATCAATGATCTCATTGATAACCTTACCGCTCTTACCAACAACTTCACCGATCTTTGCGGGATCGATCATAATGGACTCGATCTTAGGTGCGTACTTGGAGAGTTCCTTACGAGGTTCAGCAATAGCCTTGGACATGCAGGTATCCATGATGAAGTTACGAGCTTCATGAGCACGTCTGATTGCTTCTTCAACGATCGGACGAGTCAGGCCATGGATCTTAATATCCATCTGGATGGCAGAGATTCCATCATGAGTACCGGTAACCTTAAAGTCCATGTCGCCGAAGAAATCTTCGAGACCCTGGATATCGGTAAGTACAAGATAATCATCATCGGTATCACCGGTAACAAGACCACAGGAAATACCTGCAACCATATCCTTCAGAGGAACACCTGCTGCCATCAGGGACATGCAGGAAGCACAGGTAGATGCCATAGAGGTAGAACCGTTGGACTCAAAGGTCTCAGAAACGGCACGAATTGCATAAGGGAACTCTTCCTTGGAAGGAAGTACCGGAAGCAGTGCACGCTCAGCAAGAGCACCATGACCAATTTCACGACGTCCAGGTCCACGGCTAGGCTTGGTCTCACCTACAGAGTAGGAAGGGAAATTATACTGATGGATATAACGCTTCTCAGTTACGTAAGGATCAAGTCCATCAACCTTCTGAACCTCGGAAAGAGGTGCAAGGGTTACAACGTCGCAGATCTGAGTCTGTCCACGAGTGAACATGGCAGAACCATGAACTCTGGGAATGAGATCAATCTCAGCAGACAGAGGACGAATCTGGTCGATTGCACGACCATCCGGACGCTTGTGATCCTTGAGGATCATCTTACGTACCGTCTTCTTCTGGTACTGATATACAGCCTCACCAAGAACAGCCATCCACTCTTCGTTATCAGCAAAAGCTTCAGCCATCTTCTCGGTAACCTTCTTGATGTTCTCTTCACGAACCTGTTTCTCATTAGAGAATACAGCCTCTTCCATCTCTTCAGGAGTAACAACCTTCTTCATTGCATCGAAGAGTTCCTGAGGGATAGCACAAGACTCATAGGTTTGCTTGGTCTTACCAACTTCAGCAACCATCTGATCAATCAGAGCGATGATGGTCTGGTTAACATCATGAGCGGTATAGATAGCTTCGATCATCTTATCATCAGAGATCAGGTTACATCCGCACTCGATCATGATGACCTTATCACGGGTAGATGCAACAGTAAGCTGCATATCGCCTTCATCCCAATCCTTCATGGAAGGGTTGATGATAAACTGGCCATCTCTCATACCAATCTGAGTCATAGCACAAGGGCCATCGAAAGGAATATCAGAGATACAGGTTGCCATAGCGGTACCGATCATAGCTACAAGCTCAGGACGGCACTCAGGGTCTACGGACATTACCATATTATTAAGGGTTACGTCATTTCTATAATCCTTGGGGAAAAGAGGACGCATAGGACGATCGATAACACGTGCGGTAAGCACGGAATTATCGGAAGCCTTACCTTCTCTCTTCTTGAAACCACCGGGCATTCTGCCGACGGAGTAGAACTTCTCTTCATATTCAACAGACAGAGGGAAGAAGTCGATACCTTCTCTCGGCTTGTCAGAAGCTGTTGCAGTACAAAGCAGCGTGGTGTCACCATACTGAATAAAAACTGCGCCGTTTGCCTGTGCTGCGACCTTACCAACCTCAACCTTAAGAGGTCTTCCGGCAAGGTTCATTTTGAATGTCTTAACCATATCCTTCTCCTTACGTAAATACACGTAAAACACCTACGAACGTATTTCTTAACAATACGTATATATGTACAAAGGCATAATGCCTCTATAACCATAAAAAAAGCGGAATACTACAAGGTAATATCCCGCTCCGCTGATTTAAGAAATTATTTTCTCAGACCAAGACGCTCGATCAGAGATCTGTATCTCTCGATATCAACGCTCTTAAGATAGCCAAGAAGGTTTCTTCTCTTACCAACCATCTTCAGAAGTCCTTTTCTGGAATGATGATCCTTAGGATTAGCCTTCAGATGCTCAGTAAGCTCTGCAATACGTGCAGTAAGAACTGCAACCTGAACCTCAGGTGAACCGGTATCGCCAGCAGTACGAGCGTACTCATTGATGATCGCTGTCTTCTTCTCTTTAGAAATCATGTTACTCTCCTTTAAAAGTGTTATAAACTGCCTGAACTAAGCAATGGGTCGGAATTCCCAGAACCGAATTCAAGTAAGCACCATTTGTAATATTAACATACCTCCTCGGAAATGTAAACCAAATTCCAAGGAGGTATCCAACTCAAGTTTCAATTGCCATAAGCGAATGGCGAGCTTCCTTCGAATCGATTAATCCGGAAGAATACGCGTTACACAAAGCGGAGTTCTGTAAAAAGCGCTGCTTGTCTTAATTCCCTCTCTGGGGGAGGAAGCATGAACGATCATTCCATTACCCATATAGATTGCAACATGGCTGATGGAAGATCCGCCATAGAAGAAGAGATCTCCAGGTTTCGCTTCAGACGCAGAGATTCTGGTACCACAGTTAGCCTGAGCACCGGAATAATGAGGAAGCGAATAACCATACTTCGCATAGATGGAGAGAACGAAACCGGAACAATCTGCACCGTGAGTAAGAGATGTCCCACCCCATACATAAGGATTGCCGATAAACTGGCATGCATAATCCACAAGATCAATGCGAACATCTGAGACGCCAACACCATATCTTGCTTCCGTCATGGTCATAGCAACGGGAAGTCCGGTATTCAAGGTTACATACTGAGCGCTAACATATCCTTCATCATTGTCGATAGAAACATGAAGCCAGTCACCCTGATCTTCAATCAGTTCCAGAGGTGTACCATTCGACACTTCAGCAACAATATCACTATCCGTATTCGGCTCAGAACGAAGGCGAAGATTGTCAGTATTAACATAGGCAGAAGTGGACATCTGCTCTGCTGCAATTGCTTCAGCTTCTGCTCCGGTCAGAATGAATTCAGAACTAACATAACCGGAAACTTCACCAGAAGTCACCTGATACCAGCCATCTCCGGTAGAAGAAACGATCTCACACGCATGTTTGTTGGGAAGTTTACCAACCATCTTACCATCAGCCGAAGGGGTTTCACGGATGTTCAGATTACCTTCAACCGATGCAATACCAAGATGGGTATAGCCATAAGCACTACCAGCTTTTGCAACACCGGTTTCATCCGGTGCATAAGGATCTGCAGTTTCTGTGTCAGCTTCAACCTCATCCGTACTAACAGTAGATCTTAGGATTTCAGAAACACCTGCTGTCGCGGAAGGAGAGCCGCCGAGGTTTTCGGAAAGAAGTGCGGAAATACCGGAAACCGGTAAAGTAGCTGCATTTGCATGAATTGCGGGAAGTGATGCTCCGTTAAGAATTACAAGTCCAGCAACCGATGTAAAAATCATCTTACGGAGATTTCTACTATAGTTCATATAAGCTCCTGCTAGTAAAATTCTTTTAATTACTCAAAAATATAAGAGTAACCATGTCATAAATTTTTGTTACAATGCAAATTATAGCAACGAATGTTACAATGGTCAATCAAAATGTAACACTTTTGTAACAACAAAATAAAAAAAGAATAAAATCAAGGATTAGAGTTTCCTTCCGAAGCCCTGTGATTAAAGAAGCGGAAAGCAAAATCCGTATCTTTTCGAATCTGCTCTTTCAATGCATCCAGAGAGTCAAACTTCCTCTCTTCTCTTACATATTCTAGGAAGATTACTCTCGCGCTCTCTTCATAGACATTCTCTTTAAAATCAAGAATATAGGTTTCTACACCAATCGGTCCCTGATTCTGAACAGTTGGCTTCACGCCAACATTCGAAATTCCATGGTAGATTTTTCCATGAATCTCAACTTCCGTCACATAGACCCCATTGGGAGGTAACAATTTCTCTTCTGGAGGAAGCTGATTAATCGTAGGCACTCCCATTCCGGTACCGATATGATTGCCATGAACAATCCTGCCCCAGATAAAAAAAGGGTAACCAAGAAGTTCATTTACTCGTAATATGTGGCCTTCTTTAATCTCTTCTCGGATCAAAGTACTCGAGATTTCCTTCTCATGATCTGTCAGTTTTTCTTCTACACAGAGCCTAAATCCTAATTCTTTCGATAACTTACGGAGAAGCTCTACATTTCCGAGGCCCTTCTTACCAAAGGAGAAGTCCGTTCCACAAGCAAGATAACGCATATGAAAATTATCATACAGGATATGGATGAATTCTTCTGGTTCCAGTGCGAAGAACTCCTCACTGGCCGGAATCTCTAAGAGGTATTCAAGGCCCTTTCGTTCAAGTTCCTTCCGTCTCTCTTCCGCCGTAATCAGGTTACGGTCTTCTTCCTTCAGGATTGCAACACGCGGAGATATTTTGAAGGTAAGGATGCAGGGAAGGCACTCCTTCTGAGCGAGAACATCTTCAAAGAGCAGTTCGTGGCCACGATGGAGGCCATCGAATTTACCGATGGTAAAAGCTGTAGGCTCTTCTATTCTGTTTTGGAAAAAATCATTCAGAATAATCATTTATATACCTAATCTATTGATTCGTAAGCATCATCTTAAATGGAATCAGACCTTTCCCCGATACCCTGTGATAGAGGCCGGCAAAGGAACCATTACTGAAGTACATACGATATTTCTCAGTATCACCAAGCGAATCTAAGCGTAAATACTCTCCTTCTTCGATACAGGCACCATTCTGAAGAAAACGGTCACTCTTCTCCGTGGTTTTTAATGCAGCATACTCTGTAAAGAGCTGGTCTATGGGGCAAATTGCTTCGTCTAGATGATCAAGTTCTCGTAATTCCTGTATTTTCTCGAGAGTCAACGCATCCTCAATGCGAAATGCCCCAACTCTTGTGCGTCTTAGTGCTGACATACAGGCCGGAAGTCCGAGTTTCTCTCCGATATCTGTACAAAGCGTACGTATATAAGTACCAGCAGAGCATGTCACGGTAAACTCTACACGGGGAAGATCCATCTTAGTAATCACCAGTTCGGATATATGGATGGATACGGGCTTTCTCTCAACCGTCTTTCCTTGTCTCGCAAGATCATAGAGTTTCTGACCATTCATCTTCTTTGCAGAATACATGGGAGGGGTCTGCATCTGTTCTCCCAGGAATGACAGGATGATTTCTTCTACCTCTTTCTCGCTTAAATTTGAAGGAAGCGTTTTCTCCTCTGTCACTTCTCCCCAGATATCTCCTGTATCTGTTGCTCTTCCCAGGAGAAGTTCTGCTTCATATGTCTTCGTATGATGCTCTAGCAAGGGAACTGCTTTCGTTCCGCTTCCACAGAGAACGACGAGAAGCCCGGTCGCATTGGGATCAAGCGTCCCAGTGTGGCCGAGCTTCTTCATCTTCAGAATTCCTCTGAGTTTTGCAATCACATCAAAAGAAGTGAAGCCGGATGCCTTATCAATCAAAAGATATCCGTCCATGAGCTCTTACCCTTTCAATCTGATCTGCTCTTCCACGAGATTCGTTACCTCATGGATGCATACTTCCGGATCTCCCTTATAGGTAAAGCCGGCAGCTTTCATATGACCGCCGCCACCATACATCTGGGCAACCGGCACAAGATTTACAATATCACCTTTCGCTCTGGTCGAGCCTTTGAATTCGCCGCTCTCTGTCTCATAGAGGAAAATAGCGACTTCTACTCCTTTGGTAGCTCTAAGCTGCTGAACAATACCCTCGAGATGCTTGGGGGATACCCCAAACTGATTCATCTCTTCTCGTGTAAGAACAGCAGAAATCACACTACCGGAAGCATTTCTTCTGGCTTTCAGAAGAACATGTCCAAGAACCCGATTTGCTTCAAAAGTTTTCTCGTTGAATACTCTATCAACAATACCAGGATAATCTATTCCAAGGTCCATCAGCGTACCTGCTGCATCCATTGTAGAATGATGCGTACAGGAATACTGGAAAACACCTGTATCTGTAACCATGCCGGTGTAGAGACACTCAGCAATCGTTTTATCAAGTTCATCTTTCGGAATCTGGTCAAATACAAGTTCACAGGTAGAACTTGCATCTGCTTCTACAACATTCACATCGCAGAAGGAGCCATTGGAAAGATGATGATCAATGCACATCGTGGATTTCGCTTTAGAAAAGACACTTGCACTGTCACCTATTCTTGAGAGATCACCGCAATCGAGGACAAGGAAAAGGTCATAGATCTCATCGCTGTCTCCGGGACGCTTGATCAGTTCCCAATCTTTCAGAAATTCAAAGATATGAGGTATTTCCTCCAGGAAGACCTGTACTTCTGCCTCCGGAAAATGCTTTTTCAGAAAATGATATGCTCCCAGACAAGAGCCAACACAATCGCCGTCAGGTCGAACGTGACCTGCAATTGCTATCTTCTTTTTACCACTTGCAGCTTGTAACAGTTCTTCTCTCAAGGTTATTCCTCATCTTTCTTGTCATCTTTAGTTCCGTATTTTTCGTCCATCTTGCGATCATGTTCTTTCACATCATCGATCAGTTTGGACATACGAACACCATAAGCAATGGAATCATCCAAAAGGAAAGTAAGTTCCGGAGTATTACGAAGATTTACGGTACGAGCCAGCTCGTGACGAATAAATCCTCTGGAACTCTTCAGTCCCTCGATCGTTTTCTTGCCTGCATCGCCATCGCCTAAAACACTGACGAAGATCTTGCAGGTCTTCAGATCGGGTGCTACTTCTACGGAAGTAACACTCGTCATCGGATCGATTCTGGGATCTTTTACTTTATTTCGAATAATATCAGAAAGTTCGCGAAGAACCTCTTCATTAATTCTAATGTTTTTAATACTATTTTTTCTCAATGAAAACCTCCAGGGAAGGATTAGGTTCTAGGAACCTCAACCATGGTATAGCACTCAAGCTGATCGCCTTCTTTGATATCCGTGAAGTTGTCGAGAACAACGCCACACTCGTATCCTTCGCGAACTTCCTTCGCATCATCCTTGAATCTCTTCAGAGATGCCAGTGCTCCATCATAGAGCTGCTTTCCTTCTCTGGTCAGACGAATCTTGGCACCACGCTGGAATACACCATCATTTACGATAGAACCTGCGATAATACCTACACCGGAAGACTTGAAGGTCATACGTACTTCGCCATGACCAAGAACCTTCTCTTCGTAGATTGGCTCAAGCATGCCCTTCATAGCATGTTCAACATCCTCAATCGCATTGTAGATAACAGAGTAGAGATGGATATCAACATTTTCTCTTTCAGCAATATCCTTAGCAACAGCATCCGGTCTAACATTGAAACCGATAATAATTGCATTTGAAGCAGATGCAAGAACAACATCAGACTCAGTGATGGCACCAACACCACCATGGATGCACTTAACAACAACTTCGTCATTAGACAGCTTCTCGAGAGACTGCTTAACAGCCTCTACAGAACCCTGTACATCAGCCTTAACGATGATATCAAGTTCCTTGATATTGCCAGCCTGAACCTGGTTGAAGAGGTTATCCAGGGACATTCTGGAACGAGACTCATCAACGAGCTTCTTCTTCTCAACATTGACAAATTCCTGAGCGAATGCACGAGCATCCTTCTCATTCTTATGTGCAACGAATACTTCACCTGCGTTAGGAACATCAGAGAGACCCTGAACCTCAACAGGAACAGAGGGGCCTGCTGCCTTAACACGATTACCATGTTCGTCAGTCATTGCACGAATCTTACCGAAGGAAGAGCCAGCGGAAATTGCATCGCCTACATGAAGGGTACCCTTCTGTACAAGAACGGTTGCAACAGGGCCACGGCCCTTATCGAGCTGTGCTTCGATTACAAGACCTCTAGCCTCACGCTTAGGATCAGCCTTAAGTTCCATAACTTCTGCAGTCAGAAGGATCATATCCAGAAGGTTATCAATACCTTCATGGGTCTTGGCGGATACAGGTGCGAATACAGTGCTTCCACCCCAATCTTCAGGGATCAGATCATACTCAGAAAGTTCCTGCTTAACACGGTCGATGTTGGCATTGGGCTTATCGATCTTATTTACAGCAACGATAATCTCAACACCTGCAGCCTTAGCATGGTTGATCGCTTCAACCGTCTGAGGCATTACACCATCATCTGCAGCAACAACAAGGACTGCGATATCGGTGGACTTAGCACCACGCATACGCATTGCAGTGAAGGCTTCATGTCCGGGAGTATCTAAGAAGGTAATCTTCTGTCCGTTAACATCAACAGAGTAAGCACCAATCTTCTGGGTAATACCACCGGCTTCTCGATCCGTAACCTTAGAATCACGGATTGCATCCAGAAGGGAAGTCTTACCATGGTCAACGTGACCCATGACGCAGACTACAGGAGGTCTGGGTACCAGCTTCTTAGGATCATCCTCATCCTCCTTAAGCATCTCTTCGATGACATCAACAACCTCTTCATGTTCGCAAAGGATATCGAACTCTAGCGCAATCTCTTCAGCCTTCTCATAATCAATATCAGAATTCAGAGTCATCATAACGCCCTTCATGAAGAGCTTCTTGATCAGAACAGAAGGATTCAACTTCATACGCTCAGCAAGTTCGCGGAGGGTAAGATGATCAGGAACCTTGATGGACTTGATCTCTTCTTCCACCTTCTGAGGCTGGGGCTTATGCGGCTTCTTACCGCCATTCTTCTCAAGATTATTGAAATTCTCCTGATTCTTCTCATAATTACGATCCTTACGATCATTCTTACGATGTGAATTATTTGCCTTGCGGTTATTGCTGTTCTTTGCATTCTCAGCAGGTACTGGTTCGTTATCCATGAGGCGACCATTACGGTTATTATTGGGACGGCCATTTCGATCATTGCGATCGTTACGACCGTTATTCCCATTACCACCATTGCGAGAATTATTACGATCATTGCGAGGTCCATTATTACGGTCAGATCGATTACCATTATTCGAATTATGCTCGCCCTGAGGCTTATTGTCATAGATATTAGGGCGTCTGATAGGCTTCGGCTTTTCCTGCTCAGTAGCAGGTTCTACAGCAGGCTTCGTCTCAGCAAGTTCTGTCTTCGGCTTTGATGCTGCTAACTTAGCCTCTTCAGCTGCTCTTCTCTTAGCTTCTTCCTGTGCGAGTGCACGCTGCTCTGCAAGAGTAGGCTCACCCTCTCTGGTACCATCCGCACGAATAGGACCGGAACCTGTTCTAGGCTTAATCAGATGATGTACCTGATTGGCATTGTTATTACGATTATCTCTACCTGCATAAGAAGAGTTCTGGTTCGGACGCTTCTGACCATTCTGACCCTGACCTCCCTGGCCGGGACGTCTACGATTATTGTTTCCATGTTCTCCGGCATAACGGGGATTGAAAACGGCTGTAATCGTGGACTTTTTCTTATGTTCCGTTGCTTTTGCATGATCAGCTTTCTTCTGATCGTGAGAAGCAGGAGCAGCCGTTTTCGCATCCGCATCCTTCTTCGGTGTAGCATCAGACTTTCCTACCGATGCTTTAGCAGGAGCAGTTTTTGCATTAGCAGAAGCAAAATGTGCACTTACCTTGCTCTTTACATCATCATCGATGGAGCTGGAAGAGGTCTTAACTTCAATCTTCAGACCCTCTTTCAGATATTTCAGAATGACTGCGCTTTCAACATTCAGTTCCTTAGCAACATCATATATTCTCGTTTTTGCCATCCGGTGCCTCCATCGTTTCTATATCGTTCTTCAGTAGTTCTCTGATCTTAGAAGCAAGACCCTCATCAGTAACACAGACCGCTTTACGGCCCTCCTTACCAATCGCACTGCTGATTTCATCACTAGTACCATATATATATAATTCGGTATTGTAGAACGCACACATATCCGAATAGGATTTCTTCGCACGCGCGGAATTATCTTCGGAGAGCAGGACCAGATATGCCCTGCCTTCCTTCACCGCACTCTCAACCTGGAAATTGCCACTGGCAAGTTTTCTTGCCTTCTCGCAGATTCCCAACATAGAGAGAAGCTTATTTGTCATTGATTAATTCTTCTTTCAGAGATTCGAACACCAAAGGATCAACCTTCATTCCAAAGGAACGCTCGAGTCCACGGTTCTTCATCGCTTTCTCGAGGCAGGCAATATTCTTACAGAGGTATGCTCCTCTGCCATTCTTCCTGCCGGTCAGATCCAGTTCAACATTGCCATCCGGAGTACGAATTACACGAATCAGCTCATTTTTAGGGAAGCTGTTCATGCAACCTATACAACGACGCATCGGAATATTATTCTTCGCTGCCTGTCTCGTCACCGTTCTCCTCGTATCCTTCCTCATCGTAATATTCTTCCTCACCGAACTCATCGTAGTCGAAGAAATCACCGGACTCACGAGCCTGTGTCTCGCTCTTGATATCAATCTTATAACCAGTAAGTTTTGCAGCCAGACGGGCATTCTGTCCTTCACGTCCGATTGCAAGGGAGAGCTGATAATCAGGAACTACAACCTTAGCAGTACGTTCATCAGAATCAGCAATAACAGAGATAACCTTAGCAGGGCTAAGAGCATTCTCGATTAGTCTTGCAGGATTCTCATCCCAGTTGATGATATCGATCTTCTCATCATGAATTTCAGATACAACTGCATTAACACGGGTACCATTCATACCAACACATGCGCCTACAGGATCTACATTCTCGTCGTAAGACCATACAGCCATCTTGGTACGGTTGCCAGGCTCACGAGCGATATTCTTGATCTCTACGATACCGTCTCTGATTTCAGATACTTCTTCTTCGAAGAGGCAACGAACCAGATCCGGATGAGTACGACTAACATAGATCTTCAGGTTATGCTTGTTCTCCTTTACTTCGAGAACAAAGAACTTGTAACGATCGCCGGTATGATAGGACTCGCCCGGAATCTGCTCACGCTCGGTAAGGATTGCCTCAGACTTTCCCAGATCAATGCTATAAGACTTACCCATCTTACGCTGAACAATACCAGTGATAATTCTATGAGTATATCCGGAATATTCATCCTTCAGGATCTTATGCTCTTCTTCACGAATACCCTGCATCAGAACATTTCTTGCAGCAGATGCAGCAATACGACCAAATTCCTGAGAATTAAGCTCGATATTCACGGTATCACCAAGCTTATAGGAACCATCCATATTCTGTGCTTCGTAGAGGGAAATCTCAGTCTCATCATTCTCTACATCTTCAACAACAGTCTTGGCTACGATGACATGATATTCGCCAGTTTCAAAATTCATGAGAACAGAGATGTTCTCAGTGTTCTTGTAACTCTGCTTGCATGCTACTTCGAGTGCATTCTGGATTTCCTTCAGAATAAGTTCCTTCGGAATATTTTTCTCCTTTGCGAGACTATCCAGAGCTTCCATAAGAGAACTGTTTGCCATTTTGGTATTCCTCCATTAATCTACAAACGCCTGTCGGATCATAGATAAATCTTTCCGATTCAGCGTGACAACCTGATTATCTTCCTCAATCGTTACGGTATCCTTGGTGTATTCCTTTAGAATACCAGCAAAATCCTTGCGTCCCTCAACAGGGGCATAGGTCTTTGCTTCGATGGGACGTCCTATATTTCGATCATAGTCCCTATCCTTCTTCAAGGGACGGGTAAGCCCCGGGGAACTCACTTCAAATGTATATGCATCTGCAATGTAATCCTCCCGGTCAAGAATCTCATTCATCTCTCTGGAGACATCAACACAGTCATTAATGTTGATACCACCTTCCTTATCGATGTAGGCTCGCAGGAAATACTCTCCAGCTTCTTTTACATATTCTACATCAACAAGTTCGAATCCCATACGTTCCAAGATCGGAAGCAGGAATTCTTCTGTTTTCTTTTCAATATCTGCTGCTCTCATATACCATCCTTTTTCTGTAAAAGAAAAGTACCGGTTAATAACCGGTACTTTCCAGGGTTGGGCTGTTAAGCGTAGTTCGTAGGGGAGTCGAACCCCTGTTTTCGCCGTGAGAGGGCGACGTCTTAGCCACTTGACCAACGAACCGTGTTTGTTTGGCGGTGTTCTTTGTTTCCGCGTCAACAATGAATAATATACACGAGTAACAAGCTCTTGGCAAGTACTTTTTTCATAAATTTCGGAAAAATATATTTTTTATATCTAAAACCCGCAGAAAAGGTTGATTTTAAGCCAATCTCTCTGCGGGTAAGAAATTTCGGAATCTCTTTCAAACTACAATGGATCCAAAAGAAATATCCATCAAATTATTTAATCTTCATATCCATTCGGATTAGACTTCTGCCAATTCCAGGAGTCACGGCACATTTCAAAGATGCCGTACTTAGCCTTCCATCCAAGTTCACGCTCTGCCTTGCTCGCATCAGAATAGCACTGAGGAACATCTCCTGCTCTTCTTGGAGCCATAACATAATTCAGCTTCATATCATTCGCCTTCTCGAAATTATGAACGATATCCAATACAGAATACCCAATTCCGGTGCCAAGATTATAGATAGAGAGTCCACTACCCGGCGCAAGCTTCTTGAGTGCTGCAACATGACCGCTGGCAAGATCCATTACATGGATGTAATCGCGGACACAGGTTCCATCCGGAGTATCGTAATCATTACCGAAGATAGAAAGCTTCTCAAGTTTACCGATTGCAACCTGAGTAATATAGGGCATCAGATTGTTTGGAATACCGTTAGGATTCTCTCCCATCTTTCCGGTAGGATGTGCACCGATCGGATTGAAGTAACGAAGCAGAACAACATTCCATTCAGGATCAGCCTTCTGAAGGTCTGTAAGAATCTGCTCGATCATCCACTTGGTCCATCCGTAAGGATTGGTGCATACGCCCTTAGGGCAGTTCTCAGTGATAGGAATCTCAGCGGGATCACCATAAACAGTTGCAGAAGAAGAGAAAATAATATTCTTAATGCCAGCTTTTCTCATCTCATCGACAAGTGTTACAGTACCGGCAATATTGTTCTCATAGTATTCAATCGGCTTATGAACAGATTCTCCAACAGCCTTAAGGCCTGCGAAATGAATGGTGCTCTCGATATCATTCTCACGGAAGATCTTCTGAAGGATATCACGATCTAAGATATCACCCTCATAGAATTTTACTTCCTTGCCAGTTATCTCCTTCACGCGCTCCAGGGACTTAGGATTGGAATTGCAGAGATTATCAAGTACTACTACCTCATGACCTGCATTTAACAGTTCAACTACGGTATGGCTTCCAATAAATCCGGCACCACCGGTAACAAGAATTGCCATGGGTAACTCCTTTCAAAGATTACAAACGTTAAAAAAGGGAGAAGGATTTCTCCTCCTCCCAATTATATTATTATGCAACCTTAGACTTTGCAAGGTCACAAAGCTTTGCAAAAGCAGCAGAATCGCTTACAGCAAGATCTGCAAGCATCTTACGGTTCATTTCAACGCCTGCAAGCTTAAGACCATGCATAAGCTTGGAGTAGGAAAGACCATTAAGTCTGGCTGCAGCATTGATACGAGCGATCCAGAGAGTTCTGAACTGTCTCTTTCTCTCCTTACGACCGGCATAGGAAGAGGTAAGTGCTCTCATAACGGACTGCTTAGCAACACGATACTGCTTAGAACGTGCTCCACGGTAGCCTTTTGCCATCTTCAGTACGCGATTATGTTTTTTCTTGGCGTTCATGCCGCCCTTAATTCTTGCCATTGTATAAATACCTCCTTCGGATTAAAGATACGGTAAGATCTTCTTCATGTTCTTAAGATTGGTCTCATCCGTCATAGCAGCCTTGCGAAGATTTCTCTTACGCTTGGTAGTCTTCTTCGTCAGGATGTGGCTCTTGAAAGCCTTGCTTCTCTTAAGTTCTCCGTTACCGGTCATCTTGAAGCGCTTTGCAGCTGCTCTCTTTGTCTTGATCTTAGGCATTGTTTTCCTCCTTAATTCTTCTTCTGCGACAGGACCATGCTGATGCTTCTGCCTTCCATCTTTGGATTCTTTTCCATGACTGCGATGTCCTGAAGTCCTTCAGCAAAATCGGTAAGCATGTGGCTGGATGTATTCACATGAGCCATCTCACGACCTCTGAAGCGAAGCGTGACCTTAACCTTATTGCCCTTTTCAAGGAACTTGCGGGCTGCATTCATCTTAGTGGTAAGATCATTCGAATCAATATTCGGTGACATACGAATTTCTTTGATCTCTACTACCTTCTGCTTCTTCTTATTCTCTTTTTCCTTACGAGCAAGTTCATAGCGATACTTACCGTAATCGATGATCTTGCAAACGGGAGGCTTTGCATTCGGTGAAACCTTCACCAGATCAAGTTCCTCTTCCTTTGCCTTCTGAAGAGCATCGCGTGCAGACATAATTCCCAGCTGTTCACCGTGGGAGCCGATCAGACGAACTTCTCTGTCTCTGATCTGTTCATTAATCATCAACTCGCTAATGGTCGATACCTCCATAGTTAGAACATTGTGCGATAGACGCACAAAAAAGTGGATAGGCAGGCTATCCACTGAACATGCAAAATCCTTATGTCTTACAACAGAAGAATGCTTGTGAACCATAAGTCGCTTCGAACGCTTAGGTGAGAGTGGATACTCTGCTTTCTTTTAACAACATTGGTACTATACCAAATGAAGAGCACCACGTCAACACTATTTCCGAAAAAATCGAAGCCGTCCTGTGGAGGGACCCACAGAACGGCCCTGGATCGCTTAAAACAGACGGGCAAGCCCCATCAAAGCATCCTGTTGGTGTGCGTTGCCTGATTCATGTTTTAATTCATCACAGGCTGATCTGAATAGCTTCTCGAACTCTACGGAAGGTTTCCTCAGATAACGATTTCCGCCACGGAAGCCGTCGCCGGAAACATCAGAGTCGAAGTAGTTTTGAGCCGCAGCCACGCGAAAATACATGATGTCCATCGCTACTTTTCCCCTCCTTGGTGCAATATAGAATTGTGAAGTGTTTGGATACTGTCCCTTTATATCAGACTTCATAATATCATCTGCTGTTAAGATAAGCAAGGAGAAATACTATATCTTGTTTCTCGAATAATTTTACAGGATAAATGTAGGGCTTTAACTCATAAAATAGCGATGGATATCTCAACAAGGTTCCATCCGGATCCATAAATAGAATCTCGGGTCTGTTTTCATTCTTCGTCATTATTATCACCAGCAAATACAGGAACGAAAAGTCTCTCTTCCTTCCTCTCTGTTCCGGTTTTCTCCGCTTCTTCCGCTTCCTTCATAAAGGTAAGCTGGGAACCGATACTTTCCTTTCCTCTTCGATCCGGGCGTACATACTGTCCATCTGCATCCATATAGTATGCTTTCAGATTATCTCTAAGCTGTATATCCAGATAATGCTTGATCATACCTTTGATATTCTCATCTTCCACAGGGAATACGATCTCGACTCTTCGATCCAGATTACGAGGCATCCAGTCAGCAGAGCCCATGTAGATCTCTTCTTCTCCACCATTCAGGAAGTAGAAGATACGGCTGTGCTCCAGATATCTTCCTACAATAGAACTAACATGGATATTCTCGCTCACACCAGGAAGTCCGGTACGTAGACAGCAGATTCCCCGAATCACAAGATAGATTTCAACACCTGCAGCCGATGCGCGATAGAGATGTTCAATAATCTCCTGATCGCAAAGAGAGTTCATCTTGCATACAATCTTGGCTGGAATTCCACTTTCTGCATTCTTTTTCTCACGATCAATCATCATAAGGAAACGGCTTCGCATCCATATCGGAGCGACAATCAGTCTGTTCCAGTGACGTGGCTCCGAATATCCGGACAACATATTGAAAACAGCGGTTGCATCCTCACCATAGGACTCCTTACAGGTCAGAAGTCCACAGTCCGTATAATGTTTGGCAGTACTGTCATTGTAATTGCCAGTGCCAAGATGAACATAACGTCGTATACCATCCTCTTCCCTGCGAACAATGAGAGCAATCTTACAATGGGTTTTCAGTCCAACCACACCATAGATGACATGGCATCCTGCCTGCTCCAGCATCTTCGCCCAGACAATATTATGCTCTTCATCAAATCTGGCCTTGAGCTCTACCAGAACTGTAACCTGCTTTCCATTCTCAGCAGCCTTTGCGAGTGCTGCAATAATGGGGGAATTACCACTGACGCGATAGAGGGTCTGCTTAATCGCAAGTACATCCGGGTCAACAGCGGCCTGTCGAATCAGATCAACAACGGGAGTAAAGGATTCATAGGGATGCTTAAGGAAGATATCCCCCTTACGAATCTCGTCAAAAAGATTCGCACCCGGAAGAATTCTCGGATTCCTCTTAGGCTCAAAATCCGGAAAATAGAGATCCTCTCTCCCTTCCTGGTGAGGAATCTTAGATAAGAAGGTAAGATCTACAGGTCCAGAGATATGGAATACATCTTCTTCCTGTATATCGAGTCTCTCCTCTAATATATGAAGAAGCTTGGGATTCATACCCGATTCAATTTCAAGACGAATCACTTCTCCCCATTGTCTCTTCTTCAGCTGCTTCTGAATCTCCTGTAAGAGATCAACCGCATCATCTTCATCGATGGAGAAATCCGCATTACGCATGATACGGTAAGGAAAAGCACAGACCACATCATAATTCAGGAAGAGCTCACTGATATTCTCCCGGATCAGACTCTCGAGCAGAAGATAGACGGTTTCACCATCTGAAGACGGAAGCTGTATCAGGCGAGGAAGACCCGAAGGCACCTGTACGGTAGCAAATTCAAGTTTCGCCTTCTTCTCCTTCCTCTCTTCCTCTTTCAGCTTGTCTGGAGATGCGATTCCAATGCCATTCTTAAGCTGGATCAGAGCCGCGATATTCAATGACTTATTCCGAATAAGAGGGAAAGGTCTCGACGCATCCACAGCCATGGGTGTCAGTGTCGGATAGACATTTTTCTCATAATAGCGTTCCGCAAAAGATTTCTGTTCCTCATTCAGGAGCTGATAGTCCGATATGATCTGGATCTTCTCTTCCTTCAGTGCCGGAAGCAGGGAACGGTTCAGGCAATTATACTGATCATTTACGAATTTTTTGGTAACATCATTAATTTTCTGTAACTGTTCTGCCGGCGTCAGTCCGGAAAGATCTGCCTTCTTATAATCCGCATGCACCATATCTTTTAAAGATGCAACACGAACCATATAGAATTCATCGAGATTCGATGAAGTAATTGACAGAAATGTAAGACGTTCCATCAGTGGCAGAGAACGATCTTTTGCCTCATTTAAGATTCGCGTATTAAATTTTAGCCAGGACAGCTCACGATTCTCATAAAATTCGCACTTCTTAAAATCAATCTGCTTCTCTTCAATATTCTTATCTTCCGTTTTATTTCTTATCTTCAGCTTGAATTTCGACATTGCCATCCCCTCCCCTTACATCTTTTCTCTGATGACAGGACGAATAGCAAAAACCTGTTCAAAGAAATCTGCTTTATTCTGGAACATACCTTTTTCGAGAGCCATGGAGTCATCCGATTCCACACCCAGAATGAGCTGCTTTTCAACAATCCGCATCGAAACCTTCTTCATCTTCTGCTTATGACTACGATCGAGGGCATTCGCAACTTTCAGCATGGCAAGAAGCTTGACCATGGTCCAGTACTGTTCCTCGGAGAACTCATTCGATAGCTCTTCATAGTCCGGCAGGTCCAGACGGTTATATTTCGCCACCGCTGCGATAATCTCCCTCTCCTTATGGGTAAGCCCTAATATTTCCGAAGAGAGAATGATGCGATGTGAGCATTGTGCAGATTCGAAGATACTGATGTATTTTCCGCAGTCATGAAGAATCGCACATACCTCCATCAGAACGCGTTCCCTCTGTCCCAGACCATGATACTTCTTCATGGTATCGAAGAGGCTTAAGGACAGAACATGCAGAGCCTCCAGATGGGGACGGTAGCAGGAATAACGGTCTGCAATTGCCCAGGAAGCTGACAGAATATCCTCGTGGAAATCATGGGAGGACTTCATGTAGCCCTTCTTATAGCAGTAATCAAGAGCCATGCCATCATTAATGGTTCCCTTGGGAACAACAATATGCTCTGCAGGAATGAGGCGTAGCAATTCCTTATGTACCAGAAAGACAGGATCTGCGAAGTCATTGCCATAGGTATTAAGGGCGATATCTCTACGATTCTCCCTTTTCAGCGCCTTCTCGATCTCCTTCTGGAAATTAAGGGCATCCACAGACAGATCTCCCTTGTCGCTAATAAGATGCGAAAAAGGTTCAAGGTTCTGATCGCCGACAAAGATGAGGTTCTTCACCTTCATATCCATGAGATACATCTTCTGGAAACTATCAATCTCCTTATCGATCATATCTCTTAACTGCTCTCTGTGATCCGGAAGATTCATGAGGCGGCGGCCTGTCTCACGAAGGGTGAAGGTACCAAGGGACAGATGCTGGGTCGTACGAATTGCACCTTCATGGAAGAGGGTCATCTGGATAGAGGAACCACCGAAATCGACCATAACACAGTCATCCTTCAGAAGAGACTCAAAGGAATCCATCTGGGCCACAGCTTCATATTCCAGAAAGCGCTGTTCAGAATTACTGAAGATCTGAACAGATAAACCGGTCCGAAGACGGATCTGTTCCAGGAGGAAGAGATGATTCTGGGCATAGGTAAGAGTTACACCTGCAAAGAGACAGTAATCATCGACTTTATACCCCGTGATCACGGATTTCATATCCGATAATACCGAGATGATCTTATCCGCGGTATCCATTGAAATCCTTCCCGTACGGGAAATCTCCTGTACGATCGGCATGGGCACCTTAAGGCAGTCTAATTCCTTAGGATTTTTCCTCTTGGAAATCTGAAATAGTTTCATCGTAACCCCAAAGGATCCGATGTAAATAGACGAGAATAATTTCATACCTACCCCCTGCGCAGAATGATTTAATAATTCCCTAACACTTGAAGAGAAACGGTCTCTTCCACCAAACCAAGTAAGCAGTTCTCCACTGCACTGTCTGACAGATTGCCCTCACAATCCACGAAGAAACGATACTCCCATGGTCTTCCCTGAAGAGGACGGGATTCAATGCGTGTCAGATTCAAGCCGTTATATGCAAAATTCGAAAGAATATGATAGAGCGATCCCATATCATTTCCCAGCGTAAAGGAAAGAGACAATGTTTTTGCACTTTCCAGATACTGATGCTTTCTGGAGAGAATCAAGAAGCGGGTTTCATTCACCGCCTCGTCCTGGATGCAGGAATCTAATACCTTTAATCCATAAAGCTTTGCATTGATCTCACCTGCAATGGATGCCTGTGAAATATCCCCATCTTCCTTCACCTTACGTGCTGAAAAAGCTGTATTCTGAACCGCCCTGCTCTCAATGTCCGGATGCTGGTTCCGGAGATAATCCGAACACTGCATCAGGGCCTGCGGATGTGAATAAACCGTCTTAATATCTGTAAGTTTCGCCTCAGGAAGTCCCAATAAGCAATGATTAATGGGAATAATCTGCTCTCCTATGATAGACGCAGAATCAGAATACTCTGACATGAGATCATAGTTCTCAGCAACAGCTCCTGCGGTTGAATTCTCAATTGGAAGAACTGCATAATCAGCTCTTCCTTCTTTCAATTCCAGAAATGCATCTCTCCAGGATTTTACGGAGCGAATATCATGATTCTTACCAAAGAAGGTTTCTAATGCAACTTCTGCATAGGCACCCTCTACCCCTTGGTAGATAATACCGGCATTCTGGAAATCAAAAGCATCCACCTTGCTATAGCCAACATTCGCTACTCTTCCATGTTCAGCCAGAATCGCATACTGCTTCTTACGACTCCCTGACATTACCTGTGTGAAGAGTTCCCGGATTCCCTTCTCGGAAAACGAATCCGGGGCAAGACGGCCAAGAGCATCAAGTTTCTCAGCCTCTCTTACTGCATCATACACATGTTTTCCAGTCTCAATCTTCGACTGAGCTACCTGTCCGGCGAGTTCTAATCTCCTTAGATAGAGGTCAACTATCTGATGATCAACTGCATCTATGTCCTTTCGTATCTCAAGCAGATCTCTCATGAAAATACTCCCTAATCTTTTTTCTTTTATTCTTTTTCCTATTATATAATCCTAGTTTACTTCATTCCATGAATGAATTCACGATTTACATCATATCAAAGAAGGACAACTGATTATCTTCCGGAAGTCCCTTGATGATTCCAAGTCTCTCCATCGTTTCAACAACCGTTTTGGGAACTTTTCCACGCTCCCTAAGGTCTGTCTTCGACAGGAAGGGGCGCTGTGCAGCTGCAATCTGAAGAGATTCGGCAGCGGTATCCCCCATGCCCTCGATGGAGTTAAAAGGTGGCAGTAATTTGCCATCGACAATCTGGAAATGTCTTGCGTCTGACTTATAGAGATCAATCTTCAGAAAATCATAGCCCCTGCAATACATCTCGTCGACGCTTCTACCATCAGAGAACATTTCTTTTTCCTTGTTCGAAGCCCAGGGAATGCTCTTATCCTTCTTCTTTTCCGCATCGATCTTATTATAGATATCCTGCAATCTGGCACGGAGAGCGTCCTTACCCTGGCACATTGTTTCATAATCGAAAGCTGTTGTACGAACGGTAAAGTAGGCTGCATAGTAAGCAAGAGGATAATAAACCTTACAGTAAGCAACACGCCAAGCCATCATAACATAAGCGGCAGCATGTGCTTTCGGAAACATGTACTTAATCTTCTTACAAGACTCGATATACCAGTCTGGAACGCCATGTTTCTTCATATCTTCTACGTACTGGGGCCATTCCTTACATTTTCCTTTAGCAACGACACCCTTACGGACTCGTTCCATAATCGTAAAGCTCTCTTCCGAATCAAGGCCCTTAATGATGAGATATACCATGATATCATCTCGACAACAGATGGCCGTGGAAATAGTAGCCTGACCCGACAGAATCAGGTCCTTTGCATTACCAAGCCATACGTCTGTACCATGTGACAGACCAGATATTCGAATCAGATCCGAAAATTCCGTCGGCTTTGCATCTATTAACATCTGCATAGCGAAGTCTGTACCAAATTCCGGTATTCCCAGAGTTCCCATCTTAAGGTCATTAAACAAAGGTTCTTTCAGTTCAAGCGCATCAACATTCTGGAAAATCGTCATTACGGTACGATCATCGAGTGGAATATCGGTAGCATGAAGACCGGTTAGATCTTCAAGCATTCGAATAACGGTGGGATCCAGATGCCCTAAGATATCCAGTTTCAGTAGATTCTGCTCAATCTTATGATAATCGAAATGCGTCGTAATTACGTCACTCGTAATATCATCTGCAGGATGCTGTACGGGAGTAAAGGTATTAATCTCCTCCCCAACCGGAAGAACAACGATACCACCAGGGTGCTGTCCTGTCGTTCTACGTACTCCAACGCAGCCAGGTACGATACGGTCTACTTCACAGTTACGTTTATCGATACCCTTATCCTTGAAGTAATTCTTGATATATCCATAGGCCGTCTTATCCGCCAGTGTTCCGATGGTTCCAGCCTTGAAGGTCTGGCCTTCACCAAAAATGACTTCTGTATAACGATGTGCCTTAGACTGATATTCATTCGAGAAGTTCAGATCGATATCCGGCTCCTTGTTGCCCTTGAATCCCAGGAAGGTTTCGAAAGGAATATCAAATCCTTCTTTGGATAGATAATGACCACATTTAGGGCACTTCTTATCTGGCATATCACAACCGGATCGACCAGCGTATTCCTTTACTTCATCGGAATCGAAATCCACATAATGACAGTGAGGGCAGAGATAATGTGCACTTAGAGGATTGACCTCCGTAATACCTGCCATGGTGGCAACGAAAGACGATCCAACGGAGCCACGGGAACCAACCAGATAGCCATCCTCAACAGACTTCCATACCAGTTTCTGCGCGATGATATACATAACGGCATAGCCGTTGCTGATAATCGAGTTCAGTTCTCGGTCAAGTCTCGCCTGAACGATTTCAGGTAAAACCTCACCATACATGGCATGTGCTTTGTCATTACAGATCTTACGAAGCATGGAATCAGAATTCTCGATGACCGGAGGACACTTATCCGGACGGACCGGTTCAATTGGCTCGCACATATCAGCAATCTTATTCGGATTATCAATTACAACCGCCTGACAATCCTGAGGTCCAAGATAAGAGAACTCATCAAGCATCTCATCTGTTGTATGTAAGTAAAGCGGAGGCTGATGATCTGCATCATCGAATTTTCCATACTGGATAATACGACGATAAATCTCATCTTCCGGATTCAGGAAGTGAACGTCACAGGTAGCACATACCGGCTTATTCATCTTCTTTCCGAGTTCTACAATCTTTCGATTGATCTCGCGAAGATCATCCGGAGACTTTACGAGTTCTGCCTTCTTACGAAGGAGATAAGCGTTATTACCAACCGGTTGAATCTCCAGATAATCATAGAAGGAGGCAACTGCCTCGATTTCTTCCTGCGGTCTGCCTTCGAGAATCTCAGGATAGAGTTCACCCTCAGAACAAGCAGAGCCTAAGATCAATCCTTCTCTGTGCTTGATGATCTGACTCTTAGGAATCAATGCCTTACGCTTGAAGTAAGTAAGGTTCGACATGGTAACCAGACGATAGAGATTGATTCTTCCTAGGTCATTCTTCGCCAGGATAATGCAATGAAAAGGACGTAAGTTACGGATTGCCTCAATCGAGAGCTTACATTCATTGTTAATACGATCCAGTTCATACATTCCACGATTCTTGAAGTCCTGCATGAGCTTTTCGAAAATCTGGGCCGTCGCTTCTGCATCATCTACTGCTCTATGATGATGCTTATTTACAACATTCAGAGCTTTACCTACCGCATCAAGGTTAAAACGGGACAGACTAGGCAGGGAGATACGAGCCATCTGAATGGTATCCATATAGGTGCCGGGTCTTTCCAGTCCAAGTTCTTCCGCATTATGACGAATAAAGCTCATATCAAAATTCGCATTATGAGCTACAAATACAGCCCCTTTCGAGAACTCAAGGAATCTTGGCAGAACCTGATCTATGGTGTCGCTTTGCATGACATCGGCATCGGTAATGGATGTCAGCTCGGTAATATGGTAAGGAATCGGTGTCTCAGGATTTACAAATTCAGAGAAACGATCCGTAATCTTACCATCCTCGAATCGTACCGCACCAATTTCAATGATCTTATTATTCTTAGGGCTGAAGCCTGTGGTTTCAATATCGAATACTACGAAAGGATCATCGAAAGTCTGACCGTTCGAATCTGTAACTATCTTACGGGTATCATCTACGAGATATGCTTCCATACCATAGATCACCTGGATTCCGGCATCGGCAGCGGCATGTGCAGCATTAGGGAAGGCCTGAACATTACCATGATCCGTGATGGCAATGGCACGATGTCCATACTTTCCTGCCTGCTTAATAATATCTGCTACATCCGAAACACCATCCATATCAGACATCTTGGTATGACAATGCAGTTCTACACGCTTAAATACAGCGTTATCGCTTCTGGGCGTTCTCCAGTCACTGCTCTTCATGATTCCGCGAACACTCGAGATAACGAGTTCATGCATGAAGGTGTCTAGGTTGGTAGTTCCCTGAACCTTAACGAATTTGCCAGGAGCAAGTGCCTTCTCCATGTCCTCCACATATTCATCGGGCACGAAGATTTTGACATGAATGGAATCTGTAAAATCAGTAATGCAGAAAGTGATAACATGCTTTTCATTTCTGATCTGCTTCGAATCACAGGTCATAATCTGTCCAACACAGCAAACAGGTTCCATCTCGCTGCGAACCGTCTCAAGTGGAATAGATTCGTCCTCAATCTCTCTTCCGTAGATGACATCCGGATTGTTAGAACGAACGACACGGTTACCAAAGCCACCGCCACCTCTGTGCATTGCTGCCTTACGGAAGCTGTTCTCCTTATCCTGGCCGCCCTTTTCATAAGGGTTCGATTTTTCTTTCCTGGATGCATCCTTTTTATCAAAGGACTTCTCATCCTTTGATGGATTCGATTTTTCTTTGACGAAGTCGTTCGATGCAGACTCATCGCCCTCTGCATTCATCCCGGCTTCTTCCGCATCATGGACCTGGACTGAGATATCATGCAAACGATTCTTAATCGCCTCTTCCTTCTTCTGACGGAAGAGGTTGTCATGACTGCCCTCCTTATAGGCAACGTTAACAATCAGGCTGAATCCACAGCGATCACAGAAGACCCCATGGTAGAAATCCACGACATCCTGCTCCATGACATGCGCCATTCCATCATCTACTAATACGATCGTAAGACGATTCTCTTCGAAATGCAGATCGCATCCCTTAAGTATCTGATACATGATGCGGTTATTGGCATAGATTTCCTGTAAGATAGAGTCCCGATAGTTCTCATAGACCTTCTCCGGCGTATACTGTTCTGACAGATGGAACTTCTCAATAATACGAACATCCATTTCAGGGAAATATTCGTCCTTGATCATCTTCTCAAGATGACGAATTCTCTCTGCGGGCACAAGTGTATTAAGGTCCATATAGATACGGATCTTGGTATGATTACGATTCGTAATAATGCGTGAAACTTCTGCATCCTGCAGCTGCCTGTCCACATCATTCATATTCAAATCAGAGAATACACTCAATAATTCGTGTGCCAAAATGTCCCCCTAAAATAACTTATTCTGTATAACCATACTCTTCCATCACGGAATAGATTTCTTTACGAAGTTCCGAAAGGAGATCCGCTTCCGGAACCTTACGAACAACCTCGCCCTTACGTATAATAAGGCCCTCGCCAATGCCTCCTGCTACTCCGACATCTGCTTCCTTCGCCTCACCAGGGCCATTTACAACACAGCCCATAACAGCGACTTTAATGGGTGCTTTAATATCCTGCACCATGTTTTCAACCTGATTTGCAAGACCGATCAGATCGATTCTGGTTCTGCCGCAGGTCGGGCAGGATACAATCTCTACTCCATCTTTACGAAGACCTAGTGTCTTCAGAATTAGTTTTGCAGATTTTACCTCCTCGACCGGATCTCCAGTCAGGGATACACGGATGGTATCACCGATGCCCTGAGACAGGATCAGGCCTAACCCAATAGCGGATTTGATATTGCCGGCAGTAATGGTACCAGCTTCCGTAATACCAACATGCAGAGGATGATCCGTCTGGCTTGCAATGAGTTCATGTGCTTTCACACACATAAGAACATCAGAAGACTTAATCGAGATTACCAGATTGTCATAACCCATATTCTCAATCATATGCACCTTATCAAGTGCAGATTCTACAAGTCCCTCTGCTGTTACGCCCTTGTATTTTTCTACCAGTTCCTTCTCAAGAGATCCAGAATTGACGCCAACGCGAATGGGGATATTCCTTTCTTTCGCAGCCATAACAACGGCACGTACGCGATCTTCCGAACCGATGTTACCCGGATTGATACGAATCTTATCAACTCCATTTTCAATTGCCGCAAGCGCCAAACGATAATCAAAATGGATATCAGCAACCATGGGAATATGAATCTGTTTCTTAATCTCAGGGATTGCCTGTGCTGCCTCGATGTTAGGGATAGCACAACGTATAATTTCACAGCCTGCCTTTTCAAGACGAAGGATCTGTTCTACAGTTGCTCCTACATCTTCTGTATGAGTATTGCACATCGACTGGATACGGACCGGATGGCCTGCGCCCAGCTTTACATTGCCGACGGAAACTTCCCTGGTAAGCATTCTCTTCTTCATCTCATTACCCCACAAAAATCTTCCAAATATCATTAAACATAACGATAACCATGAATGTCATAAGGATGGCAAATCCAACCAGATTCACATACTCTTCTACTTTCTCCGGAGCCTTCTTCCTGCGAATCATCTCAAGCAGGTAAAATACAAGTCTGCCTCCGTCAAGTGCTGGAAAAGGAAGGAGGTTCATAACTCCAAGATTGGCTGACAGAAGAATGGTTAAGCTGCACATTTCCATCAAAGCATAGAAAATACTTACGGCAACGGATTCTTCGTATGCGTCCCCTATAGTCTTAACAATGGCAACAGGGCCGGATAGGTCATTCATGCCAAGTTGCCCCGTCACAAGCATGCGAAGCCCCTGGACGGTAACATAGATCATATAACGCACTTCCCAGAAAGCCTTACTGAAAATCTGAGGGAAGGATGCTTTGACATTTGCAGACTGCTGAAGAATTCCAATCAGATATACACCGTTCTTCTCATCCCATCTGGGTTCAATGGTAAAGGTCTTCTTCTCACCGTCTCTCTTCACGGTAACTTCTAGCGTTTCCCCGGGATGGAAGGTATTATATGCTCTCACTTCCTGATAAAAGTGAATCGAGTAATTGTTAAGGGACAGAATCTGATCTCCAGGCTCGAGTCCTGCTTCTTCTGCCGGATATCCTTCCATCAGGCTATCAATTGTCGCAGGAGTATAACCTACACATGCAATTAAGACCGCGGCAAGAATATAGGCCAAAATGAAGTTAAATAGCGGGCCTGCAAACACAATCAAAAAGCGCTGCCAAGCAGGCTTATTCTGAAATGAGGCCGGATCATCGGAAGAGGAATCTTCTCCCTCCATGACACAGGCACCTCCAAAAGGAAGAAGATGCACTGAAAACATGGTCTCTTTCCCCTGGATGCCAAATAGTCTGGGTCCAAGGCCGATCATAAATTCATTAACTCTAACGCCAAATCTTCTAGCAAAAATATAGTGACCAAATTCATGAATCAATACGATGATGCTAAAGATGAGGATTGCTATCAGTATCTTCAACGATTCACACTTTCTCTGGCAGCCTTCTCCGTATCAAGGATCTGATCCAGGGAAGGGTTCGAAATAAATGCTATCTCATCCATTGCTCTCTCAATCAGGTCAGGGATCTCTACAAAACGGATCTTGCCTTCCAAAAGAAGGGAAACTGCCTTTTCATTAGCAGCATTAAATACAGTCGGAATGTTACCACCGCGGTCCATTGCGCGATAAGCAAGAGATAGTCCGCGGAACTTCTTAAGGTCCGGTTCAAAGAATGACAGATTCTGTAAACGGAACAGATCAAGGCGATCTCCGGAGAGAGAGATTCTCCTGGGATAAGTCAGTGCATACTGGATGGGAAGGCGCATATCCGGAACGCCCATCTGTCCCATCACTGCTCCATCTTCATATTCTACAGCCGAATGAAGAATGCTCTCGGGATGAACCAGAACCAGAATATCTTCCCTCTTCACATTGAAGAGCCAGCCGGCCTCCATCACCTCAAGTCCTTTATTGATCATTCCTGCAGAATCGATCGTTACCTTGGCACCCATATCCCAGTTAGGGTTCTTCAGAACATCTTCTAACTTGGCATTCTTCATCTCTTCTATAGATTTGGTGCGGAAGGGTCCACCGGAAGCCGTAAGATAGATTCTATGAATCTTATTTTCGGCATTTCCCTGAAGAGACTGGAAAATAGCGCTATGTTCGGAATCTACAGGAAGAATTGGAACATTACATTTCTTCGCAAGGGGCATGATCAGATGACCTGCTGTGACAAGCGTCTCTTTATTCGCTAATGCAATCTTCTTTCCTGCCTTAATAGCGGCAATCGTCGGACGAATACCAAGCATGCCGACAATACCAGTGACAAGTAACTCACTGTCCGGATCCTCTGCCACTGCAATCAGGCCTTCCATTCCGGAATATACTTTGGTCTTAGTATCACGAATTCTACTTCTTAAGTCCAAGGCATCTTTCTCATCAGAGACAGATACAAAAGCAGGCTGAAATTCACGAATCTGCTCTTCAAGCAGCTTGATATTCCTACCACAGGAAAGTGAGGTGACTTTAAATTCAGGATGTTCCCTTACAACGTCAAGTGTCTGGGTTCCAATGGATCCAGTAGATCCAAGGATTGATATATTCATAATGCCTCCAGGGTACAAGAGATAAAAAGATTCGTCTTAGGTAACAAGATATACTGCAAGATAGTAAATAATGGGTGCAGTAATGATAACAGAGTCAAAACGATCGAGAATTCCACCATGTCCGGGAATCAGTGTGCCGTAATCTTTGATTTCATAATTACGCTTGATTGCGGATGCAGCCAGATCTCCTACCATAGAGATCAAACCACCGACAGCGCTGATGAGTCCAAGAATCAGCATCTCCTTAAGGGAGACACCCATCTGTGCACGGAAGATAAAAGAATAAAGCAGTGTCAGAAGGAAAGCTCCACAGACACCACCGATAGCGCCTTCTACAGATTTCTTAGGGCTAAGGATGGGAGCCATCTTATGCTTTCCTAAGAGAACACCAACGCAATATGCGCAAGTATCGCAACCCCAGGAGCAAAGGAAGATCAACCATACAATGTATGCTCCATTCTCGATCATTCTGGTCTGGTAGATGAAGCTGAGCATGATGGAAACATAGAAAATCCCAAAGAAGGCTGCCATGATCTGGTCTGCCTTATATTTCGGAAAAGAGAATACAAATATAGCAAGAAGCAGAATCAGGAAAACAATTACTGCTACTTCAAGATCAGGAAGGAAAGAATATTCCAGATCTGCAAAATAGCAAGCTGTAAAAAGATAGCCTAATAAGCCTGGGGCTTTTTTCTCTACATGGAAAACACGATAGAGTTCATACTGACCAATCATGGAAATCATCGCGGTAGAAACAAGAAGGATCTCACCACCGCTGATAATCAAAATTAAGGCCAAAGCCACAAGGATGATACCACTCAGAAGTCTCGTCTTAAACATAAATACGCTCCTTTAAACTGCGCCAAAACGGCGGTTTCGTCTGTCATACTCTTCTACGGCCAGCTTTAAATCTTCATTCGAGAAAATAGGCCAGGGAACACTCGTAAAATAGAATTCCGCATAAGCAAGCTGCCATAAGAGATAGTTCGACAGTCTCTCTTCTCCGGAAGTACGGATCATAAGATCCGGATCTGGAAGATCATAAGTATCCAGATGCTTTCCGAGGAGCTCTTCCGTAAGGGAGGAAGAATCCTTCCCCTCACTCAAAAGCTCATCAAAAGCTTTCCTTGCACTACGAATGATTTCATCTCTTCCACCATAATTCACTGCAATGGTGAGATGAAAACCATCAAAATTCTTGGAGATTTCTTCTAAATCATGAATCTCCTTCTTCAGGTCATCCGATAAGGGTTCCCGGTCTCCGATAATACGGACCCGCATATTATTCTCAACAGAATCTTTTTGGCATTTGCGAAGGTAAGCAGAAAGAAGCTTCATCAGAGTGTTCACTTCGTCCTGAGGTCTCTTCCAGTTCTCTGTAGAGAATGCATACAGGGTCAGATACTTGATTCCCATAGCCTGTGCTGCTCTAGAGATCTTCTCCACATTCTCTGCGCCAACCTTATGGCCATAGGTTCTAGGTTTCCCCTGTGATTTAGCCCAACGGCCATTACCATCTAGTATTATGGCAACATGATTCGGTACCTTCATGTCTAACCTCTCTTTCTTCTATAACTCATATATTATACAAGAATCGGGGCAAAAGAAAAAGGATACGCCACAAGCGTATCCTTTGTATCTTAAAGTAAGAAACGACAATCAGACTGTCATCAGTTCCTTGGTCTTTTCTTCAATCGCAAGATCAATCTTCTTAACAAAAGAATCGGTAATGGTCTGAACTTCAGCCTCTAGGTCCTTCTCTTCATCCTCTGAAATCTCAGCGGCCTTCAGATCCTTCTTCAGTGCATCCATAGCATCACGACGGATGTTGCGAACAGCAACCTTAGCGTCTTCGCCCTTCTTCTTAACATCCTTAACCAGTTCCTTACGGCGGTCCTCGGTAAGATCAGGGAATACAAGACGGATCACTTTACCATCATTGGTCGGATTGATACCAACATCAGAGATCATAATTGCCTTCTCAATATCCTTTAGAATATTGGGTTCCCAAGGCTGAATCTGAATCATACGAGCTTCAGGTACAGTTACATTTGCAACCTGCAGTACGGGAGTGGGCGCTCCATAATAATCAACCATTACATGGTCAAGCACATGAGGGTTCGCACGTCCTGCGCGAACGGTATTCAGTTCCTCTTTCAGATTTCCGAGGGATTTCTCCATACGCTCGGAACAGTCATTCAGTCTCTCAGACATAAATATCTCCTTACAGGGTAATCATGGTTCCGTTAAAGTTATTGCCGGTAAAGGCATTCATGATGCCATTCTCTTCTGCAAGTGCGAAGACACGCATAGGCATCTTATTCTCGAGACACATCATAGATGCTGTAAGATCAATCGCCTGAAGCTTCTGATCAATAACATCATTGATGGTAATCGAATCATACTTCTTTGCAGCAGGATTCGTTTTCGGATCACTGTCATATACACCATCAATCGCCTTGGCAAGAAGGATCATATCTGCCTTGATCTCAATGGCTCG
Source organism: uncultured Lachnospiraceae bacterium (assembly GCA_900316625.1). Lineage (GTDB taxonomy): Bacteria > Bacillota > Clostridia > Lachnospirales > Lachnospiraceae > Lachnocurva. The sequence continues at coordinate 114,520 of ONDO01000004.1, read as the reverse complement.
AAGTGCAGTTGCAGTATCTGTAGAGAAGTAAGGATGTCCAATACCACCTGCAAAGAATACAACCTTACCAGATGTAAGTACTTCTTCTGCAAGATCTACAGAGTAGAGCTTGGTAAATCCACCGCATACAAAAGGTGTAAGGATATCAGTATCCATTCCAACGGAACGGAACATATCAGATACATAGATGCAGTTCATGATGGTTGCAAGCATACCAATCTGATCTGCCTTGCTTCTGGTAAGTTCTTCTCCGGTTCTTCCTCTCCAGAAGTTGCCGCCACCGATAACAACGCCAATTTCAACACCAAGGTCCTTTAACTTCTTAACCTCACGCGCAACACGAAGTACGGTTTTGGCATCAAATCCGGTTTTCTTATCTCCGGCAAGCGCTTCACCGGAAAGTTTTAAAAGAACTCTGCCCTTATTCTCAATCGACATTCTCGAATACGCTTTCAACATCTACATCAGCATAGCTCTGGCTGCAGAAACCTTCGATAACTGCACCATTGTTGATCTGTACAGAACGGGACTTGATATTACCCATAACAACTGCAGAGGTATCAACAACAACAGGTCCCTGAACATCGATATCGCCCTTAACAGCACCTGCAATTACAGCGGAATTAGCAGTGATGTTACCGATGATTACAGAACCGGCACCAATCTTAGCGGTTCCGCTGGTAATAACTTCGCCTTCAATCTTAGCTGCATCAGCATAGAATTCAGAAGAATTAGAATTACCGCGAACAGTACCGTTAATTTCGAGCTTACCATTGCAGGATACGTTACCATTGATGGTACCTTCTACCTTAATGGAACCAGTAGACTCAAGATCACCCTTAATGGTCATTCCAGTAGTGATTACTGCCTGCTCATCACTTACAGGAAGGGGAGCAACAGCATTAACAGCATTGTCAACAGCAGCATTTACAGAATTATTCTGGTCCATCTTCTTTTCTTCTTTCTTTTTCACTTCGTTATTAAGCGTATTTACTGTAGTTACAGTTTTCTTTGCAGGCTCATCTGCCTTCTTTGTAGCCTTCTCAAGAAGACCATCTAACTTCGACAGTTCGGTATCAACATCGAGGTCCTCATCGAGTGTGTTCACCATAACATCATCAGAATTCGTCTTGTTTCCTTCTTCAGGAATCATTTCATCGACTGCATCCGAGAAGTCATCTTTAAAATCCTTGAAAAATCCCATCTTATTAACTCCTCCGTATTATTGATTATCAACAAGAGTCACATGCTGTATCGGCTTGGTATCATCGCTGATCGGAAGGATGATTGCCCCCTCCCGCTGAAGTGACTCTATTAACTTAGGTAATGCCTGAACGGTTGTCTTCTTGTCAGACGCATCATGTAGTAAAACCACCGACGTTTTGTATTTTACCACATCGTTCATAACGTTTTCAACAAGATCGTCCCTTGTTAAAGGCTCAGAAGTAGCGTCTCCGCTAGATACATTCCAGTCCACATATGTGACATTATTACTATTCAAAAAATGAATAAACTGAGCCATGTCGGTATCACTGACCTGATTCGAAGATCCACCAGGGAAACGATAAAAATGAGAATCCACTCCAGTTGTATTCAGAATCAGATTATGAATTCGATTGTAATCCGCACTAAAGGAATCCATCGACTGATAAAGTTCATTATATTTGTGAGAATAAGAATGCATACCGATCGTATGCCCTTCATTTACAATTCTCTGATAGACAGCGATGGAAGAAGAATTTTCCTTTCCAGTCACGAAGAATGTAGCCTTAACGCCATAATCATCTAAAATATCAAGAATCTGATTGGAATTATCAGAAGGACCATCATCAAAGGTCAGATAAACCTTCAGAATATCATCTGCATTTCTGAGGTTCTCCTCTCCCGTTCCGGAATCGCTTGTAACAAGTGTACCTATCTCCTGCGTTTCGTCAGAGATATCCTGAACTGGTGCAGCAGATTCAACACTTGTTTTTTCAACTTTACCACGAAGTAAAGCATTCACTTCATTTTGAAGAACAATTACACGCCAACATAATATTACGTTTACAACCGTAATAATCATGAACCAGATTCCGATGAAGGTCACAATACCAGTCTTCATCTTACGAATCCGCTTACGCTTATTCCTTTGTTCGTTCAACGCCATATTATTGGAATCCAAATTGAATGCCTCCATGTAAAAAGGCTAAATAATCACGTTTTTAAATCACAATATATTTTTACTGAGTGATCGTAAAAAGTCAAGCAAATACATAAAAAAGGTCCGGATGTAACTCATCCGGACCAAAATTATTTTCTTTTCAGTTGGTAAGAAAATTAGTGAATCTGGCTTGCAACTTCTGCTGCGAAGTTTTCAACCTTCTTCTCCATACCTTCACCGGTCTCAAAACGAACGAACTTCTTAAGAGAAACGGTAGCGCCAACAGACTTGGAAACCTCAGCGATATACTGAGCAACATTCTGTTTTCCGTCAGCAGCCTTAACATAAACCTGGTCAAGGAGGCAAACTTCCTTGAGCTGCTTGTTAATTCTACCCTTAACCATACCTTCCTTAACCTTATCCGGCTTGGAAGCTTCCTTAGGATCGTTGTTGATCTGATCCTTGATGATCTCGGTCTCATGAGCGAGGTAATCCTGATCAACATCAGCATCAGAGAGGAACTTAGGGTTCATAGCAGCGATCTGCATGCAAACATTGTTCAGAGCTTCCTTAACTTCGTCGTTAACAACATCAGTATCAGCCTCAACGAGAACTGCGATACGTCCGCCGCCATGTACGTAAGAAACAACACAGCCATGAGCTGCTTCGAGCTTCTTGAAACGACGAATGGAGAGCTTCTCACCAATAACTGCGATTTCAGAAACAAGCTTGTCAGAAACAGTCATGGAAGGATCTTCGTTCCATGCTTCAGCCATGAATGCGTCCATGTCTGCTGCAGAGCTGTTAACAGCCTGAACTGCAACAGCATCAACAAATTCCTGGAAAGTAGCATTCTTAGCAACGAAGTCTGTCTCAGAGTTAACTTCAACAACTGCTGCTACCTTGTCAGAAGCGGATGCTACACGGCAAAGACCTTCAGCTGCAATTCTGTTAGCCTTCTTCTCAGCCTTAGCCATACCATGCTTACGAAGGTATTCTACTGCTTCCTCCATGTTACCGTTGGTTTCGTTAAGAGCCTTCTTGCACTCCATCATGCCTGCGCCGGTGGACTCACGAAGTTCTTTCACCATAGATGCTGTAATAGCCATGATAAACCTCCAAAAATAAAGTAATAATTATGCTTCTTCTGCAGGAGCTACGTTCTCCGTTCCCTGCTTAGCTTCGATAACTGCATCAGCCATAGCACCGGTAAGAAGCTTAACAGCGCGGATTGCATCATCGTTACCAGGAATTACGAAATCAAGTTCTTCAGGATCACAGTTCGTATCAGCGATACCAATCAGAGTGATTCCAAGAGACTGAGCTTCCTGAACACAGATATGTTCCTTCTTAGGATCAACAACGAAGATTGCATCAGGGATGCGCTTCATATCCTTGATACCGCCAAGGTTCTTCTGAAGCTTGGCGAGTTCCTTCTTAAGCTCCATAACTTCCTTCTTAGGAAGAACATCGAAAGTACCATCTTCCTGCATACGCTCAATCTTCTTAAGACGATCGATACGAGACTGGATGGTCTTGAAGTTGGTCAGCATACCACCGAGCCAACGCTCATTTACATAGAACATTCCGCAACGAAGAGCTTCGTCCTTGATTGCGTCCTGAGCCTGCTTCTTGGTTCCAACGAAGAGGATGGTACCTCCCTGGGAAACAACGTCATATACTGCATTGTAAGCGGTGTCAATCATACCAACGGTCTTCTGAAGATCGATGATATAGATTCCGTTACGCTCGGTGAAGATGTAAGGAGCCATCTTAGGGTTCCATCTTCTGGTCTGATGGCCGAAATGTACACCGGCTTCAAGCAGCTGTTTCATAGATACTACGCTCATTTTGTTACCTCCAAATGGTTATTCTTCCACAGAAGATCTCTTCGCCGAAAGACCCTGAGCAGGCACCGATTCGACGATCCTTTCTGTGTGTTGACTACAAACAGAAAAGATTATAACAGAAGAAAACTCCATACGCAAGACTGCATAAGGAGTTTTCTAGAAGAATTCAACATTAATTATTCAGTTAGATAAATCAATTTTGCTTGGTAATGATACGAGCTATCTCATCATAAGATGCAGACTTTGGAATATCATAATTTCCAGGCTGAATACGATTATCATATCCATTATTTTCCAGATAAGAATCGAACTCACTGCCACTATTCACAAGTCCTTTGTTTTCAAGATCACTGCCTACTGTATCAGATGTCTCACCAGCACCAATGGAAAAGGCGATAGATTCATTCGTATCGGATCTGGGTGCATCATGAGCATCCTTAGGATCCACATTCGTTACACTTGTTTCTCCATCATAGGATGGAGTCACCTCTGCATCCGGATTCGCACTTGCATCCGCATCATTTGATTCCTGTTCTTCAGATTCTTTCGTATCCGATTCTTTGGTATCAGCTCCCTTATCATCCGTTGCTTCACTCTTGCTATCAGATTCCTGATCAGACATAAGTCCGGAAGGAAGAGAGGGATCGATCATTCCCAGTTTTGCTGCCTCGGTACGAATCTGTTCCTCTGACATCTTCGGACGATAAAAAGCAAATGCAATCATAAAGATCATGGAAGCGATGATGAATCCAATTCCCATTCCTCTGGTAAAATATTTCATTCTCATCTGCTTAGCCCTCGTTTCTCATAAATAAGCCGAGAACCAGCTTCACTTCACCAAGGCCACGTCCCAGTTTTTTTGCAATCTCTATCTCAGAATATCCCATCTTATGCAACTCAAGAATTGCAGAATTGTCATTTTTCTGATTCGGATTATCTTCCGTTTGAACATGTTCCGCAAAAGCATGTGGAATCGTATCTTCAACATCTGAAATGATAGAAGGCTCTTCTTCGCTTATCGTTTCTTCAGGAAGGGCTACCGGAACATTTAATTCCTGTAACTCTTCTACCTTCTTCTCGATTGCATCCTTCAGCATACGAATCTCAGATTCCATCGCCTGAAGATTCTTGGTTAGTTCCGTCGTCTTTTCCTGTTTTTCATTCAGCATGTCATACATGAACATAATCTCATCATGAGACTTATTCATAGAATCCAAAACAGAATCAGAGTATTCGGAGATCTGCTTGATCTTGTTATTCGTTTCCTTGTCAGAACGGACATCGAGTTCTTCCATCTTCTGATCCATCTTGGAATCAATGGCAGCTTCAATCACACCATCTGCTTCTTTTAACTGTTTTTCCAGAATCACTTTGATCTGGCTTTCTGACATTTTTTTCAGTTCATCGATATCTGAATCTGAAAACTTTTTTGTCATAAAAAAACTTGCTGCCACCAGCAAAGCGCCAATCAGCAGTAGGCCGAATTCCAATCCTGTCATAATCCTGCCTCAAATCTCAAATCTTAATATCAAAAGGCTTAGGTTGTCCTTTTTTGATCATGCGACCTTCTGAAACAACCTTTTTCGTCTTCTGTTTTCCTTCTTTTCTTCCGTAATTACCGCCATAGCCGGTTCCATCGCCGCCCTCTTCCGGATTGAACTCTTCCTTCTCCGAGCGGTTATTTGCCTGAACCGTTGTAGCCTTCGCGGCCTCCTGTTTGTTCGCCTGTTCCGTTATTACATTCTGCTGAATCAAAGGTTTTGAATCTTCAGATGTTTTTTCATTCTGAACCTGCGTGGTATTTTGAATCATACCATTAAAATCAACTGGTCTGACTAACATAAGAACTCCCCAATATCACATTGCAGTCATGCGAATTTCACCTTCTGTAACAACGAAATAGCAATGAGAAAATTTCTTATCAAGCATACGCTGATAAGATGCTATGGTCAAATTAACACCAGGATAAATATCATGTTCGACAGAAATACGTGCTGTAGACATCTCGGAAAGTGATGCACGAATATATTCAATCTCTTCATTATGCGTATTCAACAGGGTCTGCATACGAATCGATTCTGCAGCAATCTGCTTGAACCTAAGGATTTTCTTAGCATCTACCTTTGAGGAAGATGCAAGCATATTCTTATAAAAAGAAAGAGATGTTCCAAGTTCCAACAAGCGTTTTTCAGCCTCTTCTGCTTCCTTTAATAAGACCTTCAGGCGGTCTCTCGCATCGGCATCAACACCTGCTTCGATAGAAGTCTTAGATTCTATCTCAGAGCCAATCGTAACTGCAGAAACATTACCAATGGTACGAACAATACTACCGGCAATGAAGCCTTTCTTGGAGCAGATATTCACATCTCCCTTGGCTGTTATCTCACTGTTTAAAACAGAACCAGATTCGACATATCCACCAGCAAAAACTTTACCGTTCTCTATAAACTTACAGATAACATTGGACTTAGACTGAAGAATGCCATTTCCTTTGCCATGAAATCCGTGTTTTACAATGATCTGACCGCCAGCATCCAAAAGAGCATCTTCCACTTCACCATCTACGATAATATCGCCATCACAGGTGATGGAGAATCCACTACGCACAGAACCTCCCACATGGACATTCCCTTTATAGGATACATCTCCTGTTGCAAGTCCAACATCACCCGGGATCTCATATACAGCGGAAACAAAGATCTTATTATTTATCATGGTGACATGACCTGTCACTTCAGAAAAAGCCTCAGTCTGATCAGCACTCAGGCGTATGTTACGACCAATATCCAGTCGTGCAAATTTCACCGGAGAAGGATTCAGACCTCGTCCCAGGATATCAATGCCTGCTTCACCAGGATCCGCAGGATGAAGTCTAGCCAGGAGTTCGTTCTCCGCAACTTCATTTAGAATACTTAAATTATGATAATCAACAGAACCATCCTCATTGTGATGAGGCTTCCGATTGGGAGAAGTATTGAAGAAATATTCGATAAAGGCATCATGTCCCTGTCTGGCAGGAATACCTCTTGCGACTTCAACATCAGTAAAATAGACGGGGTGTCTCATGAAATCTTCGATCACCGCCGTATCAATCCCAGCAGTAACTCCGGAAGTCTTAATTCCCTCTAAAATATCTTTTTCAGAAAGTAAGCCACCACCAACAGAAGGAGGAAAGAAACGACAAACACAGGACATCTTATCAGCAGAAATCGTGGCTGTCATCATTTCGGTAACAAAAGAAACCTTGGAGTCTCCAAGGCACATAACACCCTGGCCTTCCAAAACAATCTTTCGAAAGCCAAGTACATCATATTCCGTAAAGCCCTGTTGATTCAGATAATTCTCCGCTTCCCTCAAAGCAAGAGGTTTACCCTCACCCACTGCAGGATAGACCTTCACGTAAGCTTTTCCCGCCTGAAAAGCTAAGCGAAGATATCCATTGGTCTGTTCCATCTATAAGAACCCCCCGATTCCGCAGATCACATATTCGTAAGTATGCCCATATAATCACCAAGTTTCGTACGCATCTTTGCAAGAGCTTTTGTATGTAGCTGAGACACTCTCGATTCAGACACTTCTAATACTTCACTAATTTCCTTTAAAGTCATTTCCTCATAATAATACATCAGAATGACTTTATTTTCCTTCTCTGTAAGAAGCGCAAGTGCTTCTGTGAGTTTCTGTTTCAGTTCTTCCTGAGTAACTTTCTCTTCCGGCTGAATAAAGTGAGAATTATGAGCAGTATCCATAACAGGTTCTGCTCCTTGTTCCATGAATTCATTCAGGGAAGAAAGATTCGTAACATTCAGCTGGGCCTGCCAATCTGTAAGTTCATCCATAGAGATATCGAGTTCAGCAGCAATCTCATCATCTGTTGCCACATGCCCGGTACGCATCTCGATATTCTTGGTTGCATCTTCAATTTTTCTCTGCTTCTGACGTATCGTCCTCGGGATCCAGTCCATCTTACGAATCTGGTCCAGAATCGCACCACGTATACGTAGAGATGCATAGGTTTCAAACTTTACATCTTTCGCAGCATCAAACTTATCAATCGCATCAATCAAGCCGAAAATGCCATAACCTACAAGATCATCATACTCGACGTTACTGCCAAGATAAACATTCAATCTTCCTGCGACAATCTTGACGAGTGGTGCATATTCGACAATGATCTGCTCTCGCAGTTCCTGTGTTGCGTTTTTCTGATAGGACTCCCAGAGTCTCTGTCTCTCTTCTGCCTTCACCCGTTGCCTCCAAAATCAGTTACTCTTGATCTTCAGACTGATCTTTGGTTTCTTCTTCCTGGCCTTCGCCAGCTTTCTCTTCTGCTTCCTTCTGACGCATCATCTCTTCCAGATCAGCCTTAACCGTACGGTCAATAACCACACGGATAATCGAACCAATAATATAAAAAATGAGTGCCGTAAGTGCAAAACGAATTACAAATTGTTCAAAGCTTGCTTTCGATAAGATTGAAATCAGGCATGTTACAAAAGATGCTGCAAGCGTAATCGCAATCGGAAGTGGTTTTGTGTTCATATTATCTTCTCCGGTTTTCCGACGGATTTAATTACATAATCCCCAGTCTCACTATAGAGTTCAACTGTACGACCATAATTCAAACCACAATCCTCTGCTTTCAGAGGAATTCCTAATTCTTTTAATTTCTGACGACTGGCAATCGCATTGCGTTCACCTACATTAATGGTATTTGATGCAGAACCGGTAAGTTCAAACATCTTTGCGCCACCGGCAATCTTTGCAACAAGACGAGCTTTATTCGCTCCTGCTTTAATCATATCGTCATAGAGTTTCTGAATACCGGTATCTGCAAACTTCGCAATATTGGAATTATTACGAATCTGCGTGCTGTCTGGCAACATAATATGTGCAAGGCCGCTGATTTTTGTACTCGGATCATAGAGAGCGATACCGATACAGGAACCCAGTCCGATTGTAGTAAGTGCGTCAGGCGCTTTACAGATCTTAAGATCTGCCATGCCGACTTTGATCATTTCACCCATACAAAGCCCCGTTCACTATTGTAAAGAAATTCCGAGTGACGTAAGGATCTTCTTAAAGGAATCCTCTTCCGGCATTAGAATGAAGTAACCACTAATGGATTCTTCATCGCCGATCTCCGTCTTGATCAGTAGAGCATTGTCACCCATCATACCAAACATAACAGCCGGAACAGATAAAATAGCAGCTGCCATATCAACCGTTACAAAGGGAACTGTCGGACTAATCGTCATATTGGTAAGTCCGGCAAGCGCTGACAAATAGGAGGAAGCGATAATATTACCGATTTCCTTCAAAGCCGACAGGTCCATCTCATCGAAATCCTTATCATAGGAGAGATCGCGCATCATCAGACGATTTACCAGGTGATGTGCAGATTTCATATCCAGGAGGAACATCATGCTACCATCGATGTCCATCTCAACTCCCAGCATAATTCCGACGATTACTTCATCTTCAGCACCAATAGCTGTAGTAATGCGTTCAACGGGCATAAGTTCAACCTGAGGAACGCTCATATCGATTTTGAGATTGAGCATATTGGAAATTGCTGTCGCTGCATTTCCAGCACCGATGTTTCCAATCTCTCGGAGAACATCGAAGTACATGCTATTCATCTGTTCAAAACTATTATTTTCCAAAATGTACTCCCTCAGATTCTCTATTAGGAAGGGTTACCCTCATCCATAATCGCATTCAGGTCAAACAGAGATACAAGCTGCTCTCCATTCTTACCGATTCCATTGATAAAGTTAGCATTTGCCTTTGCCTGCATGTTAATGGTATTACGATCGATGTCACTCTCTCCAAGAGTAACAACCTCACGAACTTCATCAACTACTACACCTACAAGACCATGATCTTCAAGTTTCAGGATGATAATACGTGTAGCCTTCGCAAAGACATCATCCTTAAGTCCCATCTTCTTGCGAATGCTCATGACAGGAACAACTTCACCACGAAGGTTAATAACACCAAGGTAATGAGTTGGTGCCTTAGGTACTCTGGTAATACGGGACATACGAATAATATTGTCTACAACGGAGATGGGCAGGCCATACTGTTCATCGCCGATCTTGACAACAATGTACTGCTTCTTCTCTTCTGCAGCTGTTTCAAGCTCACTTGCTTTGCTCATTACTTTCCCTCCGTCTTAGAATAATGCATTCACATCAAGGATCAGAGCGACCTCACCATCACCAAGGATTGTAGCGCCGCTGATATAACGATTGTTCTCAATAACTTTACCGAGAGACTTGATAACGATTTCCTGCTGACCAATCAGATTGTCAACAACGATACCAACCAGACTGTCACCCTTCTTAACAACAACAACCGTAATGTTATCCGGATTCTCTTCTGTAGGTTCGCAATCAAGGATATTATCCAGACGAATCAGAGGAATTACCGTACCACGAAGATAGATAACTTCCTTAGCCTGTACGTACTTGATCTCAGTAACAGGGATATATTCAATATTCTGAATGGACGCAAGAGCAATTGCATACTTCTCATCTCTAACTTCAACCATCAGAGCCTGAATGATTGCAAGAGTAAGAGGAAGACGAACGGTAAAGGTGGAGCCAACACCCTTTTCACTCTCAACTTCAACATCACCACCGAGCTGCTCGACATTGGATTTAACAACATCAAGACCTACGCCTCGACCGGAGATATCGGTAATCTTCTTAGACATAGAGAAGGACGGCAGGAAAAGGATGTTGATAATATCCTTCTTGGTCAGCTTATCCTTATCTTCTTCAGAGACAATACCACGTTCAATTGCCTTCTGGAGAACCTTCTCCGTATCAATTCCGGCACCATCATCCTTAACCTTGATGATGACATTGTTGCCTTCCTGATAAGCGGTAAGCCAAATGCTGCCAGTCTCAGGCTTGCCTGCAGCACGACGTACTTCAGGATCCTCGATACCATGGTCAGCAGAGTTACGAAGCAAGTGCTGCAGAGGATCACCAATCTGATCGACTACAGTACGATCCAATTCGGTCTCTTCACCAGAGATATAGAGTTCCATGGGACGATTCAACTTACGGGACAGATCACGAATCATGCGAGGGAACTTAGAGACAACGTTCTCAATAGGAACCATTCGAACCTTCATAACAGACTCATGAAGTGTCGTGGTAATTCTCTCCAGATATTCAATCTGTTCATTTAAGGACTGCTGGCTACCACCATTCTCTTCCGCATTTTCATTGGCTGTGGTTCTTGCAACCAGGGAGTTCTTTGCAATAATCAGCTCAGAGACCTGATTCATAAGGTCATCAAGTTTCTCAATATCTACACGAACTGTACGTGCAGTAACAGGCTTATTTGCTGCCTTATTCTGAGTTGCAGGCTTGTCTGACTTCTTCGGAGCAGGTGCGGTCTTAGGAGCAGTTGCAGCAGGATGCTTTGACTTCTCTTCTGCAGCAGTTTCTACAGGAGCTTCTTCATTAACATCAGATGCATCCTTCTCAGCATACATGTCAGCGGTCAGGGTGCCGATATCAGCGCTGTCAATCTCAGACACGTTCTCAACTGCCTTGCGGATGTCATCAATCGCACCATCCGTACGAAGAATAAAGCTGAAATCAAATTCAAACTTTTCATCTTCAACATCCTGAGCTGAAGGAGAATAAGCGATGATCTCACCGAAATCTTCCACAGCCTTGAATACAAGGAAAGCTCTTGCAGCCTTCAGCAGGCATTCTTTATTTACATGAACCGTAACACCCACAAGGTTCTCAGAACCATCGAGTGCATCACGGACTTTAGATTTGTCCTCATCGCTAAGAGGCAGATCAGCATAAGCAGGCTGACCGGATGCCTGAGGCGCCTCTTCTTTTACTTCCGGAGCAGCTTCTGTACTCTCAGCTGCTTCTTCATCAGAAGCGCAGCTACCGGCAAGGAAGTCATTCAGTCTCTGAATCAGAGCTGCATTATCCTCTTCACCTTCATTAGAAGTCTCACGAACAGTATCAACATACTTTTCGATTGCATCGAGGCAGTCAAACAGGATATCGATCAGCTTGGAATTTGCTTTCACATTTCCATTACGGATTTCCTGGAAGACATTCTCCATGTCATGTGTCAGATGCTGGAGCTTCTTAAAGCCCATTGTTCCTGCCATACCCTTTAAGCTATGAGCGGCACGGAAGATCTCATTGATCACATCTGTGTTTTCCGGTTCTTTTTCAAGAACCATGATGTTATCGGACAGAGCCTGGATATGCTCATTTGACTCGTCGATAAAGACATCAAGATACTGACTTACGTCCATGGTTTATACCCCCAATTCTTTGGCGATCGCTCCTGCGATCATATCAATTGGAACTGATTCATTACTAAGCCCAGCCTGATCACAGGCCTTCGGCATACCGTAAACCACACAGGTATCTGCGCTCTGTGTAATGACATGGATTTTTTTTCTCTTCTTCAGATTAAGGATTCCATCGGTACCATCCCGTCCCATTCCTGTAAGAACGACACAGATAATATCGTTATAGGAGAGCCTCGTGAAGGATTCGATCATTACATCCGCACAGGGTCTAAGGTTATTTACAGGAGGATCATCATATACTCTGCAACGGGCTACGCCACCCTTTTCGACAACCTCTAAATGCCTGCCGCCAGGAGCGATGTAAACCACATCCGGTTTTAGCACCTCATTATCTTCCGCTTCTTTCACATGAATCAAAGCTTTCTGATCGATTCTCTCTGCAAGAGAGAGGGTAAAACCTTTCGGCATATGCTGCACAATCACAACTGGAACACCAATATGTGCAGGAAGCATAGGTATCATTCTATGGAGTGCCTGAGGGCCACCCGTAGATGATGCAATGAGAACGATTCGGCCATTCTTTCCGGCTACCGTATTTGAAGCCCCTTCGGAAATGAAGGGCTTCTCCTGCAGGTTAACGGGCCGGTTTACATTTCCAGAGCCGCCAGAGTCAGGACTAAGAAATGGGGCCTGAGCCGAAACCGGTGACTTCTTGTGAGTTTTCATCCAGGTCTTCTCAAGAGAAGATAAGGCAGAGGTCATATCCTTGGAGAAGGAATCCCGATCCTGTCCCAACAGGCGGAAAGGTCGTACGACATAGCGTACATAAGGAAGTTCCATGATCAGGGATGCTGCATCGCGGTCTTCCAATAAGGAGGAACCCAGCATAACGATCGGTACAACGATATTCGCACTCTGTAATGCCCGGATGATTTCCATTCCATTCATCTTCTTGAGATACATATTAATCACGCAGATATCATATGATCCCATTCGGATTGCACGGAAGGCTTCTTCACCATCCATCACGGTGTCAATGCTTCTGTTTTCATCCTGTGCGGAAATTATATCACAGAGGCTCTTTCTCATGAGTGCAGAGTCATCTGCCAGTAAAATCTTCTCCATCATATTTATTACGCTTTCTGACGACGCTTTCTCTCCGTCTCAAAAATATATCGGACAATTGCTTCCTGATCCGTATCGCTCATATGACGGAACTGAACACGATGAGAATATTTATCCGTTCCTTCAATATGTTCCGAGGATACAATTCGGCAATTAATAGCAAACTTGCCTTCTGAATTTGGAATATCCAGCGTGAATTTGAGAAGAACGGCGGGAATTTTATCCATGTTGATTGAAGATGTAAAACGCATGCCGCCGCCACTGATATCAATTGCAGTACCAAGTCCATGAATATGATCCTGACGAGGTTCCATACTGAGAACGTCTTCGAGATCACTCATCGATTCCATCTGCCCCTGTTCGTAGGTGAGCGAAACATACATAACAGGAAACATGCAGTCAATTCGATAGAATTCGCGTCTCTGATACTTACTTAATTCTCCCTGTACCTGAATCTTCATTATATAGAAGTTTCCTCGACGGTACATATTCTCTACGAGGCCTTTGGCTTTTACCAGGCCTCCCTGAGTTGTAAATACAAAGAAGTACTCCCCTCCTCTGGGAAGCGGAACCATCGTCATGCGCACAATCGGGACGGTAACCTCAAAGGTATGAGAATCCAGGACACTATAGAGCGCACTTGGGTATGATTTTGCCTGAACTTTCACTCCGTTTGCATTTTCTTTTGGAATTTCTACAATTTCAAGTTTGCATCCCGGTAGGATGTCTTCCAGTCCCAACATATCAAAATCCCATTCCTATACTTCTTTTCATCAATGTCCCACAAAATGGCGGAACATCTGAGAGATTCCCCAACGGAAACGATTTGGATCATCCGTTCCCATAAGCAGCTGAGCAATCTCACCAAAAGCCTTCGCAGCGTGGCTGCCAGGGTTTTCAATCGAAACGATCTTCTGTGCTCGTACTGCCTTCTCCAGAGAAGGATCCGAAGGAACCATCCCAAGATAATCAATTCTGCCATCCAGGAACTGTTCCACAACGCCATTTAATTTCACATAAACAGCATCCGCCTCCTGTTTGGACTGCACCTTATTAGCAATCAGATGAATATTGGTTCCATCTTTTATGAATTTCTCATTTTTATAGAGTGCCTTCATAACAGAATAAGAATCCGTTATGGAGGATGGTTCCGGAGTTGTCACCAGTAGAACTTCCGGACTCGCAAGTACAAACTCCAAAACCGTATCTGAAATGCCAGCACCTGTATCAACAATCAATACATCACACAGGTCGTTCAACATTGTCAGACTGTGAATCAGATATGCAATCTGATCCTGCTTCAGGTTATTAAGCGAAACAATTCCAGAGCCACCTGAGATAAAGCCGATATCCATAGGGCCCTTACAGATAATCTCACGAATTTCTTTGTCCCCATAGATCAGATCTGAGAGATTGTAAGGAGGCACTGTGCCAAACATTACTTCAACATTTGCAAGACCAAAATCCGCATCGAAGATAATAACGCGTTTTCCCATCTTGCGAAACCAGACAGCAAGATTCACCGCCAGGTTCGATTTTCCAACACCGCCCTTACCACTTGTAACTGTAATGACCCGGGCATTGGGAACCAGACGCTGGTTCCTCGCTTTCACTACATTTCTTAAACGCTCTGCCTGGTCCATATTAGCGACCCCCCAGTAACGTTTTAACAATCTTTTGAATGTCGATTACTTCCATGTCATCAGGAACATTCTGTCCCTGAGTAACATAACTTAAGTCCGCATCCGCATAGAGCTTGCTGGAGAAGATCGGACCATAGACAGAAGTCTCATCCAACTTGGTGAAGATGAGATGGAAATCCGTAAATTCCTTGTAGGAATCAATAATTGCCTTCATATCTCCGAAGCGTGTCGTTGCCGATAAGACAAGATATACATCCTTCGTATAGGTCGGATCAACGGAATCCAGAAGATTCTTCATCGCTTCCTTCTGCTCAGCGTTCTTATGAGAGAAGCCAGCGGTATCTACCAGTATAAGATCCTTATCAGCGAACTTACGAATTCGTTCATTAATATCATCACCGGCCATTACAACTTCCAGAGGAACTTCAAGAATATTTGCATAAGTCTGAAGCTGCTCCGTAGCGGCAATTCGATAGGTGTCAGCCGTCAGCATTGCAATGTCTCTGCCTTCCGTCAGTTTAAAACGTGAAGCAATTTTTGCAATGGTAGTGGTCTTACCAACACCGGTTGGTCCAATCAGGAAAACAACGGTTGGTTTTCTGGCAGACAAGGTAATGGGATGCGGTTTCCCAAGCATCAGAACCATCTTCTGATATACATTCGATAGAAGCAGATCGATATTATTCGAACCACTTTGGAGAATCTTCTGCATATCCTGCAGGATCTGATTTACATCTCTCTCTTCCACTTCATTTTTCAGAAGAACCTGATAGAGTGTTCTCACAAACTGTCGGTTATCCTTAGGCTTATCGTCGTCAGCAATCACATTCACAGGAAGTTCCTGTTCGTTTCGAACATCACGATCCAGAGTATTCTCCTGCTTTACCCTTGCTTTTTCCTTGAGCAGGTTACTACTCTGAGATTTTGGAGCTGTCTGTGCAACCGGTACGGTACCAGTACGAATGATGTCAGAGACTTCACGGAATGCATCTCTTAGATTCTCCGCATTTACATCTCTTTCTTCGCTTACTTTCTCATCTTTCACCGGAGCAGAAACAAGAGCCGGCTGATTATTCATTTTTCTAAAAGGAGTATCGTTCTTTTCAACGATACCTTTTTCACCAGCAACTGCATTGAAATGGTTACCAGAAGTATTACGATTCAGGCCACCCGCTCTATCTTCTTCTACAGCGCCACTAACCTCCCAGGTGGACTTTTTCAGAAAGCCAAATAGTCCGGAAGGTCGTATTTCTTTAATATTCAGGATCACGACATTAGGTCCGAGATCTTTCTTTGCATTTTCAATTGCTTCTTCCCGGCTTGCACCGGTGTATTTGTTAATTGTCATCTAAGCTCACCATGCCTGCAGAATGAAGTTCAACATTCGACTCAACTTCGTTATAAGACACAACAATCAGGTCTTTGAAATAGTCTTCCGTCAGTTTCTTGAAATACATACGAACAATCGGAGAACATACAACAATTGGCGTTTTACCATTGTTTTCCATCTGTTCGATCAGAGCACCTGTACGATCCATGATCATACGTACGCGCTGAGGATCAAGGGTAAGATATGCCCCCTGCTCCGTCTGTTTAACAGAGCCCATGATCTCCTGCTCCAGTTTCGGATCGAGTGTAATAACATCCGAAGACTCATTTGCAGGGAAGAACTTACTCGAGATTGCTCTCTTCAAGCCTTGTCTTACATACTCCGTCAGAACATCCGTGTCTCGGGTAGATGCTGCATGATCTGCAAGTATTTCAAATATAGTAAGAAGATCTCGTATCGATATACCTTCCGCAAGCAGATTCTGAAGGACCTTCTGTACCTCACCGAGACCCATCAGTTTCGGAATCAGTTCATCTACCAGAGCCGGATTCGTCTGTTTCAGATTATCTACCAGATTCTGAACATCCTGTCTGGTAAGAAGTTCGGCGATATGATTTCGAATTACTTCCGTCAGATGGGTTGCAATAATGGAAGGCGGATCAACAACCGTATATCCCAGGCTCTCCGCACGTTCTCTCTGTGATTCGGTAATCCAGAGCGCCGGCAGATGGAAGGAAGGCTCCGTTGTCGGAATACCGGTAATCTCCTCTTCTACATATCCAGGATTCATCGCCATATAGTGATCAAAGAGAATCTCACCATCAGCAACCTGAATACCCTTAATCTTTATAATGTACTGGTTGGGATTAAGCTGAATATTGTCACGAAGACGAATAATGGGCACCACTGTTCCAAGTTCCAGAGCAATCTGCCTTCGAATCATGACGACACGATCCAGAAGGTCACCACCCTGGTTAGCATCCGCAAGTGGAATAATACCGTAACCGAATTCCAGCTCAATCGGATCCACCTGAAGAAGAGAAATAACATTTTCAGGTTTACGAATCTCCTCTGCCTCTGTTTCATCCGTTGAAACAGCTTCCGTTGTTTCATGAATCTGAAAGTCCTTTTCTACCTTTCTTCCAGCCAGAATGAATATAACACCAAAGGCAAGGAAAAGAACGATATTAAGTGGGGTGAAGACACCCAAGATTATCATCGCAACGCCGACGATATACAAAACACGAGGTATACCGAAAAGCTGTGTAATTACCGTATCTCCGAAATCATCATCCGTGGTTCCCTTTGATACCAGAATACCGGTTGACAGGGAGATAAGAAGGGAAGGTATCTGAGAAGACAGTCCATCACCGATGGTTAGCTGACCGAACTGCTGCAAGGCATCCATGGCCCCCATTCCATCTCTGGTCATTCCCATAATGGTTCCTCCCACCAGATTGATGAGAGTAATGATAAGGCCCGCAGTCGCATCTCCCTTTACATACTTCGTGGCACCATCCATGTTACCGAAGAATGCGGATTCATCCTGCAGTTCCTTACGCTTCTTCTTCGCTTCTTCATCCGTGATTGCGCCAGTATTCAGATCCGCATCGATAGCCATCTGTTTACCAGGCATAGCATCCAGCGAGAATCGTGCTGATACTTCTGCTATACGTTCCGAGCCTTTATTGATTACAATAAACTGAATAATCAGAAGAATAATGAAGATAACGGCACCGATGATCAGATTACCGCCACCAACGAAAGCACCAAAAGTAGATACGACGTTACCAGGATTACCGGTTGTAAGAATCAGTCTTGTAGAACTTACATTCAGAGAGATTCGAAACAAGGTCGTAAACAGCAAAAGTGCCGGGAAGAAAGACATATCCAGAATACGTTTCATAAATACCGTATTCAGAAGGACAACCATGGCAATGGAAATATTCAATGCCAGAAGCACATCCAATAACTGTGATGGAATCGGAATGATGAAGAATAGAACGGCCGAAAGAAGGTAAATAACGATAGCGAGGTCCATGGTTGATAAGCCGACCTTCTTTAAAGCGCCGTTAATTGCTTCCATCGTAATTTAGCCTCCTTTCTACAAGTCGCACAAAAATGGACATAATCTGCCCATTTGTAATCATCTGTTTCTTTGATTATAAATCAATGCGAGAATCTCCGCCACCGCTTCATAGAGTTCTGGTGGAATTTCCTGTCCAATATCGACTGTTGCATAGAGAGCACGGGCCAGAGGCTTGTTTTCCATGATTGGAACATTCGCTTCCTTCGCCGCTTCTCTTATCTTCTGTGCCACATAATCTTCACCCTTGGCAAGCACTGTAGGTGCTGTATGTTCTTCCGGATCATACTTGATTGCAACCGCAATATGCGTCGGGTTGGTAATAACAACATCTGCTTTGGGAACGTCACGCATCATACGTCGCTGAGAAGCTTCACGCATGCGCTGCTTCTGCTTAGCCTTAACAGCAGGGTCTCCTTCTGCGTCCTTATACTCGTCCTTAACCTCCTGCTTGGTCATCTTCATATCTTCATTAAACTTATGTTTCTGATAGAACCAGTCTGCAAGACCAAGAACAATATAGAAGATAGAGATCCGAAGGCCCGTATCAATAATAATCTGTCCGATCAGAGAGACTGCCTGATTCAGAGAAATCTCATAGAGAATAAAGAGTTCATCCTCATGGTTCCGAATACTGATATAGGCGATATAACCAATCAGAAGGATTTTGACAATAGACTTCAGAAGTTCAAAGAGTGACTGCTTTGAAAAGATTCTCTTCATGCCACTCATTGGGTTTATCTTATTTAGAGACGGTTTCAACGGCTCACTGGAAACCTTCCATCTGACCTGGACAAGATCTGATATGAAGGACACCGTTACACCAACCAGTAAGAAGGGAAGGCAGCAAAGCAAGAGCTGTAAAGAAACCTCAAAAAAGAGGGATGTATAAGCCTTTACCGTAAGTCCATCCCGATACATCATTACAAAATCAGGAATTTTGCCTCCGTAGATCAGATGGAACATATTAATGAATCGTGTTCCAAGACTTCCAACAAAAACCTTTAGGGTAAGGAACATAGCAATCAGTTCAAAAGCTGACGTAAGTTCCTTACTCTTCGATACCTGGCCCTTTTTCCTGGCATCGCTTAACTTTTTCGGTGTAGCGGCCTCTGTCTTCTCTCCCCCCTCTCCTTCTGCAAAGAACTGCAGATTTAGGGGAATCAGATTCATATCTTCGATAGCATATTCCATCATGGAGTCATACCTCCAACGATGTTAACGATCGATTCTTTCATCTGCTGGAAAACAAAGTCACAAACATGCGGAAAGAGGAAGGTACAGAGCATAAGGACGGTAAATCCGACCAGAATCTTAAGCTGTACACCGACGGTAAACATATTCATCTGTGGTGCTACCTTGGCCATAATTCCAAGCACTACATTAAGGATCATAATGCAGCCAAAGACAGGCAGTATGATTCGGAAAGAAATCACGAAAAGATTGGTCATGTAAGAGATCATAGACAGAACCATGGCATCCGTCCGTATCACAGCCCCGCCAAGAGGAATCAGTTTAAAGGAATCCACAATTGCCCTCAGGACATACTGGTACATGCCCGTTACGATCAGCATTAGATTCAGGAAATAGAAATACATCTGACCTGTCAGGGTTATCTGGCTACCCATCGCCGGATCGAATTCTGTTGCCATCGACAGACCGATATCCATATCGATGATATTACCGGCAAACTGCACGATTGAATTGCAGAGATTGGCAACATAACCGATCAGAACGCCTGTCATGGTCTCTTTTAGTACAAGGATTGCGTAACCGATGACAGAGACATACTCCGTACTCTCCTGCGGTTTCAGCACCGTAGTTACAAGAATGGCCAAAAAGGCAGCAAAACCTATCTGCGTTCTTCTCGGAACATTGGGTATACTGAAAAATGGCGCGGCAAACACAAAGGAAGCCACGCGCACCAATACCAAAAGAAAATATTCAAAATCAACCAATGAAAAAGTGTAATTAAACATTTCCTTTACTATTTAATATAAACCGAAAAATTCGTCCACAAGTCCGTCATATAGGTCGTCAGGTTGGTCATGATAAATGAACCAAAGACAATCAAGGCCACAAAAATACTAAGCAGCTTCGGTACAAATGTAAGCGTCTGTTCCTGAATCGAGGTGACGGTCTGGAATACTGAAACCACCAGGCCGACGATCAGGGAGATGAAAAGCATCGGAGCCGAATTAATAATAACATTGTAAATAGCATTTCTCATAATATCGAGAACTACACCCTGTGTCATACTGCCTCCTAATAGAACGTACGAACCACACCGCCAATCACAAGATTCCAGCCATCTGCAAGTACAAAGAGCAGAATCTTAAACGGCAAAGAAATCGTTGTCGGCGGGAGCATCATCATACCCATCGACATCAGAACTGACGCAACTACCATATCGATTACGATAAATGGAATATAGATCAAAAAACCAATGATAAATGCAGTACGCAATTCAGAGATAATGAAAGAAGGTACCAGAACATAAAACGGCACATCATCATAATCTTCATAGGTAACTTCTGCGATATCACAGAAGAGATTGAGATCCTTGGTCTGCGTCTGACCATACATAAACTGACGAATCGGAAGTTCCGCAGCCGTAAGAGCCTCTTCCTGGGTAATCTCTCCAGCATCCAGGGGCTTGATTGCATTTTCATTAATCTGATTGAAGGTCGGCCACATAATAAATAAAGTAAGAAATAAGGCCAGTCCCGTCAGCACCTGGTTAGGAGGTGATGTCTGGGTACCAATGGCAGCTCTTACGAAATGTAGCACGACCACAATTCTGGTAAAAGAAGTCAGCATTACCAGAATCGAAGGTGCCAGGGACAGTACCGTAAGAACGATCAGAATACGAATCGTTGAAGACAATGACCCTGTATCACCATCAAAGGATAGATTAAATGCTCCACCTTCACCTGTGACCTGATCACTGGCGTTTGGAGCATTCTCTGAGGCACCATATGAAGTTTCAGACTGATTCGATTCCGCAGCATAAGCATAGGAAGTATGAAGCAGCGAGATTGTAAATGTAAGGCAGATCACGGCACAAGAGATTGAAAGCGTCATGATCCACTTCTTAAGCTTCGACATAAATTTTACTTGTCGTCCTCTTCATTATGATTTTTGCGAAAAGAGTCAAGAATATCGTGGAAGGTGTCCTTCCTTTCCGAGGCATCCTCAGATAGAAGCTTCACTTCATCCTCCGTAAGTTCTCCCAGTCGGGAGATCTCATCTTTACCGACTCCAATCACAAGATATTTGTCTTTTCCTGCACGGATGATCTGAACATATTTATTGTTCGTTATCTTCAGCGTCTCGATCAATTCGAGATTCTGATTGACCATTCTGCCCTTCTGATACCCAGCGATCCATTTGGTCGTATAGTAGGTAAGAAAAAGGATACCAACGAAAATGACAAGAACAACAATCAGTTCAAAAATGCTTTCACCGGCAGAAGCTAAAAGGATCATAGTTTAACCGATAACCTTCTTAACAGCTTCAAGAACACGCTCAGCCTGGAAAGGCTTAACGATGAAGTCCTTAGCGCCGGACTGGATTGCTTCGATAACCATTGCCTGCTGACCCATTGCAGAACACATAATAACAGATGCGTTAGGATCCTTTGCACGGATACCTTTCAGTGCCTGAATACCATCCATCTCAGGCATGGTGATGTCCATCAGTACAAGGTCCGGATTGCATTCAGAATAGGCATCGATTGCTTTCTGGCCATTTTCTGCTTCACCAACAACGTTATAACCATTCTTGGTGAGGATGTCTTTTATCATCATTCGCATGAAAGCCGCATCATCACAGATCAGAATATTCTTTGCCATTACTTTTCTCCTTATGTTTACTCTACTTCAGTATCTCGGTAATACGAATACCAAAGGATTCCTCAATTACTACTACTTCACCCTTAGCAACATACTTTCCATTCACAAGTACATCGATTGGTTCACCTGCAATTTTATTCAATTCTATGATAGTACCAGGAGCAAAATCAAGAATATCCTGAATGGATTTATGAGTTCTGCCTAGCTCAACTGTGACTTCCAAGGGTACATCACGAATTAAATCGATATTCTCAGGCTGATACATCGCCGGATAAGAACCGGTAAATGGTGAGAACTGAGCCGGCTGTACATTCACAGGCTGCTGAGGCTGCATCTGGGGTTGCATCTGGGGTTGCATCTGGGGTTGCATCTGCGGCTGCATCTGAGGCTGCTGCACGGTCTCAAGTGAACCCATCTGCATCTGACTTTCAGGAACCTGTCCTATGGAAGTGGAATCATCCAATGTGGAGTTGGTATCACTTTCCATATTGTTGGTAACAGATTCTACCATCTCCTTTGCCAGAGAGATAGGATACAACTGCATCATTTTACTGTCAACCAGATCGCCAATCTGAAGTCGAAATTCAATTTTAATGAAAGTACCATCTAAGAAAGGATCTACATTTTCACCCTTCTTATCGTTAAGATCGATCAGGTCAGAGACAGGCGGGCTGATATCAACCATCTTATTCAGCATGGAAGAAAGGGATGTAGCCGCGCTACCCATCATCTGATTCATTGCCTCTGAGATAGCTGACAGATGAATCTCACCTAACTCCTGATCTGTATTCGTACCATCACCACCCATCATAAGGTCGGTGATGATCTTAACATCATGTTCTTTTAAAACGAGAATGTTACTACCATTCAAGCCCTTCGTATAGGTGATACGGATTAGAACACAAGGTTTTGCATAGTCTGCAACAAGTTCCTGCCAGGTAGAATACTTAACGACAGGAGTAGATATCTCAACCTTTTTATTGACCAACGAGAAGAGAGCTGTCGCAGCAGTACCCATACAAATATTCGCGACTTCTCCGATCGTATCGATCTCTTTGTCACTCAGCTTGCCACCATCCGGTACCGGACTGGCTGCTGCGGGAGAAGCTGCGCCACCGCTGTTCAGCAGAGCGTCTATCTCCTCCTGAGATAAAGAGCCGTCACTCATCTTCCTCTTCCTCCTCTTTTAATACTTTGGTGATACGGAACCGGGAAGTGCATTGAATTTCTGTATGTCACCCACATAAACACTTAGTTCCTGGTCTACTTTCGTATCCAGCCGGACAATATCTCCGGGTTGCAATGTTGCAAAATCACTGACGGAAATAGTTGAATTACCCAGCACAACGCGAATCGGAATGATTGCTTTTGAGATCAGGTGTTCAATAGTATCTCCGTATATCATATCATTTTTGTCCTGAAGATTGGAATACCAGAATTTGGTATTCAGCTTGTCCATGACAGGTTCCAGTGTGATGTAAGGAAGGCAGACATTCATCAGTCCTTCAACATCGCCGATCTTCATATTGATCGTAATGATCGCGATCATCTCAGACGGTGATATGATCTGTGCAAACTGGGAATTGGTTTCGATCCTCTCAAGTCTTGGTGAAACATCAAGAACGTTTTTCCAGGGTTCTCTCAATAGGTTTACACATATATTCATAATTCTCTCGATAATGAGAAGCTCAATCTCCGAGAAATCGCGGACCTTGTCTAAGGGTTCTCCTGCTCCACCAAGCATTCGGTCGACTATGGTATAACCAAGCTTGGTTGCCATCTCCATGATGATATTACCCTTTAAAGGAGAGAAATCAACAATACCGAGAATAACAGGATTCGATAGTGCATTCGAGAACTCCATGTAGGTAACCGCCTCGGAGTTCATAACCTCAATCTGAATATTCTTACGAAGGTATACAGGAAGGTTTGTGGACAAAAGTCTGCCATACTGCTCGAAAATCATCTCCAAAGTACGAAGATGTTCCTTCGAGAACTTGGAAGGGCGGGTAAAGTCATAAGATTTGACCTGATTCTCACTATTCTTTTTCATTTCCTCGACATCGACTTCACCGCTGTTCAGTGCCTGCAGCAGGTTATCGATCTCGCTCTGTGAGAGGACGTCACTCATGACTCAGTCTCACCTCTTTTCTTTTTTTTCATAAATATAGAGCATGTGCGAAATATGCGAATCTAACGATTAATACTACTGAACGGTGATGCTGGAGAAACCAACCGAAACATAGAGGTCATTACCGAACTTCTCGTTCAGTCTCTCAAGGATTGCATTCTGAACCTCTTCCACGTTGTTATTGAGTTCTTCTGCAGTATACTGAGCTACAGTCTTATTGATAATATCCTTGATGACATCCTTATAGGTATCAGTCTTGGTGCTTCCGTAGGTCTCGAAACTAGAGCTCTCCTTGTTCTGGGAGAGAACAACTCCGATGACTGCATAATGTGCAGTGCCATCACCGCCATCCTTCAGATTAATGGTAAGGGTATCTGCAAGGCTGTAAGGATAGATCTTATCCATTGCCAGTTCCCCGGATGCCTCGCCGGAGCCAACTGAGACATCAAGATCGATTGCACCAGCAACCTTTTCAATAAGCGCATTCGCTTTCTGCGTCTCTGGCAGAACTGCAAACATCAGTAGTGCCGTAAGTACCAGATTGATCAGCACCAATGCAAGTGTAATTAGTGAAATTAGGCTTTTTTTCATCTCCCGCTACCTTTCCTATCAGCCTGTGGCTAATCCTGAATTCCAGCGGAATTCAGGTCATTAAATATCTTAATCTCAACGCGTCGGTTAAGAGCTCTTCCCTCAGCCGTTGTATTATCCGCAATCGGATCGTATTCACCACGACCAGCCGAAACAATATGACTCGGCTCGATCGAAGACTGACTTCTGATGTAATCAGCTACGTTCAGAGCACGATACATAGATAAAACATCGTTACTCTCATACTTAGAGGAATGAATGGGGACGGAATCAGTATGGCCCTCAATCTGTATGAGATTATCTGAATAAGGATTCAGAATCTTAGCAATGTTATTGAGAAGAGGCTTTGCCTCGTCCATAACCTCCGAACGACCGGAATTAAAGAGAACCGCTCCATTCAAAGTGATCTCGACATATTGACCGTTAAAATCAACATTCACAATATCCTGAAGATTAAGTTCATTAATCTTCTTCTGAATCTCCTCAGCCATCTCTTCCGACTGGGAAAGGGACTGCTCCTGATATTCTTTTGCAAGTTCTTCTTCGCTCAACTGAGCGGAACTGTCGGTATTCTGATTTTCGTTTGACTTCGTATCGTCTGCCTTGCTCGGGTCATGATTGTCGAGGGGTGTTTCACCATTGCCCTCTGTTCCTTCATTTTCTTTACCGGAGTTAGGCTCATCACCCTTGGTTGCGGTTGATTCATTGAAGTAGACATCGAACTCTTTTAGTGCACTGACACCAGCTGAGATCAGGCTTCCGTCAGTAACGTTTATCGAAGATCCACCAGCGGGTAATACACTAAATGTCTGCTGGAAGGACTGAATGACGAGTTCCATCTTCTTGGCATCGACGGTTGACATAGAGAAAAGCAACACAAAGAAACACAGAAGCAGATTCATCAGGTCAGAGAAAGTCGACTGCCAGGCAGGCGCTCCCTTGGGAGGATCTTCTTTCCTCTCTCTTGCCATCAGCCAGCACCTCCGGCTTCTTCACCACCTTCGCCGCCAATTGCTTCACGCTCAGCGGGGCTAAGGAAGGTCTTCAGTTTCTCCTCGATCACTCGAGGGTTCTCACCGGCCTGAATGGAAAGAAGACCTTCGACAACGATCGTCTTGGTAGCAAGTTCTTTCGCATTGTTTTCCTGAAGTTTTCCGGATATAGGAGTACACAGGTAGTTAACCAGAATAGAACCATAAAGAGTTGTGATCAGAGCGACCGCCATATTCGGTCCAATAGATGCTGCATCAGACAAATCCTTCAGCATGTTAATAAGACCAATCAGGGTACCAATCATACCCCATGCAGGACCCATCTCACCGAGTTTGTCCCAGACACCCCAGTTAATCTTGTGTCTGTCTTCGATTGCATTCATCTCTGTCTCAAGAATTGCACGAACCAGATCAGGATCCGTACCATCAACAACAAGCATAACACCCTTACGAAGGAAGGGGTCTTCAATATCAGTGGTTGCTTCATCCAGAGCCAGAAGGCCTTCTTTTCGTGAAACATTCGCAAGATTAATAATGGTACCAATCAGTTCTGCAGGCTTTGCGCCAGCAGGTTCCTTCATGATCACCAAGAGCATCTTCTGTGCATTAATAAATTCGGGGAGTTTATAACATCCGATTGTCGCCATAATAGCGCCACCAAAAGTAATGATAATAGACGATCTGTCAATATAAGACGTAATAGAAGCGCCAGTGGAAAGAATTCCGTAGAAAATGATGAATAATCCACCAAAAATACTGATTAATGAGCTAATATCCAAGATTCCACCACCCTAAAGTAATCGTTTACAATCCTTGTGAAACTATTTACATAAAATTCTTCAAAACCGAACTCTATTTTACTAGATTAAAGTTTCTTTGTCTACTTTATTTAAGGTATTAAAGCCCTTGAAACGCTTATTTTTTTCTAAATCTCCGGCACTTTCGTTTCATTTTGGAAGAGCCCGTGAAACATTTCTTATCAAGAACAATTCTCATTATAAACATTCTACGGCACCAGGAATTCAAAAAGATCCTGCGGAAGAAACCGCAGGATCTGCATTTACGAAGAAATAATGATCATCTCTTGAGATTAACAAGTTCTTCAAGCATGGTATCGGAAACCGTAATAATACGGGAGTTTGCCTGGAAACCACGCTGGGTCGTAATCATCTCTGTGAACTCCTTAGAGAGGTCAACGTTACTCATCTCAAGTTCACCAGTAGTCATAGAACCACCATCTGCATTAACTTCAACGCCGATTCCATCGAACTCTCCGGAGTTCAGAGTCTCGGCATAGCAGTTATTACCAAGAGCTTCCAGACCGGATGCATTTGCGAACTGAGCAACTGCAATCTGTCCCAGAAGAACGGTATTACCATTATCATAAGATCCATAGATCTTACCATTCTGGTCTACAGAAACGCCGGTCATATTACCGATCTTCTTACCAAGACCGATGGTACCGGAGGTATCACCTCTGTCAGCTCCAAGAGTAGAAGTTCCTCCGTTATCAAGATTCTTGGTCTGGGAGAAGTTGAAGTTTACATCAGAGAAAGGTCCACCATTCTGATAGAGCCTATTCAGAGCGGAGAGTTTCAGAGTCTGAGCCACTTCACCGGTATTGCCAACATAAGCGAAGCTGCCATCGTTCGCATTAAACTTCAGGTTGTAGGCAATCGACGGTGTATCGATCGTTGCAACGAGCTTACCACCGTTCTCGCTGACTGCAAGCTTGGTCGTAGTTGTGGTTGCGCCGGCAAGAACGCTTTTATTGATGCTGAAGATGTCCTTCAGAGGAATGTTATGAGGATTGTCGGTACCAACTGCTGTACTTCCGGTGGGTCTCTTAAACTGGACAACCATTGTTTCGCCAGAACCGGAAAGGGATCCATTTCCAAGGTCAGCGGTATATCCTTTGTAATCACCATCATTAATGGTAATGGTAGTACCACTTACGGAATAACCGGTTGCATTGGTCAGGGAATAAGACTTAGGAGTCGTATTTGCTTCACCCCAGAGATCCTGAACAGTCGGTGCAGGAGTAATGCCAGCTGCAGAAGTATACTGCTCTAAGATGCTCTTATTGCTTGCATCAAGGATGTCGGTAAGTTCTACATTATACTCACCCTCCTTGGTATCAATCGCATGTACTGCAAACTTTGCAGTGTAGGAATAACCAAGCTGATCATAGAAAGATAAGCTCATAACATAACCATCGTTAGAAGTGATAGTCGGGGAATTCTTATCTACAATACCAGTTGCGATTGCTTCTGTAGTTGCTTCCGGTGCAGAAGTCTTATTGGTCGGCTGCAGGATACGCAGAGGCTGCACCGTATCTTTGACGATCGTCTGGGTTACGGGATCAACACCCCAGCCCTGTACCATATAACCGGTAGAAGTCATAGCCAGGTTACCATTACCATCGACATAGAAGGAACCAGCTCTGGTAAAGAGGTTCTGAGAACCATTGTTTACGATAAAGAAGTTCGTATTATTGGAATCGGTAAGCTTGATATCGAAAGCTTCACCGGTGGACTGTGCTGCACCACCACTCTCGATCGAAACCTTTGTAGAACCGGCCATAACGCCAAGACCGATCTGGTTTGGGTTCTTACCACCGGTATTCTCCGTTGCCTGGGAAGCTCCGGATGTTGTCTGATAGAGAATATCAGAGAATGTTACTGCAGATGATTTGAATGCTACGGTATTAACGTTTGCGATGTTATTACCGATAACATCCATCTTTGTCTGGTGGGTACGAAGACCAGCAACACCAGAGTAAAGTGATCTCATCATAGGACATGAACCTCCTTAAAAAGTTCGGTGTCCGTCATTACTGCTTCTGTCGGTCGGCAGTATGTAAGCCTCCTTGTGAGGTCCGGCTTATGCTATGACGGCGCCATCAATATTAGTAAATACGTTACTGTCAGTGGCTTCATCCTGATCCATGGCTGTGACTACTGTCTGGGATGGAACATTCACAATAAATGCCATCTTATCAACCAGTACCAGAGAATCCTTGATTCCCTTCTCTCCTGCCTTCATAACTCCGTCAGAGAGACGTGAGGACTGTTCATCGGATAATGTGATATTTCTCTGATCCAGGCGGTTTAATGCATGTTTGGAGAAATGCACATTAGCGGTATTCTTCGTCACATCATATTTCTGAGACAGAATATCTGTGAAGGAAGTGATCTGATCCGAAGGAGACGATAAAGGTTTCGAGTTTTTCGGCAGATACTGATTGGTAACCTGCTCAATCGATTGAAACATATTGTCCACCCGATTCATATCTTCTCTCCTTTCCTTGGAATGATTCTTTACTTACAGATTAATTATCGGCTTTTTCTGAAGAATTATTAATATTATTCATCCTCTGAACAAGAGAATTTAATTTGGAAACAGAAGCTGCAGGAACAAACCCTTTTGTATACTGGCTCATTGCATCATATACAGTCTTGCAGTTAGCCACATCCTGCGCATTATCCTTGGTCAGATTCTCGAGAGAAGGGAGCTTGGCAATCATGGCATTCAGCGCATTTGCAGCAAGGCCAGCCTCATAATAGTTGGAGTCGGTAACCGTCTTTACATCGTCGATGTCATATTCCTTGTTGTTGATTGAGAGTTTGGTTCCATCGGAACGCTCGGTGACATAATCTACAACTCCGGTAATATCACCATCATCTGTATTCACAGTTACATAATTACCAATCAATGCATTGGCATTCATCTTAGAAACCGTATTCGATACATTCGTAGTCGCCTCTACCTGAGAGAAGGTGGCCATCTCAGATACATACTGGGAGTTATCTGTCGGAGACATAGGATCCTGGTACTGCATCTCAGCTGCAAGAAGTTTAAGGAACATCTCCTTATCGAAAGAAGAATTGGAAGTTTCCGAAACGCCCTTATCGCCAATCTTATTTCTCTCTGCCGCTTCAGCCCTGGAAGTATCAGCAATCTGTCCGTTGACAACCTTTTCAACTAATGACATAAGCTTATCCTTTCTATCTACGCGTGAAGATTCACGGTATTACCATTGGTTCTCATCATGGATACTTCAAGCTTCTCACTATCCGTAAGATTGCCTTCCATCTCGTCAAGATGATTCATGTTGATGTTTCGATGATGGCGGGTATTCGAACTCTCCTCTCCGCCTTCCTGAGATGTATTCTGATTTCCGGCCTCAGCGCCAAAAGCTGCCTGCTCTGTATGCTCTTCACGGTTGTCAAAAGCTCTTGTACCAACGGAGATCTCAATCTCATGGACCTTCATGCTCTGCTGGTTAATGCTCTCCTTGAGTTCTGCCATCTGCGTCTCAAGTGCATTCTTCACATTCTCATTCTCGGTGATGATCTTGGCATGAACCATTCCATCTTTCTCTGTCACCTGCATGAAGAGCTTACCAAGATTCTGAGGATTCAGAGTCATCTCCATGGAATGAGCAGATTCAAGATTCTGTACCCTTACATTGGTTACAATCTGTTCGATCATATCCCTGGTCTCAGCAGATGTGTAGGTATGCACAGGATCCTCAGGACGAATCTCTGTATCAAGAGGAATCTCTCCCCCACGAGGTTCTACATTGGAGACATGGCCAGGATTCTCAAAGCTACGAGACAGGTTCTGTTCTGACGTATTCTGTCCATTTTCTTCTTTCGAAGAATCTCCGGGATTCACTTCTACAATCTCCACATCATCAGAAGAATCATCAGAAAGTCCAAGGGGATCCTCCTGGATCTCACTCTCTACCTCTTTAGCGTCCAGATTCTTCGGTTCAGTAAGATCCTCCTCCGAAGGAATGGGCTTGCTCTCTGCGGCAAAAGTCTCTCTTGCAGGATCACTCCCTGTCTCAGCAAGGGCAGATGCTTTCGCATCCTCTAGTTTGGAAGTAATCACATCCAGATCTTTCTGGCTGATTTCTCCATCCTCTACCCCGACCATGTTCTCATCGAGAAGAATACCACCTTTCGAATCGAGACTCTTTAGATCAAGCAGTGTGTAACCAGTTCCATCCATTAGCTCCCGCCCCATTTCCATCAACCGGTTCATGGTATCGGACAGATTGGAATCAAGAAGAACTGCAGCGGGATCTTCTTTACCGGTCAGATTAGAAAGTAAAAGAGAAGCATTCTTTGGAATTAAGAGATCCACGAACTGAAGGCCCAGGTTTTCTAAAGCCTGATCAAGCTCCTCATCTGTAATTTTAAGCTTCTCTTCGAGAAGATCACGCACTTCCTTCTCATATCCATCAAGTGCCTTCATGGCATCTTCCGGCGAAGCAGACGTATCTTCTACGACTTTCTCTGCCACCTTGTCTGTATTACGAATTGCAGACTTCTCATAGAGAGCCTTACCTTCCTTGTCAGTGGCAGTATTGTTTTGTGTCTTTGGGGAATTCGGTTTTGAATCTGATGTTTTGATCGATTCAGACAGATTGTTATCGAATCCATTGGAAAGTTTCTCGGCATTACGACTCGCCATAATTCCAGAGAAATCAAGTCCGGTACCAATCTTCTGTTGGATATCGTCTTTTGAACTGTCATGAGAGACAGGCTTCACGGCAAGACTATTCTGTGCCGGGATATCCGCAAGGTTAGAAACGGTCATTTTTACTTGCCTCCTTTCTACAAGAAGAAGTACAGGTAACAATCAGGGTTCCATAATCGCCGTCACCTTGGCTGCCGTGTCGGCATTCATGGCGCCTAAGATCGCTCCTCGGGAGGTGCTGTCCATAGCATTCAGTATCTTTGCAACCAGTTTCAGATTATCTGTCATGGTATCAAAGATGCCGGCTGCCTCTTCTGCGTCCATCGCAGAATACGTCGCTGCATAGTTCTTGATTTCCTGAGACTCCTGCAGCTGCTCCACCACTTCCTTGTAGATGGTTGCGGCATTATCCGGTTCTATACTCTCATAGTACTCTTTATACTCTTTTATATCGGGTGCTTTGTCCGAAAAGACAACCTCTTTATCAAATTTTTCTTTGATTGCTTCGAATTTTGCTTCGTCGTCTTTGTATTTCTGTAATTCAGCAGCCTGTGCCTGCAGATCTGCAATCTGTGCAGTGGTGTCTGCACTCGCACTTTCCGTTGCCTGAAGCTGGGATTCAAGTTCCTTAATTCTGGCTACTGCTTCATCCATGGTCGCAAACTGATACTGCGCATCCTCTTCTGCATAATCTTCCACTTCCGGAAGAATCTTGTTAACCACCGGAACATCTTTTAATACCGGATAGAGAACCGTAGAACCAAATCCACCGACATCCATCTTGATGATCAAGGCAAGAATCGCAAGCCATACCAGGATGATCATGAAGACAACGATGCCGACCAGAATACCACCGCCACCTTCTTCTTCATCATCCTCTGCGTCATCAAGTTCACTCGCCTGTTTTTTTAAAGCCTTCGCTTCCGCCTTCAGTCGCTTTTTCTCTTCCTTGATTTCTTTTTTGCTCTTCTTTACTTCTTCTTCCGCCATTATTATTCCTTCCGCAGTGCTTACTGCTCTGTTCTATGCGTAAAAGCAACCAGTTCATCAACCTGGAGATCTTCTTTTCGAATCTCTTCTTTCTTGAATTCCACAAAAGCCTTTTCTTTCAGCGTCTCATGGGTCTTTCTCTGAATACGCTGAGTTTCAAGTTCTTTTCTTCTCTGTTCTAACAGATGTTCCGCTCTCTGTACGTTCATCATCTGAACACGAATCATCGACTTCATAGAGTTGATCGCATTCTTAGTCATCTGAATCTCACGCAGATCCAGATCACCGGACGTTAACCGCTTCAGTTCCATCTCATATTGAGCCCTGCGAATAATGAGCTGTTGTAACTTCTCCTGTTCTTCCAGAAGCGCCTGGCTCGCAAGACTATATGCGATTTTCGCCTGACTCTCCAGCTTTTCAGAGATATCAAGAATATTCTGCATTCGATAGCGAAATCTTGCCATGCATATCCTCTCTTACTCTTTTGCGTTCTCTTCCGGAAACATCTTACAGAGCGTATCTACTGTCTCTTCGAAAGTAAACTTCTCATCCGTAGCCTGCATGAGGAATTCATTAACTGCATCAATCTTAGAGATTGCAAAATCGATATTTTTATTGGAACCAGGTTTGTAAGCACCGATATTGATCAAGTCTTCCGCTTCCTGGTAGGTTGCCATAACATTCTTAAGTCTGCCGGCCGCCTTCTTATGTTCCTTAGTAGCAACCGCAGACATAACTCTGGAGATGGACTGTAATACATCAATTGCCGGATAATGATTCAACTGAGCCAGGCGACGATTCAACATGATATGGCCGTCCAGAATGGATCTGGCTGTATCAGAGATTGGTTCATTGAAATCATCACCATCCACCAGGACCGCATAGAGGCCGGTAATGGATCCATTTGCGCTATTTCCAGCTCTCTCAAGGAGCTTTGGCATCTCCGCATAAACAGATGGCGGATACCCTCTGGTAACAGGAGGTTCGCCAGACGCAAGACCAATCTCACGCTGTGCCATGGAGAAACGGGTCAGATTATCCATCATAAGAAGGACATCCTTCCCCTGATCACGGAAATACTCTGCAATTGCTGTAGCTGTAAGGGCTGCTTTCTTACGAATCAGAGCCGGGCGGTCAGAGGTTGCGATTACAACAACAGAACGTCGCATACCCTCTTCTCCCATGTCGTGCTCGACAAACTCTCTTACCTCACGACCACGCTCACCGATCAGAGCGATGACATTTATATCCGCTTTCGTATTACGTGCAAACATACCCATAAGAGTGGACTTACCAACACCAGAACCCGCAAAGATACCAATACGTTGTCCCTTGCCAACGGTAATCATGCCATCGACGGCCTTAACTCCCAGAGGAAGAGGATCTGTAATAATAACTCTGGACATAGGATCAGGAGGATCTGCTTCCGCAGGATAGAGTTCCGGTAGATTCAGTTCTTCTCCCGGTGCCAGATCAGAGGGTCTTCCGATACCATCTACGGTATGTCCAAGAAGTTCCGGTCCAACGGCAATAGATAGGGGTCGCCCTGTATTTTCGACCCTGCATCCAACACCAACGCCGGTCAGATCTTCAAAAGGCATGAGTATCAGTCTCTTCTCACGGAAGCCAACAACCTCCGCCATAATCTGATTCTGACCATCCGAAGTATAGATCATACAGAGATCCTTCAGATTTGCTTCCGGTCCGATGGATTCCACGGTAAGTCCAACGACCTTGGCAACCTTACCAAAGCTTTTGAAATATGATTTTTCTTTCAGTATTTCGTATTTCGAAAAATCCATGAAAGTAACTACTCTTTTCTGCTTAGAGATCTGATATCACGAAGAAGTGCATCGAATTCCGTATCCACCGAACAATCGAAGATACCACCATCCGTCTCGATGGTGCAGTCTCCGGGAGATAGCAAGGCATCTTCAATCAGATCCAGTTTCACCTCGCCCGGAAGTCTTTGCATCAACTCCTCTTTCATCTCCCGGAAATGTAGGGCATCCTGAGGACAGAGATGAATCTGGAATTCGTTGCTTGCATTCGAATGACTGATAGCATCCTCAATCAGATGCATCACGATCTCACGCTTCCCGGCAATCTGACTGTGGAAAACGTGATCTACAACAGACAGGATCACATTCGTAAGTTCTCCCTCCATCGAAGAAAGTCTCTCATGATAATCATTCTCGATTTCCAGCTGCCTCTGATTCAGTTCCTCGAGTTTTTGGTTATATTCATCCTGAGCCTGCATAACACCAGACTGATAGCCTTCGTTTCTGCCCTCTTCATAGCCCTGATTCTTGGCAAGCTGAGCATCTGCATTCGCCCGGTCACGGATTGCATCCGCATCCATATGTGCCTGCGAACGAATGGATTCCGCTTCCTGCTCTGCACCCTGAATAATCTCTTCCGAAGATATAGAAGAATCCGGCTCCGCAGGAACACGAACCTCCTGTGTTACCGGATTTCCATCCTTGTCAAGAACCGGATTCCCTTCTTCATCGAGGACCGGTTCTGTTCTAACCTCAGGCGCAGAAGCTTCGAAAGCAGCCTCAGACGCCTTCTCACGCTCCCTCTGTAATTTTTCCATACGTTCGCCAAAGAGCTTGTTCGAGTTAATAACAACGCGATCCGTTTCGTCTTCCTGAACGTAATATCCATACACAATATTAGACAACGAGATCATCACCTCCACCTCTGGCGATTACAATCTCACCGGCATCCTCTAACTTACGAATGACACCAACAATCTGCTGCTGTGCTTCTTCAACATCCTTCATACGAACAGGGCCCATGAAGTCCATATCTTCCCTGATCATAGCCGCAAGACGTTGGGACATGTTCTTGAAGATGACATTCTGAACTTCTTCGTTTGCGCCCTTCAGCGCAACACCAACCGTAGAATTGTCGACATCTCTGAGTACTCTCTGGATCGCACGATCGTCGAGAAGAAGGATATCCTCGAATACGAACATCTTCTTACGGATATCTTCTGCAAGTTCAGGCTCGTCGATTTCAAGGGATTCCATGATACGTTTTTCAGTACCACGGTCTACCGAATTCAGGATTGCGACGATAGCATCGACACCACCGGCCATCGTGTAATCCTGGTTAATTAAGCTGGACAGCTTACGCTCTAAGATACGCTCAACCTCCTTGATGACATCCGGAGAAGTACGGTCCATCTGTGCAATACGCTTTGCAACATCAGCCTGCATCTCAGGGCTTAAGGAGCCCAGAATCTGCGCAGCCTGAGACGGAGACAGATAGGATAAGATCATGGCAATCGTCTGCGGATGCTCATCCTGTATGAAGTTTAATACCTGGGAAGGCTCTGTTTTGCGGATAAATTCGAAAGGACGTACCTGAAGAGATGCAGTCAGCTTACCGATAACTTCCTGTGCCTTGTCACTGCCAAGTGCTTTCTCCAGAAGTTCCTTCGCATAACCAATACCACCTTCAGCAATGTACTGCTGAGCCAGGCAGACCTGATAGAATTCATTGATCACATCCTCTTTGACCTGAGGAGAAACCGATCTGGTATTCGCAATCTCTAAGGTAAGTTCTTCAATCTCATCTTCCTTAAGATGCTTGAAGATCTCAGCAGATTTTTCCGGTCCAAGAGTGATAAGAAGGATTGCTGCCTTCTGTACTCCGGTTAATTCTTCGTTTGCCATGAAGGTTAGCTCCAATCCTCATTCAGCCAGTTACGTAAGAGGTTCGCAACCGCCTCGGGCTTCTCGTCTACAAATTTCTCAATCAGAATACGGGCTTCTGATTTCTCATTGAAACCAATATCCTCAAGTTCTTCATCCGGCTGATTCTCCAGGAGCTGGTCCACAGTAACTTCCTGCTCCACATCCTCTTCCTCGTCTCTTCTGAGAGAACGGAAGACAACGAAACCAAGCAGAAGGAATACCAGAAGTGCAATGATGATCTGGAGATAATCCGTAAGGCTTCTCTGATTCTTAGAATACTCAAAGTAAGGTACATCGTAAGCAATGATAGAGATATTTGCTTCGGGAATACCGGTAGCCTGGGACACCGCAGTGATAATCGTCGGATCCACATCCTGCTGCACACGGTTCGAATTCTGAGCACGATACTCATCAAATGTCATATTGTCGAGGGTGCCATTTGCCTTCAGCACATCCTCGTTATAAGTTACAGCATTGGTTGCAACAATCGAGATAGAGGAGGTGGTAAGGTCTGTCTTTCCCTGCTCACCCGTCTTGTTGGTAATGGTCTCATTGGGAAGATAATCCGTAGTTACTTCCGAACTCTTGGAATGAGAATAATTATTATCCTGAACGACATAGGTCGTATCATCATTCGAATCGGTTCCGGGAACGCCCTGCACACCACCGGTGCTCTCTGTCTTCTTGGTGGTCTCACTGTCCTTATAGCCTTCAGAACGACCATCCTCGACATAATAACGATAATCCACAGAAGACTCCTGAGAGAAATCCATGGTCAGATTCACACCTACGGTCACATTATCGAATACCGACTGGGTATCACCACTTTCAAGAACTTTCTTGACCTTGTCAGCCATAGCCTGTTCCGCATTCTGCTTAATCTCCTGATTCGCCGTAGCAACACCAGCTGCAGAATCCTCTTCGTTGCCGGAGAAAAGTGTATTTCCTGCATTATCGATAATCGTAATATTGTTCAGCGACTTATTGCCCAGCGTTGTTGCCATATACTGAGCAATGCTCTTAGCCTGGCTTCTGGACATAGAACCGGCAAGATCCAGTTTTACAGAGGCACTGGATTCCTGCTGATTTGCAATAATTGTTCCATCATCATTAGGAATATAGAGATTGACGTCCGCATTCGATACATTTTCTAAGGATTTGAGGACGTCCTCATACTTCTTCTCGAGGTAGAGCTGATACTTCTTCTGGGTGTCTGCTTCTGTCGTTGAGAAGGATCCATTTAAGGCATCATTAATCGTATAACCATCCGTAGAGATATTGTTGGTACCAAGCAGAATGGATGCCGTACCATAATCCTTCTTCAGAACACGGAAGGTCATACCATCATCTGACTGTTCCCAGGTAATATCCGGATTCGACTGCAGGAGCTCCTGAATGGACTGAGCCTCTTTCGCATCATTGGCAACACGGAGGATAAGATATTCCGGACGTGTCAGAACCACGCCAAGAATGATCAGGGCGACAACTACTACGGCTGCTGCACTGATCATTATTGCTTTTTGTCTGGAGGTGAACTTCTGCCACCATTCTTTTATCCGATCCAGAAGTTTTTGAATTCTTTCCGGCATCTGGTAAATCCTCCCAAATAACTAATTCCTAAGACCTGTAGAAACACCACCCGAGTCATCAGATCTGCATCTGCATAATCTCCTGATATGCAGAGATAAAACGGTCACGAACCGCAACCGTATATTGCAAAGCGATGTTTGCCTTCCACTGGGCAATGGCAAGATCATGCGTATTGGTTGCTTCACCCAGGGCGAACTTAATCTCCTGATTCTGTGCATGAATCTGTAATGCGTTGGTCTGCTTTACCGTATTCAGCATGGAATCAAAGACTGCCCCGAAGCCATTGCTCTTATCCTGTGGTTTCACAGAACCAGTCGCATTATTAAGAGCCGCGGTAGGCGTGCTGCCATAGAGACTCTTTAGTGCACTAACGTCCATCTTTTATCCTCTTCGTAAATGTAGAGCTTTATCAGCCGTTGCCGCCAACATTAATACCAGACTGAGCCATAGCCTTAACCGCATTAAAAGCCGTTACATTGGCTTCATAGGAGCGGCTGGAATCAATCAGGTTGGTCATCTCCGTAACCGTATTCACATTAGGGTAAGATACGTAACCATTGGCATCCGCATCCGGATGTGATGGATCATAGACCATGGTGAAATCGGTCTCCGTATCTTCCGAAACCGTAGAAACCCTGACACCATTTCCCTTAAAGGATCTCCAGTAAGAAAGGGTATCCTCGAAGCTCACCGGATTCAGTTCCTTCTCCTGGAAGGTAACGATCTTACGACGATAAGGTTTTCCATCTGAAGTTCTGGTCGTATTCACATTCGCGATATTCTCAGCAATGGTATCCATACGGAAACGCTGTGCTGTCATACCGGAAGCTGCAATATCAAAAGACTGAAATAATCCCATATGCGTCCTCCGAATTATTTAATTACGCTTCTAAATCTCGAAAAATCAAGATTAGCACTCTGGATCAAGGCCTGGTAACGCAACTGTTCCGATGCAAGTTCTGCATTTTCCGTGTCAATATCAACGTTGTTTCGGTCGATTCGATAGGAGAAGTTCTCAGCATCTGTATATTCAATCGGATTCAGATCATCTGTATTAATGCTGGTTACCGCCTGATCAATCGTCTTATATTTTGCACTGTCGATTGCATCATCAAGGACATCCTGAAAATTAACATCCTTGCGCTTGTAATAAGGTGTATCAACGTTTGCAATGTTGTTTGCAATAACCGTCTCACGCAGGTATGAAGCATCGAGCGCACGGTCTACCACATTGATATAGTCAAAAGCATTGGAATTAATCAATGTTCCTTCCTTTCCACATTCTGCCTATTCTCATTTATTATACTTTATCTTGATGAAAACTCAAGATTTTTTCCGAGATGTTGTGTTCTATTTTGACAAATGATACAACATCTCGCACGAGACAGGAAGATGAAACATATTGACATTCCTTCCAATAAAAATGGACTCAGCAGATTCATCTGCAAAGTCCTTTTCTTTATCACAATACAGAACCAAAAGCGATTCTATTCGTGTTTCATCCATGAATTACGTTTCCGCCAAAAAGATTATATCATGTAAATCTTCCCAGCAAAAGTGACCTTCCGAAGAATTATTTATTTGTTCTTCTTACCCTTGGTCTTCACCTTGTTGAGTTCATCGAAAACAACATCGTTTAAGACCTTAATATAGGTTCCCTTCATACCGGAAGAACGGGATTCGATAACTCCTGCACTTTCAAACTTACGAAGAGCATTAACAATAACGGAACGGGTAATACCAACACGATCTGCGATCTTGGATGCAACAAGGATTCCCTCATTGCCATCAAGCTCGTCGAAGATATGAATGATTGCTTCAAGTTCGGAATAAGACAGAGTGCTGATTGCAGAACGAACAATCTGAACCTTTCTGGTTTCCTCCTCGTTTTCCTCATTTACAGAGCGCATCATCTCGAGGCCGACAACAGTGGTGCCATATTCACAGAGAATAATGTCATCGATATCATAAGGCTTTTCGAAGCGATATACAAAAAGAGTTCCCAGTCTCTCACCTGCGATATCGATCGGAGTGATGATTGCAGAATAACGATTGATATCACCCTTCTCAAAACCAAGCGTAGCAAGATTAACATTCTCCTTGGTAGAGAGAATGCCAAGAAGTCTCTCATTCAGAAGTGGATCTACGAACTCTCCAACATCGTTACCAAGAAGTTCATCGAGGGGCTCCATATTGGCTCCCTCGCTGATACCAAGAACCTTGCCCTTCTTGGAAATAACAATAACAGAAGATCCGAGGATTTCAGTCATCACCTCGCAGATATCACTGAAAACGACCTTGGATGCATGATTGTTATGAAGTAATTTGCCAATTTTACGGGTTTTATCAAGAAGCTGTACGCTCATTTAGCTTTGTCCTTTCCTAAGCATTATCTTTCTTTTGGGCTTCAGAATAGCCACATTCC
Source organism: uncultured Lachnospiraceae bacterium (assembly GCA_900316625.1). Lineage (GTDB taxonomy): Bacteria > Bacillota > Clostridia > Lachnospirales > Lachnospiraceae > Lachnocurva. Next base: position 74,265 of record ONDO01000004.1, on the reverse strand, counting down.
TGATCAGAACATACTATGCGATTCCCACGAATGACCATGAACTTGCCACACTTGGGGCAGGCTTTTTCTACTGGTTTCTGCCAGCTGGTGAAATCACAGTCCGGATAGTTCTCACATCCGTAGAAGACACGTCCTTTTCTGGTCTTACGAATTACGATATCCTTACCACACTTAGGGCAGGGAACACCAATTTTCTCCAGATAAGGTTTTGTATTCGAACATTCCGGAAAGCCGGGGCAAGCAAGGAATTTACCAAACTTACCATACTTAATGACCATATGACGTCCGCACTTATCACAGACAACATCCGTCTCTTCGTCGGCAATCTGGACCTTTTCAAGAAGTTCCTGGGCTTTCTTAACGGATTCTTCCAGATCCGGATAGAAGTTTCGAATTATGGACTTCCATTCTACCTTGCCTTCTTCTACACCATCCAGGAGACTCTCCATATTCGCAGTGAAGGTCTTATCTACGATAGTCGGGAACCATTCGGTCATAATATTATTCACCGCATCCCCAAGCTCGGTCATGAAGAGATTTCTACCTTCTTTGGTCACATAATTACGAGCCAGCAAGGTTCCGATGGTCGGTGCATAGGTAGAAGGACGGCCAATGCCGAGTTCTTCCATGGTATGAACCAGAGATGCTTCGGTGAAGTGTGCCGGCGGCTGTGTAAAGTGCTGCTTTTCATCAAAGGAATCGAATTCCAGTACCTGTCCTTCTTCCAGGGAATAAACAGGGGACTTCTTCTCTTCCTTCTCTTCTTCTGCATCAGTATAGACAAGCATAAAACCATCAAAGATTCTGTGAGACGCTGCTGTGGAGAAGATATACTCTCCTGCCTGAATCTTCGCCGTCGTTGTTTCATACTTGGCATTGGACATACGGCTAGCCATGAAGCGACGCCAGATCAGCTGATAGAGTCGAAACTGCTCTCTCGTCAGAGAATCCTTGACATTACTGGGAAGTCTGGTAAGATCTGCCGGGCGAATTGCTTCATGAGCATCCTGAATACGGCTTGCTGCAGATGTTTTACCGGGACCTTCTCTTAAGAAATCATCTCCGTAATTTTCAGAGATAAAATCATGTGCCATATTCTTCGCTTCATCAGAGACACGAACGGAATCCGTACGAAGATAGGTAATCAGACCTACTGTGCCAGCACCTTTAATATCAACACCTTCGTAGAGCTGCTGTGCCACACGCATGGTTTTGGATGTGGAGAAATTCAATGCTTTGAAGGCTTCCTGCTGCAGGGTACTTGTCGTAAAAGGCAGAGGCGCTTTCTTCTCACGATATGTTTTCTTCACGGAGAGAACCTTAAACTGCTCACCCGTAAGTTCAGACATAATCTTATCGAGAGACGCCTTATCGTTAATCTCTTCCTTACCAGACTTTCTGCCATAGAAACCGCAAGTCAGCTTATCCTTGGCGCCCTTACCCTTCAGATTCACATCCAGCGTGTAGTACTCCTGAGGAATAAAAGCATCAATCTCCGCTTCTCTCTCAGCAACAATACGAAGAGCTACCGACTGAACACGACCTGCAGATAAACCGCGCTTTACTTTCGCCCAGATCAGGGGACTAATCTCATAACCAACCAAGCGGTCTAAGATTCTTCTGGCCTGCTGTGCATCCACAAGAGACAGATCAATATCTCTCGGTTTTTTAAAAGAAGCTTTCACTGCATTCTTCGTAATCTCATTAAAGGTAATTCTCTTAACATCCTTGCCCTTGAGGTTCAGGGCCTCCAAGAGATGCCAGGAGATTGCCTCTCCCTCGCGGTCCGGGTCAGTTGCAAGATAGATATGATCCGCTTTTTTTACTTCTTTGCGAAGGGATGAAAGAAGATTACCCTTCCCGCGAATTGTGATGTATCGCGGTTCAAAATCATTATCAACATCAATTCCAAGAGAACTCTTCGGAAGGTCTCTTACATGCCCTTGCGAAGCTACTACTTCATAATTCTTCCCCAGAAACTTCTTAATGGTTTTGACCTTCGTGGGAGACTCCACAATTACAAGGTTCTTAGCCATAAAATACACTCCTTGTGTCACATTTTTACGCAAAACTGTTGCAACTATACACCAAGAAATGTGTTTTTTCAAGGAAAATTCAGGTTCAATTTCATGAAATTGTCAGTAATTTGTGTATTTTTTGTGTATTTTAGAAAAACTTTAGATTTTCTTCAAACTCTTCATCATTCCTTTAGAAAAGTTTTACGAACGACCAAAAGACTTAATAATTGTAAGGCTTCTCATGGTGTTACCATGATTCCTACAGAAAGGAGAAAATTATGTATAGTTCTGTTGAAACCGCTGTAATTTTAGGCATAGACAGCATCCATGTGAAATGTGAAGCAGATGTCAGTGATGGTCTGCCGGTATTTGATATGGTTGGATTTCTATCCACTGAAGTAAGAGAATCCAGAGAAAGAGTCCGAACCGCTCTAAGGAATTCCGGATTTACTCTGCCAGCGAAGAGAATCACAATCAACATCTCACCTGCATCTCTTCGAAAACAGGGAACTGCATTCGATCTTCCCATTGCATGTGCCATACTCGGCGCCAGCCATATTCTAGAGGAAGAGATCCTATCCTCGGTGCTCATGGTCGGAGAACTCTCTCTGGAAGGTGAAGTCCTGCCAGTGAAAGGAATCCTGCCAATTGCGTTATCCATGATAGAAGATGATCGCTTAAAGGACAAAATCCTGATTCTCCCAGCGGGCAATTTAAGAGAAGCCTCCCTTCTGCCCTCTCTTCGCTATCTGGCTGTGAAAAACATCATGGAAGTTATTGCACTATTAAGCCAAAGCATTGACGATCTAAGATCACAGGCAGCTAGAAAAGAAGACATCCTACCCTTCATGCAGGCTTATGACGATCAATATCCATTTGATTTTATAAGCGTACATGGACAAAAGATTCTAAAACGAGCATGCGAAGTCGCGGCTTCCGGAAAACATCACATGTTACTGATTGGTCCACCTGGAGCAGGGAAAACCATGGCTGCCAAATGCCTTCCTTCTATCCTGCCCCAAATGAGTCATAAGGAACAATTGGAATTATCCAAAATATACTCCGTGAGTGGTCTTCTGTCTTCCGCTGATGGATTGGTAAATAAGAGGCCCTTCCGTGCTCCTCACCACACCATAAGTACCGCTGGTCTGTGTGGCGGTGGAAGTAATCCAAAACCAGGAGAGATATCTCTTGCTACTTCCGGTGTCCTCTTCTTGGATGAATTAACGGAGTTTTCGAGACAAACCTTAGAGACACTTCGTCAACCACTCGAAGAGAAAACTGTAACTATCGCAAGAGCTGGCAATACCATTACCTATCCTGCTGACTTCTTAATGATTCTGGCCATGAATCCCTGTCCCTGTGGCTATTATCCGGATCTCAGGAAATGCAGATGCACTCCTGGACAGATCAAGCGATATCTGTCCCGTATCTCACAGCCTTTATTAGATCGTATCGATCTTACGGTTGAAGTTGATACCGTCCGTTTTCAGGATATTGTAAGCACAAGTAAGGAAGAAGCTTCCCAGGTCATAAGAAACAGAGTTGAAAACTCTATTTTCATCCAAGAGGAAAGGAATACAGTCTATGGCTTCCGATATAACTCCGAAATTCCTTCTTCTCTTATCAATGAGATATGCCCGCTCGGCAGGAGAGAAAGTAGACTCTGCGAAGACATCTACCATAAAGAAGGCTTAAGTGTCCGTTCCTATCAGAAGATGTTAAGAGTTGCAAGAACACTTGCAGATATGGATGAAAGCAAGAATATCAAAAGCTGTCATCTGATTGAGGCATCGTCTTATCGAAGTGCCGACCGTAAGTATTGGGGAAATGATTTTATGAAAGAGGATATATGCTATGAGCGACAGAAGATACACCCTATGGTTCAATCGAATTGAAGCCATCTCAAATATGGTAAGAGTAAAACTGCTTGATGAATTCGAATCCGCTGAAGCAATCTATCGCGCTGACCGGTCCGCCCTCAGAAGGACAGCCATACTCAAATACTCAGAAATCGAAGCCATTGAAGCTGCCAGGGAGCAGGATATTGACCATATGTGGGAAGACCTAAAAGAGATGGGCATCTCTTTTGTCTCTATCGAAGACAAAGAATATCCCGGTCTCTTACGGAATATATATGACAAACCTTATGGTCTCTATTATATTGGCACCCTGCCACCGGACGGCCGTAAGATGACCGCCATTGTCGGAGCAAGACAATGCTCTTCCTACGGATATTCCACGGCACACGAAATCGGCTATCTCATGGCTAAAACAGGTTGTGGAATTATTAGTGGTATGGCGCGTGGAATAGATTCTGCCGCTCAGAAGGGAGCTCTCACCGGAAATGGATATACCTGCGCTATTCTTGGCTGTGGCGTGGATGTCTGCTATCCGCCGGAGAATAGAGAACTCTACCAGGAGATCAAAAAACGCGGCTGTATTCTGTCCGAATTTGCACCGGGCTGCCCTCCGGACAGCAAACATTTCCCGAGAAGGAATCGCCTGATCAGCGGCATCTCAGAATCTGTCATCGTTGTCGAGGCCAGGGTTCGCTCCGGTTCTCTCATAACGGCCCAGATGGCATTACAGCAGAATCGGGAAGTCTATGCCGTTCCCGGACGTATTAATGATCCCATGTCGGAAGGAACCAATCGTCTGATCGAACAAGGTGCTCAGATTATTCCAAGCACAGAACGACTCTTGGAGAAAATGACAGAAGACTCAGGTCTGGTACTTCATCTCGACAAACAAAGACAGCCTTCCCTCAATAAGAAAGAGAAAACTGTCTATGCGGCCATTGATTACTATGCAAAATCCGCGGAAGCAATCATGAACGAGGTCCAGATCTCTTACCGTGATCTTCTGGAAGTAATCTACAGCCTGACCGAAGCTGGTCTCATCAAGGAAACCTTTCGGAACAATTACGTTCGCATATAATACGATTCGTATCAATTAGTGATAATCAGGGATATCGGTAAGTCCTACCTTACGGCGAACCTTACGGAGTGTCTTCATGGCAGTATGAGAAGCTCTGGCATCATTCTCCTTGATGCACTCCTCAAGGTAAGCCTTCTCTGTCGTCATCAGTTCCCGATAACGACTCTGAAGAGGTGCAAGCTCATCAGCAACCGCTTCACCAACAGCCATCTTGAAATCGCCATATCCCTTACCAGCGAATTCTCTCTCCATCTCTGCATTATCCTTACCGGTAATTGCACCATAGATATTCATCAGGTTTGATACTCCGGGCTTATTCTCTTCATCATAACGAACTTCAGCCTCAGAATCGGTCACAGCCTTTTTGAATTTACGAATAATGGTATCCTTATCATCAAGTAAGAGAATGGTAGAATTCACATTCTCGTCGGACTTAGACATCTTCTTGGTCGGTTCCTGAAGAGACATAACCTTGGCGCCCTGTTTTCCATAGTATCCTTCAGGGACAGTAAATACATCACCATAGATCTGGTTGAATCTCTGAGCAATGGTTCTGGTAATCTCAAGATGCTGTTTCTGATCCTTACCGACAGGTACAAGATCTGCCTGATAGAGCAGAATATCTGCTGCCATGAGAACAGGATAGGTAAAGAGACCTGCATTTACATTATCTGCATGTTTTGCAGATTTATCCTTAAACTGTGTCATACGGGAAAGCTCACCTGTATAGGTAAAGCAGTCAAGAATCCAGCCAAGATAAGCATGCTCAGGAACATGAGACTGATAATAGATGCAATTCGTCTTCGGATCGAGTCCACCAGCAACAAATGTTGCATAGAGTTCCTTTGCCTTCTTACGGAATTCAGCAGGTTCCTGACGTACCGTAAGAGAATGCAGATCCATTACACCAAAATAGCAGTCATACTCTTCGTTTAGTTTTACCCAGTTTTTCAGAGCACCAAGATAATTACCAAGCGTCAGCACGTTCGTCGCCTGCATACCGCTATATAAAACTTTCTTTTCGTTTTCCATAATAGTCCCTTTCCAAAAAAGATCTTATCAATATTAATAGCTGTCTTTTTCCTTCAAAATCACATTTCTGCAGTATGAAAAGGCTGCATCTTCACCCTCTTCGGCCACCATCGTAAGTAATTTCTCAAGAAGTGCTGCAGATTCCGGATTCATGAGATAATGGGATTTGCCCTTCTCATAATATCGTAATGCACTATCTTGTCTATAGTTTTCCTTCTGATAGGTTTTGCAGGCAGCAAGACGATCACAGAGCATTTCTACCACATATCGCTTTGGCATTCTCATGCCAGCCAGTGGAGATCCTTCCTCTATGGAATAATCAATCCAATACTCAAGATGATGCTTGTTTCTTCCCTTGTGATGTAGCCAGGCCGTGGATAAACCAATATCTTCTCTCTGTGCATTATTAGGACTTCTATCGCCCTGAAAATATCTTGCACCGACCCAGAATTCTGTCGGGGAGAATTTGGACAGGTCATGTGTAATTCCCTGCCAATAGATTCCTGCCTTAAAGCAACCCTCGCGCACCAGCCTTTTATGGTGCAGGATCGTCTTCAGATGGCCCATCATCTTCTGAAAGGTGATTTGGTTCTTTTTCTTATTCATCTTTTACTTTTCTTACTTCTTCCGGAAGTTTTTTCCCAAGGAGAATGGTAACTGCCCCACCATGAACATTCATACTGCTCTGGTCCGATAGAAGTTCTCCCTCATCGTTCCAGTCTGCATTCTGGGTACTCGTAATATAATACCAGCCTCTACCCTTTCTGGCTTTTGGTAACTGGAAGGTCTCATCTTCGAAATAGAAATTATAGAGAACCATAACATCATCTGCATCTTTTCTTCCAGGCTCTCCATAGGCTCCACAATAAAGCATTCCTATGGACTTACGATCATCTGAAAGCCAGACAGTCCATGGTTCTCTTCCGTGATAAGACAGATCAGGATAACTGATATGACGATAATCCGCCATCTGCATGGGATCCTGCAAACGAAGAATCGGATGTTCCTTACGGAAAGCAAGAAGCTTGGCTACATATCGATTCAGATCTCTGTACACTCTCTTGCGGGACAAAAGAACCCATCCGGTCTCATTGTCCTGACAATAGGAATTATTATTACCAAACTGCGTGTTACCGAAAGTATCTCCCGCCTGAATCATGGGAATTCCCTGAGAAAGCACAACAGCAGCTAAAGCAGAGCGAATGTGAAGAAGTCGCTCATTCATAACATTCCTGCTATTCGTTTCACCCTCCACGCCATAGTTATGCGAGAAGTTATAATTCTGACCATCACGGTTTTCTTCCCCATTTTCATAATTATGTTTCTCACTGTAAGAGTAAACATCAGCCAGGGTAAATCCATCCGAACTTGCGGCAAAATTCACGAAGCCGTAACTACTATTCTGCCTCTTCATCATGTTGGCAAATTCAATAATGGAACCATCTTTATGGTTCTGCAGTTTGCGAAGCGGATAAAGAAAGGCATCATTCTGCAGATAGAGATGGCGGAAAGTTTTATTCTCCCTTGAAAGAATGTCTTCCGGGAAATAATCACAGAAAATACGGACATCAGCAAGCACAGCTTCTTCCGCAATCCGTTTGAGCGGCAGATCCTGACCAATCAGGCGGAAGCCATCCACATGATATTCTTCATGCCAGAACTTCAAGGAATCCAGGATCAGATTATGACTGGTATCCGGACTAAACCAGAGTTCCATGATCATCTCCATTCCCTTACTATGAATGGCACGAATCATCTCCTTCATATGTACCTGAGGGTCTGTTCCACCAAAATAAGACGCTTTGGGAGCAAAGTAAGAACCCTTGGAATATCCCCAAAGATTTACTCCGTAGGGAAGATCCTTATTTTCACGACGCAGGCCATTCGCGATGGTTTGTCCTACTATCTTATGGAGAATCTCCTCGAATTCATACAGTGGCTGAAATTCCAACAGATTCACACCAAGCCCTCTCAACCGCTCAAGTCTTTGCATGAATCCTCTGTAATTACCCTTCTTCTCTTCAGGAAGAGCCTTATCTCCCATGGTAAAGCCACGCAGATTCAGACGATACATGACAAGATCCTGATCTTGAATACGAGGGGAACGGTCTCCTCGCCAGTTAAAATTCTTCTTCGTAATAGAAGAATAGACCTTGTAAGAATGATGAGCCCTGGAAGTATCGTTCCACTTCTCCCTGCCAACGATTCCTGTCGCATAGGGATCCGTAAACTTCTTCCCATGAATTTCATAGTGATAGAGTATATCATAGGGTTGATCACACTCAAGACTTACAGAGCAGAGTCTGCCCTTGCAATAGCTTTGAGGAATCTCTATTCTCTCAATCCGCTTTTTCGTATGGATATCATATAAATGAAGATAAGTTGATTCTCTGGTATTGCACTCATAGGTGAAGCAAATTTTCTTACCCTTCACAAGAGCTCCCATCGAATCAAAAGATCCAGGAGTCACCTTATATGTCATATCGAAACACACTTTCTATAGTCCACCTTTTCGATTATATCAAATCGAGGTTTTCATTCCAAGGAAACTATGCTGATTCGACGCCTTCGATTTACTTTCTATTTGCTTTTCTATTTGTGAGAAGATATAATCCATTCCATAAAATTCGTATATATTTGTGAGGTATTTCATGAGCGCACATAAAGATTTTGAAGTTGATACCAGGCCAGGTATCGACGATTTAACCGTAACGGTCGAATTAGATGATGGTACTGAGATGGAGTGCATGGCACTTACCATCTTCGATCTGGACAATCAGAACTATATCGTTCTTCTTCCCCTCGATAAAGATGGAAATCCTGCCGAGGAAATTGTCTATATCTACAAGTATTTTGAGGATGAAGAAGGCAATCCTTTCCTCGACAACATCGTATCCGACGAAGAATACAACCGCGTCAGCCTTCGTTTTGATGAGATCCAGGATCAGCTCTAATCTCTTCTTTCATCTCACGAAGAAATCTGGATGGTGAAAGGGTCTGATTATGATCTCGTTCGATCGTAGACAGAATAATTTTCTTCTTTGCTCTCGTTAGAGCAACATAGAACATTCTTCTCTCCTCTTCGATCTCCTCTGGCTTGATGGCCTTTTTCGTTGGGGTGATGCCTTCACATACATCCAGAATCATTACGGAATCGAACTCCAAGCCTTTGGAACTATGAAAGGTATGGAGTCTGATTCCGTTTTTCTTTCTCGTCTGCTCTCTTCTACTGATTGCATCCTTACGGCGAAGCTCTTCATTTGTCCGAAGGAAATCCGAAATATTCTTAAAGTGCTTCCCACTATCCCGGAATCGATAGGCAATCTCAAGATATTCCTCTTTCTCCATACCTCTTCGATATGCTTCATCACAGAGATATCGCTCATATCCAAGCCCCTTTAAAATCATCTGTATTGCCGCATATGGAGACAGACTTCCTAGCAGCCTGAATTGCCTGGCTAAGAGTTGAAGGCGATCCCTATAGCTACCATGCGAATCGATGGAGGGCAGGCGGTCGACTGCTATCTTCTCATCCATGAGAAGTTCCCGCGGAAGGTTCCGTTCCGGACGATTCCAGATCCTAAGATAATACTTCCTGTCACAGGAGCCGCTTGCAATCATAAGATAGGCCTCAATGTCTCTATGAATAAAGTGGTCCAGTAGTCCATTGTTATCTTCCCGATAGACAAAATCCAGATCAGCACCAAGCATTAGCCTTCGTAAGGGATAGACCTGACGTCGGTTACGAAAGAGGACGGCAATACGATTCGGATCTCTACCGGTCCTGATCTCCTCCTGAAGAAGTCGCAGTAACTTCTCTGCCTCATCATCCGGATCCTGACAGGCAAGATAATAGATCTCCCCTGCCGCATCGGAATGGGCACGAAGATTCTTGGGATAACGATTCTGATTATGATTGATCAGCTGAGAAGAAGAAGCTACAATCCCCGCAGCCGAACGATAATTGGTGCTAAGATATCTCACCTGAGCATCCTGAAATTCCTTAGGGAAGCGAAGGAGAAGACCTGGTTCTGCCCCTCGAAATCCATAGATGGACTGGTCGTCATCTCCTACCAGAAAAAGGCTCTGCCCAGGGTGATAGAGAGCCTGTAGCATAGAGTACTGCAGGAGGTTCATATCCTGTGCCTCATCAACCAGAATTGCATCAAACCGATTCCTCCAAAAGGCTGCCTTTTCTGCATCCTCCTGGAAGATACGAAGCGGTTCTGAAAGCAGATCATCAAAATCAAGTTTTCTACGATCTCTCTTGAGTTTCTCATACTTATGATAGATGCTGACATAGTTTTCCTTGGGCTTTGTCATTCGATTCTTGGCTGCGGACAGTTCCTTCTCAATTCCTTCCGCATCCTCCAGTCGAAGCCCTTCTTCCCTTAGGATCTCCTTTAAGAATTCATGACGCATCTTATCCGTCATCAGGTCATCCTGTCGGTAGCCAAGATTCTCTGTCAGCATATGAAAAAAGGCGGAATGAAAAGTAGCAAAATGAACCCCATTCCCGTCTTTTGGACAAAGCAAAAGAAAGCGGTCCTGCATCTGCCGGGCCGCTTCTCTGGTAAAGGTAATTACCAGAATGCGGTCGGCTGCAAGACAGCTTTCTTCCATAAGATACTTTATTCGATTGACCAGAACGGTTGTCTTACCAGATCCTGGTCCTGCAATCAAAAGCAAGGGTTTCTTCCCCCATTCAATTGCGAGCTGCTGAGAAACATCGGGCATACTACACCTGGTCGTCTCATTATAAACCTGAAAATACAGGTCATCTTCTATCAAAAATACGCATATCTATATTCTAGATAGAATTTCAAAAGATGCAAGATAAGTCTTTATGCATTTTCAAGTTTTTTGATTGCAGCCTCCAAACGCTTTTCGGACTCTTCCTTACCGAAGAGTTCGAGGAGCTGGGTCGCACCACCAGGAGTGCTCATCTTACCGGATAATGCAGTACGAATCGGCCACATCACCTGACCATTCTTCCATCCATGCTCAGCTGCAAAGTTCTTCAGAAGTTCGAAGAGCGCATCATTTGAATAATCCTCTGTCTCCTGAAGAAGAGGAAGAACTGCCTTCAGAACTTCCAGAGAGATTACAGGATCGGTCTTCATCTTCTTATGCGTATACATATCGACATCATAATCCAGGACACCGTTAATGAAGTCAACATGCTCTTCAATCTCAGGGAAGGTCTCAATTCTGCCCTGTACCATCTCTGCAATCTTATGGAGGTCATAAGATCCCTTCACATACTGCTTAAGGTAAGGCTCTGCCTTTTCGAAGAAAGCCTCAGGGCTCATCTTATGAATGTACTCGCCATTCATCCACTTGAGCTTACCATAATCAAATACTGCAGGACTCTTGTTGATTCTATGGTAATCGAATACTTTTACAAGTTCATCAAGTGTGAAGATCTCTTCATTGGATTCAGGGCTCCAGCCAAGGAGCGCAACGAAGTTAACGATTGCTTCATTTACAAATCCCTGCTCTACAAGATCTTCGAAAGAAGAATGGCCGGAACGCTTAGACAGCTTCTGATGCTCTTCGTTGGTGATCAGAGGGCAATGTATATATACCGGTACTTCCCAGCCAAAGGCGTCATAGAGACGATTGTACTTAGGAGAAGAAGACAGATACTCATTACCACGTACCACATGAGTAATGCCCATCAGATGGTCATCGACAACATTTGCAAAGTTGTAGGTGGGATATCCGTCGGACTTGATCAGAATCATATCGTCAAGTTCGGAATTATCGACGTTAATATCGCCGTAGATCTCATCATGTAAGGTCGTTGTGCCTGTGGTCGGGTTATTCTGACGAATAACATAAGGCTTACCCTCAGCAAGGTTCTTCTCAACCTCTTCCTTGGAGAGATGGAGGCAATGCTTATCATATACGGTAATGTCCTTCTGGCTGCCATCTTCAAGAGTAATGGTCTGCTTTAAGGACTTGAGGCGATCTTCATCGCAGAAGCAGTAATATGCCTCTCCCTTATCGATCAGCTTCTTCGCATATTCCAAATAGATACCAGCTGCCTGACGCTCGCTCTGAACATAAGGTCCTACGCCCTTATCCTTATCCGGACCTTCATCATGAATAAGACCGGTCTCCTGAAGAGTACGGTAGATGATATCTACTGCGCCTTCCACATAACGTTCCTGATCCGTGTCCTCGATACGAAGGATAAAATCTCCTCCTTCATGCTTGGCAATCAGATATGCATAGAGTGCGGTACGAAGGTTACCAACATGCATTCTTCCTGTCGGACTGGGCGCAAAACGTGTTCTGACTTTACTCATTTCGTATTTCTCCTTAGTAAATATTAATGTACCCCGGGGGTTCTCTTCTTAAACTGATTCAGTCCACAGATACGGTCTACCGACTGAATAATCTCAATTACCTCCGGAACATAGTACTGATGTTCCTTCATCAGATGATCGATTTCATCACGCTCCATCTTAACGACTTCGGTGTTTTCCTTAATCTGATCTCTGATCTTGCTACGACGTTCATTCAGTCGATGGGTAACCTCCACCATCTCCTTATGATCTGCAAGTGCATCCACACGAGACATCCACATATGGACATCATTCAGTTCGAATTCCGTAAGAAGCTTCTCGAGGCGGGTAGAATAATAATCCAGATCCTCATTGTTCTTGCGGTACTGCTCTCTCTCCTTTACCGTAAGCTGGTATTGCTCAAAGATGTAGGCAAGCTCGGCAGCCGTCCTGACGTCATAGCGTTCCTTATTATACTCCAATGCGCGTGAAACGTTAGCATATTTCATGCGAATTACATTAAGAAGTCCAATATAATTATTCAGGCCCTTCGTCGCACGTCTCTTTGCCTGTCGATTCGACTGATTCTTCAGGAAGATTCCTACAGCGGCAAAACATCCGATGACGAAGACAGCCAGGAAGAAGAAGGATGTATCTTCCTTCGTCACCTGTTCCAGAATGAAGATGAGGGTAATAAGAGAAATGAAGGACACCAAAAGTAAAACGGAGAGAATCTTCACGATCTTCTGTGATGACTCATAGGATTCCCTCTCAATCTCAAGACGGCTCTTCTCGCCTTCGAGATAAGACATATCCTTACGGAGTCTCTCCTGATAGATCTCATTCTTCTCCATACGATCGATGATGCCAGGAAGATCCTCTTCCTCCTCTTCCATCTTATGGAAATTATCCTCTGTAATCCGTTTTGGAGCCTTCATATAAGAACTTCTGCTTCGATCAAGTTCCAAGATCTTCTGAGCCGTTCCATGAAGTTCCTTTGCTTTGTCAGATGACAGATTCGACAGACTCTCAATGTCCTTGAGATACTCTGTGACGACACGATATTCTCTTCTCTCAGATTCTATCTCTCGCGTAGTGCGAACGATCTGCTCACAGGAATCAAGGATATAATGCTCGAGTTTCTTCGGGTCATCATAGTTATCCATCTCCTGGATCTTCTTCGTTACACGGAGAAAGGCCTGATCAAGATCTTTCTTTTTTTCTTTTTTTCTCACAAAAAGAATACTCATACATCAAATCCTGCATTGACGGATATATTCCGCTTTCCAGTCGTTTAATCTCTTGGTCGTTTTGTCGGAAGCTTGCACTCTTCCCTTCTCATCTTCTTCGAATTCCTTCAGTATCTCATCTTTCGAAGCGAGAAGATCTTCTCTATTCTCTTCATCCTTTATGGTCTTGCGAATCTCATCTACAAGAGCCGGGGAGACCAGGAAATGATCCACTTCCTTCTGAAATCCCTCTTCATTCTTCGAAACGAGAAAAGCCATAAGCAAGGCGCGTAGAGACTGCTGTCTGTGATTCTTCTCATAGGCATTGCGGAAACAATTCTCCGCCTCACGGAAGAAGAAAAGTCCCATGTATGCGCTTCCCAGATTGTGCCAGATGTCACCTTCAAGGCCGATTGGAATGCGAAGTTCAATCTTCCGGTCCAAAAGATTCTCATATTCATAGATACTATCCGTAAGATGGCCGTTCTTTCGCATACTGTCAGCACGAATCTTACGACACTCAGCTTCACTCTTATTCTCAAGTTCTGAGATTTTCTTTACGGTCTCTCTAATCTCATATGGGGTCAAAAGACCATTCGATTCCAGAATATGTCCACAGAAGATGTGAAGCGGTGTTGACTCATCTAAGAGTTCTTCTAATTCCTTCTCTAACTTCACTTCCTTCAGTTCTCTTCCAATCCAGGAGATCAGCTGACGGTTCATAAAAGCAGGGGTAAGAAGGTAAGTAGAATTCGCAATATAATAACTTAATTCTTCAAGGGAATAGATATTGATTCCCTTTTCTTCAATGTAGTAAGGAGAGCCTGCGATTGGCATCCTGCATAGAATCAGTTCACCCATCTATTTCCTCCTTTGGCAAATGGACCGTATGGGTCCAGGTCTTTCCACTACCAGGGGCAATTTCGCCAAATCCGATATCCGTAACCGTAACTTGTACATCCTGATCGGAAATAGCTTTCATCTTGATTCTCAAGCGGGTAGATCGCTTCTCTCTCACCGGCAGATCAGAGAAACGCATCATCTCTACATGGGCACTGTGACTATCTGCCCTCTGTACATAGATTTCGATTTCAGGTGATCCATCCAGCAAGGTCTCACACTCGCTCTCAGACTCAAACCAGCTATTACCGGAACGAATCAGAGGAAGGAACCTGGTTTCTTTTCGATCCGTCACCTTGAGCGATATGGTCATCTTCATCTCATGGTCTCCCACATAGAGGAAAGGGAATTCCTTCTGTCCATCTTGAATGAGACCTGCGTAACACGCTCCCTTGGAATAGAGATTCTTACCGATGAAAACTCTTCTGCCCTGCAAAAGATACTGTAAGGAGGAATGCATCCATCCTCCATCAAAGCCATCTCCTACAAGATAAACAGCAGATACAATCTTTCCCTGGATAGTATTCTCACAGATTTTACGGAAAGCCAGGTCCTTCTCATCGCTGTCAATCTCGTGTACTTCCTCGGTCAGAGTCACAATCTGAGGTTTCTTGGTAAGATCGCGTTTCAAAAGACAGGATCGAATCTTGGATCCAAAAGCATCAAAGAGCAAAACATCGTGCAGGAAGATCTGCGCTTCCTGATTCAAGGCATAGTAATAGAAACTCTCACGATGGTCGGTAAGACAGAGCTGGGAAGAAGAGATTCCAATCTTCGCAGCAACAACCGTCATCATCTCCACCGTATCCATACGAAGATTGGGAACGGATACCACAAGCTTTCTGACATCAGACTTACGAAGAGGAATTCCGTTTAACTCCAGGAGATGCTTCAGGAATACCGCAAGCAGTTCTCTGGAATTATATCTCTGACCGTCCAGCCAGATATCCGTGTTCTTCTCTGCAGATTCTAACAGATTCTCTGCTTCGGTCGCTCCACCCTCCTGGGCGGCGCGCTTGGCCTCTTTCCCATAGAACCACTGTGAAATCCCATTTCGTTTGGAGAGAGCTGTCGGGATCTGATATTCCTCACTGCCCATCACCATACTAATGGTCTGTGGCTCCTTCATCTTCGGTTCATAAAAACTCACGACAGTGAACTTGTTGCCAAGATCCACTCCGTAATATAAACCATCCATTTCCTATTCCTTTTCTTTCGTTTGAATCTACAGTCCAAAAAACAGGTCTGTCGTCATACGTTTCAGTTTGTCATATTCGACCATATCGGTCTTCAGGTCCTTCACATTGCCATAGATATAATCACTCTGTAAGCGATTCAGCATCTGGAAACAGTTATCCTGTCCATCGCCTAGAAGTTCCTGACCTACAATACGATCTCTCACAACAGGAAGATCATGAGATTCAATATAGATCTCATATTCAATCGAATCCCCGAAGAAGAGAACAAACTGTCTTACATAGATGCCGGAATACATCTCCTGCATTCGTTCGGTGACATCTTTTTGCCCAGGACGATGCCATACCAGAGTCACCTCTTCGCCAGGATTTCCATGGTATTCAATGAAGGTCTTATCGTAGAGATGGAACTTGACGGTCAGACGATAATCCGCCTTCTTGTAGAAGGCAAAATATACATTCCGGACAATGTGGTAACGTAAGAGTTGCTCTAAGATACGGTATTCTTCTTCCGACAAGGATTCTCTCTCACAGAGATATCGCATCAGAGCGATCTTGCAGGATTCATTGGTATCATCTTCTACCCTGCACATACGAATCAGAGTTGCGAAGAAGGAAGCATCCGGTACAATTCCTCCATGCAGGTATTCATGCGACCAAAAAGTAAGGAATGCTTCTGCAACCATACGATTGGGCTGGTGTCTAAGATATGCCTGCCAGATGCGGCTCGGATAAGACTCTCTCTCATCCTGATACATCATCATGATCAGGGTTCTACCTGCCAGCTCCGCATTATCCATGCGTTCTTCTTCCGTAAGTTCGAAGAGCTTTCTTAAGAATTCAACCGGTCCGGTAAAATACTGATTTAAATACGCAATCGTTGTCTCTGAATAACCATCGTTCATCATGAGTCCTGCGCACATGGCAATCAGGAAATCATCCGCCTTAGCCCCCGTCGAACGAATTCTGTTATTCAGGAGTCGAAGGATATGATTCTTCGGAATCTTAAGCACGAAGCGATTCTGCAAGAGTTCATACGCCTCCTCCATATAATCGTTCATAATCCCAAAGCTCAGACACTGGGAACGAAGTTCGCTATCTTCTAATACATCTTCTCTGTGTTCCCAGAGGAATCGATTCAGTAGGTCTTCTCTTCCATTTTTCTTCAGAAGAATGGAAATCCGGGGCAGAATCTGCTTTAAGTATTCTGGTCTGACCTCTTCCGAAGACAGAAGGTACTCGATATTGTCAAGATCTGTATCCTGGAAGCCATCCTCTACATTCATGCATGATAATTCATGAATGATGTAAGGAAGTGGACGATCAGTGACCATCTTCAATTCTCTTGTGCAGGAAGGACCAGATAAGAGCTGGGTCATGTAATAGAGATTACTGTCCAGATATCTGCTTCCATCCGCATCCTCCAGATAGATCTGACCATTTCTGTCGGGAACCGGAAGATAAGCAATCCGATTGACAATTGGAGCCATAAGCGGTTCTTTCATGGCATCCGAATAATAGATAACTCTTACTGCCTGTGGTCTTACTACCACGAGTTTATTCACGAAGAAGAGATGACTTAACTGAACACTGGTCTCTGCTGTCAGCAGATGGTGATCCAAGGCATTCTGATAGAGAATCGCAAGATTCTCATCAAGTCTCTGCATACTTGCCTGTTCCCTTAAGAAGGAATCGATCGAAGGTACATATTCCCTGTAAGTTCTCGAATCACGAATGCGATCCGATACAACCAGGGCATATAGCATGGCCTTCCGCTCATAATTCAGCTGATTCGGATAACGGAAGAAGAGCTTAATCTCTTCCGGAAGGTTCTCTGCTTCTTCCATAGGAATCGAACAGATATAAGCCTCATAGAGACCATTGATTCGAAGTTCCTGATCAATTCCCTTCTTATACCAGAGTGCACTCTCTCCGTCATATTTCTCATGATTCATCATATAGAGAATAATCTGCTCGAGCAGGTCGTTCTCTGTATAGGTTTCATAGCATCTCTTCAGGATTCGAAGAATATTAGGATCAAATTCCAGGTGTTCATGGATCATGACCTCCGTAAGCTGCATACCAAGTTCTCTTGTAAATGCATTCTTACGATAAATGAAGAGAAGGATCAGTCTGGAGAATGAATCAATTTCAGACAAAAGGAAAGGATTTCTGCGATAGAGCTCATAACCCTCATAGAGAAGGAAAGGACTACGATACCCATTCATGATCCAATGACGAATATCCTTCAGTTTCTTGGCAGGATCATCCCTGTATTCCGGACGGAGATCTAAGAGCATAAGAAAAATTCTCATATCTTCCGGGTTCAAACGGAAGATCTTCTCGATCTCCTCTCGCAGTCTTCTCAGATACTCTTCATCACTCTCTAATCTGGTGCAGAGATAGAGAAGGAATGCCCACTCCGCACTATGACGATCTTCGATCTCATTCTTCAGATCACGAATCAGATAGAGTGCTTCCTGCTTCTCATGAAGAAGAACATGTCCATATACAATCAGAAGATGATACCAGGGAGACAGATCAGCCGCAAGGAAACCTTCCTTCTCTTCCTGTCTTCTCTCTTCCTGTTCCCTCTCCTTCTCGGTGATTCGAATTAATCGATTTGCGAAATCTCTTGCAGAGACGCGCCCCAGACGCATCTCAAAGTAGTCATTGATCAGGGAGATTCTCTCTTCCTTCTCATGATCTACAAGTCCTGCATCCACCCTCTCTTCGCTGTCCGGAGAAACACGAATTACAATCTCCTTGGTCTGTCTGCCAGAGGAGAAGATCATCTTGCCCTGATTTCTACCACGATGAAGAGCTGATCTCTTAATGATAAAAGACCAAATATATTCACGCCCCAGGAAATCCGTATCAGAGATCACCGGATGATTAATCTCGAAGAAATCCCCTTCCGTTGTAACCTTGATCTCTAAGAAACCCCAGTTGGACTTGGTGAAATTGACCTTTCCCTGCCAGTCATCCTTCACGTCATAGATCTCGGTATCATTGCAGTTGATATCGAAGTCAATTCCGCGCTTCTTCCCACTTGCGACCAGAAAATTCTCAAAATTCTGTGCAGATGGAACCGCATTCGCAAAACCACGGAAGACAGCGGTCAGCTCTGGCTGAACATCTCTTATAAAGTCTCGGAATTCCATGCTATAGAAGAGCTGCATGGCTTCAATACGGTTATTCTGTGCCAAACGTAAGAACTCATCCAGAGAACGAATCTCCCCTTCCGAGGACTCCAGTTTCTTCTTGTGAAATGTAAAGCAGAAGGGAATACGCTCTTCTCCACGATTGTAGACTACAACGAAGGCTCCCTTAATGGTGTCTCCCGGATAGAATTCTGTCTCCTTTAACTGATAACGGATCGTAATATCATTGCCGTCGAATTCAGGATCCATGCAATGAACATAAGGGGACGTCGAATAGACAATTCCTCTCATGGAAACATTGTTTTCGGAGAGCATACGGAAAGTACCTTCTTTCTCACCATTCCATAGGAAAGAAGATTCAATAGATTCCGGCATAAACCGGATCTCCGGTTTAGGATCGTCAAATCGGTCTTCTGAAATTCTCCAAATTCTTCTACGCAAGATTCGTCCTACCTGTACCAAAACCGCCCAATTCTGCGGTTGAATTCATGTATGCCTAATACTAAAATGATAAATACGCACAATAACGCACTTTGTAGATTATTTTAGCATACATGTACCTTTTTCGCATATCTTTTGGAGGAAATATGTTACAGCATAAAGACCATTTTCACGGCAGCGATCTGGAGTTAATTGAGAAGGAATATGGAATCAAAAAAGACGAAATCATCTCCTTCTCGGCAAATGTAAATCCACTTGGAGTCTCTCCTCTTCTGAAGTCAGAACTCGCTAACCACATCGATGCCATCACCAGCTATCCTGATCGTGAATACACCGATCTAAGAAGAAGCATCGCCGACTATTGCAAGTGTGATATGGATCACATCATCGTAGGAAATGGTTCTACAGAACTCATCTCCCTCTTCATCGATGCCATTCACCCAAGAAAGGCTCTTATCTTAGGGCCTACCTATTCCGAATATGAACGCAGCATCAGTCTCATCGGTGGTAAGACTCTCTACTACCCTCTGCAGGAGGAGAATAATTTTGACCTCATCCTAAGTGAATTCGAACCAAATCTAACAGAAGACATTGATATGGTCCTGCTCTGCAATCCCAACAATCCAACCTCCACATCCATTGACCGTAAGAAGATGCGTGCCATCTTAGATATCTGTAAGGAAAAGAACATCTACGTAATTACGGATGAAACCTACGTAGAGTTTTGTGACAATGTCGAGGAGGCATCCTCCGTCTCTCTTACAGCATCCTACAATAACATCATCATATTACGAGGCACCAGCAAGTTCTTCGCTGCACCCGGTCTAAGACTCGGCTATGCCATTACCGGTAACATGGAGCTCTATCACGAGATCATGACCAGGAAGAATCCCTGGATGATCAACTCCCTGGCAGAAGTTGCCGGTAAGTTGTGTTTCAAAGACCAGGAATATATTGAAGAGACAAGGAAGCTGATCCAGACAGAGCGCGAGCTCTATTGCAGACTTTACAATGAATCCGGTAAATTCAAAGCATATTATCCCCAAGCTAATTTCATGTTGCTCAAGATCTTAGATGAGACGGAAAACAGCCATAGCTTATTCGAGCGCGCCATTAAGGAAAAGATGATGCTTCGAGACTGCTCTACATTTCCCTTCCTGTCCGATCGATATATCAGAATCTGCTTCATGAATCCGGAGGATAACCGTCGCCTCTTCGATTGCCTGACAAGATAAGAGACACCGATTCTAAAAAGGCGTTATTCATCCATATGACATAAATAGACCGTAGGATAAACCTACGGTCTACTTTCATATCCGGGATATTAGAATTAATTCTTAGATGCAAAGTAGTCTTCAATACCCTTTGCAGCTGCCTTGCCTGCACCCATTGCAAGGATTACGGTTGCAGCTCCGGTAACCGCATCGCCACCGGCATATACGCCGTCACGGCTGGTCTTGCCGGTCTCTTCTTCTGCGATAATGCAACCACGGCGGTTGATATCAAGTCCCTTCGTTGTAGAAGAGATCAGAGGGTTAGGAGAAGTTCCGAGAGACATGATGACGGTATCGCACTCGACCTCATACTCAGAACCAGGAATCTCTACAGGACTTCTTCTGCCAGATGCATCGGGTTCGCCGAGTTCCATCTTGATCAGACGAATGCCGGTAACCCAGTCATTCTCATCGGTAAGGATCTCAACAGGGTTCTGCAGAAGGTCGAAGATAACGCCCTCTTCCTTGGCATGATGAACTTCTTCCTTACGAGCAGGAAGTTCTTCTTCACCACGACGGTAAACGATATGAACTTCTGCGCCAAGGCGAAGTGCAGTACGTGCAGCATCCATTGCTACATTACCACCACCAACGACAACAACCTTCTTACCTCTCTGAATCGGGGTATCCTGATCCAGGAAAGCCTTCATCAGATTGTTACGGGTTAAAAACTCATTTGCGGAGAAGACACCATTGGCCTGCTCGCCCTTGATGCCCATGAATCTGGGAAGTCCGGCGCCAGAACCTATGAATACAGCCTCAAATTCCTCTTTTTCGAAGAGTTCATCAATGGTAATGGTCTTGCCGATGATTACGTTGGTCTCGATCTTAACGCCAAGAGCCTTAACGTTCTCAACTTCTGCTGCAACTACTTTGGACTTGGGAAGACGGAATTCAGGAATACCATAGACAAGTACACCACCGGCCTCATGAAGTGCTTCAAAGATGGTTACATCATAGCCATCTTTTGCAAGATCACCTGCGCAGGTAAGTCCGGAAGGACCTGCACCGATTACGGCAACCTTATGGCCATTCTTAGCAGCCTTAGCCTTAGGCTGAATGCCGTGCTCTCTTGCCCAGTCAGCAACGAAACGCTCTAACTTACCAATAGCAACTGCTTCGCCTTTGATTCCACGGATACACTGACCTTCGCACTGAGTTTCCTGAGGACATACACGTCCGCAGACTGCAGGAAGTGCGCTGGATTCAGAGATTATTTCATAGGCTTTCTCGAAATCGCCTTTCTTAACTTCCTGAATAAATGCAGGAATATTGATGGATACGGGGCATCCACCTACACACTTGGGGTTCTTACAGTTAAGGCATCTGGATGCCTCAGCCATTGCCTCTTCCTCGGTATATCCAAGGCATACTTCTTCAAAGTTCTTAGCGCGAACCTGAGGCTCCTGCTCAGCAATCGCGATTCTCTTCAATACATCAACTTCCATTATTTGTCACCTCCGCAATTTCCGCAGCCACCATGATGGGTATCGCCTTCTTCGAGTTCCAGCTTCTTACGGCCTTCTTCGCTCTTATACTGCTGCATACGCTTCATAGCAAGATCGAAATCAACGAGATGACCATCAAACTCAGGACCATCAACACATGCGAACTTCACCTTACCATCAACGATCAGACGGCAGGCACCACACATACCGGTACCATCCACCATAACCGGGTTCATGGATACGATCGTATGAATTCCAAGTTCCTTGGTAAGTTTGCAGACGAACTTCATCATGATCATAGGTCCGATTGCAACACAGTGATCAAACTTATTGCCAGCATCCCAGAGAGACTTCAGGCAGTCTGTTCCCATTCCATGGAAGCCAAAGGAACCATCATCCGTAGTGACATGGTTATCAGAAACTGCATTCATCTTGTCGACGAAGAAGAGAAGATCCTTGGTACGAGAACCCATGATACAGGTTACATTCACACCATGCTCATGCAGCCACTTCACCTGACAATAAACAGGTGCAGTTCCAAGACCACCGGCAACAAATACAATATTCTTCTTCCTGGTCTCTTCAAGATTCTCTTCGAGGCAGAGCTCAGAAGGTTTTCCAAGAGGTCCAACGAAGTCATGGAAAGCATCTCCCACATTGAGACGATGCATCTTCTCAGTAGATGCGCCAACCATCTGTACAACGATGGTGATGGTTCCCTTTTCCCTGTCATAATCACAGACAGTCAGAGGAATACGTTCGGACTCTTCATCAGTTCTTACAATAACGAACTGTCCGGGCAGGCAGGAGGCAGCGACACGGGGTGCTTCTACTTCCATGAGGAAGATCTTTTCAGCGAGTTCTTCCTTTTTCACAATTGGATACATAATCTTTCTCCTTTTCTTTTCCTGATCATAGATCCTAATGATTATAACAAAAGCTCTTCGAAAAATGTGAATTAGTTGAAATAAACCAGTTCATCTTCCGGTTTTTCTGCAGCTTCAATGGAAATTGGATACAAAACAGGGCCCTTGCCCTTATATTCCTTGCAGAATTCATTCTTAACCTTGGCCTTGATCTTAATCCAGGACTTATGCAAAACCTGATCAGCATCCTTATACTTACACTTGATGCCAAGGAACTGAATATCTTCAACACAGCAGGTCATGGCAAAACGACCGGGCACAATCGTACCGGGAGCAAGTTTGCCCTTTCCTTCGGTCGGATTATAAACCAGTGCTAAAAATGACACGGTCTTACCATCATACTTCTTAGGATTATCCATGACATCCATGAACCAAAGTGCATAGTCCATGTCAGAGATCTCGATCACATCACTATTAATATCAAAAGGAAGTTCATCTTCTCTCTCATCAATCGTGCCATCTTCTCTCTCATATACCATCTGTGCAGGACGATTGAAAGCCTTTACCGTAGCTCTGAATTTTGCTTTGGGTGTTTCATCATCACAACGATTGAAGATAATAACATCTGCATGTGCAAGCTGCTGCTGCATCATGCTGCGCATGTTAAGCATATATACCTCGAAGTTGCTTGCATCTACCGTAGCTAAGGACTGTACAATCGTCCATGCCTTAGGAAGAAAGCCCTCTTCGTAGAGCGGATCGGTTTCCCAGGTTCCATTGTATTCGATGAATACAGCATCCGGCTTGTAAGCATCCTCAAACTTCGTTAAGGTCTCACTTGTAAAATTTTCTTTGTCGAATACACTCACTACCTTGGCATGGACCTTACCAAGGGCGTTTTCATCATATTCGGCATCCCCATCTTCACAAGAGATAATGAGACAGGAATCACAATCTTCACTGAAACCATTTTCGATCAGAGTCTCCTGAATCAGAGTGGTCTTACCACTATCCATAAATCCAGTAAAAAGATATACGGGAATTTCTTGCATAATTTGCCTCCTATGTCTGATATGCACCGAATCCCTTCGACGCATAAGGCTTTCCTATTTAGTTAAGGCCGAAGAGTTTCTCAACGTCTGCTTCATCAATGTCAGTACCAATAACAACAAGACGTCCGGTAACATCTGCTTCGCCTTCGCGAATCTCATATTCACCGTCTACAAGATCGAAATAGATCCAGCTTCCATCTTCTGCGGGAACAATTCCCTTAGAACGTACGATGTAACCATAATCATCTGTCTCAGCAAAGGCCTTGAGAGCGGTCTCGATGGTTTCCTTATTGAACTTATGAGGTGTTTCCTTACCCCAGGTTGTAAAGATATCATCTGCATGATGATGGTGACCACAGCTGCAGTTACCATGCTCATCATAGTGATGATGATGTTCATGCTCGTGCTCATGTTCTTCATGATCGTGGTCATGATGATGCTCATGCTCGTGCTCATGTTCGTCATGATCGTGATCATGATGATGCTCATGCTCGTGCTCATGTTCGTCATGATCGTGATCATGATGATGGTGATGATGCTCTGCTTCTTCCTCTGCGTGATGAAGTTCTGCAAGAGCCTGCACTTCAAGACTATCTCTACCCTCGATGGTCTCGAGGATCTTCTTACCATCCAACTGGTCCCAAGGGGTGGTTATAACCGTTGCCTTAGGATTATGTTCTTTGATCTCTTCGGTACAGAACTCTAACTGCTCCTGATCTGCCTTCTGGGTTCTGGACAGAACAACAACGGTAGCATGCTCAATCTGATCAATGAAGAACTCACCAAATGCCTTCATCTGCTTGCGTGCCTTGAGAGAGTTAATCACGGTAACAAGGGAATTAATCTGGCAGTCTTCAGACTTGGCAACATCCATAACGGAAACCATAACATCAGAGAGTTTTGCAACACCAGAAGGTTCAACAATAATCCTGTCCGGATGATAGGTTTCAATAACGTTGTGAAGATTCTTAGTGAAGTCTCCAACCAGAGTACAGCAAACACAACCACCGTTGATTTCGGAAACCTGAATACCGGTATCCTTCAGGAAACCTGCATCAATACCGATCTCACCGAATTCATTTTCTACAATCACAACCTTCTCGCCAGCATAAGCTTCAGCAACCATCTTCTTCATGAAAGTTGTCTTACCAGCTCCAAGGAATCCGGAAACAATATCTACTTTAACCATACATTTCACACTTTCTTACATTCTCTCCGGTGCTTCAAAACCGAGGAGATTGATACAACATGAGAGAACACCTCTGGTAAGATCCAGAAGCTTAATATATCCAGCCTGAAGTTCTGCATCTTCCATCGTAAGAATCTTAGTCTCGTGATAGAAATGATTGAATGCATCTGCGAGCTCATAGGTATAAGCCGCAACCTTCTGGGGAGCCTTCTCGTCCGCAGCCTCTTTCATTGCTGCATTGAACTTGGCAAGAACCTGCATTAGATTCTTACCGGACAGGGATTTTGCTTCCGGAATGTTTGCAGTCAGGCAGGACTTTCCAGCATCGGAATATTTCTTAAGGATAGATTTAATTCTTACGATAGTGTACAGAATATAAGGGCCTGTATTTCCTTCAAACGCAGTGAAGGAATCCACATCGAAGATGTAATCCTTGGAAGCTTGGTTGGACAGATCTCCATATTTTACAGCTGCAAGAGCAACTTTTCTTGCGGTGTCACGAGCTTCTTCTTCGGACAGATCCTTATTCGCAGAGATCTTTTCGTACATCTTCTCATCAACTTCATCGAGAAGAGATGACAGACGCATAACACCACCTTCTCTTGTCTTGAAGGGTTTTCCATCATGACCATTCATGGTTCCAAAACCAATGAATTCAAGATCGGTATCAGGACCTACAATACCCGTCTTACGAGCACAGCGGAAACACTGAACAAAGTGAAGTTCCTGCCTCTTATCAACGACATACATAACGCTGTCCGGATGATAATCGTTCATTCTCCAGACTAGAGTTGCAAGATCTGTCGTGTTATAGAGTGCTGCACCATCAGACTTCAGGATCATGCAAGGAGGCATTTCCTTCTTATCGGTCTCTTCCTGAACATCGACAACAAGAGCGCCTTCACTTTCGTAAGCTAAACCCTTCTTCTTCATCATGTCGACCATGGGTGCAATATAAGGCTGCGCATCAGATTCACCCTTCCAGAGTTCGAAGCTGACATTCAGTCTCTCATAATTCTTCTTCAGGTCAGTCACAGAAACATTTAAGATGTGATCTAACAGAGCGCGGTAACCTTTTCTTCCAGACTGCAGTTCTGCGGTAGCCTTCAGAGCTCTCTGATGATACTCCTCATCCTCTTTGGATTTCCTAGAGGCAGTAGGATAAATCTCCTCTAATTCACTAATCGTAAAGGGAGCTTCCGCGGGATACTCTCCTCTGTAGTCTTCATCGAAATAGCAGAGTTCCGGCTTTCTCTCATTGAGTTCGGTAATGATCAGTCCCATCTGGGTACCCCAGTCACCGAGATGAATATCACCGATTACTTCATTGCCAGCAAAAGAGAGGATTCTCTTAATTGATTCACCGATAACCGCAGAACGAAGATGTCCAACGTGAAGGGGCTTTGCAACATTAGGTCCGCCATAATCGATCATTATCGTCTTGGGGTTCTCGACCTTTTCATAACCGAATCTTTCGCGATCCAGGGACATGGCATTCACATAATCCGCAAGATATGCGTCCTGCAGTTTCAGATTGATGAAACCAGGTTTTATAGCGACAGCCTCCGATAAGATATTGCTGTCCTGCAGTTTCTCAGTAACGGCTTCTGCAATTTCAAGAGGAGCCTTATGATATTCCTTAGCTGCAGGCATAGCTCCATTACATTGATATTCACAGAGGTCCGGGCGATTCGAAAGTGTAACACGGGCATATTTATCATCAATTCCTGCTGCTGAGAATGCGCTTTTCATCTCATCAGTAATCAGTTCAAGAAGTTCTTTCATACTATTTTCTCTCTCTTCTTAAATATTTTGGAAGTTATCATAACATAAGACGTTAGGAAAGTGTGGTTCGTTTTAGAATTCGATTGTATGCAATCCTTCCACACAGAACCATTAACAGAGTTCCTATGACTGCTCCCCCGGAATCCATACAAACATCCCGAAGTTCACAGGATCTTCCAGGAATAAAGTATTGATGAATTTCATCGGTCACTGCATAGAGCGTCGCATAGAGCCAGGGAAGGATGTACAGTCTGATATAAAACATGGAGCGCATTACATCTCTGTTCTTGCTTCTTACTACTTCTCTATTCGTAAGGAAAAGCAGAATAGACAGAAGGAAATATTCAAAAGCATGTGCACTCTTTCTTACTACAAAAGAAAGGAAGTCATCATCCGCATTAGGGAAGATGAAGGTCAGAATATTCTGGATTCGATAGAGAATACCATCTGACAATTTCTGAGATTCATCCGCAATCTGATGAGAGAAGTAGAAAATAAGGCCCATCCAGATCAGACTCAGCAGGAGAAATATATAATATCGATTTCTTTTGTTAAATCTTGTCATAATTTTTACATTTCCGTCAAAAACGGGGAGCCGCCATGGGATCCCCGTAATCATTTTTCACCTGGCCGTACATACGAACGACACTTGACTATTTCTTCTGTGTTGCTTCCTGAGCTGCAGCTTCCTTCTGCTTCTTCATCTCAACGAGGATCTGTTCTTTCAGATCATGGCATTTATCCTTGATTCGAGCGGGAGTACTAGCGCTTGTAAGAAGGTTACCAACCAGCTTGGATGCAATGTCATAACGCTTCATGGACATGGACATATTCGCAAGCATGAATTCAACAGTCGCGCTATCCATTCCGCAGTAAGGAGGCATCTCCTGACTGGTTGCCTTAATGAAGCCTTCATACGCCTGCTGATAGAAGCCAACAAATTCCTGCTGCTTTTCTTTCTTCTTCTGCTTCTGCTCTTCTGTCTCAGCCGGGAAATCCTTCAGCTGTGCGCGTAAAAGCCAGGCCGTCTTAAGGCAGATATATGACTTCTCTGAAAGCTTTGCTCTCTTAGCCATAGAAGAAATCAGAGCCAGCTTAAAGCGGTCGATTGCCTGTTCATAAGAATATGTCTCAGTATCCGGCTGCTTTACAGGCTTATACTTAGCCCCTACCTGTTCTCTAACCAGTTTGATCTGGGTCGGAGACAGATGCTCGAAGTAGCGATTCAGCGCAGAATATCCACAATAAGGACAGGCAGTCACATCGTATTTCAAGGTGTCAATGCCCTTATAATTCGGTCTCAGGTCGAAATCCGGTTCCAGTCTCTTGGCCTTACCGGTCTTCACCTGCTTCGTAACAAAATTACGATGGCAAACAGGGCATTCCATTGTCTTCTCAAGGATCAGGTCCTTCTCCTCGAGCTCAACAACGGCTTTCTTTTCACCACCGGCAGTATGAGCAACTTTTCTCTCATCCTTGGTAATATCGAGATCTTCTTTTCCGGAAAAACCAAATTTTTCAAGTCCAGCAAAAAAGTTCATTGAGATAATCTCCTAAAATTTATTTCTGTTCCGGCATCTTGTAACTAGATTTCAGAGATACAACACGGTTAAATACAGGCTGTCCTTCTTTGGAATCACGAGAGTCAACGCAATAGAATCCATCGCGTACAAACTGAAAACTGTCATACGCCTTTGCATCCAGAAGCCAGGGTTCTACATAACAATCGGTAAGAACAGTCTTGGAATTCGGATTTAGATTGATGGATCCATCTTCATTATAGACACCAAGTTCTTCATCCACCAGGTTCTCGAACTGTCTTACTTCAACCTTTGCAGCGCTCGCTGCATCTACCCAATGAATGGTACCACGAACCTTGCGTCCATCCGGGCTGTTACCACCACGGCTCTCTGGATCATAGGTGCAATGAACACAGGTAACATCGCCATCTTCATCCGTATCATATCCTGTGCAGGTAACGAAGTAAGCATTCATAAGACGAACTTCATTGCCAGGATATAATCTCTTATACTTCTTGGGAGGATCCACAACGAAATCCTCTTCCTCGATATAGAGCTCACGGGAGAACTTCACGTTACGCTCACCCAGAGCCTCATTCTCGACATTGTTCTGTACCGGAAGCTCTTCCGTCTGGCCCTCCGGATAGTTATCAATCACAAGCTTGAGTGGATGAAGAACTGCCATAACACGGACATCTCTTTGCTTCAGATCTTCACGAATGCAATACTCAAGCTGAGCATACTCAATGCTGGCATTACTTTTAGAGATACCCGTCAGACGAACAAAGTTCTGAATGGACTCAGGAGTAAAACCTCTTCTGCGAAGACCTGCAATGGAAACCAGTCTGGGATCATCCCAACCATCTACAATACCGTCTTCAACAAGCTTCTTGATATATCTCTTACCAGTAATGACATTGGTAAGATACATCTTCGCGAACTCGATCTGTCTGGGAGGATTCTCGAATTCAGCCTCTCTTACAACCCAGTCATAGAGAGGACGATGATCCTCGAATTCCAGTGTGCAGAGGGAATGCGTGATTCCTTCAATAGCATCCTCAATTGGATGAGCAAAGTCATACATGGGATAGATGCACCACTTGTCTCCCTGTCTGTGGTGGGACATATGCGCCACACGATAGATGATCGGATCTCTCATATTGATGTTAGGAGAAGACATATCAATACGAGCACGAATAACCATCTCGCCATCTGCGTACTTGCCATCTCTCATGTCGTGGAAGATCTGAAGAGACTCCTCTGCAGGACGGGTGGAATTCGGATCTTCCTTACCCGGCTCGGTAAGAGTACCTCTGTACTCACGAATCTGCTCAGCATTCAGGTCAGAAGCATATGCCTTGCCCTTCATGATCAGCTTCTCTGCGATCTCATACATCTTAGGAAAATAGTCAGATGCGAAATAGATGGTATCACCGAAATCAGCACCCAGCCACTTGATATCTTCTATAATGGAATCGACGAATTCTTCCTTCTCCTTGGTCGGATTGGTATCATCGAATCTCATGTGGAAAGTACCATTGTATTCCTTCGCCATTCCATAGTTTAAGAGAATGGACTTTGCATGACCGATATGGAGATAACCATTCGGTTCCGGAGGGAAACGGGTTACAACTTCCTTGTAACGGCCCTCAGCAAGATCCTTGTCGATTTCCTGCTCGATAAAGTGTTTTGATACAACGCCTTTGTTTTCAAGTGTTTCCTGTGCTTCCATGAGAGCGAGCACTCCTTCTAAGTAGTTTACATCGTAAATGTAAGGCTTGCCCTACATTTGACACCAAAATCCATGATCTTCCAAATCACATAAATCGCTTTTGGATTCGTCATCACTGCACATGCGTATGAGTGAAAAGATGGTCCTCACAGTATTCGCGATTCCCCTTGCACTTCGAACAATAACGGAAGGTAAGCTCCGGATTCGTAACATCCGTTCTACCACAGATACAGCACTTATGTCGATAGCCCTGTCTGCTCCCTTGCGCTGCTGCAAAAGGATTATTCGTCTCAGCAGTCTGCTTACGGAAAGTCGCCCTTCTCTTGACCTGACGAGGAGAAACATGATAGAAATCCCTTGTCGAAAGGTAGAAGATGCCGAAGTTCACAAGCGATCCAAGGATTACTGCAACACGCCCAAAGTTACCAGCCGTAAGGCCTGTGATCAGCTCGTATCCGGTAATTACAGCATAGAGAATTGCCATCCACTTCATCTTGATCGGAAGAATGAAGTAGAGCATAACCGTCATGTCCGGATAACAGATAGCAAAAGCCAGGAAGATGGACATATTGATATAGTTCGTCGTGAAGGAAAAACTATAAGCCCAAACCGCCAGAGGTGCAGCATTCGCCTGCATTGTAACCGGATAAACAGATCCATCGATACCATATAGGGCAAAAGCAAACAAAATGGTAAGAATGATACCGCCAAAGATAAAGCAGTTAAAACGGAAGGTTCCCCAGGAACGTTCTAATACATTACCTAGCTGCCAATAAAAAACCATCATGATTGCGCCGAAGATGAGATCCATAAAGGTGAATCCAAAGGGCGGAATCAAAACCCAGGTAATCAGTCTCCAGACCTGAGGGACCGGAATACCATTCGTAATATGTAAAATCTGATACGGATCAAGTGCAAGATAAGCGAGGTAATTCAGGCCAGTCACGCGATACATGAAATATAACAGGTATCCGATTGCATAGCCTCCGATGATGTAATTCATCAGTCGCGGAATTGCAAACCTGCCGAAACGTCGTTCCAGGTTGTTCCACATAGGCAAAAATCTCCTTATATAAAATATTTTAAATTATAAATTCCGCCCCTTTGTTTGTCAACGCGACAACAATTTCTTCCATTTGTATGTTAAGGTTTGTATTTTCAACAAGGTACATATATAATACGAAAAGTTTTGGGAGAAATTATACCCTTTCCCTGTCTATTTTTTGTTTTGATACTTGTATTTTAAGGAAGGCATCAAATGAATCATAATTTCTACAAGATGGGAATTGATATTGGATCCACAACCGTCAAGGTTGCAGTTCTCGATTCCGAGGACCATCTGATCTTCTCTGATTACGAAAGACACTTTGCTAATATCCGTGAAACGCTCCATAGTCTGATTGAAAAAGCCTATGCCATAACCGGTGATGCAAAAGTCGCTCCTATGATCACCGGCTCCGGCGGACTGACTCTGGCAAAACATCTTGATATCTCCTTCGTTCAGGAAGTTATTGCTGTATCTACTGTTCTTACTTTCTATGCGCCTAAGACCGATGTCGCAATCGAGCTTTGTGGTGAGGATGCTAAGATCATCTACTTCGAAAACGGTAATGTTGAACAGCGTATGAATGGTATCTGCGCCGGCGGTACAGGTTCTTTCATTGACCAGATGGCATCCTTGCTTAACACAGATGCTACCGGCCTGAATGAGTATGCCAAGAATTACAATGCGATGTACACCATTGCTTCCCGTTGTGGTGTATTCGCTAAGACCGACATCCAGCCCCTGATCAATGATGGTGCCAGCAAAGAAGACCTCGCCGCCTCCATCTTCCAGGCGGTTGTCAACCAGACCATCTCCGGACTTGCCCAGGGCAAACCCATCCGTGGACATGTTGCCTTCTTAGGCGGACCTCTTCACTTCTTAGATCAGCTTCGCGAGCGTTTCATCGATACTCTGAAGTTAGATGAAGAACACACGATCATACCTGAGAACTCTCACCTCTTTGCAGCCATTGGTTCTGCTTTAAGTTTTAAGGAAGAGGAACAGAAAGAGATCAAGGATCTCTTAGACGAACTCTCTCGCCCGATCAAGATGGACTTCGAAGTCGCAAGACTTGAGCCGCTCTTCCAGAATGAAGAAGAGTTCGACTCCTTCGAAAAACGTCATGCCAAAGCTGTTGTCAAGAAGGGTAAACTCTCTGAATACCACGGCAAGGCATATCTTGGAATTGATGCTGGCTCTACCACAACCAAACTTGCTGTCATCGGCGAAGACGGTACTCTGCTCTATTCCTTCTACTCCAGCAACAACGGAAGTCCCTTAAAGACAGCCATCAAGTCTCTTACT
Organism: uncultured Lachnospiraceae bacterium; assembly: GCA_900316625.1. Classification (GTDB taxonomy): domain Bacteria; phylum Bacillota; class Clostridia; order Lachnospirales; family Lachnospiraceae; genus Lachnocurva. The sequence goes on along the minus strand of ONDO01000004.1, from coordinate 41,836 downwards.
GAGATCTATGATGAGCTTCCTTCCGATACCCAGATCGTACATGCCTGCTCCACCGGTTACGGTGAAGCTCTCTTCAAGTCCGCATTTAAGCTTGAAGAAGGTGAAGTTGAAACGGTAGCACATTACTATGCTGCTGCCTTCTTCAATCCCAAGGTGGATACCATCATGGATATCGGTGGTCAGGATATGAAATTCATGCGTGTTAAGAATCGCACCATCGATTCCGTACAGCTGAACGAATCCTGCTCTTCCGGATGTGGTTCCTTCATCGAGACCTTCGCGCATTCCCTGAACTTCTCTGTCCAGGACTTCGCTAAGGAAGCCCTCTTTGCAGAACATCCCATCGACCTCGGTACCCGTTGTACCGTATTCATGAATTCAAAGGTAAAGCAAGCCCAGAAGGAAGGCGCTACCGTAGCTGATATTTCCTCCGGTCTTGCATATTCCGTTATCAAGAACGCCCTCTTTAAAGTTGTTAAGCTTGCAGATCCAAGCGAACTCGGTGAGAACATGGTCGTTCAGGGAGGTACCTTCTATAATAATGCAGTTCTTCGTGCATTCGAGAAGATCTCTGGTAAGGAAGTTATCCGTCCGGATATTGCCGGTCTTATGGGTGCCTTCGGTGCTGCTCTCCTCGCCAAGGAGCGCTATGCTCAGGATCCTCATACCACCATGCTTCCGATCGAAGATATCAAGAAGCTGACCTTCGAGACCGAGCTCTCCAGATGTCAGTTCTGTAATAACCACTGCCTGCTGACCCATAACAACTTCAGTGACGGACGTTCCTTCATCACTGGTAACCGTTGTGAGCGCGGCCTTGGACAGGAGAAGAATCCCCAGCACATTCCTAATCTCTATGAATATAAGCTGAAGAGGACCTTCGAAGAACGTCCCTTAAGCCCTCAGGAGCAGACTCGTGGTACCGTAGGTATTCCCAGAGTATTAAATCTCTATGAGAATTACCCCTTCTGGGCTGCTTTCTTCAAGAAACTTGGCTTTCGTGTTGTCCTCTCTCCGATCTCATCCCGTAAGATCTATGAGTTAGGTATCGAATCCATTCCTTCGGAATCCGAATGTTATCCTGCAAAGCTTTCCCACGGACACATCAAGTGGCTGATCCAGAAAAATGTTGATTTCATTTTCTACCCTTGCGTTCCTTATGAGCGTGAAGAGTTCCCGGATGCTAATAACCACTACAACTGCCCGATTGTCACCTCTTATGCAGAGAACATTAAGAATAATGTAGAAGAGATCACTTCCGGAAAGGTACGTTTCCTGAACCCCTTCGTCGCATTTTCTTCCGAGAAGATCCTCGCAGATCAGCTCGTAAAAGTCTTCGGGAAGGAATTCAATATCCCTGAAGCCGAAGTTAGAGAAGCTGCTCATCTCGGATGGGAAGCCCAGGGGGACTTCCGTCGTGATATCGAGAAGAAGGGTGAAGAGACCCTCAAGTATCTCAAGGATACCGGTCGACATGGCATCGTTCTCTGCGGACGTCCTTACCATATCGATCCCGAGATCAACCACGGCATCCCCGATGCCATCAACTCTTATGGCATGGCAGTACTCACGGAAGACTCAATCTCCCATCTCGGAAAACTCGAACGCCCTCTGATTGTCATGGATCAGTGGATGTACCATACCAGAATGTATGCCGCAGCAAACTATGCGAAGAAGACCGATAATCTCGATGTCATTCAGCTGAACTCTTTCGGATGTGGCGTTGATGCAGTTACTACTGACTGTGTAAAGGATATCCTCAATAATTCCGGCAAGATCTATACCTGTCTGAAGATCGATGAAGTAAACAACTTAGGCGCAGCAAAGATAAGAATCCGTTCCCTTATCGCCGCCCTTCGTGTACGAGATCAGGAAAATGCAGAACGTTCTGTTAAGCCTGCTAGCTACAATCGTACGGAGTTCACAGAAGAGATGCGCAAGGATGGCTGGACTATCCTCGCTCCTCAGATGTCTCCGATTCACTTCGAACTGATTCAGCCCGCCTTCCAGGCTGCAGGTTACAATCTGATTGTTCCTGACATTCCTGCAAGAGAGTGTATCGATGTCGGTCTTCGATATGTCAATAATGATGCCTGCTATCCTTCCCTTATTGTAGTCGGTCAGCTAATGGCTGCGATCAAGGAAGGCAATTATGACATGAGCCGCACTGCTCTCTTCATCACCCAGACCGGTGGTGGATGCCGAGCAAGTAACTACATCGGTTTCTTACGCAGAGCTCTCGAGAAAGCAGGTTACCCGGATGTACCGGTAATCTCCCTCTCTGCACAGGGATTAGAGAAAAATTCCGGATTCAAGATTACTCCCGCTCTGGTACAGCATGCTCTCTATGCTATGGTATTCGGTGATATCTTCCTGCGTTGTCTCCTTCGTGTTCGCCCCTACGAGCTTACAGAAGGCTCTGCAGATGCCATGCATGATAAGTGGAGAAAGAAAGTCATCGAATTCGTATCGAATGACAGAGTACTCTCCCATCGCAAGTTCAAGAAGATGTGCCGTGAGATGATCCGTGACTTCGATACGCTTCCCATTCATGAAGACATGAAGAAGCCAAGAGTAGGTGTTGTAGGTGAGATCTTAGTGAAATTCCATCCGGTTGCAAATAACCACCTGGTTGACCTTCTCGAACAGGAAGGCGCAGAAGCCGTTGTTCCCGACCTGATCGACTTCTTCCTCTATAGCTTCTATACCGCTACCTTCAAGGAAGAAAACCTGGGTGGATCTCATAAATCTACCGTACTCTGCAATATCGTTATTCGCTTCTTAGAATGGCTCCGTAGCGCTGCAAGGAAGGAATTCGACAAGAGTAAACGCTTTACTGCTCCTGCTCATATTCAAGAAACTGCAAAGCTTGCAAAGCCGATCGTATCCTTGGGTAATATGACTGGTGAAGGCTGGTTCTTAACCGGCGAGATGATGGAACTCATGCACACTGGTGCAAACAATATCGTCTGCATCCAGCCTTTCGGCTGCCTGCCGAATCATATCGTTGGTAAGGGCGTTATCAAACGTATCCGCCAGTTACATCCGGATGCTAATATCGTTGCTATTGACTACGATCCCGGTGCTTCTGAAGTTAACCAGCTGAATCGTATCAAGATGATGCTTACCAATGCGCAAAAGAATATGAAATAAGGGAAATTACTTCTTCCCTTTTTATGATTGTTAGCACTCTTTTTAAAAGAGTGCTAATTTTCTATTGAATCCCAATATTTCTTGTTTTATAATCTATTTTGTTGTCAAATATGTGGACTGTGTCTAACCACTCTCCCACTTGATCTTTTAAAAAAAGGAGTAATGAGACATGAAAGAAAAACATGGTAGTCTTTCAATTACAAGTGAAAACATCTTCCCCGTCATCAAGAAGTGGTTATATTCTGACCATGATATCTTTCTTAGAGAACTGGTTTCTAACGCCTGCGATGCAATTACCAAACTGAAGAAGCTTGATGCAATGGGTGAATTCTCTATCCCTGCAGGTTATAAGCCCGAAGTACATATCATCTTCGATTCCGAGAAGAAGACCCTTACCATCTCTGATAATGGTATTGGTATGACCGAAGATGAAGTAGAGAAGTACATCAATCAGATTGCTTTCTCAGGTGCTACCGACTTCCTGACCAAGTTCAAGGACAAGGGCGACCAGGATCAGATCATCGGTCACTTCGGTCTGGGATTCTACTCCGCATTCATGGTTGCAGACCTCGTTACCATTGATTCCCTCTCCTACCAGGACGGTGCGAAAGCTGTACACTGGGAATGTGACGGCGGTACAGACTTCTCCATGAAGGACGGTGAGCGTGATCACTTCGGTACCACCATCACCCTTCACCTCAATGAGGATTGTCTGGAATTCTGCAATGAATACAGAGTTCGTGAGTTGATCAACAAGTACTGTTCCTTCATGCCCACGCCGATTTATCTCGAAAAAGCGAATGCTGAGACAGAATACGAAGAAATCAATCCGGATGACAAGCGTGATGATGATACCGTTATTGAAACCGTACATCACGATGCAAAGACTCACGAGAAGAAGAACGACGATGGTTCCACAGAAGTTGTAGAGGACGAACCTGCAAAGGACATGCTGAAGATTGTAAAGCGTCCTGTCGCTCTGAATGACACAAACCCTCTCTGGATGAAGACACCTAGTGAATGCACAGACGAAGAATATAAGACCTTCTATCGTAAGGTATTCAATGACTATAAGGAGCCCCTCTTCTGGATTCACCTGAATATGGATTACCCCTTCAATCTCAAGGGCATTCTCTACTTCCCTAAGATTAATTCTGAGTATGATTCCATTGAAGGTACCATTAAGCTCTACAATAACCAGGTCTTCGTTGCTGATAATATTAAGGAAGTTATCCCTGAATTCCTTATGCTCTTAAAGGGTGTCATCGATTGTCCTGATCTCCCTCTGAATGTATCCAGATCCGCTCTGCAGAACGATGGTTTCGTTAAGAAGATCTCTGACTATATCACCAAAAAAGTTGCTGACAAGCTCTCTGGCCTCTGCAAGACCGATCGTGAATCCTATGAGAAATACTGGGATGATATCAGCCCCTTCATCAAGTATGGTTGCTTAAAGGATGATAAATTCTGCGATAAGATGAATGATTACATTCTCTTCAAGGATATATATGATAAGTACACTACTCTTCCGGATCTTCTGAAGAAAGAAGAAAAGCCCGAGGATGCTACTGAAGAGAAGAAAGACGAGAATACGGCATCTGATTCCGAGCAGAATGCAGCTCCAGAAGAAGAAAAGGATACGCGTAAGAGCATCTACTATGTAACAGACCTTCTCCAGCAGAGTCAGTACATCCAGCTCTTCAAGGAGCAGAAACAGAATGCCGTTATCTTAGATAAGGTGATCGACACTTCCTTTATCTCCCAGTTAGAGCAGCGAAATCCTGATTACAAGTTCCTTCGTATTGATGCTGATCTTACGGATTCCCTTGTAGAAAATGATGGAGCGGATTTGAAGGCTGATACTGACACTCTGTCCGAGATTTTCAAAAAGGCTATCGCAAACGATAAACTGACAATCAATGTCATGAAGATTAAGAACAAAGATACTGCTGCAATTCTGAATGTATCTGAAGAGATGCGACGTATGCAGGATATGATGAAGATGTACAGCATGAATGGTTCCGGCATGGATGCAAGCATGTTCGCTGCTCCCGAGACCTTAGTTTTAAACGATGATCATGAACTGGTACGTTACATCATAGATCATAAGGACAGCGATCTTGCACTTGATTTTGCAAAGCAGATCTATGACATGGCAAAGCTTGCCAATGCTCCTCTCGATGCAAATCAGATGACTGAATTCCTTAAGCGTTCTAACAAGATTATGCTTGCTCTTGCAAACAAGTAAGCCAAAATACAATTTAAATATAAGGAATTAATAATAACCTCCAATCATGCCCTTCCAGGACATGCCTTGGAGGTTATTCATTTTATTGAATCTACAGTTAACAGATTCAATATTCCTTTATGTTGAAGTATATGGCTTGCGTTGTTAATTCCAGTTATAATTTATACTATTCATAATAATTACACTTAACCTAATATAGATCAGAGAAGAACGCACATACCACGATCACATGCCTGCATCATTTGACATAGAAAAAGACCAGACACATATCATGTCTGGTCCTATCACTTTAAATAAGAATATAGATTAGAGATTTACCTTACCAGCATAGCCATCATTAGCCACATAGTAAGCAGCACCATCTTCCGGCTTGATATATACATCCAGAGACTTAAGAGCTTTCTTCTTGTTCTCAGCCTTGTATGCTTCTTCAACCTTCTTTACGATATCATCTACCTTGAAGTCACGACCAGCGAACTGCACAACAGCAGTAACCTTAACTTCAGCAGTCTTCTCCTCTACCTTCTTCTTAGCTGCTGCAACGGTCTTCTTTGCAGTAAGCTTGGTAGAAGCTACAGCCTTAGATGCAGTCTTCTTAGCAGAAGCCTTTGCATTATCAGCGGTCTTCTTAGCTGCTTCCTTTACTTCGATCGTAGCCTTCTTAGCCTCAGCCTTAACTTCTTCGGTCTTCTTGGTGATTTCTTTCTCGGTTTCAGCCTTTACCTTCTTAAGCTCAGCCGCAAATTCGTCACGTGAAGGTGTCTTCTTAGTTGCCATAATCCTTTTCCTCCTTGATGTTGCATTTCTAATTACAAGTTCACACTTTCATTCGTTGATCTACAACATATTTTATTATAAGCAATTTGTCAGAAATATCCAAGATAGAATTGTATAAAAATAAGTCTAATTCCTTTTCATTATCATACATTTTGAATAATTAAAATTCCACACGCTCCTGCGTGTGGAATTCGAAAGCTCATATTAAGTGCTAATAGGAGAGGTATTCATGTAGAACAGAGAAGAAAGAATTCGTCTTCACTGTCTCCTTGTCTGGCAACTCCATTTCATCCCATAATTTTTGATTTAATTCAGAATAAACATTTTCATCAAGATCGTCTAAGATATCCCCAACACGATTGGTCTGTCTTTTCTCGACAATTGACTTCTTGTTTTCTTCTGATAATTCCTGATTATATTTAGAGATACACTTCACAAAGTAATACTTACCATCAGATGCTGCAATTGGTCCAGCCACTGCTCCATCCTCTAATGAGAAAAGTACTTCCTCCACTTCGATGGGGTATTCTCCTCTCTTCAGAGATACATCCATCTGGGTAGCATCATTATAGGAATTCAGAAGATCGAACTCTGTTCCAGAGTTAATAAGATTCTGGACAGTATCAGCCTTATCCTGATCCGAGATAACAATGATCTTGGCATCAACAACTCTTGCCTCGTCTTCAGATACCTCTTCATCAACAGAGCCCATAAGATCTGTATAGACTTTCTCTGCAAGGGCAAGACGACCATACATATCTCTGATATCTGTTTCCTTGACCTTCAGTGCAGACTTTTCTTTCTTGCTAAGGGAATCATAGTATTTCTTTGCGGCCTGTTCCACACGATCTAATTCCTGCTGATCCAGAGTAATCTCTTTCTGTGCTGCATACTGATTCATAGCATAAACCTGCGTCAGATGAGAAAGAGCTGCGTCCTTCAGATTCGAAATCAGATGTTCTGTATCATATTCGCCTTCGAAGAGATCCGCACCATTAATAGAACCATAGAGATTTCGATAATTAGCAAGATATACCAAAGCCTCGTTCTTAGGACAGGCTCCTTTTCCTATAGTGAATACAGAGAACCAACCGGTTCCTGAGCTCATATAGATCTTCCTTCCCGCGATGCTACATCCAGAAAGAAGAAAGCTTGTACAGGATGCAATCAAAAGGATTGTTATAAGCTTTCTTTTCATATTTCCCCCATTTGTATTAAGAAATCAGCAGACAATAATTGTCTGCTGATCATTCGTACCGTATCAAAGTTCAGGTAGTTTGTACGTAAGAATAGAATGAATCTTATCCCATTATAACAAGATATCTTCCATCTTCCAAAGCAAAAACCTCTGGAGAATCCAGAACCTCTTCATCCGTCATACCTTCAATATCCATGCTGTCACCAATATAGTCGATAACATCTCTCTTATTGTCCAGGACTACAGCCAGACAATCTTCAAGAAAAGCCTCTGCCTCTTCCGGAGTATCTGCAACCGGCTCGGGGAAAAGCTGTTCCTGATTATCAAGAAAGGTCTGCAATGCAAGCTCGTCTAATTTGTTCGTCATATCAATCCGTCCTCTCATTTCCAAATGATATTCATATGGAAATCATTCAGTGTTATCTAAAAAGCAAAACAGATTATATTATATTCTTGCAGTATGTACAACAGCAATTCCAAAGGAATTTCTTTCAATCAAGAGGGACTTCTTCTCCTAAGTGGAAGGAATAGAGAATTGACTCCTTTATAGGCATTTGTGTAGCCTTTTGAATCGCACTTCCATAGAGTTCCATCTGCTTTTGATAGCGAAGAATCAGTGCCTGTCCATCCTTGACAGAATCCGTTTTATAGTCAACAAGAACTGCCTGTCCATCCTCTATAAACCAGGCATCAATGATTCCCTGAATCAGGATCATCCCATCGTCCGTATGGTTTTCGGAAAGTCCATCAAAGAGCTTTGTCGCGTCCTCTCCCATGACAAAGGGAGATTCTCGATGCAGTAGCCCGGCAAAATCGGCCGTCTTCATGCGGGAAAAGATATCAGATTTACAGAATTCAAGGATTCGGTTTGCAGATAGAAGTTCATATTCCGACCCAGTCATCCTACCGGAAGAAAGCATACGGTCAAGTTCCTTCTTGACCCCATCGAGATCAGAGAGATCAGCCTGAAAATCCAGAAGTTCCATAGCACGATGCATAGCGATACCACGTAAAGCTCCCGGATTCACATAATCCTCATCCTTCCCACTAATAAAGGCAGGAACCGTCTTATGGAATTCCCTCGTCTCAAGGAAAGAAGGACGTCCGCTCTCCTCCACCTTTTCATCATTTTCAAAGCGAAGAATCATTGCCTGATGCTTCAGTTCTGAAACTGAATATTTACCCTTCAGATGTACTTGGTCCTTATCCTTGTCTTCTGACTTAACTTCCAGATTTTTCTTCAGAATTTCCTGGAATGAGCCCTTTTCCTTCAGGAGTTCCTTCACATTCTCATAGACAATGCTTTCACTCTCCTTATCGAATTTCTGTCCTTCTTCAAAAGAGTTCGTCTCATAGACATCATAAGCAACATTACTGTCATCCCCCAGGCCAAGTTTCAGCCAATCATAATAAGACTTAGCCAGGCTTCTCTCCGCATAGGTAAGACGGTCTCTATGCGTACCGATCTGCAGTTTATCGTAATCATCTTTAGAGATAATACCGGTAAAGATCAGTTTTTCCTTAGCTCTTGTCATGGCAACATAGAGCACACGCAGTTCTTCTCCAAGATCTTCCTTGTTCATCAGATAGAGAACAGCTTTGTCATAGAGACATTTACTCTTTACTTTGAAGCGTCCGGTCACTTTGGCCAGAGACAGGCCATAATCAGCACTCACCAAAAGGTTCTTACGAGATGCCTTTCCTGAGAATCTATCCTTGATACCAGATAGGAAGACAATCGGGAATTCCAGTCCTTTGGACTTATGAATCGTCATAATTTTGACACAGTTGGCATCTTCTCCGAGTAGTTCTGCATCTCCTTCATCCACATCGAATTCCTTCAGTCGGTGAATATAATCAACGAAAGAAACAACACCAACACCACCGGAATGTTCAAAGTTAATGGCAAGATCCACCAGCTTATCCAGGTTCGCCGCTCTCACCTGTCCACCTGGCATAGACCGGATATAGTCCTGATAGCCATTGGTTTTTAGTATGTGAAGAATTACTTCATGAAGCGGAATATCATGCATCAGTTTCCGAAGCGCATCATACTCCCTGTAGAATAAAACAACAGGATCCATCTCTTCTGCAGCATGATCACGTGCGTAATCAAGTACTGCCTGGCCAAAGGACTCTTCTTCATACTCGATTACTATCTCCGCCAGATCATCCTCAGACAGATGAAAGAGCTTAGAATGCAGGACAGCAGCCATCGGAATATCCTGTAGAGGATTCTCTAAGACCTCCAGATAAGACAGAACATTCTCCACTTCATTCGAGTTATAGTAACCCGATTTATTCATGATATAAGAAGGAATCTTACGGGCTTCGAGGGCATCATGGATTACAGGAGCAACCTTGCGGAGACTACGACAGAGAATAGCGATATCTCTAGGTTCTACCTTGCGATACTCTTTTTGCTTTGCATCATAGACCTTTCCATGGTCAAGGAGTCTGCGAATACGATCCGCCACAAGATAAGCTTCGAATTCATCATCCGAGATAGCTTCCTCTAAAACCTTCTTGGAATCATTGTAGCCAAGGATCAGCTCTGGCTGATTCAGATTGCCAGGAGAAGCAGGATAATCGGCATTTCCCAGGTTCAGATAATGTGACTCGTCATATTCCACCTTCCCCAGGTCCTGCCCCATAACACGGCGGAACACAGCGTTTACACAATCAATCACTTCCTGCCTGCTACGGAAGTTCTTACCCAACAGGATTTTATAGTCAGAATCTTTCAGATCATCCGAAAAGCGATTCAGTTTCTCCATGAAGATCTGAGGTCTGGCCTGACGAAAACGATAGATTGACTGCTTTACATCACCTACCATGAAGTAGTCATGACCACCATCCTCTTCTTTGGTTATGGAAGAAAGAATCGCTTCCTGTACATCGTTCGAATCCTGATATTCATCGACCATGATTTCGTCATAGGCAGAAGCGAATTCGACCGCAACACTTCTACGACTACCGTCCGGATTCACAAGAATACGAAGTGCGGCATGTTCAATATCCGAGAAATCAAGAACATTCTCTTCTGTCTTTCTCTCATTTAATCTCTTGAGATAATCCAGGGTAAGTGCAATCAACTCCTCAATGTGAGGTCTGACAGCAATAATATCTGCTAATAGATCATCACTGGAATTATCCACTAACTCCTCAACTTTTGAAATCGCTTCTTTATAAGAATTTCTGGCATTACGAGCTTCCTGACCAAGGATCTTCAGTTCCGGATCCTTTGATACAGCACCTGAAAAAGAGATAAAATCTGCTTTATGAAGAGAACGTAAAAAGAGGAAATCATCTTTAATTTTTTCATAGGACCTTAGTACTTCAAGATCAGAAGGGTATACCTTCTTATCACTCTTTGCGATGCCATCTTCTGATAAAGCAAAATCCACAAGTTCTTCGCAGAGAATCCTCGCATCAATCACCAGGTGACGTATGGATAAGACAAATTCCTTCATCCAGACAGATTCCAGGATATCTTCCTTGCTAGAAACCCGATACGCCTGTCCAGACTCCGCAATCCATTCTTCAGGCCAGGGGAAACTGTCTGATACCTTCTTGATCTGCAGAATCATCTCTGCAATCTCTGCATCACTGTTCTTTGTGCCATAGGTCTTCACAAGTTCTAAGAAAGCCGGATCCGCCTTCTGATACTCTTCCTCCAGGAAGTCATCCATTACTTCCTGTTCTAACAGGCGCATCTCATTCTCATCGTACTGGCGGAAGGTAGGATCTAATCCAATCTCATCAAAGTGATTACGAACAATATATTTACAGAAGCTGTCAATCGTAGTAATCTTCGCATGAGAAAGCAGAGTTTTCTGCCTCTCTAACCTCGATCTCCTCTCTTCGCTTCCTGCAGCAAGAATCTCCTCGTTCAGGGAAGAACGAATACGTTCCTTCATCTCCTGTGCAGCTGCACGGGTAAAGGTAACAACCAGTAAGCGATCCACATCCACAGGATGAGCCTGATCTGTAATCTTCTGAATGATTCTCTCTACCAAAACTGCCGTCTTACCAGAACCTGCAGCAGCAGATACAAGAATATTATGATTGCGTGTATCAATAACACGCTGCTGTTCATTCGTCCATGCCGGCATTCGCAAGTCCCTCCCATGTATTCTGATTACCGCTCTTGTTCTCTTCAAAACCTGGCAGGTTCGCATCATATCCACAAATAGAATGATACTTACAATAGGTACAAGCTGATTCATCCTTGGATCTATAAGGCTTGGCCTGGATTCTGCCCTCTTCGATCTCTTCTGCTTTCTCTCCTACGATCTTCTTCACCGTAGAAAGAAGGCCTCGAAACTGCTTCTCAGATAAATGCATCTGTTTCTTCGGCATTGTATCCTGTACCTTAGAAGACGCAAGCTCCGGGTTATCAAGAGCAAGCTTAATCTCCTCATCACTATTTACCAGAGCATCGCTTGCATACTTCTTCAGTAACAGATTCTTAAGATCCTGCTCACTTGCATCTTTTGGGACCTTGTCCCTCTCACCAAGCATCGTCTCTCGAAGATGATAATAGAGAATCTCTGCGGGTGCTGTTGCCTGTCCAAGTCTGGCTTCTCCCTCTAAAACAGCATTCATATAGAGAAGCAACTGCAATTCCACGCCTGCAGCAGTTTTATTCGGATCCAGAATCTCAGACGAACCGGACTTATAGTCAACGATACGAATATAGAGCGTACCATCCTTGTCCATGGTATCAATACGATCGACTCTTCCCTTCAGATAGAGTGTACTTCCATTCTTCAAAGGGAATTCAAGTGCTGAAAGATGCGTGTGATCGCCGAGATTCTCATACTCTGTAAGATCGTACTCAAATCGTTTGGGAAGAAAAGTGCCTCTTCTGGCATGATCATTAAGAATCTCCACCGTCTCATTCATGCTCTCTCTGATACGTTCCAGATGGTGGTTCGATCTGGCGTCATGGAAGACACGTCTTACATACTGTTCGTCAATTACAGCCTGAAGCGCCTGATCAAGATAAGATTTGGAATCTTCCATGGAAACCTTGCCCCATTGCGTTCCACTCTGAATCAAAAGCTGAGAATAGATATTTAAAACGTCATGGTAGAGACTTCCCTCTTCCATGTCATTTAGCGTATATTCTTCTCTCTCATGGAGTTTTAGACCATACTGAAGGAAATATGCATAGGGACACTTTGCGAAAAGCTCCAGTTTTGAAACACTTCCATCGAGTTTTGTCCCAGCAAGATCCTCTTTCAGTTCGTTAGAGAGCATCTCCGCATCATGGTAATAGAAGGCTCCTGACAGGATGTCCTGTAAGAGGTCCTTATCATTTTCCTGGAGATAGATCAGCATCTCACGAAGGATTTCCTTCTTCTTCTCATCAGAAAGTACAGACCCCGGTACAGCACGTTCCTCTCTCAGATATTCTCCCGTCAGACGAAGCAGACTCTCCTTCGTCAGAATATCACCTGCATCCGGAATCTCTTCGGTCAAAACACAAAGATCAGGGAATAAAGATTTGATTTCATCCACAAGGAAGGCAGGATGTGCCGACTTGCCATCCGAATACTGACGGCAGAAGGATATATGCAAGAGCTGTGACGGTTTGGTTAATACAGAATAGAGGTAATACTTCTGTCGAAAAGCTCTTTTCCGGGAGGTTGCTGACAATTCAAAGGCATTCTCATAGAGCAGTTCACGTTCGAAATCAGACAGAATTCCCCCCTTTGATTCGGACTTTGGAATCCAGGCATCACATACACCAAGCACAAAAAGCGCCTTAATATCATTCAGTCTGGTTCTCTCGAGATCACCCATCACAACCGTATCATTGCTCTCTGGAATGGTACCAATCTTCAAGGTATCTACACCGGCATCAAGAATCTCTAAGAATTCCTTGGGGCCGATGTCGTCACCATCGAGAAGTTCAACCATCTTGTCGAGAATACGCATGACTTTGGAAAATACATTGCGATAAACAAAGGCGGTCTGTTCCAGATTCAGGTCGTCAAGTTCATCCGCTCTCTCATGGATATACTGCTCACATTCGATGCGATCAAGGAAATAGTACAGCGCTGTCGCGAGTGCTCTCACATCACCATTGGCATGCAATGCTGCCTCTGTAAAAGGAGTCAGATTCTCCATCAGTTCTGAACGAATTTGCTCAATCCGAAGCAGATCCTCTTCGCTAAAACCTCTCGGCTTGTAAGGAAAAGGATTTGAATATGCCTGGTAACCTCTTGCACCGGATGCAATCAGATAATTATCCAGAAAATCAACATCCTCCATGGGAAGAATTGGGATTCCGGAACGCAGAAGCTTCATGATGCTCTGATATGAATAATCACGAATCTGCACTTCAAAAAGGCCGCGAATCAGTTCCATCAGCGGATGATCCGAAGGTGTCGTTCTCACATCAAGATACAAGGGAATCCCATACTCCCTGAAAATGGATGTCGCATATTCCTTATATTCGTCCAGAGCAGGAGTTACAAGTGCAATATCCCTATAACGAAGCTGTCCTTCCTGAACGAGTTTTCGAATCGAAGCTGCTGCCCTGTGTAGTTCAGCGCGGGGATTCATACAACTCATTATCTGAATCTGATCTTCCGATTTCCCATGGTAATTCACCTTTCGATTACGGAAGAGATTCTGTTCAAAAAAAGAGAGTTTTCCTCCCTGGATATAGCGATGACCAGATTTTGCAGGAAGAATGATTGGATCCATAATCTCAGTCCCGGACTTTCTCGCGAGGCTTACAAGATCATCGATCATCTCCTTCGGCATAGAGAAAAGTTCTTCTTCTCCTCCGAGCTGGAAGAAGTCTTCTCCTTCATCGATCGTAACACTTGAAAGAATGCAATCTGCCTTCAAAAACAGGCGATAGAGTACAGCTTTCTGGTTGGGTGTAAAACCAGTATATCCATCGAATGCGATCACTGCGCCTGATAAGAGATTACTCTCTGGAAGGACTTCCTCGAGTAATTCAAGAACTTCTTCCGCCGTAATGTATCGATCCTTAATATACTCCCGGAAGCCACGATAGAGAATCTCAAGGTCCTTCATCTTGGTCACAAAACCACTAGAAGCACCTTCTACCCTTCCCATATCCGGTAGCATATCCGGACTAATCCTATATTGAGTAAGTTCGGAGATCAGAGAACGAAGTTCGGTAATAAATCCTTGCTTCGTCATCTTACCCGATAGAAATGTAAGTTCAGAATCCTTCTGCTCGCTGACACGGCGAAGAACCAGATTTTTACCTGTCTCTTCGAGGACATCCAGAGTACTTAAGCCGAGCTCCTCAAAGACCCGGTAAGCAAGTCGTTGAAATGATAATACTTCAATATTCATAATGACAGAATCGGGAGCCAGCCTTACCAGTTCCCTCTCTGTCTGTACCGTAAACTGTTCCGGTACCAGTAACATATACACCTTCTCAGGATGAAGCTGTGCCTCATCCACAAGATGCCGATAGAGATAATACGATTTTCCGCATCCAGAATTACCCAAAATAAACTGTAAGGACATCTCTTTCTCCCCGCTCTAAGTGCATATATGAAAATGTAACTCTATCTCGAAAACCAGATCAGAAGGATGAGATCAAAGGATTATGACTCATCTTCCATCTGCAGAAGCTTCTTGGCCTGATCTGCAGCCATAAGGGCATCGAGAATTTCCTGAATATCACCATCCAGGATATTATCAAGCTTGTAGAGGGTCAGATTGATTCTGTGATCTGTTACACGGCCCTGAGGAAAGTTGTAAGTACGAATCTTCTCTGAACGATCGCCGGTACCGATCTGTGACAATCTGGCATCAGAGGCCTCCTGCTGACGCTTTTGAAGTTCCATATCATAGAGTTTGGTACGAAGCAGAGCGAAAGCCTTATCCTTATTCTGCAGCTGGGACTTCTCGGTCTGGGAATAGATAACAATCCCTGTCGGATAATGCGTCAGACGTACGGCAGAGTCGGTCGTGTTGACACACTGACCACCGTTACCAGACGCTCTCATAACATCAATTCGAATATCCTTCTCATTGATCTCGATATCCACATCTTCTGCTTCCGGCATGACAGCAACCGTACAGGTCGAAGTCTGAATACGGCCCTGGGACTCGGTTACCGGTACACGCTGAACACGATGTACGCCAGACTCATACTTAAGGACGGAATAAGCTCCCTTGCCCTCGACTGTGAAGTCAACCTTCTTCATCCCACCGATTCCAGTCTCTTCGATCTCGTCCAGGGAAGTACGCCAGCCTCTCTGATCACAGTAATGCTGGTACATACGATATATCTCTGCAGCAAATAGTGCTGCTTCTTCACCACCGGCACCTGCACGGATCTCAACGATGACATTCTTATCATCGTTGGGGTCCTTAGGAAGCATGAGGATCTTCAGTTCACTCTCGCGTTTTTCTACTTCCGCACGAGCATTATTCAGGTCTTCCTTGATCATCTCACGCATCTCTGCATCAGACTCTGACTCCAGCATCTCAAGAGAGTCAAGAACCGTCTGATTCGCTGCCTTATAAGCAAGATAACACTCAACGATTGGTGTGATTTCTGCCTGCTCGCGCATCAGCTTCTGCAGCTTCTTAGAGTCATTTGCAATCTCCGGCTGCCCCATCTGGTTCAGTATCTCTTCCGATCTCATTACAAGATCATCTAAACGTTCATACATATGATTCGTCTCACTTTCTTCCATATACGACACGGTCATTGCCGGCAAGGTCCTGTGCCACAGTCACCCCATTAAAACCTGCTTCCCGCATGATTAAAGATACGGACCCGCCCTGGTCATAACCTATCTCAAGAAAGAGGCTGCCCTTATCCTGCAGTCTCTCATACGCCTGGGGAATCAGCTTACGGTAGATAAAGAGTCCATCCTCACCCCCATCAAGAGCCATCATAGGATCATGATCCCTCACTTCCGGCATCAAACCGGGAATTACATGGCTTGGAATATAGGGCGGATTCGAAACGATCACATCATATGAAGAATCAATTTCTTCAAAGAGATCGCTTTTAGTAAAACATATATTGGCGTTCAATAAGTTCGCATTTTCTTTTGCAACAGCAAGTGCTTCTTCCGACAGATCCGAAAGCGTCACATCGATTGGTCTTCCAGCTTCCTTCATGCGCAGGAAGAGGGAGATTCCAATGCAGCCAGAGCCGGTACAGAGATCAAGCACCTTCTTTGCATTCGTCTTTTTAATCTCTTCTTCTGCCAACAGAACCAGGGTCTCTGTATCCTGTCTTGGGATCAGAACATGCTCATTCACACGGAAAGAGTATCCCATGAAATCCTGTTCCCCTGTAATGTGCTGCAGGGGGATACGCTCTGTACGCATCTTAAGGTAAGTTCTATATTTCCGAAGGGAATCCTCTTCCATAGGATCCGTAGAAGAGGCCAGAAACCGGCTATAAGTGATATTGCTTGCATGAAGAAGCAGAATTCTGGCATCGAATTTGCTGTCAGGGATATGGGCTTCTTCCAACTCTCGCGTGCCCTCTATAAGGGCCTCTCGTAATGTCATTCTATCGTTCAAAATCTTTCCTTTCCGGAGCAAAGTTACCATTGCCGAAGCAAGAGTAGCTAGAACTCTCCGGAATGCTCTTCCTGGAACTTTCTCCAGTCGAAAACAGCTTCCACACTGGCAATTCCGACCTCGATCATGTCGTCGGTCGGCTCCTGGGTAGTGATCTTCTGCAGTGCAAGACCAGGCTTGGACAGGAGATTTACAAAGCTGTTCTCCGAACGGCCTGCCAGGCGGATAAACTCATAAGAGATACCGGCAACCACAGGGACCAGCGCGAGGCGCATGAGAAGCTGCAGTACCGGGGACTCCATCCGGATGAACATGAAGACGAAGATGGAGATGATCATAACGATGAAGATAAAGCTGGTTCCACATCTCTTATGCAGTCTGGAAGCCTGCTTTACATTTTCGACGGTGAGATCCTTACCATTCTCGATGCAGTTGATGCACTTATGCTCTGCGCCGTGATACATGAAGACACGGCGAATCTCCTCCATGCGGGAGATCAGGAGAATGTAACCCAGGAAGAGGCCGACGCGGATCAGACCTTCGATCATATTAAGTACCAGATTGGAACTGATCCAGATCTTAAAGAGCTTGGACAGACCGAAAGGCAGCATGAAGAAGACCACCAGGGCCAGAACCAGTGACAGGAAGAAGGTTCCATAGAGTTCCCTGTTCTCAGCCTTCTTCCGCTCCTTTTCCGTCATCTTCGCACGCTTCTCCTTCGTCTCTTCATCATCTTCGATAAATGTAGAGCTTGTCATAAGCGCGGTGATACCGGTTACGAGAGAATACACGAAAGAAACCATGCCACGAATGATCGGCACTTTAAGCCAGGGGGACTTGCCGAAATCATCTTCCTTGTCTTCAATATGAATCGTCTTGTCAGCAAGACGGATTGCAACCGCATAGTGGCCCTTAGAGCGCATCATAACGCCCTCCATGACCGCCTGGCCACCGATCCCCGAGAATACCTTGCCTGCCATTCCTATCTCCTCCATCTAAAGCCACACGCTAAGACCACACGTCTTATGCGAGTGTCAATAGATACTAAACTCAAAAAAGAGCTGAGACAATATCGTCCCAGCTCTTGTGTTCCATCGTAAACTATTATCAGTCGTTGGAAATACCGTACTTCTTGTTGAACTGATCGATACGGCCACGGACCTTGCTAGCCTTCTGAGTTCCGGTATAGAACGGATGGCACTTGGAGCAAACTTCGACGTGGATGCTTTCCTTGGTAGATCCGGTTACGAAGGTGTTACCGCAGTTGCAGGTAACGGTTGCCTGATAGTAATCCGGCTGAATATCTTTGCGCATGACTTTCACCTCTTCTTATACAAAAAGTAAATTCTTACAGCATTGTGCTGTTGTAACATCCCGAAAACAGCTTTATAAATATAGCATAGCTCTATTCAAAGTGCAAGGCATTCTTTCTTACATTCTTCCATTTCTTGCAAGAAATCTGGAAACAAATTCCTGATTGGTTCTTGTGTTGGAGAACATGTTCAGAATATTCTCTGTTGCCTCTTCCTTGCGCATGCCATTCAGGCCACGATGAATGATCTCCATAGTGCGTAATTCTTCCGCTTCTAAGAGAAGATCTTCTCTTCTGGTTCCGGACTGGGACAGATCGATCGCCGGGAAAACACGCTTCTCAGACAGCTTACGATCCAGTACCAGTTCCATATTACCGGTACCCTTGAATTCCTCGTAAACGACATCATCCATCTTGGATCCGGTATTTACAAGTGCTGTAGCAAGAATGGTAAGGGAACCGCCCTCTCTCATGTTACGAGCTGCGCCAAAGAATCGCTTGGGCATATAAAGGGCTGCAGGATCAAGACCGCCGGACAGAGTACGGCCACTTGGCGGTACAGTCAGGTTGTAGGCTCTCGAGAGTCTTGTAATGGAATCTAAGAGGATCATAACATCCTGTCCCTGTTCCACCAGACGCTTAGCACGCTCGATGGTCATCTCAGAGACTCTCTTATGATGCTCGGGAAGTTCATCAAAGGTAGAATAAATGACTTCGCAATTCTGGCCCTCAATGGATTCCTTCATATCGGTAACTTCCTCAGGGCGCTCATCGATCAGAAGAACGATGATGTGCATGCCTGGATGGGATGCCTTAACGGATGCAGCAACCTGCTTTAAGAGGGTCGTCTTACCCGCCTTAGGCTGGGCTACGATCATACCTCTCTGGCCCTTACCAATTGGCGAGAAGAGGTCTACGATACGCATGGCAACGGAAGCACCGGGATATTCCAACTTGATTCTCTCATTGGGGAAAACCGGCGTCATCTCTTCGAAGGTCGGACGAAGCGCGATCATCTCCGGATTCATTCCATTGATGTGCTCAATGAATAGAAGTGCTCCATATTTATCATTGGGATTATTCTTACGGGTCTTACCGGTAACAAGATCGCCCGTCTTCATATTGAAACGGCGGATCTGAGAGGGGCTGACATAGATGTCATGTTCACCTGGCATATAGTTTGCACTACGAAGGAAGCCATATCCTTCCTGCATAATCTCTAAGATACCGGTACAATCCTTGGCATCCGGATACTTGGGAGGCTCAGGCTTCTTGTCTTCAGCTTTCTTGTCTTCAGCTTTCTTGTCCTCAGATTTCTTGTCCTCAGGTTTTCTAACCTCTAAAGACTGCTCCTCTGTGTTCGAACGAGTTGCTTTCACCTCGGTAGCCTTGCTATCTTCTGCTTCAGAAGACTTCCCGTCCTTCTTCTCAGAACCTGACGGATGCAATTCGTCATTTCTCTTCTTTACGTTTTTCGTAGAACGAGCCGGTCTGCCAGGCTTTCTCTTTGCTGGCTCCGTCCTTACCGTTTCTGTCTTGGCAGGCTCTGTCCTTACAGTTTCCGTCTTGGCAGTTTCTGTCTTGGCAGGCTCTGTCCTTACAGTGTCCGTCTTGGCAGTTTCCGTCTTGGCAGGCTCTGTCCTTGCAGTTTCCGTCCTGGCAGTGTCAGCATTGACAGTTTCTACAGTGTCTACATCTGCCTGAACAGACTTTGCGTGTGACAAGCGCCTTTTCTTCTCTGCCGGAGCTTTCTTCTCTTTCGAGTTCTTGTCCTCAGCAGCTTTCTTCTCACGTGCGGGCTTCTTCTCTTGTGCAGGCTTCTTCTCTACCGGAGCAGCCTTACGTTTGCCCTCTTCTTCGATCAGAAGATTCACGATCTCTTCTTTCTTCAGCTTGGTCAGACCCTTGATTCCAACCTGCCTGGCAAGTTCCTTCAGGGTCGT
This sequence comes from uncultured Lachnospiraceae bacterium, assembly GCA_900316625.1. Lineage (GTDB taxonomy): Bacteria > Bacillota > Clostridia > Lachnospirales > Lachnospiraceae > Lachnocurva. Next base: position 21,656 of record ONDO01000004.1, on the reverse strand, counting down.
CACAGGAAGAGACGCATACTTTTCTCTCATATTATCCGCCATAAAAATCCTCACTTATAAATGAAGTTAATAATTCTCATATGATGTAAGTTTGAAAAAGTAAGTCGTGGAAATACTATTGCCGGAACTGGCATAGATGAACGAACTGAAACTGTACAAACCTATTATAACCAAGGCTTTTGCCATTGCAAGGCAAAATTCGTCATCTTGAAGGCAATCTTCTTCCATGCTATATTTATTTCCGTGTGAACATAGACACATACGTGAAATCGTCAGGAGGAAAAAGGAGAAAGAATCATGACAATCGACGAAGAAGCAATAAAACTTCACAGAGAATGGAATGGCAAGATTTCTACTGTTGCCAAAGCGAAAGTAAAGGACAGACATGATCTGGCTGTTGCCTACACTCCTGGTGTTGCTGCACCTTGCCGCATCATCGCTGAGAACAAGGCAGAAGTATATAACTACACCCTCAAGGCCAACACCGTTGCTGTTGTATCCGATGGTTCTGCAGTTCTTGGTCTCGGCAATATCGGACCGGAAGCCGCTATGCCCGTTATGGAAGGCAAGTGTGTTCTCTTCAAGGAATTCGGCGATGTCAATGCATTCCCCATCTGCCTCTCTACCCAGGATCCCGACGAAATCGTTGCTGCGGTAAAAGCGATTGCTCCTACCTTTGGTGGTATCAACTTAGAGGATATCTCCGCACCTCGTTGTTTTGAGATTGAAGAAAGACTGAAGAAGGAACTGGATATTCCTGTCTTCCACGATGACCAGCATGGTACTGCAATCGTTGTACTTGCCGGTATTATCAACGGCTTAAAGGTTGTCGGTAAGAAGAAGGAAGACTGTAAGGTCGTCGTTAACGGCGCTGGTTCCGCAGGTGTTGCAATCACCCGTCTCCTCCTCCGTTATGGTTTCAAGAACATCACCATGTGTGATAAGTCCGGCATCCTCTCTAAGGATTCTAAGGATCTGAACTGGATGCAGGAAAAGATGATGGAAGTCACCAATCTCTCCGGTGCAAGCGGTACTCTTGCTGATGCACTGAAGGGTGCCGATATCTTCGTCGGCGTATCTGCTCCCGGAATCGTAAGCCAGGATATGGTACGTTCCATGAACAAAGACTCCATCCTCTTTGCAATGGCGAATCCCACACCCGAGATTATGCCTGATCTTGCAAAAGAAGCCGGTGCCCGTGTCGTAGGAACCGGCAGATCTGATTTCCCCAACCAGGTCAATAACGTGGTTGCTTTCCCCGGAATTTTCAAGGGTGCTCTTCTCGGTCATGCCAAGGAGATTACCGAAGAGATGAAACTTGCAGCTGCAAACGCAATCGCTTCTCTCGTAAGTGATGCTGATCTAAGTGATGAAAATATCCTGCCAGAGGCCTTCGACCCGAAAGTTGCTGAGGTTGTCTCCAAGGCAGTTATGGATCACATCAAATAAATCAAATCACGATTGTATCAAAATTAACATTCCGGGCTGCAACTTGTGGCCCGGTCTTCATTTGTAAAGGAAACATCATGGCAGAACCCGCACTTATCTACAAAATGACAGTATTATCTCTTCTCGAAAGATCCGATGGTCCCCTCTCGAATACGCAGATCACCGAATTCTTCCAGGAGACGAATTATACCGGGTTCTTCACTGCACAGGAGATCATCCACGACTTAGAGGACGCCAAGCTCATCACAGGCGAAGAGAGCCATAACCGCACCCTCTATGTCATCACAAGCGAAGGCAAAAATACCCTGGATCTCCTCTCCGATCGTGTTACGCCATCGATTCAGAAGGATATCGTCGATTATCTGACCCGCCACAAACTTGCCATCAAGGCAGAGAACAGCCTCAAGGCCGTCTATGACCGTGCAGAAGGCGGTGGTTTCATCGTCCATCTGACACTCGAAGCAGACCGGCACATGATCATGGATCTGAACGTACATGTCACCTCCAGAGAACAGGCAGAAGCCTTTTGCTACAACTGGAAAGTCCATTACGAAGACGTATATGGTGCTCTCTTGGATCAGCTGGTTCAGTAAAAGTACTTGCACTCACAAAATCCATGAAGTAAAATATCCAAAGTTAGAGGACAAAGGTGTCCCGGGGGTTAGACGAAGAGTCTGATTCCCGGGATTTTTAATGTCGTCACATCGTAACTTGCGAATTGTAAGAGTTAGAAAGAAGGCACTCTATGTGTGGAATCTGCGGTTTTACCGGACATAACCCCAACAGTGAAGAAGTCCTGACCCGAATGATGAATCGAATCATTCATCGAGGACCAGATGGTGCTTCATCCTACATCACCGAGCAGATTGCCTTCGGTCACAGAAGACTCTCCATTATCGATCTCAGCGACAAGGGCACCCAGCCTATGTTTAACGAAGACAAAACCCTGGTTTGTGTTTTCAACGGCGAGATCTATAATTATAAGGAATTAAGAGAAGAGCTCATTGGTCTGGGCCATGAATTTAACTCCTCCTGTGACACGGAAGTTCTCTTACACGGCTACGAATCCTGGGGTTCCTCCCTCTTGGACCGACTTCGCGGCATGTTCGCCTTCGTTCTCTATAATGAGAAGTCCGGCGAACTCTTCATGGCAAGAGATATGTTCGGCATCAAGCCCCTCTACTATATGGAAATCGATCATAACCTCGTCTTCGCTTCGGAGATCAAGAGCCTGCTCGAATATCCCGCTTATCAGAGAGAAGTGAATCTCGAAGCTCTCGAGCAGTACCTCTCCTTCGAATATTCTGTCCTCCCCGAAACCTTCTTCAAAGGCATCTACAAACTCATGCCTGGCCACTACATGACCTGGAAGGAGGGAGAATCCCATCTTGTTCGCTACTTTGATCCCATGCTCACTCCAGCCAAGGAACCCATGGATCACGACAGGCTTCTCGATGAGATTGATAGGACTCTGCAGGACAGCATTCATTACCATATGGTTGCCGATGTTGAAGTCGCATCTCTGCTCTCTTCCGGTGTTGATTCTTCCTATGTTGCCTGCCATTTCGGCGGCGGTCGTACCTATACAGTAGGTTTTGACTATGAGAAATATAACGAGATTCCTTACGCAAAAGATCTGTCTGATACCCTTGGCATCAAGAATACCGGCAAGGTCATCTCTACGGAAGAATACTGGGAAGAACTCCCCAGGATCCAGTACTACATGGATGAGCCCCTGGCTGACGCCTCAGCCGCTGCTCTCTACTTCGTCGACAGGGAAGCCGCAAAGGATGTAAAGGTCATCCTCTCCGGTGAAGGTTCCGATGAATTCTTCGGTGGCTATAATATCTATCACGAGCCCATGTCCCTGGCCGGATACCAGAAGATTCCTGCCCCTCTTCGTAAGGGAATGGCTGCTCTTGCTTCTCTTCTCCCCCGCGGTGTAAAAGGACGTTCCTTCCTCATCCGTGGCAGCAAGAAGGTCGAAGACCGCTTCATTGGAAATGCCAATGTCTATGACATGAAACTGCGCAATAAGGTCCTGAAAAATACCAGACCGGGATTTACCCCACAGAGTCTTACCAAGCCCTTCTATGACAAGGTAAAAGGCTTAAAAGACACAGAGAAGATGCAGTATATCGATCTTAACTTCTGGCTGATCGGTGATATTCTTCTGAAAGCTGACAAGATGAGCATGGCCCAGTCCATTGAGAGTCGTGTCCCCTTCCTGGACCGTAAGGTCTTCGAGCTGGCAAGAACCCTTCGTCTGGAGGATAAGGTGAATGATAGCAATACCAAGCTTGCCTTCCGTCAAGTTGCTAACCGATATCTGTCCGAGCAGCAGGCCAAGAAGAAGAAACTCGGTTTCCCGGTTCCCATTCGTGTCTGGTTAAGAGATGACAAATTCTATAAGATCGTAAAAGAAGCCTTCACCTCCGAAGATGCAGAACAATTCTTCCATACCGAAGAACTCGTGAAAATACTCGATGCCCATAAGGCTGGGAAATACGACTACGCAAAACACATCTGGATTGTATATATGTTCCTGCTCTGGTACGGACAGTACTTCCATGAAGGCGGCGAAAGCGTCACCATGGAAGATGAACTTGAATTCGAACGAATTCGTAAGAATAACAGAAATGCACGTATGAATGCATAATCGAAGTCCACACACATAAAAGTGTAGCATTCGATGCAAAAAAACCGCCAATGGTTAGCAGATCTACTAACCATTGGCGGTTTTTCTATACATACAGCTTCCAACTCTCTCTCCCATCTTCACCGGATATTCCTGTCCGGATAAAGAGGCCTGAAGAATCTTCTCATCCATGGATACAGCGTCTTTTTTGAGAAGAAGGATGATGGTAGAGCCTCCGTAGAGAAACTTTCCTTTCTCCTCTCCTCTCAAAACCCGCTTCCTGCCATGATAATTATCGATCTTACCGACAAACATGGCGCCGACTTCAATCTGCGCAATCTTACCAAATGATTCCGTATCGATCAGGGTATACTCCCTGCAGTTCTCTGTAAAGACCGGAAGCTTTCGAAGCGCTACGGGACGGACCGTATGCAGCTTACCCTCGATAAAGGTATTTTCTCCCTTACTTCCAGATTCAGGGTAGATATAGCGATGATAATGATTCACACAGAGCCGATACACAAGACAGGTTCCACCATAGAACTCTTCTGCCAGTTTTTCATCCCTGAAGAGATCAGAGATCAGAAAATGACTCTGCTTCACCGGAAGGATCATGTCCTTTTCTGCTTTCCAGACAGACAAGAGTCCATCACAGGGAGCAATCAGTGCCTTGGGATCCATATCAATTGGACGAAGTTCCTTTTTCAGCTGTCTTGTAAAACAGTCGTTAAAGGAATGGAAATCCGTATTCTCACATTCTGAGAGTTCAATCCCGTTCTTTGATACAAAGGAGGGGATCAGACATTTTGAAAGCGGTGAATCAAAAAAACGTCCTGCGAGGATGGATAATCTTCTTGCCGAAAAGACCTTTAACAGGAGTCTTCCAAAAGCATTCTCATATAAAAATTCAGGGCCAATTGACATACAAACACCTTAATATCGAATATGGGACAGCAAGAACATCCCAATGATCAGGAGAACACCTTCAGCAGCGCCGATAGCAACCATAATGAGAATTCCCTTGAGCGTGGGCTTGGGCACCCTGATGTTCGACAGGAAAAGAATCCCGAGCACAAGCAGTCCAAGGAAATACAACCAGGTAATATCAAAAGGAAGCAGGTACTGTGCCAGCATGATCGTTGGGAAAAGAAGGCTGGCTGCTGTCACAGGCATACCTACAAAATACTTTCGATTGCCGGTCTCCGTCTTCTGTCGCTCTTCTTCGAGTACATTGTAGTAAGCAAGACGAATCAAGGCCGCAAGTACATAAAATACAAGGATGATGATCAATACTGAACTCAGAAAGCCCTGGACACACAGTTCACGGAAATCTTTGATAATAGATCCTCTAAGATCTGGGCCAAGGGTAGCAAGGCTAAGACCGATGCAGGCAGGAAGCACACCGAATGCCACAAGATCTGCCAGGGAATCAATCTGAATACCAAACTTCTTCTCTTCTTCCGTACGATCCTTCTTCCTTCTGGCAACTCTGCCATCAAAAGCATCGCAGAGACCACTCAGCATCAAAAAGAAGATTCCAATATAGGGATGTCCGATTCCATGAAGACTTGCACCGATTCCAAGTGCTGCAGAGATCAGAGATAGATATGTGAGCCATACCGTATAGTTATAATATCCAATCATACTCATTTACCTTTTCTTCCATTCCTCTTATTAATGACGTAACCAATTGCACAAGTAATACCACAGATAATGACACAGATATAGAATGACATTCCTCTGGATAACATCTCAAGCTTAGCAGCATTCGCATCGGACATGAGGCCACGGAAACCATCCAGCATCAGATAATCCGTAACACCCATTCCACCAGGAATCGGAACCGAATAGGAACCAATCGCAACAAAAACCTGAGTAACCCAGACGGAAAAGCTCTCTTTTGCCACACCTCCAAGCGCAAGGAACATGAAAGCAGAGACCAGAAGCTGAGATATTCTCTGTAAGAGATTCCAGAAATAAGCATAGAGCAATGCTTTCTTATGCCCTCTCATCTCTTCCACACAATCCTGATAGTCATCCATCTTCTTCTCGAGCTTATCCATCTCACGCTCTGGATGCTCACAGAGATGCATGCGATGCAGAATGCGAAAAGCAAACCGACAGAGTGTCTCAATAATTCTACGATTCTTCAGAAGGAGCATAAAACTTAAAGCTAAGATGACAAGCATGACTGCTCCTATAATGATCAGTATCTTAGAGAACAGGTGGAAATGCAAAAAGATATCCGGCCTCGTCACAAAACTAAGAATTCCAATGGTAAGAATGGCAAGAACATACATAACAAGATTCAGAATCAGAACCGCTGTTACAATTGGTCCTGGAATCTGGTTTCCCATCATGAAAAAAGCACTCGCAGGCTGGCCACCAGTAGCCGAAGGTGTAACTGCCGAAAAATATACATCTCCAGCGGCATAGAGAAAACCTTGTACAGGATGTCTCTTATAGCCCACCTGTTTCAATATACTTCGGATGGCTTCTCCTTCAAAGACAATGAAGCCAAGCATGGAGAGAACCGCCAGAATCAGGTAGACTGGACTCGCACTTCTTAATGCCTTCTCCAGATCCAAAGTACTCAGGCTCTCTTCCTGGACGAAGACGGTAACGATACTTAAAACCGCAAGTATCACTGTCACAATCGTCCAAAATACCTTTTTCTTACTACTCATGCATTTTTCCCAATATCCATCCCTTTTCTCCCAGTGAAGATGGAAGACAATTTATCCTCTATCTTAAGATAAATGGGCGCCATAGAAACCTTACGAGCAAATAGCATTCCAAGTTCAAATACAAGGATGGCTCCAAATATGTCTGCAATTACATGCTGTCTGGTAAAGAGCACCGACAGAAAGACCAGGATTGTCGCAAAGAAGGAAATCCACTTATAGAATTCCGGTGTCTTCTTTTGCTTCAGAGCCGAGCGAAAACAGAACCAGCTCTCCAGACAGTGCACCGACGGAAAGAGATTCACCGGTCCATCAATACGATAGATTCCTCTCAGAAGAATCGATGCGAAGTCACTTCCTGTAATCTCCGGTCGAAGAATCGTTGTCGGTAATACTAAATAGATAACAAAAGTAAGGAACTTCGCATAGAATTCAGCACTCATCCACTTGTAACAGTAGTCCCTGTTCTCTCTTCCACAGGTAAGAAAGCCAAAGAACCACTGCACATAAGCCAGAACATAAATAATAACAAAAAGCGGGATTGCCGGAATCATGTGGTCGAGTGGAAGGGACAGGTCGTGATATTTTAACCCCTTGAGATGAGCAATCCAAAAATAGCCGATGGTATTAAAGACTTCCGCTATAATTACCGGTACCCATATATAATGTGGAAATACCCACTTCCAAAACCCATCTTTTCTCTCTGTTGTCATAATCATTCGATTAGTGATCCGATCTGGAATACTGATTTCTCATTACATTTGATGCTTCATACAAAACATGATTCAGGGTATCATCTGTTTCCTTCTGAAGCATGATCGCAATTTCTTTATTCGCAGCCATTCGAAGATTCATGCGATCCTTCTCTGACTTACCTTCTTCAATTGACTTCTTGATCTCTGCATCAAACTTCTTAATGATTGCTCTTCCCTTAGACACAACAGCCTGCTGATAATGTTCGATATGGAAGATATTCTTCTTATATCCCGCATCAGTAAGGGCAGCGATCAGACGGCTGGCCCAGTAGAAATTATCCGTGGATACTGTAAGTGTCGTATTCTTTAGATACTCCGGTGTATCCGTCACATTGGCATAGAAGGGAACCATCGTATTGAAAGCATTCGATGCATAAGCAATCCATTCAATTACCCTGCACTCTTCCGGCAGATCCGGACGCATCTCAATTAAAGCCATGAAATCATTTCGATTGATTCCGATGGAACGATATGCACCATTTTGAGTATGATCGCCATAAGTAGCATAAGGATCATAGGGAGTCCCCTGATAATGGGAAGATAAAAGATACTTCACATCTTCAGAAGTAATCTTCCTCTCTGCTACTCTGCACCAGGGGATATCATCGGATTCCGGTCGATAATCCGCATCCCTTCCATCCCAGATATTCGAATTCGGATTCAGATAGCGCTGCATATACCAGGCTCTTGGCGTGTTATAGACATGATCCGCATCATCATGAGAACCGAAAGCTTCTCTGGGATTGAATTCACCTTCCAGGGTAAGATCGAGATGATTCTCTTTCACAAAATCTCTAAGATTCGAAGAGCACATAAAGTTCTTCTGCTCTCCTGCGGTCTGGCTACCTTCCTCACCTAAGGCATCTACAAAATCGAATTCATCGATTCCAAGCTGATTCGGCATGGTAACATAGGCATCATCCGGAACCCTTCTGGCCATCCAGTGATGGCCACCGATGGTTTCAAGCCACCAGATCTCATCCAGATCCTGGAAAGCGATACCATTCATCTCATAGGTACCATATTCTTCTAATAAGCTGCCAAGACGAAGTACACCCTCTCTTGCAGATCTGATATAAGGAAGGGTGATAACAACAATATCCTCTTCTCCGATCCCACCGATCTGTTCAGGGCAGGAGCCTTCTGCCGGATGATATTCCACCAGAGGATCTGCTGCCAGAACCCTCTCATTCGAACTGATCGTCTCCGTTGCGGTCATTGCAACCTGCGCTTCGTTCACACCACAAGCCGCCCAGATACCTTCCTTCGTAATATCCGCATTGGGCATGGAAGTGTAGCCCATAGGATCAGCAGGAAGCATAATCTCACAATGGGAGATTATGCTCTTATATACCTGCGGCTGCTCTTCTGCCTTCACTACCGTCCATCTCTTCGCCGTGAATTTTCCGGAAGGAGAATCGTCATTACGGGCGATCATGGTAGATCCATTATAAGATGCATCCTTTCCAACAAGGATTGTCGTACATGCCATAAAATGTTCCTTTCAAATCGACTGCAGAGCAATCGAATCATATACTACACAAAATCTGTAGCATTATACCATAAAAAAGACGCGCAGAAAACTTCCACGCGCCATATCGTTTCTATCTCTATTAGGAAGAAGTTGCCCTCCCGATCATTTCTTACCGAACGATAACTTCGTTCTCATCCTCTAAGAGTTCTTCCGGAAGATAGTTGTCGTTAAGCTTCTTTCCATTCAGTTCGATCTCATGGAAGCCGCTCTCCTTATGACCCTTATTCTCAATCATGATATGAAGCTTCTTGCCACGGAAGGTCTTCTCGATGGTAAGAACATCCCATTCCTTAGGAATAGAAGGAGCGATACGAAGACCATTCAGGTCAGGACGCATACCAAGAATACCCTCGACACAGCCAACCATAACAGTGCTTGCGGTACCAGTCAGCCAATGTACATGACTTCTTCCGAAGTGAGGGCTTGCAGGGCCTTCCGTAAACTGTCCATAAGCATAAGGTTCAATCCCACGAATCTCTGCCTTCTCATTCTGGCAGGAAGGTGCATTCTCCTTGAAGATCTTGTAAGCCATCTCGCCATTGCCCTTCAGAGCTTCTGCGAGGATGATCCAACCCTGAGTCTGGGAGAAGATACCGGCATTCTCCTTCACCCCCTGGTTGAAGATAACTGCCAGAGCACCATCAAAGGCATGTGCATGATAAGGGGGATCCATAAGTACAACGCCATATTCGGTATTCAGTCTCTTCTCAACCTGCTCGAGTGCCTTGTCAGACTGCTCTTCTGTTGCTAGCCCGGAGATGATGGACCAGGACTGAGGATTCAGCCACATATTCGCTTCCGGAGCATTCGGATCTCCGATAGCTTCTCCCTCTTCGGTGAATCCCCTGAGGAAGCGATCACCCTTCCAGCATTCCTTATTTAAGATCTTACCAAGTCTCTCCTGTTCCTCATCGAGTTCAGCGATATATGCGCTGTCCCCAAGCTCTGTTGCCAGACGCTTCATAATCGTCATCGCATAGTAATACTGGAAAGCAACGAAGGTAGATTCACCATTCGCACCCAGTCTTAAGCAGTCGTTCCAGTCAGCATAGAGACCAGCCGGCATACCATGAGGCCCCAGATGGGTCTTCGAGAAATGTAGAGCACGCTTCAGATGCTCATAGACGCTACCATGGTCCTTGTTCGCAAATACGATATCTTCCTTGAGGAAGTCCTTATTACCGGACTCTGACAGATACTTCCAGATGGTCGGGAAGAGCCAGAGGGCATCATCTGCACGATATGCAGGATGACCGGTAGACTGACGATAGGATTCATCATCCGGAGTATCCTCATGACCAGGATTGTGTGTGAATTTTACCAGGGGAAGCCCACCACCATTGTCTACCTGAGCAGACAGCATGAAGCGGATTCGGTCTGCAGCCATCTCCGGCTCCAGATGAATGATACCCTGGATATCCTGAACGGTATCACGGTAGCCGTAACCATTACGAAGACCGCAATAGATGAAGGATGCCGCTCTTGACCAGAGGAAGGTCATAAAGCAGTTATATGCATTCCAGGTATTGATCATGGTGTTGAATTCCGGAGACGGTGTCTTAACGTAGAACGCATCCAGACGGTCGTTCCACATTTCCCGAAGGGCGTTGATCTCGGACTGAACCTTCTGATAGAGAGGGTCTGCATCGCAGTCAGAGTAGGATGCAGCTGTAGTTGCCGGATACTTAGCCATTACTTCAGAAGATTCTGCTTCATCGAGCATACCAAGCAGGAATACAAGAGTCTTCTCTTCTCCAGGAGCGAGGCTTACCTTGGCAGACATAGCGCCACAGGAATTGCCGTTATAGTTCAGTTGGTTGCCCAGGTCCCCCCTCACGATGCCATCAGGCGCATTATAACCGCGGCAGGAGCCCAGGAAGGACTTCTTATCACCACTGTAGGATGCAGCTTCGGCACCGACCATAGCGAAGAAACGTTCATTGAAGCTGTTTCCATCGCTCTTAGAACCTGCAGTCTGAACATCGAGGTTACCGTTGATCAGCTGACGAATGCGGTTCTTCTCATAGAGGGTTCTGGAAATGAAGAGCGTGTACTGAAGATTGACCTGATCCTGTTCGTAGTTGGACTCGTTGGTGAATTCACCGAATCCGGTCAGGGTCAGATGACGCTCTACCGTATCATCATTACGAACGGTAAGAGCCCAGACTTCATAGAGAGCACCATCCGGAACATAATAGCTTGCCTCGGAATGAATCTTGCTATAATCCGCTTCAATGATGCTATAACCCAGACCATGACGGCACTTATTCTTATACTGATCCAAAGGCTTCGCTACCGGCATCCAGCTGGCAGACCAGAAGTCAGCACTGTCATCGTCACGCAGATAGAAGTAACGGCCGGGCTGATCAAAATCATTGAAGACATATCGAAGGATTCGACCGTTTGCGCCGGATTTACGGAAACTATATCCACCGGCATTGTTAGAGATGATCGCGCCATACTCTACAGAACCCAGATAATTGGCCCAGGGTTCCGGTGTGTCAGGGTTGGTAATAACATACTCTCTGACTTCATCATCAAAATAACCGTATTTCATTCCTCAAAACCTCCGAAAACGTTTTACTAAATTGCTATTACATATATAGCATATTCAGAGGACTTATTGGAACGAAATACGGTTGCTAAAATACGAAATTTGCGAAACTAATTGTAACTCTGTCTTAACCTTTGAAATCAATGGAAGTTCCAAGGAACTCTTCCTCTGGTGTCTTCAGGGTATTGGACAGATAATTCATCTGGAAATCATTGACCTGACTGATCAGATCATCAATGGTATCTGCCTTGAAGAATACCATTCTTTCATTGTCGAAGCTGTAGAGAGGAGCCACCTGATTCTCCTCTGTAGTCTCTTCTGCATCTTCCTTCTTATTCGGCCCCTTGGCCTTAAGGGCGTGTTCCTTTCGAACCTCTTCCAAGTGTTCTTCCTGCCGTGCTTTGGCTTCCTTCTTACTCTCTGCCTTAGCCTCAGCCTTCTTCTCTTCTCTCTTTTCAGCGATCCGTTCTCTCTGCTCTGTCATGGACTTATCCATAACCGCGAAGAAGGAAGTGGTTCCGTTATCATTGACCTGGATACCATAGCCCTTGACCTTGGCACCGGAAGCGGCCAGCGACTGCTTTAGACTCGGAAGCTGTTTCCGGGCTGCATCAATCTTCGCCTCGATCTGCCTGGCATAGGACTCATCACTTGCCATCTGTTCGAGTTTGTCCTCATTGATAAGAACTACGGTCGTACCGGAATTCGCGTAAGCTGCAGCATTTGCCTGCGCCACATTCTTCTGATCTTCCGAAACCAGGATGAAGGACATATTGCCATACTTCTTCTGCAGATTCTCATAGATCTCTGCTGCCTTCTTGGAGAGGGTCGGTTTACCGATAATACGTCCCTTCGTATATTCGGTCTCTACTGCATCACTGTTCTTCGTATTCTTAAGGCCCGCGGCATTGGTTTTCGAATTATCATTTGCCTTGGGACTCGCCTGGCTAGCCTTCTGGGTCTTGTTGTCTGTCTTCGTTATATTGTCACTCTTGGTCTGGTAAGCACTGCCTGCCTTTGCCCAGCTACTCTCTGTAATGTTTCCAACCTGCATACTGATACCTCCTTGTATCCAATAACTACTGTCTCTAATTCTATTATCGGCAGATATTCATCTATTATTAGTTAATATCTGTAATTATCTAACAATCTAAGACCCGCGATAGCGTGAGCACCAATAAGCACAAAAAAGCGTTCCTTCTCACAAAGGAACGCACATAAAGAGATATAAAACTAGAAAATACGCTCTTCTAACTGCTTGGAACGATACTGCATCTCACTAACCTTATAGACCGTAATAAATGCCTGCGGATCTGTCTTCTGCAAAAAAGCCATCAGTTTCTGATATTCTTCCTTATCAGCGATCGTGATGATCTCCTTATGCTTATCCCCATGGTAGGCACCAATTGCCTCATAGATCGTTGCGCCACTTCCGAGATCATTGATGATATAATCCCTGATCTCATCCATCTTCGGAGAAACAATGCATACTCTTCTCTTCAGATTGCGATTGAAGATGAATTCATCGACAATGATTCCGTTTAGATAAGTACCAAGGACACTGAGTGAGACTGTCTTACCGTCATAACAGAGGGCTGAAGACAGAGCCACCACGATACCGGAGAGTCCCATCGCTCTTCCGAGTTCCACATGAAGATACTTATTCATCATCTTAGCTACGATATCAAGACCACCTGAGGACGCATTCATGTTAAAGAGAATGCTAAGGCCGATGCTGACAACGAAGATATAACAGATAACATCTAAGAGAGCATCCCCGGTCAAGGACTGATAGTTAGGAAGTAACTTCTCGAATATCCATAAGAAGGTCGGAAGCAGGATAGACGTATAGACCGTCTTTGCACCAAATTCATTACCACAGGTCAAAAAGCCAATGATCAAAAGAATCACATTCAATGTCATGGTGATTTCGGACACGGAAAACGGCACAAAGTTCGCTAGTACGATTGCAAGGCCTGAGATGGAACTTACGGCCGCATGGCTGGGAACCAGAAAGAAGAATACAGCAACTGCGATCACAAAGGTCGCAAAAGTCATGCTTGCTGTCTCCCAGATTGTTTTCTTAATATTCATTGCAAATCATTCTCTCTAACTATGCCATTCTCATCAATAGAGACATTCACAGAGATATCTTCCAGATCATGAAGGATTCTTTTCGCAAGATCCGGATCTGTTGCCTTACGTGTCTCGACACCGATCTGGGTTCCGGGAATGATTCTAAGCTCTACATTTCCCGAAGCGAGGGAAGGTAATCCTGCCTCATACTCTCCTGTCAAATGGAGTTCCGCGATCATCGTGTCCTGACTGTAGTCATCGAACCAGAAATTACCCAGAGAATAGACGACGGGCTTTCCTTCAACGTATTCTATACCCTGCAGGATGTGAGGATGCGCACCAATAACGGCATCAGCACCTGCTTCGATATACTCTCTCGCTCCACTGGTCTGAGCCTCTTCTAAAACTGTAGAGTGTTCTGTTCCCCAGTGAGGAAGGGCAATAACAAAATCTGCATTGGCGCGGGCCTCTCGGATTGCCTGTAAGAAGAGCTCGTTGTCATAGCAACGAAGGATTCCGCCCTCAGTCTCTGTCGCTTGCGGGGTCATCTTAAGTTTCTCCGCACGGCTGGCTGCCACATATGCAATGGTGAAGCCATCTGCCTTAAGGTAGACCGGAGACATGGCCTCCGATAGATTATGTCCTGCACCAACATAGGGCATACCATCATTTTCCAGAGTTGTAAGGGTATCTTCGAAAGCATCCGGACCGTAGTCGTAGACGTGATTGTTGGCAAGACCTACGATGTCGATTCCTAAGTCATCAAGATACTTCACATGAGAAGGCGTTGAACGGAAGGTATACATCTTGCCAGGCAGGGGCTCTCCCCTGTCACTGTAAACGAATTCGTTATTGATCCACATAAGGGACATGGAACGCATGTCATCGATATAGTCCTGACTGATGGCCGCAGAGATATCGTCTGTACCAAGTGCTGCCAGGTGCTGCATGGGTGTGTAATTATCTGCAAAACAGATGTCACCGGCAAAACCCAGTGTGATATCGTACCTTTCTGTCTCAGGTAGGGTCACATTCTCATCCTGTACAGTACTCTCATTCAGGTTCTCGTCGCCTCTTGCACCCTTCTTTGCATCCTTCGTCAGAAGGCTTCTTACAGCGATCATAAGGACGATCAATAGAATGATTCCAATAATAAGCGCTGGTTTATTTACTGCTTTATTATCTTTTCGTTTTCGCACTGTACTGCCCTTCCTCAGGATAGAAGAGACGGAAGAGTCTCTTTCCCGCACTGGTCTTGAAGATCTTCTCATAAGCAGAATTGAGAGCCTCCTGGCCCAGGCCATCTTCATAGCCATTCACAAGAAAATCTGCTTCTACAAGGATCTGATAATCTAATCCGTCGATCTCACTATAGGTATGATGATGTCCGACAAGGAAGATTACGCGCTCGATCAGACTTCTGGGATAGCCAAGGTCCGTAAGCAGAGTCAGAGCCTCGCCCGGTCCTAATTTCTCCTGCAGCTTCCCATCTGAAGAGCCGAAGCTCTTCTCTGCCTTATGTATTCCAATATCATGCACGATAGCTGCAACCTCAAGGATGTTCTGCTGATATCCGGGGAGTCCTTCTTCGATACCAATCATGCGGGCATACTGCCATACCTTGGTAAAATGCTGGATACGCATCGCATCGCCCTTGTCATACTCTGCCATCTTCTCGAAGAGGACATGCATCTGGGGAAGATTCGTCTCCTCTGCCTGGCCTGCCATATGATAGACCTTAGGGCTGGGAGTGACATAACCGATGTAAGGACGATTGTTTCTGGAACGGATAGCCTCTCCCGGATCGATATCGACATAGAGAATCTGCTCGCTGTCATCCGCCTGGGCGATTACCTCGCCGTCCGGACCGACAACCACTGATTCGCCGGCGAATTCGAGATCATCTTCCTGTCCTACACGGTTACACATAGCGAGGAAAACATTGTTCTGATATGCAAGGGTTCTTACTTCTGCCAGGAAGAGGTCCATGGGCTCCGACTTCAGATTCGCTGTCGGAATCAGTACCAGCTGTGCTCCCTGCAGAGCGCAGGAACGCACACTCTCACCGATGTGGCGATCGAAGCAGATGACGATACCAACACGTCCAAAGGGTGTATCGTAGACCTGATATCCATCTTCAGAAGGTGCATAATAATCCTTCTCATAGAAGTTCTCTGCACTGAAGATATTGACCATGTCAGAGTGTCCCATGACATTACCTGCCTGATCGATGAAGTAGCTTCGATCATATAGTTTCCCCTCTTCGGTCTCCACATAGAGATTGGGGGAACAATAGAGGGAGCATTCCTTTGCCTTATTTCGGATCTTTTCGATGACATCACTGTCTTCCTTCACCGCAAAGGCGCCTTTCTGAATGCCGATGCCCTCTAACATGGCAGCTGGATACTTCGCGAAGAAGGGAGTCAGCTGAACTTCCGGGAAGAAGATCAGGTCTGCCTGCTGGAGTCTGGCTTCATCCATGTGGCGGAGAGTCTTGGTCAGATTCTCCTCCTTGCTCATAGACATCTGCATCTGGCAGAGAGCGAGCTTTACACCGGCTCCTCTGTAACGGGTAAACTGTTCGTTTGACATGATATTTCCTTATTTCTGTGTATATTACTGTATAGATCTGTATAAATCCGCAATTGATACTCTAGCGGATACTCTGCTATCGAAAGAGACCTAGCTTAACACCTTGCGGACCAGTTCTGCATCATAGGTCACGCCCTTCACATGGGTGGTCTCAATCAGATAGAGTGCATGGGCTGCGAGGTGTTCTGCTGCCTGCTCGAGATCACGGACACCAGGTTCACTTGCATACATAGCAACAACTGCTTCTGCACCATCCTCCGTCAGAAGGCATTCTTCCTCTTCCACCTGCATTCGCTTTAGAACCTTGGGAAGGGAGAATTCCAGGAAGATCCTCTTCTTCTCTTCAGGTGTATAATCCGGAATATCGATGACTGCAAATCTTGTCATCAGAGGCTCCGAGATTCTCGACTTATCATTCGCAGTTGCAATTGGATAGACGCCTGCAGTCGGTACCATACATTCGATGTAATTATCTGTAAAACCAAGGTTATCCAAGAGGGTCAGCAGAGCATCTGCGGGATTCGCACCACTCTGTCCGGCATCTGCCTTATCTAATTCATTGATGATGAAGACCAGATTGGAAGCGGACGCTTCTGCATAAGCCTCCATAATCCTTCCGGGCTTTGCATTGGCATAGACTCTTGGACTTCCCGTCAGAGCTTCCGGATCCCGGATCGTAGACATATCAAGGGAGGTCCAGGGAAGCTTCAGGATCTTGGCAACCGCGTAGGCGATCTGAGACTTACCGACACCTGCAGGTCCTACCAGAAGCAATCCATAGGCCGGCAAGGTATGGGTACGATTGATCTGGATAATGGTCTCGATAATTCTCTGCTTCACCTTCTCCATGCCATAGAGTTCCTCATCGAGAATCTCTCTGGCACGAACCGGATCTATGGATTCGAAGTAAGCTCCCTGCCAACGGATATTTAACATGATCGAGAGTGCTCGCCTTGCATGACGTCTCTCATCCTGGCTGATGCTGGTCTGACTGGAGAGCTCCATATTTCTGTAAGCCCACTCCCTGATATTCTCAGGCAAGGTGTGACTTGCAACGCGGAGGAAGTTGGATATGGAAGTCATATCCGAGATATTCACAGTCTCGGTCTCCTTCTCATCTTCCGGCTCTTCTTCCTTGGGAATATCCGAAGCTAAGAGACGCAAAATCACCGTCTGCAGGAACTCATCCTGGGACTTCAGACGATGACGCCCTGTCGCATCCACCGCATGAATCTTATAGACCGAATAGCCCTTGTCTGTGTGCTTGCCGGACAGGCGGATATCTGCTCTGGTCTCTGCCAGCCAGGCAATCAGATCTATGAACCTACGGTCGATGGATACAATTCCCGCATAGAGACAGTCGGAAGACTTACCATATTCTAAGACAATGCCCTGTTCTGACTTCTTGAACTTACCCGAAGTATGATGCACAAGCGTCGCCGTATCATCCTTAAGCACCAGGATCGGATTCTCTACTGTTGCAACCCTTGTCACCGATTCGATGGCTTCCGATTCGATTCCCTTGGCAGGATCCTTCAGTGCTTCCTTCGCAGCCTCATCCGCCTTCACTTCTTCGTCACTGAAATCAAAGACAAAACTTCCCATGCCTTTCCTCCATTTCTGTTTTTCATCTTTTCTCTTTTTCTTTATTTCTTTTTCCTGCCCTCAGATCTTGGGCTGCTTAAACTTACCAATATACTGGTCTGTATTGGTCACATTGATAATGACTTCCGGATCTGCCTTCTTGCAGACCTCGATTGCCTCCGGAAGTTCATAGGAGGAGGTCACCGATACGAGAAGCGCCGTCTTCTCTCCCGTGTAACCACCGGTTCCCTCGATCTCCGTAATACCATGTGGAAAGGCCGCGATATAATCTCTTACAACTTCCTCCGGCTTCTTGGTGAAGATCTGCATCATCACACGCTTATAACGTGTGTGGAAGGTCGTAATCATACGCGTAGAGACGAACTGGAAGATAATCGAATATCCCGCCTTGTCCCATCCGAAGATGGCGCCGAAGATGGCGATCAGGATACAGTTGAAGGCGAAGACGCCCATCCAGATCTCTCGACCCGTTTTGTTAGAAACGTAGAGCGCAATGAAGTCGGTACCTCCGGTCGATGCCCCACCCCTTAAGGCAAGCGCGATTCCAAAGCCGTAGATACAACCACCGAAAATCACATTTAAAATCGTCTGATCGAAGATGGCATAGACCGGAAGGAAATGCAAGAGAAAGGAACATGACACAATCTGAATAACTGAGAAGAAGACAAATCGCTTCGAGATCGTCTTCAGACAGAACAGTGCAACCGGCAGATTGATGCAGGTAAGAACAATTGCTGTCGAGATGTTCAGAGAGAAGAGCTTGCCTACCATGGATACCAGGGTGGCAATTCCCATGAAACCAGCCGGAAGAATGTTCGATTCTTCCATGAAGATATTATTAGAAAATGCCATAAGGAAGCCTGAACCAAGAGCAGCTCCTAAGGTCACAAGATTTCGTTTGGTAAGCCTTTTTCTCTTCACATTCATTCGGAATATACTCCACTTTCCGTCTACTTCATAAGGCGATATCATAGATCAAGATCTATCACGATACGCTCATGTGCGTCATCGGTATCCAATAAAAAAAGAACTGTGAGTTCCTAAAAAACCACAGTTCCTATCATAGCATATTCGTGCTTATTTTTCCTTTGCAGCAAGTACATAAGGAAGTGCAATGAAGAAAATTCCACCGAACATGTTGCATTCGATTGAAATTCTTCTCAACTTCTTCTCTGCCTCTTCTCCTATTCTTCTCCGACCGGATGGGTTTCCAGCCAAATATCATACCAGTCAATCAGTTCTTTGGTAAGTTCCGCTTCCGCCCTGCGTTGTTCTTCCCGCTGCCCTGCCTCACCCATGGAAGGTTCTGCATCATCGCCATAGAGCCAGTCATCCAGAGACATATAAGCATCCTTCCGGGTCTCCTTTTCGGCCTCCGTCTCAAGTTCTGCCTGCAAGAGCTTCTCTTCCGCCGCATGCCTCCGTTCTCGGTTCTGCTCATATCTCCAGTCCCGATTCGCTTCATCCGTCGAGTACTCCCTCAGTCGGAAGCGTTCCGCCTTAGGAACCGCCTTCAGTCCCTCAATCAGCTTCTGCTCTTCCATCGACCGCATGAGTGAATGTGCCACTTCCCCATCCCCCTGCTTCAGGCGATCCACATAATGACGATAAGAGAAGGGATAGAAGGAAGCATCCTCCTTATCCTCTTCGAAAATGAGGAGCGAATCACAAACTTCCGATAGGAAATACCTGTCATGCGACACCATAAGAATGGTGCCACTGTACATGCGAAAGATGGATTCCATCGTCTCTTTGGCTGGAATATCCATGTTATTCGTAGGCTCGTCCAGGATCAGGAAGTTGGGCTTCCGTGACAGAAGCACAGCAAGTGCGAGTCTTGCCTTCTCACCACCTGAGAGGGATGCTACACATTTGCCGAGGGCATCCCCACGGAAGAGATAGGATGCAAGCTGGGTGCGCACCTCCTTCTCACGAAGGGAGGGAAATGCATCATGATAATATTCGAAGACAGAGAGCTCTGAGTCTAGTTCTCCACTCATCTGGTCGAAGTAGGCAAGATCGATATGATTGCCCAGGCTCCCCTTCCCCTTGATGGCAGGGATAATTCCCGCGACTGTCTTAAGAAAAGTCGACTTACCGGAGCCATTGGGACCTATAACACCTAGTTTCTGCCCTCTTCTGAGACGTAGCGTGATCGTTCGAATCGCCTCTTCGCCATAGCCGATCCTTAGTTCTTCACACTGATAGGGCCACTTGGCTCCTAACTGATCCGGCTCTATCTTCGAGCTATGAATATAGGCTTCCTCAGATTCCGGCTTCTCGATGCGCTCCATGCGTTCTATCATCTTGAGTCGGGATCTGGCGAAGGAAGCCTTGGTCGGCTTGTGTTTGAATCTCTGCACCAGGTCACTGAGACGCTTGATCTCTTCTTCCTGCGCCTCATAGGCCTTCCACTGCCTCTTTGCATTCTCTCGCTTCTCCTTACGATAGGATGTGTAACTACCTACGTAACGAGTCAGTCTCCCATTCGAGATCTCCCAGATTACTTCTGCCGTCCGGTCGATGAAGAATCTGTCATGAGAAACCATTACGACCGTCTTCGGATAATCGAGAAGATAGTCTTCGAGCCACTCCACTGTCTGAAAATCCAGATGGTTGGTCGGCTCATCGAGGAGGAGGATATCCGGTTCTTCGAGAAGAAGGCGGATCATAGCAATCTTCTTCTGTTCTCCTCCGGAGAACTCCTTTAGCATCTTCTTCCGGTCTCGGATCTCCAGGCCGAAACCAGTCAGGATCCGGTTGAAACTCGCATCGTATGCATAGCGTTCCTTGGAATGAAGGTCTCCCTCCCTGAAGGTCGATAAGACATATTCATCCAGACTCATGTCAAGAGGCAGTGCCATCTCCTGGGAGAGGAAGCGTACCGTAAGGTCTCTGGACATACGAAGTCCTGCGCCTCTCGTCTTGTCATCGCGGTCGAGCCTGAGCTCTCCGGCAAGAAGTTCTAGTAGTGTCGTCTTTCCGGCACCATTCCTTCCAACGATTGCGATTCTTTCTCGTCCCTTTATGTAAAAATCAAAATTCTTCAGGACCGTATGGCCGCCACGGCTTACTGTGCCATCAGAAATCTCAAGCAGCATCTTATATCCTCTACCATTACAGAACGGTCTGCATGCTGGTATAGAGAGGAACCATGCCCATCTTATCGTAGAACTTACGGGCATCATTTCCTTCCCACACATGCAGGTTAATATCATAACATCCTAGAGCTTTGCCCTCTTCCTTCACATGTAAGAAGAGCGCCTCTCCCACATGCTGTCCTCTTGCGGTCTCATCCACGCAGAGATCATCGATATAGATTGAGTTATATTCTCTGGTATTCGCACTCTTCTCATGGCAGATGAGCTGACAGAATGCATATCCTAGAACCTGATCTTCTTCATCTACTGCAACATAGATCGGCTTCCTGGGGTCCTCCAGAAGTTCCTTGAGTTCTTCTACGCTATACTTTGTCGTCCCACTAAGGAAGATATTCGGCTGCAAGGCCGCATGTATCTCTAATACCTGCTGAAGGAGTTCTATCATCTTTGGAATGTCTTTTTCTCTGGCATTACGAACAGTCATGTCTCTCTCTTTTCTATATACTCTCTTTTTCCCTGTCATTGAATCCACACTGAATCATCCATAAATTTGACACTCCACACGACTGAAGTCGTGGGATTCTTGCTTCAACCACTACTGCGTTCCTAACAAGTTACCTTGTTGGCTCGTCTTACACAGTGTCCACAAGCGTAAATTCCCGTATGCC
>ONDO01000007.1 GCA_900316625.1 uncultured Lachnospiraceae bacterium | reverse complement strand
AAAAAGGCTTGCCAAAGATTCCTTAGAACCTTTGACAAGCCTTGAAATCTGTTCGTTATGAACTAAGAGATATACTTAGAACTTACCAGCCTTTGCTGCTTCCTCAACAGATACAGCAACTGCAACAGTAGCACCAACCATGGGGTTGTTACCCATTCCGATCAGACCCATCATCTCAACGTGAGCGGGTACGGAAGAGGAACCTGCGAACTGTGCATCGGAATGCATACGTCCAAGAGTATCAGTCATACCGTAGGAAGCAGGACCTGCTGCCATGTTATCGGGATGAAGGGTACGTCCGGTACCACCGCCGGAAGCAACGGAGAAGTAAGGCTGACCTGCTTCAATACGTTCCTTCTTGTAGGTACCAGCTACAGGATGCTGGAAACGGGTAGGGTTGGTGGAGTTACCGGTAATGGAAACACCAACGTTCTCCTTCCACATGATTGCAACACCTTCCTGTACATCGTCAGCGCCGTAGCACTTAACCTTTGCACGAGGGCCATTGGAGTAAGCAGTCTCAGAAAGGATGTTAAGCTTAGCAGCCTTGTAGTCATACTGAGTCTCAACGAAGGTGAATCCGTTGATACGGGAGATGATCTGTGCTGCGTCCTTACCAAGACCGTTAAGGATTACGCGAAGGGGCTTCTGGCGAACCTTATTTGCGTTGTTAGCAATACCGATTGCACCTTCAGCTGCTGCGAAGGACTCATGTCCAGCGAGGAATGCGAAACACTCGGTCTCTTCCTCGAGAAGCATCTTACCAAGGTTACCATGGCCAAGACCTACCTTACGATGGTCTGCAACGGAACCGGGGATGCAGAAGCTCTGAAGACCTTCACCGATTGCTGCTGCTGCGTCAGATGCCTTACGGCAACCCTTCTTGATAGCGATTGCAGCGCCTACAGTGTAAGCCCACTTAGCGTTCTCGAAGCAGATACCCTGGATACCTTCTACCTGATGATATACATCGAGGCCAGCGTCCTTGGTGATCTTCTCTGCTTCTTCAATATCTTTGATACCAACAGCGTTCAGAGCTGCGTTGATCTGAGCAATTCTTGCTTCGTAGTTTTCAAATAATGCCATGATTCGTCTCTCCTTTCCCTATCACTCTTTACGAGGATCGATGAACTTAACAGCATCATCGATGCGGCCATACTGACCTTTTGCCTTTTCCCAAGCGGTGTTAGGATCATCACCCTTCTTGATGAAGTCGGTCATCTTGCCGAGGGAGACATACTTGTAACCGATTACGTTGTTGTCAGCATCAAGTGCCATATCCGTAACGTAACCTTCGGTCATCTCAAGGTAACGAACGCCCTTAGCCTTGGTGCCGTACATGGTACCAACCTGAGAACGAAGCCCCTTACCAAGATCTTCAAGACCAGCACCAACGGAAAGTCCATCATCAGAGAATGCGGACTGAGTACGTCCGTAAACGATCTGAAGGAAGAGCTCTCTCATAGCGGTGTTGATTGCATCACAAACAAGGTCAGTGTTCAGAGCCTCGAGAATGGTCTTGCCCTGGAGGATCTCAGCTGCCATTGCTGCGGAATGGGTCATACCGGAGCATCCGATCGTCTCAACGAGTGCTTCTTCGATGATACCATTCTTAACATTAAGGGAAAGCTTGCAGGCACCCTGCTGAGGTGCGCACCAGCCTACACCGTGAGTAAATCCGGAAATATCTTCAATCTGCTTAGCGTGTACCCACTTGCCCTCTTCAGGGATGGGAGCAGGTTCATGCTTTGCGCCCTTATTGATAGGACACATTTTTTCAACTTCTGCTGTGTACTTCATTATTGACTCCTTTCTGCCATACGAAAGTCGTCGTCAATTCTTAACAACGCCATTCGCCACATACGCAAAGATTATTGCATAAAAAAGAGAAACCCACAAGAGTTTCCCTTTAAAAATCCTATTGCCTGTTAAAAAATTTACGTTAGGATTGCATGCATTTATCCATCGCTTGAGATTCTGCTTCGCAAATGAAGGGCCTATCTTACTTCTGCTTCTCCACAAGGTGATCCTTGTCCTTCCATATGTGATGAGGAGGAACCACACCACGAACACAGGAAGTAGGATAAACATTGTCATCTCCGCAGAGAACAGTGCCGGGATTCAGTACGGAATTACATCCAACTTCAACATAGTCACCCAGCATTGCTCCGAACTTCTTGAGTCCGGTCTCAATCTCTTCTCCTGATGCACGATCCTTAACAACGACAAGAGTCTTATCAGACTTCACATTGGAAGTAATGGAACCAGCACCCATATGGGACCAGAAACCAAGAATCGAATCTCCAACATAGTTATAATGGGGAACCTGTACATGGTTGAAGAGGATAACATTCTTCAGTTCTGTGGAGTTACCTACAACACAGTCATTACCAACGAGTGCATTGCCACGAATGAAAGCGCACTGGCGAACCTCAGTATTCTCACCGATGATTGCTGGTCCATGGATGTATGCAGAATCGAAAACCAGAGCTGATTTTGCAATCCAGATATCCTCACCGAGATCATCTCTCTTCTCATACACCTCAGGATCCAGAGTCGGTCCAAGTTTCTTAATGAATGCTCCGATTTCAGGAAGTGCTTCCCAGGGATAGGTCTTCGAAGCAAGAAGCTCTGCTGCCAGGGTTTCTTCCAAGCTGTACATGTTCTTAATCTTACAATTTTCCATATTATTCCTCTGCCTTCTTACTGCTCTTCTTCGCCGGGCTCTTCTTACCAGCCGCCTTCTGTCCCGCTGCCGCCGCTTTCTTCGCATGGGCAATTCGGGCATTCAGTTCCTTCTCATAATAGACCGCATTCTTACGGAATACCTTCTGCAAACCATCCGATCTTCCGTACTTCATGACTCTGTCGATGTGAACTCTAATATAATCTTCCATCTTGTTCATGTAGTCATCGGATGTGATCCTGCCCTGGGCAACAAGCTCAAGTCCCTTCTCCCAGCTTGCTGTAAGCTCAGGATTCAGGAGAGAACTGATCGATGCCTTAACGATGTCATAGATAATCTCGCCGGATAACATAGGCGTTACAATCTGTGTCTTCGAATTCAGTGCCAGATATTTCTTCTCAACTAACTTCTGCAGGATACCAGCTCTGGTTGCAGAAGTACCGATACCACAATCCTTGATCTGGGCACGAAGTTCTTCATCTTCGATCATCTGTCCACCATTCTTCATCGCAAGAATGAGGGAACCAGAATTGAATCTCTTCGGAGGCGAGGTCTCACCTTCTCGGATTCCGATCCGGTCAAAACGGATAGCATCACCCTTCTTAAGGGAAGAGAGAATCTCACGGGCGGTTGCACTATCAGACTCTTCCTCATCTCCGGAAGTATTCTCTTCTTCCGGTTCGTCCTTGGGCTTCTGTCCATTCTCACTGGCAGGCTTTGTCATATCCCTCTTGGTGAAGGAATAATTCATAGCCGATAAGTAACCTGGTTTATCAAGATAACGGCCGCTGGCGAAGAACTGTTCTCCACCCATCTCAACCGTCATCGTAAGCTTCGTATACTCTGCCGGGGGCAGGAAGATGGATAAGAATCTACGAACGATAATCTCATAGACATGAACCTGGGTCGGACCCAGGTTCCGAACAGCATTCAGTCCCTGTCCGGTCGGAATTACCGCATAATGGTCCGTAATCTTCGCGTCATCCGTATACTTGGTCTTCTCGATTCCCTTATAGAGTTCCTTATCGAGGATGTGATCTACGATTGGCTTTACGAGACCGACATTCTTAAGACCACGGATATTCTTATCAATCTCCTTGGCAACTGCAGTTGAGAGAACCGGTGCATCCGTTCTGGGATAGGTAACCAGCTTCTTCTCATAGAGTTCCTGGATAACATTCAGAGTTTCATCCGGGCTAATCTTGAAGAGTTTGGAACAGTCATTCTGAAGTTCTGCCAGATTATAGAGCAGAGGCGGATTCTTCTTCTCTGTCTTTCTCTGTACGGACAGTACCTTACCGGTCAGTGACCGGTTCAGGTTCTTATTCTCATCCAGGCTTACTTCAGGAACTGTACTTCCTTCAGGAAGGACCTCTCCTGCTGCCTGGGATGCAACAACTTCATCGATCAGCTTCCTGGCATCTTCTTCCTTACTGAAACCGTTCTCCTTATAGAGAAGAGGCGACTCGAAGTAGCGGGAGCCCTTGACTGCCTTCCATTCTGCAACGAGGCCATTCTCTTTGGTTCCAATCTCCGACACCACACGATAGAAGGGCGTCTTCACGAACTCACGGATCTGTCTCTCGCGGTCTACGACCATACCGAGAACGCAGGTCATAACACGGCCTACGGCAATAACGCTGTATCTCTCATGCAGGAAACCAGCCATCGCATTGCCATACTTCAGACTCAGAAGTCTGGAGAAGTTCATACCCATGAGCCAGTCTTCCTGCGCTCTCAGGTAGGCAGAGGCAGCCAGATTATCATATTCCTTGATATCCTTCGCTTCGCGGATTCCCCTCTTCATCTCATCTTCTGTCTGCGAATCGATCCAGACACGGAGTTCCTGCTTGTCATGCACCTTGGCTTCCTGACGTACCAGACGATAGATGTATTCTCCTTCACGTCCCGAGTCAGTGCAGACATAGATCTTGTCTACATCTTCACGATTCAGCAGCCCACAGACGATATTAAATTGTTTCTGGGTAGACGGAAGAACGCGATACTTCCATTCCGTCGGAAAAAGTGGCAGGGTATCCAGACGCCACTTCTTATACTGTTCGCCATAAGCATCCGGTTCATCCAAACCAACCAGATGGCCGACGCACCAGGTCACGACGATGGACTTACTCTCCACATAACCATCGTGATTCTGCATTGTCTCTTTGAAAAGCTCAGCAAAAGTTCTCGCAACACTGGGCTTCTCAGCAATAAAAAGGCTTTTGCCCATAATTAAAAATTCCTTTAATAATTACAATTCCTTCATGTCGACAAGAACGATATGGGAGTCTTCCTTCTCTAACATCTTAAGACGGGAATCAAACTCTGTCGCAGAGAAGAGGTAGATAACCTTTGCCTTAATACGGGCCTGCTCCATATTTTCGAGGAGGAGCTCGTATCTCTCATAAGTAAGAAGCTTATCGTCCCAGTTGCATACAGCAACGATGTTCTCACGAATCTCGTTCTGACCCACGATATCAATGGTGCCCTGCTTTCCGATCCAGGTACCCATACGGACCAGCTTGATTGGCGTCTTGCCTACCAGGTTCATAAGTTCTAAGTACTCTGTGCAGACCGAAGAGAAGGTCGGACGCAGATATGCTCCCAGACCGGGAGCGATGAATCTGTCATAGAACCGCCCCGGTGTCATAAGCGCGAGTTCTGACAGGTTTGGATAGATAAATGTAAACCAGAAGCGAAGGAAATGGTTCGAGATGCGATAGATTCCCTTCTTCGCATTGTCCCAGCCGCCGGTCTCAAAGGAAACCACTTTGGTGATGGCATCGAACTCAGAGAGATTCTTCAGATAGACACTGATCTTGGCACGAGAATATCCCGTATCCTGATAGAGATCATTCAGTTTCTCATTACCGCGTGCCATGGATGCTAAGATGGTATTGTAGACACCCAGTTCACGAAGTTCGTCGGTAAGATAATGTTCTGCCGCACGATAGAGCAGACCATCCGGAGTCAGCATGGTACGAATGACATTTTCCTTAACGGACACTCTCTCGCTCCAGGCATCCAGATATGCGGGAACGCCACCTAAGATTCCATAGGTACGAACCGCATCCGCTACAGAATAATGCGGGAAAGCTCGGACAACATCCAGGAAGGATACGTCACTCAGCTTAATTCTCTCGTCAATTGCTGCGACTGCTTTCCCGGCAGCTTCGTCGAAATCGCGCACAGTCCATGCCAGGGAAGATGCTGCAAGAACGATCATGACAGGGCAGGAGGTCAGTTTTCCAGCCTTAAGGTCAGACAGTGCCTTCATGATCTCCTGATCCTTGCGGAGGAAATACTGGAATTCATCCAGCACCAGAACGAAATGCTTTCCTTCTGCCTTCCTGATCTGTCCCAGGGCTTTCGCATAGTCTGCATCCTTAAGATCACAGTCAAAACGCTTTCCAATGCTCTCCAGGAAGACCCTCTTCTGTTCCTCCGGTGAGACATTTCTGCTTCTGTAATAGAAATAGTCCTTATCCGAAAGGAAGTCCGATAACAGGCTCTCCTTCATCGTATAGGCAGTTCCATACAGGAGCAGGAAGCGATTCCCATTCTCCAGGTAAAGCTTCTCTAACTGCTTTCTCTCTGTGCTTCTGACGACTTTCATTGCTCCATTCCCCTCTAAAAATAAATCCATACCGGCACCCTACCGGTTATTTCCGATAATAATGGAAATATACGAAAACCATCGTATATCATCACATGCTCTTCTATTATATTGTCGTCAAAAGAGCATTGCAAGAAAGTTTAATATAAATTAAATAAAACCGTTCCTAAAGAATAGTTTTAGGAACGGTTTCATATAATAAAGTTACGAATTCGTTAGTTCTTCTTGCTGATATAGCCCTTTGCAGTAAGAAGTTCAGCACAGAGAACTCCACCGCCTGCTGCACCACGAATGGTGTTATGGGAGAGACCTACGAACTTGTAATCGAAGAGAGAATCTTCTCTCAGACGACCGATGGAAACACCCATACCGTTTTCGTAGTTCACATCAAGCTGTACCTGAGGACGATTATCGTCTTCTAAGTACTGGATGAAATGCTTGGGAGCACTCGGGAGATCGAGTTCCTGAGGAGCGCCCTTGAATTCACGTAACTTCTGGATCAGCTGTTCTTTGGTCGGCTTCTTCCTGAAGTTGATGAAGCAGGTAGCTGTGTGTCCATAGAGAATCGGAACACGGATGCACTGAGCAGTAATCTTGATGAAGTCGGCGGGAACGATCTTGCCGTCCTCAACCTTACCCCAGATACGAAGGGGCTCGAGCTCTGACTTCTCTTCCTCACCGGAGATGAAGGGGATGATATTACCTTCCATCTCCGGCCAATCCTTGAAGGTCTTACCTGCACCAGAGATTGCCTGGTAGGTGGAGACAACTGCTTCATAAGGTTCAAACTCAAGCCATGCGGTGATTGCAGGGCTGTAAGACTGGATGGAGCAGTTCGGCTTTACCGCGATGAAACCTCTCTTGGTTCCAAGTCTCTTCTTCTGATCCTCAATAACCTTGATATGATCCGGATTCACTTCAGGAACTACCATAGGTACATCGGGAGTCCAGCGATGTGCGCTGTTATTCGATACAACCGGGCACTCAGCCTTTGCGTAAGCTTCCTCGATTGCCTTGATCTCATCCTTAGACATATTCACAGCGGAGAAGACGAAGTCTACATCAGCTGCAACTTCTTCAACTTCGTTGACGTTCTTCATAACGAGGGACTTAACAGCTTCAGGAATGGGAGTATCCATCTTCCATCTGCCTTCTACGGCCTCTGCATAAGTCTTGCCTGCGGAAGAAGGACTTGCTGCAACTGTCGTTACTTCGAACCAGGGATGATTCTCTAACAATGCAATGAATCTCTGTCCAACCATTCCGGTGGCACCCAGAATACCAACTCTTAATTTTTCCGTCATTTTCTTCTTTCTCCTATTCCTGCATGTCCTCGTCACTGTCTTTGTGTGGCGGACAAGTGTCTTTATGTGCTATATCATAGAAGTTTACGTCCCAAAAAGCAAGGCGTAATTTCTTTTTCATAGAAAACTACCAAAAAAGATGCCAAATTGCCTCTTCTCATTAGTTACTTTCAAAGGGTAAAGCGATATGTCACATAGATTGACCTAATACAGGAGCATGCATGAGATAGAGCTCGTTCTTCTCAATCTCATCTGCCATGGCTTCTCTTCCGGGTGCACCAACAGTATTTCTGGTATCCACACAGGTCTCCATGGAGATTGCGGTATAGATATCCTCTTCGAAAACAGGGCTGAAACGGTGTAGTTCCTCCAGAGACATATCATCGATGGGCTTATGCTCTTCAATACCATAGAGCACGATCTGTCCCACGATTCCATGTGCATCACGGAAGGGAACCCCATGCTTCACCAGGTAATCTGCTGCATCCGTTGCATTGGTAAAACCATGTCTTGCACTGTCTCTCATACGATCCTTCTTAAAGGTAATCGTGGAAAGCATGCCATTAAAGAGATCCAGGCACTGATCTACAGTATCCATAGCATCGAAAGACATCTCCTTATCTTCCTGCATATCCTTATTGTAGGCAAGAGGAATCCCCTTCATCGTGGTAAGCAGCGACATAAGCGCGCCATAGACTCTTCCGGTCTTACCGCGTACAAGTTCTGCGATATCGGGGTTCTTCTTCTGAGGCATAATGGAAGATCCGGTCGAGAAGGCATCGTCGATCTCGACAAACTGGTACTCATTCGAATTCCAGAGGATGACTTCTTCTGAGAATCTCGACAGATGCATCATGATGATAGACAAGGCGGACAGATATTCAATCAGATAATCTCTGTCACTGACGCCATCCATGGAATTCGCTGTCGGGCCATCAAAGCCGAGTTCTTCTGCCGTGAAGTTACGATCCAGAGGATAGGTTGTGCCAGCCAGTGCGCCGGAACCTAAAGGACAGTAATTCATTCTCTCACGAATATCCGCCATACGAAGACGATCCCGCTTAAACATCTCAAAATATGCACCCATATGATGTGCAAGAGAAACCGGCTGAGCCTTCTGCAGATGGGTAAATCCCGGCATAATGGTATCGGTGTTCTCCTTCATTATCTTCTGGATGGTAATAAGAAGCTCTCTTAAGTAGCCGTCCGTTCCTTCCACACGACTTCTGGTAAAGAGTCTCATATCCAGTGCCACCTGATCATTTCTCGATCTTCCGGTGTGGAGCTTCTTGCCGACATCTCCAATCCGGTCAATCAGGTTCGCTTCTACGAAAGAATGCACATCTTCATACTGGGAGGTAATGAGAAGCTTTCCCTCTTCTACGTCCTTCTCGATACCATCGAGTCCGACAAGAATCTGATCCCGCTCCTCTTCCGTTAAGATTCCCTGCTTTGCAAGCATCTTTACATGCGCTCTGCTGCCACGCAGGTCCTCATGGAATAAACGTTGATCGAATCCAATACTGGCATTGAAAGCATACACTTTCTCATCCGTTGCTTTTTGAAATCTGCCACCCCATAACTGTGCCATTACAATCTCCTGTCTTTCTTCTTAAAATCTTACTGTTTCTCTTTTTCTTTCTCTTTTTCTCTTCTTCTCTCTGCTTCCTGCTTAGAAAAGATGCAGCCACAGAAATCCTGTCGGTAGAGATCATACTCCCTGGAGAGTTCGATTGACCTCTTATACCCATTCTTCTTACGGAATTCAGAATCCAAGTACTTTACTCCGTATCGCTCACCCATCTCTTCCCCAATGGTATTCAGTAATACCGGATCCTTCATGGGGCTGATGGTAAGTGTTGTAGTGAAATAGTCAAAGCCTCCTTCAGCAGCAATCTTCGCTGCTTCTTCGAGGCGCATGCGAAAGCATACTTCGCAGCGGGCTCCACCTTCGGGCTCTTCTTCTAATCCCTTCACCTCGTCATAGTAGCGAGCCGGCTCATAAGGGCCTTCCACGAAATCCACAGGATGCTTCATGGGAAGTTCCTGAATCAGGCGCTTCATCTCTTCCACACGATGACGATATTCCTTCTCCGGAGAGATGTTGGGATTATAAAAAAAGTCAGTTATGTGAAAATACTCGGATAAGTATTCCAAAACATAACTGCTGCAAGGAGCACAGCAGCTGTGCAGAAGAAGCCTCGGCACAGCCTGTCCGTCCTCAATATTCCGAAGGATTTCATCCAGCTCTCGCTGATAGTTCCGACGAATCATATGGATCAGTCTCTCTTCAAAACCATGCTAAGCAGCATAGCACCCACATAGAGAATCACCATCAGAATCATAAATACGATCAGTCCAACCTTCATACCAACAGCAAGCTGAACGATTGCAAGAATAACATGCACATAGATGGGTGTCTTCTTCAGAAGAACGAAGAGAACTGCCTCAAGCACTGCAATCACGCAAACAGGTACGATAGCTACCTTTAATACAAGGACACTGACAAGAATCATGGCAAGTACGAGTGCTGCGTAGATTCCTGCACACAGGTAGGGCATACGACCCTTTCTAAGGATTTCAAGGATCGACTTCTTATTCCGGAAATTCACTTCTTGTGTCATGTCAAAATCTCCTAACTTATTCTTAATGCCAAAGCACTGATATTATAGCAAGATTCACTATCTGACTCAAGTTAAGACATCTTCGATTTTCGATTATGGAATGGAGCAATTCTCTCTTAAGATAAAACCTGTCCCTTCTGTCTCGAATAGAAGTAGGCATGGCCAGAGAGAATCTCGGCATCTTCCACTTCTTTATCATTCACTTCCTCCACCAGTTCTGACAAGGCAGACAGGTCCGTTCCAACCGACGCCGGCACCAGGAGAACCTCATGGATCGATGATGGCAGAATGTAGAGATCTTCTTCCATCTCATCTGCAAAATCCTTAAGGACATCGTGATAGAGAATGCAGCCTGCTCCATTCATATGGGTTTCATTCGTAAGAACATACATAGGAAGTTCAGGAAGTTCTGCATCACCCTGTCCCATATCTTCTGCCATACCCATCAAAAGATTACTCAGATTCTCAATCACCGGAGGCAGAAGATGAGGTGTGTTCTTAATGGCATCCTTCCTTAGTTCTTCCTGACAGATTCCCCACATCTTCAGATGCTCGTTATGGATCAGCATGGTGGAGCCTCCCTTATCATTAATCTTGAGAAGAACACGATAGACGATGGCCAGATCCAGGTAGGTATCATAGGGGACATCCTCTAAGAGTTTCATATTCTTGTCAAGACTAACGAGATCGTAGATAACATTGTCTTTCACATTTTGATAATCTTCTATAAATGAGACATCAACACTCCCCTCTACCCGGTTCTGCCGATAGGCCTCCTTCAGATTCAAATAGGCTTCCTCGAACTCCTGTCCCGCTTCCACTGCCGGATAGATCTGATCCAGATAAAGGGTTGGCGAGATATTGTCATCACCTTCCCGGATGGTCAGTGCCTCCATACACTGATCATTGTTCTTCAGTACCTTTCGAACAACAATCTCCCCCTCGGGAAAATCCTCCTTCAGTCTGTCTAAAACCTTTGCTTTAAATTCCTCGTAATTCATGTGGTCCCCCTCTCTTCGTGACCATAGATCTGTAGTACGAAAGTAGGTTAGCATCCCGGGGATAGAAATACCATTAAGCAATACGAAAGCTTTTCTAAAGAATCCATGCTAAAAATTAAGGAATCATAAAAATTAGAAACTATTTATAAATACAGCCCTGTAGCAAAAGAAACGTAACACAGAATAGATAATAAAAGATAAGCAATTGTTCTTATTCAATAAAAAATCCCCCAGGACATGTCCCAAGGGATAAGAGCTTCAAGCCGGACTTGAACCGGCGACCCCTTCATTACGAGTGAAGTGCTCTACCAACTGAGCTATTGAAGCACGCAACGGTAATTATATTAAACCGCTGTGATTATTGCAAGAACTATTTGCTAGGGGCTACGACGCTGTCCCTATCCCCTGCTTTGGGAAGAACAGCTACATAAGCATCCGCGCTGGCCTGATCCACCAGATCGAAGATAACGGTGATTGCATAGTCCTTCTCCTTCGTCAGCCACTCGAGGACAGCCTCTACAGCAACCTTGGCACCGAGTTCCATCGGGAAGCCGGACGCACCACAGGAGATTGCAGGGAAAGCGATCGAACGAAGCTTATGCTTCTTCGCTTCATTCAGGCAGTTGGTATAACAAGCCTTCAGATTCTCACAATCCTTCTCTTCATCATCGCCAGACCAAACCGGTCCTACGGTATGCATGATGAAGCGCTGGGGAAGATTGAAGGCAGGTGTCAGTTTCACTTCTGCCATCTTACAGGATCCGATCAAATCAAGCAGCTTCATCAGGTCGTTACCGGCCTTCTGATAGATGGCATGATCCACACCATCGCCCTCGGCAAAAAGAGGATCCGCGGAATTAACGATCGCGGAGCATGAAAGATTGGTGATATCTCCGATATTCACCTTGATTCCCTTATAAGGCATGCAAACCTTATTCTCATAATCAAGAAGATTCTTTACCGCTTCACGAACCAGAGGGAAGGGCTCTCCCCAAGGATTGATCAGAACTGCATCAAGCTCTTCATTTTCGAGGAAATAAGAGAGAATCTCTGCAATGGGCATTGCATAGAGGTCAGTGGGATTCTTCTTCTTCGCTTCTTCTCCATCGGTGAAGACACCTAATGCCTTCCTGCCATCCTGTCCATTCAGGATCCGGATCAGCATAGATTCCTTCTCACCCTTACGGAATTCCACAGGAACGAGGAAGGAAGAGTCAGCATGCATTCTTGCTCCGACAGATCCGATCACCTTCGCATAGTTATCCTTATTATGGTCCTCGCGATCAGCGTGGATTGCCTCCTTAATGATCGCATTCTGCTTTAAGTACTCTTCTTCTCGCATTGATAAACATCCATTCTGTTACATAAGCTTGGTTGCTTTTCATGATAGCACACCTTGCTGCATCACAAAAGCATTCTCACATGAGCGTATAATTTCTAAGATACATCTCTCTCGCTGTCAGATAGATACGGTATTCCGGACGGCTGGGTTTTCCCAGATCCCTCAGGGTATCCGGATCCGTCTCATCAAGCAGGGCCTCTATATACTGTCTTCCCCTGCGGATATTCTGCATCTGTTCTTCTGTCGCAAAGACCTCAAAGAAGGTGCGATAGAATTCTCTGGGGTAATAGGTCTTATACCAGGCAGCCTGCCATGCCACACCATTCTGATAGATAATCTGAGCCCTGGAATAGAGGGTGCGGATGCACTTGATGGACTCGATAGCGAAATCAGGGATCCCCCTCATCTCCATCTCCTGCTCCATGGCCTCCGTCAGATGATGGCCATTCCATACCACTTTGCACACATCGATGGCATGCTCTGCTGTGTATTCATGCCGCATCAGGCATTCGAAGAGATCATCCCTTGAGGCAATCAGGTCATCATAAGATGCAATCTTCTCCCTCAGGAGGTAATCACCATTTTCAATCCAGGTTCCGGTACCCAGGAATAGACCGGTCATACGAATCAGGTCGGAAAAGCGGTTCAGAGTCACATTATTAAGTAGGGATTCAAGTTTCGGCGAGGAATAGATGGGAACCCCCAGTGTTCCATAGCTGTAACCTAGCACATCCTTGGGGAGTCCAACGGAATCGCTTCCCTTGAAGAGGCCGAATGTCTTAGGATCACCGAAGAAAGCAAATCTAGGATCAATATGTGTCACTTTCATGAGAGAATAGAGGAATTCCAGATTCGGACTAAGAACGCAGAGGATGCGGACCAGTTCATTCTTCTCTCCCTTCTTTACGATATGTACCTTACGCATATTCGGTTCCGTACAACCGATGGAATGATACAGATTATCTTCCATCTGGTCTAATAGAAGGGACTCTTCTTTCTCCGTAAAGTAACGATCCGCTTCCTCATCTCCTTCGATCACATCGGAATCAAGGATAGCGAATTCATCATATTCCTTCTCGTAACCTTCCGGCATGGCCTTGGTGAAGAAGTCCGGAATAGTCTCAAGAGAGAGAACCGGCATATGCTCTCCTCTGGCTCCAAAAGCGATCTCCACCGGAAGATCATAACCATCCTTACGCATGGGCTTACCACAGACCGGGCAGACTCTGTCCGGCAGATCCAGACCACAATGCAGGCTCTTCTGAAGATTCCTCGGGAAGTCCGAACTATTACAGTTGGGGCAGTAATAATGCGGAGGCAGCGGATTGATATAAGCGATCTGTGCCAGGAAGGAGACCAGTGATCCGGTAATGGGACCACGGAAACAGAGCGGTATGGTCTGCTTTCTCGCTGATATGGAGAGTTCACGTGCCGACAGATAGAAGTCGGCCGTCCCCTGCTCATCGATCATATCGAGTTCCCGGTCCATTCTGGCTTCCACAATCTCCGGGAACTTCTTCCCATAGAGTTCCATTGCGCGGACAGAACATACCTGACGCAGTTCATCTATGGCAGGAATCTTGATGAACTTCTCCTCTTTCTTTATACTGGTTGTTTTTTCAATACCTTTTGTAACAGGCTGCTTTGCCATAAGAAGATTCCCCCTTCTTCAAATACCGATACAACGACTGAAAATAAAGCAAATGAAGTAACAATAACCTATTTCATTTTGCTTGCCTTTCTCTTATCTGCGAGGGCAAGCATCTCTTCTGCATTCATGCGTACAGCGTCCGTGATCTCGCTTCCGCCGAGCATTCTCGCAAGTTCCGATACCCGACTTAGAGGATCGAGCATGTGGATGGAAGACAGGGTGCTTCCGTCTGTTACACATTTCTCGACGAGGAAATGTGCATCTGCCATCGACGCAATCTGCGGCAGGTGGGAGATGCAGATAACCTGATGCTTGCGGGCAAGTTCGGCGAGCTTCTCGGATACCATCTGGGCGGTACGTCCGCTGATTCCGGAGTCGATCTCGTCGAAAATCAGGGTATCGATGGAGTCCTCTTCTGCGAGGACGGTCTTTATCGCGAGCATAATGCGGGATAATTCACCACCGGATGCCGTATCCATCAGAGGACGAATGGGTTCTCCGGGGTTAGTAGAGATCATGAACTGGCCATCATCCATACCATCTGCCGTGAAGTGATCCATGGGCAGAAGTTCCATCTCGAAGCGAACATCGAGGAAATTCAGGTCTCTTAGGGCATCGCTTACCGCCCGGGTCAGGACCTTGGCCTGATCGGCACGAATCTGCGATACCTCTCTGGAAATGTAAAGCAGTCTCTCTTCTGCTGCCTTCACTTCTTCACGCAGTCTCTCTAAGTAACCATCGTAATCCTGCAGTTTGCTTAGACGTTCTTCCTTCTTCTGAAGGGCTTCCTGGACGGCTTCAATGGTATTGCCATAACGGGATTTCAGGGTATTAAGGAGGTCGAGTCTGGACTCTGTCGTACGGAATTCTTCTTCATCGAATTCCATCTGGTCAATGTATGCGCGGAGTTCGCGATTGAAGTCCGAGATGAGGCCATCGCAATCAGAGAGCAGGCTTCTCATACCGGACAGATTCTCTTCATCATATTCTTCCACGGAAGACACTTCATGGAGAGCAGAACCTATCAGATCAGACGCTGCCTGGTCTCCCCCCGTCAGCTCATATGCAGCATTCAGTGCTGATGCAATCTTCTCGCTGTTCTTCATGCGGCGGAAATGATCTTCTACTTCCTGATCTTCTCCGGGGCGAAGATTTGCATCCCTGATCTCACTGATCTCCTGCTCCAGGAAGGAAGCTTCTCTGATACGGTCGGAAGAATCCATGTTGGCTTCTTCGAGTTCCCTGGTCTTCTCCACCCATTCGCGGTAGAGCCTGCTTAGTTCCTTCTTCTTATCACCTAGAGCATCCTTTGCAAAACGATCCAGAAGCTCCATGTGTTTTTTCTTCTTCAGGAGGGACTGATGTTCATGCTGACCATAGATATCGATCAGAACTTCTCCAACCTTCTGAAGCTTGGGAGAAGGTACACTCTCTCCGTTAATCTTGGCCGATGATCTAGTCTCACCGATCCTGCGGGAGAGGATCACCTGGTCATCATAGACTTCAACATCAAGCAGACGAAGGGCCTCTACCACAGCGGGATTATCTGCAGAGAAAACAGCTTCTACAAAGGCATCCCTTGCAGGGTCACGGATGATATCCTTCTGTGCCTTTCCGCCGAGGGCAAGACCGAGTGCTCCGAGGAGGATGGACTTACCTGCACCGGTTTCACCGGTCAGGACATTCAGTCCCTCCGTAAGTTCGATCTCTTCCCGCTCGATCAGTGCCAGATTTTCAACTGTAAGACGAATTAGCATATACTACCTGGTCTCTCTGTCCGTCTACGCACAAGACGGCATCTATACTTACCTATTGTTATTCTACAATCTTATTGTTATTCTACAATCTTACGAAGTCGGTTCATTACTGCTGCCGTATCCTCCAGGGAACGAACAGCACACATAATCGTGTCATCGCCGGCAATGGAGCCAACGATCTCAGGGTAATCCATGTTATCGAGCGCTGCAGCTACTGCCATGGCCATACCTGCTACGGTCTTCACAACAAGGATATTCTCAGCACTATCCATGGATAAGAATCCTTCACGGAAGATGCTCGTGTACTTTTCGGTCAGATCCTGACCACTCTCGCGGTAAGCAACATAACGGAGGTTTCCATCCGACATAGCCACCTTGGTAAGCTTCATCTCGCGAATGTCGCGGGAGATGGTTGCCTGTGTTGCACTGAATCCGGCACGACGCAACTGATCGGTCAGTTCCTCCTGTGTTCCGATCTCTTCTTTTAGGATCAGTTCGAGGATCTTGTTCTGTCTCTGGGTTTTTGATTCCGACATCTTATCTCTCCTGTAATTTCAGACTGATTCTCTCGAGGAAGTTCATCCTCGTAAGACCTACCATCCTGGTCACATTCTTAGAACGTCGTATCACGATCCGTTCTTCTCTCCCAATCTTGAATCCTAAGCTGCCATCGAAGGAAACACAGGCTTCCTCCTCTACATCATGATGTCTTGGGCTTAGTTTCACCATAATCTCGTCATGCGCATCGAGTACAATAGGACGACTGTTCAGAGTGTGCGGGTTAAGTGGTGTCAGCAGAATGACCTGATTCTTCGGATCAACGATCGGGCCCCCGGCAGACAGGTTGTATGCCGTAGAACCGGTCGGTGTAGAGAAGATCATGCCATCACAGCTATATGTATAAAGGGACGCTCCATTGATATATACGGTAAGGGAGATCAGATCCATAGGATTCGCGCTCGCAATTACCACATCATTTAGAGCAGAGATATACTCCATCTCCTTCGCTGTTCGATTGCTGTCCAGCTTCACTCCCTCTAACATCATTCTCTCTTCTAATTCGTAATCATCACGAATCAGACGACCCACAGCATCGTGTACTGTAGTCTCATCCAGATCACACAGGTAACCCAGATGTCCCATATTCACGCCAAGAAGCGGAATATTCTTCCCCAGAGTTCCGTAGGCTGTACGAACCAGGGTTCCATCGCCACCAACGGTAATGATACACTCGGTACCCTCCGGAACCGGGATATTCTCCGGCCGGTCATTCCCCTGCGGCAGCACGAAAGAGGAGCAGGAACCCTTGAGTTCTCTGATCCAGCTCTCCAGAGAATGGATCAGCTCCATATTTCTATCATCCTGTCTTCTTGTCACGATGAAGAACTTCTTCAATAGTCTAGTCCAGCGTCTGGTGGGCACGAGATACGATCTCGTGAATCAGTCCGCTGTCTCCTTTCTCTTCTTCCCCGGGAGCCTCATCTGCTCCACACTTCTCCAGATAAATCAGATATTCGATATTCCCCTCCGGTCCCTTAATCGGGCTGTGATCCAGTCCTAAGACCTTATATCCATTCTCTTCTGAGAACTTCCAAACCATCTCGATGACGTCTTCATGAACCGCTGGATCACGAACGACGCCCTTCTTGCCAACTCTCTCCTTACCTGCCTCGAACTGGGGCTTGATCAGGCATACCATGTGTGCACCGTCCTTTAAGAGTTCGTGCACCGGTACTAAGATCTTGGTCAGAGAAATGAAGGACACATCGCAGGATGCGAAATCAAGGAAGCATCCGATATCCGTCGGTGTGACATAGCGGATATTGGTCTTCTCCATGCAGACCACCCTGGGGTCCTGACGGAGCTTCCAGGCGAACTGGCCGTAGCCTACGTCGACAGAGAATACCTTGGATGCACCATTCTGCAGCATGCAGTCGGTAAATCCACCAGTGGATGCGCCGATGTCCATGCATACGAGACCATCCAAAGTAATCGGGAAGGTCTGCATAGCGCGCTCTAACTTAAAACCACCACGGCTGACATAAGGCATAGGCTTTCCGTGCACTTCGATATCAGCATCCGTGTTGAACTTCATGCCGGCCTTATCCTCGCGATTCCCATCCACGAAGACATTGCCTTCCATTATCATGATCTTGGCCTTCTCCCGGGATGGTGCAAAACCATTATTCACAAGGAGAATATCCAGGCGTTCTTTCATTAATCTCTACCTCTTTGCTCTTCTACATAGCGACGAATTCGGTCACAGATGGTCACCGCATCCAGGCCATTCTCTGCAAGCAGAAGATTCCTTCCACCATGCGGAATGAAAGCATCCGGCAGGGAGACGATCATGGTCCTGCCCTGGAATCCAGCCTCATTCAGAAGATCTTCCACGCGTTCTCCGAATCCTCCGGAGCGCACGTTTTCTTCCATGGTAACAATCAGATCATATTTCCTCGCCGCATCCAGAAGATACTTCTTATCCAGGGGTGCAGCGAATCTGGCATTGGTTACGGTAACATGAATGCCGTAGACTAAGAGCTCTCTTCTCACCTTTTCTGCCACATCCACCATAGAACCAATGGCATAGAGAAGAATTCCTTCTCCAGCTTCAAGTTCCTCGGACTTACCGAGTTCAATGGGTGCACGATGGAGTCTGTAACGCACCGATGCTGCTCCCTTCGGGTAACGGATCGCAATGGGGCCATCATAAGAGAAGGCGAATTTCAGCATATCTGCGAGTTCCCACTTATTCTTGGGGGCAAGCACTGCAAGATTGGGAATGGTCGTAAGGTAGGACAGATCGAAGATGCCCTGATGGGTATCTCCATCTTCTCCGACGATTCCGGCACGATCTACCGCGAAGATCACGTGCAGTTTCTGTAAGGCTACATCATGCAGGATCTGGTCATAAGCTCTCTGCAGGAAGGAAGAATAGACTGCGAATACAGGTGTCAGTCCTGCCTTGGCAAGTCCGGCTGCGAAGGTCACCGCATGCTCTTCCGCAATGCCGACATCGAAGAATCGGTCCGGGAACATGTTGTGATATCGATGCAGGCCCGTACCATCTTCCATTGCCGCTGTAATGCCGACAAGATCCGGATACTTATCTCCGCTCTTACGCATTACCGTTGAGAATATATCTGTATAACCGGGGCACTTCTTCTTCAGGGGAATGCCGGTTGCCAGATCAAAGGGCTGGGTACCATGGAATCTGGACGGATGTAACTCGGCCGGACGATAGCCCTTTCCCTTATGTGTAATAACATGTACGAGAACAGGACCCGGGAAGGCGAAAGCACTGTTAAAGAGCTTGATCATCGCTTCGATATCATGACCGTCTACCGGACCCATATACATGATTCCCATCTCTTCAAAGAGCATACCGGGAATGAAGAGCTGCTTGATGCCACTCTTGGTACGACGGATTCTGGCAACGATCTTATCGCCGTAAACCGGAATCTTCTCTAAGGACTGGGTCACTTCCTCCTTCAGACCGGTATAACCGGTATTGGTACGAAGCTTGGCCAGCTGCGTGGACATACCACCGACATTCTTAGAGATGGACATATTATTATCATTCAGAATGATCACGAAGTTCTGCTTTATGGCGGAGGCATTGTTCAGGGCCTCGAGGGCCATACCTCCGGTCAGGGCACCATCTCCGATGACCGACACCACCTTATAGGATTCGCCCTTGATTTCCCTGGCCCACGCGAGTCCCAGGCCGGCAGAGATGGAGGTAGAACTATGACCGGAACCAAAAGCGTCACAGGGTGACTCGTCTGGTTTCGGGAAACCACTCATACCACCATAAGAACGCAGGGTCTTAAAGCCATCTTTTCTTCCGGTCAGAATCTTGTGGGTATAGGACTGATGTCCAACATCCCATACGATCTTGTCCTTGGGCAGATCCATAACCATATGCAGTGCCATGGTTAGTTCTACAGAACCGAGATTGGACGCAAGATGACCACCCGTCTTAGAGAGAGAGGTGATCATGAACTGACGGATCTCCTTAGAGAGCGTCTCTAATTCCTCTGGCGAGAGCTTCTTGATGTCATTCGGTTGTTTGATCTTATCTAATACCATGTATATCTTATTTCTCCCGATGTACCAGGAATTCAAGTAATTTTGTCAGGAAGCGGTTCTCATAAGACAGAGAGAGAAGCTTGGAGAGAGCCTCGTCGGAGAGGTCGATGACGTCTCTCTTCGACTTCTCCATTCCTTCGAAGAGGACATAAGTTACCTTGCAGTTTCTTGCATCCTGTCCAACTTCCTTACCAAGGACCTTCTCATCGCCTTCGACATCTAAGATGTCATCCTGGATCTGGAAAGCCAGTCCAATCTTCGAACCAACTTCTTCCATAATCTTGACATGTTCTTCATCTGCGCCTGCAAGGATCGCACCGATCATCATGGAGGCCTCGATCAGAGCACCGGTCTTATGTTCATAGACAAAATCGATGCGGTTATGGGAGATACCATTCTGCTTCTCTTCTTCCACATCTACAACCTGGCCACCGATCATGCCATAGACACCTGCCTTATGAGCAAGTACCTTCATGGCAGCTACAACGCGCTCCGGGTGCTCTGTCTCCACATCGAAAGCGGTAAGTGCCGTCTCGAAAGCATAGTTAAGGAGAGCATCTCCGGCGAGAACGCCCATGGCCTGGCCGAACTTAGCGTGCGTCGTCGGATTACCGCGGCGCAGCATATCATTATCCATCTCCGGAAGATCATCGTGAACCAGAGAATAATTGTGAATCATCTCGATGGCTGCCATGAAAGGTTCGATGGCTTTCGTAGTGCCGCCGAAGAGCTTAAAGGTCTCCTCCATCAGAATAGGGCGCAGTC
Source organism: uncultured Lachnospiraceae bacterium (assembly GCA_900316625.1). GTDB lineage: Bacteria > Bacillota > Clostridia > Lachnospirales > Lachnospiraceae > Lachnocurva. The sequence continues at coordinate 67,189 of ONDO01000007.1, read as the reverse complement.
TCTTACCACCAACCATCAGGCTGTAATTCATCGCTTCGAAAACAGTCTTCTGATAGCCGGATTCCTTGGGGAGATACTTGACCAGGATACGTTCTACATCTGTTGCACGATATTCAAATTCTTTCTGGATATCCATGATTGCCCTCTAATTCTATTACCTTATCTCATTATTCACCGACAGGAGGCATGGGTACCAGGCTTCCATCAGCCTGCATCTTCTGCACCTGCTTCTCGACACGATCGATACGATCATTTACGTCTTTGAAGAGTCCCATTCCTTCACTATAGAGCTGGAAAGATTCTTCCAGGGGAACATCCTCATTTTCCATCTTGGAGATCACTGTCTCGAGCTTGTTAAAAGCTTCTTCCAGCGTTAATTCTTCTTTCTTTTTTTCCATATTTTTCCTCAGAATCTTCTATTACAGCGTCCTCGACCCTGCTCTCGATTCGACCATCCATAAGACGGATCCGAATCTTATCTCCCTGCTTTACCTGGCGAACGGAAGAGATATTCTGCCCATTCTCATCCGTAGGATATGCATATCCTGCCTGGAACTTCTTCAGAGGAGACAATCCATCGAGCCGGACCGCGTTCACGCTCAGTCTGTGCCTGGATTGGTCGAGTTTCCCTGTCAGGCTGCGCGACATCCGTTCCTCCATGGGGTCCACCCGGTGTCTCGCACGAAGGAGAGCCGAACTCATACGATTCTCCAGTCTCTCCTCCAGGGTCACTGCATACTGTCTGCGGTCTGCAAGGACCTTCTCCGGACTGTGGGAGAGAAGGATACTGCGACTCTTCTGTAAACGTAGAGCCAAACGATTCAGTTCCACGGTCATATTCTTCTGCAGACGACCATAGAGATCCTGCAGCCTGCCCTCCATATCTGTATAGAGAGGTACTGCAAGTTCTGCAGCTTCCGAAGGGGTCGCTGCTCTCTTGTCTGCGACAAAGTCAGCAATTGTAAAATCAACTTCATGACCAACGGCTGAGATAATGGGAGTATTGCAGGCGAAAATTGCTCTTGCAACAATCTCCTCATTAAAGGCCCAGAGTTCCTCAATGGAACCACCGCCTCGACCGACGATCAGAACGTCGTAATCTTGTGCATCCATCGTCTCGATACCTCGAACGACAGATTCTGCTGCTCCCTCTCCCTGCACCAGAGCCGGGTAGAGAACAAACTGCACATAGGGGTTTCTTCTGGTACCGACACGAATGATATCACGCACTGCAGCTCCGGTCTGGGCCGTAATAATTCCGACCTTCTTCGGATACTTAGGAAGGGGCTTCTTATAGGATGCATCAAACATTCCCATCTCTTCGAATTCTCTCTTCATCGCCTCATAGCGCTGATAGAGAACACCCTGTCCCGCCTTCTCGATCCGGCTTGCAACCAGCTGGTAGCCCCCGCTCTTCTCCCAGGAATCGATCTTACCGGTCACATACACCTTGTCACCATTCACAATTCGATCCGGAAGTCCTCTCGCAACCGAGGACCTCCACATCACTGCAGAGATCTGAGCATCATCATCCTTCAGTGTAAAATAGATATGCCCCGAAGTATGATACTTCACATTCGACACTTCTCCTTCGACGTAGAGGCGCTGAAGGAAAGGTTCATCCAAAAGCAGGGAGTGAATGTAATGATTCACCTCCAGGACACTATATGCCCTCCGCTCTTTCATCCTGATACCTCTGGTTTATTCGCGGACAATACGTCCGAGTACACCGTTGATAAAGGAAGAAGAGTTGTCGCTTCCATACTTCTTGGCAAGTTCTACCGCTTCATTGATGGCTACACCGGCAGGAAGTTCTTCGTAGCGAATCTCATAGAGTGCCAGACGAAGAAGGGTCAGATCAACCTTGGGCATACGAGCTGTTGTCCAGCCTTCTGCCACTCTGTTCAGTTCCTTATCGATCTCGACAATCTTCTCGAGAATCGCATTCGTTTTCTCTGCGATGTAATCTCTCTCCTCCTTATCGATGATGGGAGGTTCCTCATCTTCGATAAAGCGGTCTACCTGCTCAGGCATCTCTTCTTCAGAATGGAATTCTGCCTGAAACAGGGCCTTAAAAATCTCTTCGCGGATTTTTCTTCTTGTCATTTTCACTTTTCCTTACTTAGATTACTCTGCTCTGTTGGGAACGCTGACGTTCGAAACCTTGACATCAACGGAACGAACCGTGAGCTCGGTCATGTTCTCAATCGCATTCTTAACCTTCTCCTGTACCTGGGTAGATACATCGATAATGGTATAACCATACTTAACAACGATGATCGTCTGAACGGTCAGGGTATTATCTTCGTTGTTGATGACCCGAACTGCTTTCGCAAGGCGGGACTTGGGTGCCTTAGCGATCATATTGCTTGTCAGACCGCCGTTCAGGACTGCAACACCTTCTACTTCTGCAGCAGCAAGACCTGCAATTGTAGCAAGTACGTGCTCGCTTACATCAACGCCATCCTGGATCTGGTAATTCTTTTCTGCCATTTTTTTATCCTCCATGTGTCGGATTACCCGACATTAACGGTTTCAAACAGTTTGCCTACATTATAGCATAGGTAAAACTCTCATACAAAAGATTTAGACAGTTAAGAATATGCTATAATAAGAAATCAAGTTAAGCAAAAGAAAGAGGATCTTGTCATGAGTTTTACACCAGGTTTCGTCCCTCTGCCTGTAAATGAAGAGCAGGCTGCCCTGATCAGCAGAATTGATCACACCCTTCTCTCCCCGACCGCCGTTTGGGAAGATTATCAGACACTCTGTGAAGAAGCACTCGCTTATCACACCGCGTCAGTATGTATTCCACCCTCCCGCATCAGCCGTGTGCATGCGACCTGGCCGGAACTTACCATCTGCACTGTCGTCGGATTTCCAAATGGGTATACCACACGAGACATCAAAGTCTCCGAAGCGAAGGATGCCATGCAGCGTGGTGCAACAGAGATTGATACCGTCATCAATCGTAACGATGTAAAGGACGGTAACTACAGAGCCATTCTTGCAGAACTGAAGGAACTCCGTAAGACAACGACAGGAGCTATCCTGAAAGTCATCGTAGAAACCTGTGATCTCACAGAAGATGAGAAGATCAGGCTCTGTGAACTCGTTACCGAAGCAGGCTGTGATTACATCAAGACTTCCACCGGTTTCGGATCTCATGGTGCCAAGGTAGAAGACATCGAACTCTTTGCCAAGCATATCGGACCCAATGTGAAGATCAAGGCTGCCGGCGGTATCCACACCGTCGATGAAGCAAGATCCTTACTTCAGGCAGGTGCTGACAGACTCGGAACTTCGAGCCTTCTTGGTGCCATTCTGGCAATGTAATATTTGAATCGAAAAGAGAGATTAATCCATTGAAGATCACAATCCTTGCCGGCGATCAGCTATCGCCCATTTATACTGAAACAATTACTTCTACGGAAGTCCATAATCAGACGAATGCCACGACAGAAACTACGGACACCACATCCCAGTTCCAGAATACACTCGATCAGAAGCTGGATCAGATCAATGCCGGCGGTGCTGCAAATGAGCTGTCTTCCATCCGCCAGATTCTGAAGGACAACGGAGCCACAGAACAGGAACCCATCCAGGTTCCCGCTTCCCTCGAGCCTATCTTCCGCGAAGCAGCTGAGACCTATGGTGTAGACGAAGGTCTGCTCATCGCTATGGCAAAACAGGAATCCAACTTCAATACATCTAGCGTTAGTTCTGCCGGTGCCGTCGGCGTTATGCAACTTATGCCTGGAACCGCTGCCGGGCTCGGCGTCACGAATTCCTATGACCCCTATCAGAACATTATGGCAGGTGCCAAGCTTCTCTCCCGGAATATAGAGAAGTATAAGGGTAATGTCTCTCTTGCTCTTGCTGCTTACTCTGCCGGTTGCGGAGCGGTTGCCAAGTATGACGGCATTCCTCCTTACACAGAGACCCAGAACCACATTCCCAAGGTTCTCTCCTACTACGCAAGAGGCTATGTTACGGACAGCGGCAGCACACAGAAAATGCCGGCTGCTTCCACCGTGGCCAGCCTGATTACTCAGTATCATTCGACCAAGGGTTCCGCAACCGGCACCGCAAGTGCTGATCTTAATGCTTCTCAGAAGTCTTCTCTGTCGAATCTTCTGATGCAGTCTTCTTCTCTTCTCCTACAGGAGCAGCTGGTACAGAATTCGTAAGATTCTGTGCCATTCCTGGATTCGGATTCTGTACCGGAGCCTGTGCCATTCCTGGATTCGGGTTCTGTACCGGAGCCTGTGCCATTCCCGGATTTGGGTTCTGGACCGGAGCCTGTGCCATTCCTGGATTTGGGTTCTGTACCGGAGCCTGTGCCATTCCCGGATGCGGGTTCTGTACCGGAGCCTGTGCCATTCCTGGATGCGGAGTAGCTACACAGGACTTAGCCCTCGCCTGCAGTTTCTGCAGGCGTTTTTTATTGTGTTTCTTTACCATCCTGATGACAAGAACAAGGATCAGGGCGAATACAGATCCGAGTGGCAGGATATAGAGGAAGCCGATCAGGATATTCTGGAAGAAAGTAATGAGACCGGACCAGCCACCCTTAAAGGCCTTCTTCAGACGATAGAGGAAGGTTCCTTCTTCCTTCTCCGAAGGCGAAAGCTTCGATACTTCTTCTACAGAGATCGTAACAGATGAATACATCACATCGAGATCCATACTGCTCTTTTGGCTTTCATACTGATTCAGATTGCTCTCAACCTCTGACAGACGGCTTTCGACCTTAATCATGTCTTCCATGGTCTCTGCCTTATCCATCATCTGAAGCAGACGTTCCTGTTCCTTCTTCAGTGCTGCAATCTGCGCTTCATTCGAATGATACTCCCTGGTGATGTTCTCTACATTCTTGCTCTGGTCCATCACCTTTCCGTACTCTGACAGACCCTGGATGAAGTCTTCATACCTGGCAGAAGGAATTCGAACCGTAATGTTCAGCATACGGTCATCCATGCTCTGTTCTTCGGCGTAGTACCAGCGATAATTATTGTTCGATTCGTTCTGATACTCGACAAATCCTCCGGCATTCTTAACTGCATCGTTAATTGCCTTCACACATTTGTCGTATTCCATGGACTGCAGGGTAACACTGCCGCGATAGACCAGTTTCTGTGAAGTGAAGGTGTCACTCGCACTTGAGGTCTGTTCACTCTCTCCTCCATCCGAAGCATCTTTGGCTTCTTCACTCCTTAAGTTAGATAAACCAGCATTATCTGAGTTCTTAGCTTCCACCCCATCTTCTGCTTCATAAGAAGTACCATTTGATTCTTCATCCACATAATAATCACCATAGGCCGATGCTGCACTCTCTGAGGTTGCAGTATCATAGGATGCCGACTTCGATCCGGATGATCCACATGCTGCGAAGATGCTTCCTGCAACCGCTGCTGCAAGCAGGAAGGACAATACTCTCTTTTTCATAGCTCTCCTCCTTATATCTCTCTTTTTCTTATACTTTCCTCACCTGTCTCGGGAGAAGCAAGTCACTTTTGCTCCCTCTCTACTTTCTATACAACTCATCATTTCATTTTGTTGCAGATGATGAAAATAATTTTTAACTATCTTCTCAAATCCGAAAAGGCATCCCTTTTCTCGTCTCCAGGAGCAAGTGCTGCCGGCACATAAGCCTTGATATGGACGCCAGCCTCTTCGTATTCTTCTGATACGATCTGCCCCTGCTCATGGATTCTGCTGACCAGGGTTCCTTGGGCATAGGGAATCACCCGGTCGATATAGACACGAAGTTCCTTCAGGGTCTTACTTAAAACAGCATATAATTCCTCCATGCCTTGCCCTGTCAGTGCACTGACACGAACTACTTCCTGAGCATGGGGATCTCTCTTTCCTCCCGTGGCTGTCTGCAGAAGATCTGACTTATTAAAGACGGTGATCATCGGCTTGCCACTGATCTTCAGTTCTTCTAAGGTGTCATAGACCACCTGCATATGCATATCGATCTCCGGGTCTGCCGAATCCACCACATGAAGAATGACATCTGCATAAGCTGCTTCCTCCAGGGTCGAATGGAAGGCCTTTACCAGGTGATGCGGCAGTTTATGGATGAAACCAACCGTATCTGTAAAGAGAAGTTTCTGTCCATCCGGAAGAATTCCACTTCTCGTCGTCGGGTCTAAGGTTGCAAAGAGCTTGTTCTCTTCTAAGACACTGCTGTCCGTTATGTGATTGAGAAGGGTCGACTTGCCCGCATTGGTATAGCCGACAATGGCAACGACCGGAAGTACATTTCTGGTGCGCATCTTCCTGGCTATCTCTCTGTTCTTCTCCATCTCCTTGATGGAACGACGAAGTGTTGCCATACGAGAGCGAATCACACGACGGTCTGTCTCCAGCTGGGTTTCACCAGGCCCTCTGCTTCCGATACCACCACCCTGTCTGGAGAGGCGCATACCGGAAGAACCAGACAAAAGGATATTACGATATTCTAACTGTGCCATCTCTACCTGGATCTTACCTTCATTGCTTCTAGCGTGCTGAGCGAAAATATCCAGAATCACGCTGGTACGGTCAAGCACCTTGGTATCGAGAATCTCACCTAGATTTCTCATCTGGGCAGGACTAAGTTCATCATCTGCAACGATACCATCCGCCTCTTCTCCCTCCAGGAACCACTTAAGTTCCTCGACTTTACCGCTTCCCAGATAGGTTGCCGGAGAAGGAGAATCCATCTTCTGCACGACCTTTTCAATTGCCTGGGCACCCGCCGTCTCAACTAAGAGGGCAAGTTCATCCAGAGATCTCTTTGGGCTATAATCCTGACCATAATCAACCGCGATTAAGACCAGGCGTTCTTTCTTCTCATGTGCCATATAAAACCAGATTCTAATTCCTGTCCGATCCGAGGCCATCCTGCTAAGAACTGTTCGGACCTGATCCGAAGCCATCCTGCTATGAACTGTTCGGACCTGATCCGAAGCCATCCTGCTATGAACTGTTCGGATCTGATCCGAGGCCATCCTGCTATGAACTGTTCGGACCTGATCCGAAGCCCCCTATAGAAGGATTTCCGGATCAATTTTTTCTCTTCTTACCTGATTATATCCTAATTTTACTTCCCCGCCTATGTTCTCTATCTCTCCTTGGCCACATCCCTTCGTCATCCTCTTATCCCTTCCGGCCCTTTCCGAATCTTCTCCTTGTCCACATCCCTTCCTCATCGTCTTGTCCCTTCCGGCCCCTTCCGAATCTTCTCCTTGGCCACATCCCCCTCTTCTTCCACATAGCACTTCTTACAGATCTCCGTGGACATACCACAAAGCATAGTGTCATGTCAGATTCCTTTATTTCTTTGGCTCCCTTGTATAATATCCTATCCATACCAGTAACTTTTCTGTTGCTATTTTCTTATATCCAAAGAGCAAAATCCATGCTATTATTTGAGTGCATATTAAATAAGTAGGTAAAATTGAAACCTTCCGGACGGAATACCGGCGAAAGGGATGAAAAAGAAAGGTATTTTTCATGGAAAAGAATTATCTCAGAAAGACAAAAATCGTATGTACTCTCGGCCCATCTACCGACAGCGAAGAGACCCTTACCGCTCTCATCAATGCAGGCATGAATGTAGGACGTTTTAATTTCTCACATGGTGAACATAAGGAGCAGGAAGACAGACTCGCTCTTCTGAAGAAAGTTCGTGAACAGATGCAGGCTCCCATCGCGGCAATGCTTGATACCAAGGGACCTGAGATTCGTCTCTGCCTCTTCAAGGAAGGCAAGGTTATTCTCGAGGAAGGTCAGGAATTCACTCTGACCACCAGAGAGATCATGGGTGACCAGCATCAGGTTCAGATCTCCTATGACAACCTTCCCAACGACGTTTCCAAGGGAACCCACATCCTGATCGATGACGGTCTGATTGACATGGTCGTTGAATCCGTAGATGAGACCGATATCCACTGCACCGTATTAAATGGTGGTAAGATCTCCGATCGCAAGGGTGTTAACGTTCCGAACGCAGACCTCAGCATGCCCTACATTTCTCCGAAGGACAGAAAAGACATCATCTTCGGCGTTGAGCATGACTTCGACTTCATCGCAGCATCCTTCGTTCGTACTGCAGAAGACGTTCAGGCGATCCGCTCCCTGCTCCACGAGTACGGCGGAGACCAGATTCAGATCATCTCCAAGATTGAGAACAATCAGGGTATCCAGAACATCGATGCCATCATCCGCGCATCTGACGGAATCATGGTTGCCCGTGGTGACATGGGTGTCGAGATTCCTCTTGAAGAGGTTCCCGCTCTCCAGAAGATGATCATTAAGAAGACCTATCAGGCTGGTAAGATCGTTATTACTGCTACCCAGATGCTTGATTCCATGATCTCTCATCCCCGCCCCACCAGAGCTGAGGCTACCGACGTTGCAAATGCGATCTACGACGGTACTTCCGCTATCATGCTCTCCGGCGAGACCGCAATGGGTGCATATCCTGTCGAGGCTGTTACTGTTATGGACCGAATCGCACGTCGCACCGAGCAGGATATCAACTACTCCAGCCGCCTTCGTGAGCGTAAGATCAGCCGTCACGACAATGTCACCGATGCTGTATCCCATTCCGCATGCATGATGGCTGCTGACCTCGAGGCTTCTGAGATCATGACCGTCACCATGTCCGGCCGTACCGCGCACATGGTATCCAAGTATCGTCCTTCCGCTCCTATCATTGCAGGATGCCCCAAGGAGAAGGTTTGGAGACAGATGTCCCTCTGCTGGGGCGTCAGCGCGGTTCACATCGAAGAAAAGGACGAGGCTGAAGCCCTCTTCGCACACGCAGTTCAGTGCGCAAAGGACGCCAAGCTCGTATCCGAAGGCGACCAGGTCATCCTGACCGCAGGTCTTCCCCTCGGCATGAGCGGAACCACCAACCTCATCCGCGTCATCATGGCATAATTGCCTTTCTTCGTAAATGTAAGGCATTATTCACATAACAATCAACACTTTCAAGCGGTCGTCCCATCAGTGGGGCGGCCGCTTTACTCGACATCCTCAAGGTATCAATTATGGCTAATGTAACGAATACGAAAAAAAATGAAATCACCACAGGCGTCATCTGGAAGCAGATTTTACTCTTCTTCTTCCCCATTTTGATCGGCGTCTTCTTCCAGCAGCTCTATAACACTGTGGATGCTGCTGTCGTAGGACAATTTGCCGGACGAGAGGCTCTGGCCTCTGTCGGTGGCTCTTCTGGTCAGATATTAAATTTCGTTTTTAGTTTCTTCATGGGACTTGCAACCGGAGCCACCGTCATCATCGCCCAACATTATGGCGCCGGTGAAGAAGACCGGGTCGACGATGCCCTGCATACCGCTTATACCTTCGCCATCGTCGGCGGAATTGTGCTCGGTATCATCTGCATCTTCCTGGCCCGCCCCTTCCTTCTTCTCCTTCGCACCCCTGGTGACCTCATGGAGATGTCCACGCTCTACGTCAGAGTTCTCATGAGCGGCCTGGTCTTCGCTCTGGTCTACAATATCGGAGCGGGTATCCTCCGCGCGATCGGGGATTCCAAACGTCCCCTCTACATCCTCATCGCCTGCTGCGGACTGAACATCGTCTTAGACCTTGTCTTCGTTATGATCCTTCATATGGGCATCCTGGGTGCCGCCATCGCGACAGACCTCTGTCAGGCCTTCTCCGCTGCCATGGTTACCTACCTCCTGGCCAGAAGAACGCCCGGCATGCAGCTTAGCATCCGCCGCCTGCACATCAACCCCAGAACTCTGCTCCGCATCCTGAAGATCGGACTTCCGACCGCCATCGCAGACAGCATGTTCAGTATCTCCAACATGATGGTACAGGGTTCTGTAAATTCCATGGGGGTAAATACGGTTGCCGCCTGGACCGCCTACGGCAAGCTCGATGCCTTCTGGTGGATGATCAACCAGGCCTTCGGTGTCGCTACCACCACCTTTATCGGTCAGAACTTCGGTGCCGGTCGTACGGACCGCATCAAGAAGGGAACACGCACGGTGGTCTTCATGCAGTCCCTCGCCGCAGTTGTCATGAGCGGCTTCATCCTTCTCGGCACGCCCATTCTGCTCCGCCTCTTTACCAACAGCCCCGAAGTCATAGAGATTGGCATACAGATGTCCCGTATCCTCGGTCCCTTCTATATCACTTTCGTCCTAAATGAAGTGCTTACCGCTACTCTCCGGGCTGAGAATGATGTTATGTTCGGAACCATAAGTAATCTGCTTGGGGTCTGCATCTACCGAATCATCTGGGTTACCTTTGTTGTCCCGAGAACTGCTTCCCTGACCCTTCTCCTCTGGTGCTACCCCATCAGCTGGATTGCCATCTCCCTGTTAATGACCCTCTACTATCTCTACCGCCAGCCGCGAATTCTTCGGAACCTTCGTTCCGTAACCATCCAGAACAATATCCTATCCCTCGGAAAGTAAATCTCCGGGCTTCGATCAAATACCACATAGCCTGGTAAGCAGCATTCGATATGCAAACAAAAGAGCACCCGCCTTTTGATATGTACTCTCCTTACTGGTTTGTCCAGTAAAGAGGGTACATATCATTTTGGCGGGTGCTCTACCTTATAATAGCGCATAAAAATAAGCTGCTGACGAGATTTGAACTCGTGACCTCCGCCTTACCAAGGCGACGCTCTACCAACTGAGCCACAGCAGCTTGTCCTTCGTTGTAAGCGCTGCTCACAACCGACTTGATTAATATACTATAATGACCACCCTGCGTCAACCATTTTTTCAACAAATTCCAATAATCTATCACTTCACCCTTCGACCATAGAAATATGTTGCAAAATAGATAATTGAAGCGACAATTACGATCATGGGACCGGTTGCCACATTAGAGTAATAAGAGGTCACAAGACCGATTACTCCACTGAACATGGAGAAGATCAGAGAATAGACATGATACTCTCTCATGTTGCAGGAGATATTCCGTGAGGATGCCGCCGGAATGATCAAAAGAGCGCTGATCAGGAGAATACCTACCCAGCGGATGGATAACATAACAACAGCTGCAATCAGAAGGGAAAACACATTCTCCATGAGACGCACAGAGATATTCGCAGATCTTGCCATGGTCGGGTGAATCGAAATGGCTACCAGACGATTGGCACACAGACACCAGAAGAGAACCGTCACAAGAAGGATTCCAAGAAGTGAGAACACTTCGCTTCTTGTAATGCTTAAGATATCTCCAATCAGAAGGGCTGAATAAGAAGAGATATTCCCTCCCTTACTCAGGATTGCAAGACCGATTGCCGTACTACCGCTTGCGAATACAGAGATGACCGTATCCGTCGAGGAGAGGCTATGTCTCTGGATTGCATTTAAGAGCAGGGCAAATACCAGGCCATAGAGTAACATGGCAAGAGAAGGCCCTGTAATGCCGAGGAGAAGGCCGAGTGCGATACCAGTCAGGGCTGAATGTCCGAGTGCATCCGAGAAGAAGGCCATCTTCTTCTGGACCACCATGGTTCCTAAGATGCCAAGGAGCGGCGTGATAATGAGTATTGCTGCGAATGCCAGACGCATGAAGTTATATTCGAAGAGACTCGTCATGATTTGCCTCCTCTTACGTCTGCTGTCCTTGTCGTTTCCTTGATATCTTCTGTCCTGTGTTTTCCCTGATAGAGTCCCGTGTATTCTCCCTCCGCCTGATGGGAGCGGGAAGAACGATGTGTGATCTTGATCGCGCCGGTCTGCATTTCCGAAGGGGACTCCTGGCCTGGAATGGAGATGTCGCCGAAGGTCTTACGGAAGGCTTCGGAGGCATAGACATCCTCGGGGCTGCCTTCTGCAAGGACCGTCTGGTCGAGGAGAATGACCTCGTCTGCGTACTTACGAACGTACTGCAGATCATGGGAGATGATGATGATAGCGACATCGAAATGGTCACGGATATAGACCATATTCTGATAGAAGAGGTCGAGGCCATTCTGATCCACACCGGAAACGGGTTCATCTAAGAGCAGAAGGTCGGGATCATCCATAACAGACAGGGACAGCAGGACACGCTGTAGCTGGCCGCCGGACAGGGAGCCAAGGGGCTGGTCGATCAGATCCTCTGCCTGGAAGACCTTGAGGGCTTCTATGATCTCTGCATGGAGCTTCCCGGACTTTATAAAAACCGGAAATCTGCTGCGGAAGGATGCCATAAGGTCATAGACATCCATGGGTGTGGACTTGTCGATATTCAGGTGCTGGGGAACGTATCCAACCCGGATCTTCTGCATGGCACCGTCTTCCACGTTCTTGAACTCGATGGAACCTGTGTGAGGAACCTCATCGAGCATGGCCCGGATGAGTGTTGACTTACCGGCTCCGTTCTGTCCGATCACGGCTAAGATGCTGCCACAATGCACATGGAGATTTACGTCCTTCAAGACTAGCTGGCTGCCAAAAGATACGCCCAGGTTCTTCACCTTAACGCAGTGGAATCCACAGGGCTTTATTAACTTTTTCATATGTGCCTGTTTCATTATTCTTCTGCCCCTAAAAGAGTGGTACGAATCTGATCGAAGTTCTCCTGCATAGCAAGAAGATAGCCATCCTGCTCGCTTTCCTGTCCGTCCTTGGGACGGGTCAGGGGGTCTAAGTAGATAACCGTGGCGGATGCTTCTTCCGTCATACGATCTCCCATCTCTTCGCCATAGGTCCTCTCGGCAAAGATGATCTTGTCATCGCTTAGGGCAAGGGCATCAAGAACCTGTCTTACCTCGCCGGCACTGACCTGGCGCTCTTCATCGAGATCCATGGTCATCGTAACCTGCATATCTAGATCTTCCGCCAGATATAAAAAGGCCTCATGGAAGACAACGACCTTTTTGCCTGAAAGTGCTTCCTTAAGTTCTGCTTCTTCGCTCTGCAGGGCCTCCAGCTTCTTAAGATAGGCTTCGGCATTCTTCTTGTACTGATCTGCATGGACAGGATCTCTTTTAGACAGGCCTTCCTCCATACTCTCTACTTCCTTCCTGTAGAGATCGATATCCATCCAGAAGTGGGAATTTTGCTCCCCATGATCATGATCGTGATCGTGATCCGCGTCCTCGTGGTCAGCGTCCTCGTGGGCAGCGTCCTCGTGATCGTGATCCTCCTCTTCTTCGTCTTCCTCCGGAAGTTCCGCGAAGGATGCGGAGAGATTAATGATAGAGAGCTTGGGATAGGTCTTGGCTACCTTCGATACAAAGGACTCGATACCACCTCCATTGATCAGGAGGACATCTGAATCTGCCATGGCCTTCATGTCTTCTGTGGTCAGCTGATAATCGTGGAGACAGCCTGTCTGCGGCTGGGTCAGATTTCTGACCTCTACACCGTCGATATCGCCGGCAACATTCAGTGCTGCAATGTAGACGGGATAGAAGGATGCCGTGATAACGAAGGATTCCTTCTCTGCATCCGCGGAATATACACTCTTCGTGCTCTTCAGATAAATGGCTGTACTTCCCAGAAAGAAGAGTGCAATACAGCTTAAGAGCAGAAAGACAAAGACTGCCTTTTCTCTTGCCATTTTAGCGTTTTTCATTTTCCACTACCTGACTCATAAAATCTTCCATAATATCCTTACCCATACCTGTCATAGCAGAATAAGGAACCATGATACAGTCTTCTTCTGCTCCCAGACATTCGCGAATGCGGTTCAGCTGCTTCTCGATCTCTCTGGGTTTGATCTTATCTGCTTTGGTACAGATGATGATGGGATCGAATCCGAGGTATACCAGCCAGTCATACATCTGCTTGTCTTCTGCCGAAGGGTCATGACGGATATCTACAAGTTCGAAGACGTAACGCAGCATATCGGACTCGGTCAGATATTTCTGGATCATGACACCCCATGCATCACGATTGGCCTGAGAATTCTTCGCATAACCGTATCCGGGAAGATCTACCAGATAGAGGCAGTCATTAACCTTATAATAGTTCAGGGTCTGGGTCTTACCGGGCTGTGCCGAGGTACGGGCCAGATTCTTACGATTCATGAGGGAGTTGATCAGACTGGACTTTCCCACATTCGATCTTCCGCAGAATGCAATCTCCGGATCCGTGTTACGGGGTAATTTTTTCGTTGTGATACCACATACGGTTTCAAGGGTAGCTTCTGTTACTCTCATATTCATCCTTTCCTGCGGAAGAATCGCCCTGCTCTACATTTCCCGAGAGAGCCTTCGCCTGGCAGAAAAGGGAGTCTGGACACATGGTCCACACCCCCTCGTCTGATTCTTCATCAGTCTTGTATTAACTTCACAAGGCTGGTGTATATATTCCTTAGGCAGATTTCTTCTTGCCCTTCTTCTCGATTCCGATGATCCCGGTGTCCTTAGACTTATCCTCTAAGATCAGGTTGCTATCAACCTTCTCCTTAGTAATCAGGATCTCCTTAACGCTCTCGTCGGAAGGTACATGGTACATATCCTCCATGAGGACATTCTCGACGATGGCACGGAGGCCTCTTGCACCGGTCTTACGCTCGATGGACTTCTTTGCGATCTCACGAAGAGCGTCATCATTGAAGCTAAGCTCGACACCGTCCATACGGAAGAGCTCACGGTACTGCTTGGTAAGAGCGTTCTTGGGTTCTGTCAGAATGCGAACCATATCGTCCTCGGTCAGTTCGTCGAGGGCTACGTTAATAGGTACACGACCGATGAACTCGGGGATCAGGCCAAACTTGATGAAGTCCTGAGGGAGAACCTGGCGGAGAAGTTCTCCGACCTTGCGCTCATCATGAGTCTTCACATCAGCTCCGAAGCCCATAGAGGTGCTGTCGGTACGATTCTCAATGATCTTATCGAGTCCTTCGAAAGCTCCACCACAGATGAAGAGGATATTCTGGGTATTGATCTGGATCAGTTCCTGCTGGGGATGCTTACGTCCGCCCTGAGGAGGTACGGATGCATTGGTTCCCTCGAGGATCTTCAGAAGAGCCTGCTGTACGCCTTCACCGGATACATCACGGGTGATGGAGACATTCTCGGACTTCTTGGTGATCTTATCGATCTCATCGATGTAGATGATACCAACTTCAGCCTTCTTGATATTGTAGTCTGCAGCCTGGATCAGCTTGAGAAGGATGTTCTCAACGTCTTCACCGACATATCCTGCTTCGGTAAGGGTAGTTGCATCTGCAATTGCAAAAGGAACGCCTAACTGACGTGCCAGAGTCTGTGCGAGCAGAGTCTTACCGGAACCGGTAGGTCCTAAGAGAAGAACATTCGACTTCTGAAGTTCTACATCAGACTGCTGCTTGTTTACAATTCTCTTATAGTGATTATATACCGCTACAGACAGAACCTTCTTCGCTTCATCCTGACCGATGACATAATCATCGAGGAAGGACTTCAGTTCTTCCGGTTTCTTCAGATTGATCTGGAACTCATCTGCTTCCTGGCTATCTTCTTCATCAGGACCGAATTCGTCATCCACTATCTCTGAGCAGATTTCAATACACTCGTCGCAGATAAATACCCCATTGGGGCCGGCAATGATCTTCCGAACCTGAGATTCGGGCTTTCCGCAAAAACTGCAGCGGACTCCATTGTCTTTTCTGTTTGCCATAATGACCTTCTTACTTTCTTTTCAATATGTTGAAGAAGGGCATCCCGATTCAGTCTCTGTACAGAACAGATCATTCCTGTACAAAAGACCATCCTCAGGCTACCCTTTCAAACTTAAGTCCTATCTTCAGCTATCCGAACGGTTCGTGATAATGCTATCAACAAGTCCGTAATTCAGTGCCTCTTCTGCATCCATATAATGGTCACGTTCCGTATCCTGGCAAACCTTTTCGTAAGGCTGACCGGTATTTGCTGCAAGCATACGGTTCAGCTTCTCTTTGGTCTTCAGAATATTCTCTGCGGCAATCTGAATCTCCGTTGCCTGACCTTTGGTGCCACCGGAAGGCTGATGAATCATAATCTCAGCATTGGGGAGTGCAAAACGCTTGCCCTTGGTACCACCTGCGAGAAGGAAAGCACCCATGGATGCTGCCATTCCGACACAGATTGTGGAGACATCACACTTGATATACTGCATGGTGTCATAGATACCCAGACCTGCTGTTACCATTCCACCAGGGGAATTGATGTAGAGGTGAATATCCTTAGAAGGGTCCTGAGACTCCAGGAAGAGAAGTTCTGCGATAACGATCTGTGCGGTCGTTTCGTTAACTTCTTCACCCAGGAAGATAATTCTGTCCTTGAGAAGGCGGGAGTACAGGTCGTAGCTCCGCTCTCCTCTGGAATTCTGTTCAATTACGTAAGGAATTGTTGCCATAAGCCCTCCAAACTAACGGAAGATCAGTCCTCCTTATCGGACTCTTCCTTATCAGCTGCAGCCTTCTTCTTAGCCTTGGCACGCTCTTTTGCGTTATCCATAACGAAGTCAACTGCCTTCTGAATCTTGAGATCCTCACGGATGCTCTCACGATCGGAATCGCGAACGTTCTTGTTCAGATCTTCAAACTTCATCTTGTACTGCTCTGCCATCTTCTTGATCTCTTCATCGATGTCAGCATCAGTGATTTCGAAATTCTGTTCCTTGGCGATTGCTTCGAGAACGAGAGAATTCTTGATGCGGTTCTCAGCATCAGGACGAACCTGCTCACGGAGCTGCTCAAGAGTGGTTCCGGTGAACTTGAAGTACTGATCCATGGACAGACCCTGGCGAGCCATATTCTGTGCCATCTCATTGATCATGTTGTCTTCCTGGGTACGAAGCATTGCTTCAGGGATATCCATGGCAGACTTCTCAACGATCTTGGCGATTGCTTCTTCTTCCTTGGTACGACGTGCGGTCTCTTCCTTGGTCTTCTCGAGCTTAGCCTTAACATCAGCCTTGTACTCATCGAGAGTCTCAAACTCAGACACATCCTGAGCGAAGTCATCGTTCAGTTCAGGAAGTTCCTTAGCGGTTACGGAGTTAAGGTGAACCTTGAAGAGTGCCTTCTTACCAGCAAGTTCCTTTGCCTGATAATCTTCAGGGAAAGTAACATTAACTTCTACATCATCGCCGGCAGACTTGCCAACGAGCTGATCTTCGAAAGTATCGATGAAGCTGTGAGAACCAAGAACGAGGTCATAGTTCTCACCCTTGCCGCCTTCGAATGCCTTATCATCAACGAATCCTTCGAAGTTGATGTTAGCGGTATCCTTCAGCTCAGCTGCGCGGTCAACCTTAACGGTACGTGCGTTGCGGTTTCTCTCAGCTTCGATTTCCTTATCAACATCTTCGTCAGAAACGGTGGTGTCGATCTTGGTAACGGTGATGCCTTCATACTTGCCAAGCTTCACTTCAGGCTTAACTGCTACTTCTGCAGTGAAGACGAAATCCTTGCCGGCTTCAAGAGTCACAATCTTGATCTCAGGCTGAGATACGATGTCGAGTCCGGACTCATCATAAGCCTTAGGATACTCTTCCTGAATCAGGATATTAGCAGCGCTTTCATAGAACACTTCTTTTCCGTAATGAACTTCGATCATCTTTCTGGGAGCCTTGCCCTTACGGAAGCCGGGAATCTGAATGTTCTTCTTCTCGCGGTTGTATGCCTGATCGATAGCCTTGTCAAATGCACAAGCCTCAACCGTAACGGTGAGTTTTGCCATGTTATGTTCTAATTTTTCTACCTGTACGCTCATTGTTTTACTGATTTCCTCCTTGGATTTGGGGTTTCATATAGGACACACCCGGCCCCATACACACATTCATGAATTATAACATAGGGAATTTTCTAAATCAATGTCATAGATTTATGAAAGTTCTCTTAAATTATCCTTAGCTTTCGCTGGGTTCGAAATGGCTGTAGACCACCCGATCCGCGATCTCCTTGGCCGTGTTCTCATCTGCGAGATACCTGATGATCTCGAGGGCGAAGTCATTGACCGTACCCATGCCTCGGCTGGTGATGATATTGCCATCGATCACTACGGGATCATAGCTTACCTTCGCTGACAGAAGTCCATTCTCCATCCCGGGATAGCAGGTTGCCTTCTTATCTCTTAATATGCCAGCCTTGCCAAGAACGGTAGGTGCTGCGCAGATAGCTGCTACCAGCTTTCCCTTCTCGAAGAAGGTCTGAATGGTATCAATGATCTTCACATTATTCATGAGATTCTCTGTGCCCTTGAGACCTCCGGGGAGAACGATGGCATCGTAAGAATTCAGATCGATGTCCTTCAGGCAATAGTCGCACTCGAACTGAATGCGGTGGGAACCCATTGCACGACCTCTGTTCTGAACGGAGATCATATCAATATCAAGTTTTGCACGACGCATAAGATCTACAACGGTAAGTGCTTCGATCTCTTCAACGCCGTCTGCAATACAGATTGCTGTCTTTGCCATATGTATATCCTTTCTCTTGTCTGCATCTTGTCTTACGAGAGCTGCTCGCTCATCGTATTGTTATGATAACGGGTATCGTTCGTCACTTCTCTTCCAAACCAGTCCGGTGCGATGAAGCGCAGTGCTGCTTCTTCCGTCGGGAACTCCACCTCAGCCATCTGAAGCAGGCTTCCATCTGCTTCTTCGACATTCCGGAAGAGGTCAAGCTCGATCCTCAGGTCCTTGGCCGGCGGATCAATGGGATCCTGGGCAGGGAGTCCTGCGTCCCTTCTTCGGTCAGCATCCATGCGATATCCATCCTCTAAGGGGATCACATAACGAACCTTCTCGATCACCTTGCCGTCTGCCTTGGTTTTCAGATGGGCATAGGATTCCCTGGTAAGAGGCATGGTCTCTTCGATGTGTGCCATCAGGCCACCCGACTTATACACAACCGTATAGGTATCTTCGTTCACACTCACGTCCGACGGCAGCTTGGCTGCAATCTTACGGGTTCGCTCTACATTTCCCGTAGGGAGAACCGGCTTGGTCGTCGCACGAATGCGCAGAACCGGTGATGTCGACAGGTAACCCTGTTCGATGCCGTAATGTGGATATTCTTCCAGGTCCACAGGCAGGACCGGAATCAGGAATTTCCTCTCAATCTCCATGGCATAAGCCCTCCAATCCTTGATTATAACGGCCTTTTCTATTATTCGCAACTTCTCCCCTCGGGAAATGTAAAGCGAGACCTACTCTTCCCCCTCCTTCGATGCTTTCGCATCGTCGTAGTTGTCGAGGAAGCTGTGATGCACGCCATCAGCGGTCTTATATCCCAGGATCATGGGCATTGCCACATTTTGCATGGAACGGAAGAGATTGATGCCAACCATGGCATCCCTCTTCTCGAGGAAAGCGATCAGGCGCTTCACTTCTGCTCTCTTACTGCCCTGCTCGGTACCACCGCAGCTTGCGCAGGATTCGGTCAGACGGCAGGCACAGTTGATGAAGTGCAGGTCATTGTAATCTCTCCAGTGGATGATGTCTTGTTCACGGATGTAATACATGGGACGGATCAGTTCCATGCCAGGGAAATTGGTGGACTTCAGCTTGGGCATCATGGTCTGGATCTGTCCGGAATAGAGCATGCCCATCAGGGTCGTCTCGATGACATCATCGAAGTGATGACCGAGTGCGATCTTATTACAGCCGAGTTCCTGTGCCTTGTGATAGAGCCAGCCGCGACGCATGCGGGCACAGAGATAACAAGGAGATCCGGATCCGTCATACCCTGCATCGCCTGCGACGATATCGTAGATGGAGGTATGGAAGACGGTGATCGGGATATTGAGCTTCTTTGCGTTCTGCTCGATGGTCTTTGCATTGATGTCGTTATACCCTGGATTCATGACCAGATAGACCACTTCGAAGTTCTGAATGCCATGGCGGGACAGTTCCTGGAAGAGCTTGGCCAGGAGCATGGAGTCCTTGCCACCGGAGACACAGACCGCAATCTTATCTCCCGGCTGGATCAGGTCATATTCCTTGATCGCCTTGGTGAATCTGCGCCAGATGGTCTTCTTGAACTTCTTGCGGATGGACTGCTCGACCTTCTCTGCATAAGACATGCGAAGGTATTTCTTCTGCTTATGACTAAGACCTTCAAGTTCTTCTTCTGTGAGGTCGGCTGCTGTGAGCTTGTCTGCTGTGGGGTCGTCTGCTGTGGGATCGGCTGCTGTGACCTTGTCTGCTGTGGGGAAGTTTTCCTCATGCTTCTCTTCTGCCTTGGGTGCAACCCCATCCAAGAGACGCTTCATCTCCAGTCTCAGGTAGGACTGCCAGCCGCCTTCGATGGAATATGCTTCGATATGGTACTTCTGCAGATTCTCAGCGATGCGCTCTGACTGTTCTCCGGTATAGCAGAGAAGATAGACTGGCACGCGGGCGGGTCTGTCCTCCTCAAACATCATATTGTCGATGGTGACTTCTGCAAGAGAGGTCAGAGTCTTCATAATCTCCGCAGGATCCGAAGGGAATTCTTCAAAGTGAAGATTCCTGGCCTTAGGGTAGGTCTCCTTATGGAAGTCTTCCGCGGAACGGATGTCCACCACAAGATGGGGACGTTCTTCATTTTCGAGGGATTCTATGCTTGTAATCAGGTTCATGTTCAAAGGATATGTCTCCTCTTCCATTCTTATTCTTCGCGCGCTACCCAGGCATATTCATGAATCTAAGTCAGGTACTGCACTCACCATTATATATGATGCGTCAAGAGTCCTTGCGATGCGCGAAAGGGCAAAGGGAGGATGCTCGGGGAGGCTGCTCCTGGAAGATGCGCTGAGCAGGAAAAGAGCTGCAAAGATTCGCCTAGGCTTCTCTTCACAGCTCTCTACTATTGTGTATTGGTTTTGGTTAAAGGAGTTTTCTGCCTCTCAGCAGGTCAAATGACTATTTTCGGAAGGTATTAATTAAAGGTTTTCAAATGCAGTCTTCAGATCTTCGATGATATCGTCTGCATTCTCAGCGCCGATGGAGAGGCGGATGGTGTTCTGAGCGATACCCTGCTCCTTCAGCTCTTCCTCGTTATCCTCGGAATGCGTGGTGGATGCGGGATGGATAGCCAGAGACTTAACATCTGCTACATTAGCTAAGAGGGAGAAGAGCTCGAGGTTATCGATGAACTTCTGTGCGGTCTTAGCATCACCCTTGATATTGAAGGTGAAGATGGAGCCACCATCGTTGGGATAGTACTTCTTGTAGAGTTCCTGCTGCCTGGGGTCATCGGATACAGCGGGATGAGATACGGACTCAACCTGGGGCTGCTCTTTCAGGAACTTTGCAACCTTCACTGCGTTCTCAACCTGTCTCTCAACACGAAGAGAGAGAGTTTCAAGACCCTGAAGGAATACGAATGCATGTACAGGGCTGAGGGTTGCTCCGGTATCACGAAGAAGGATTGCACGGATATAGGTAGCTACAACTGCAGGTGCAGTATCCTTTGCGAAGGAAACACCATGGTAAGATGCGTTGGGTTCAGTGAGCCAAGGATACTTGTCGGAAGAAGCATAGTCGAACTTGCCACCATCTATAATCACTCCACCGATTGCGGTACCATGACCACCGATGAACTTGGTTGCGGAATGAACTACGATATCTGCGCCATACTCAATGGGACGAACCAGGTAAGGAGTTGCGAAGGTGCTGTCGATTACCAGGGGTACACCGTTCTTATGAGCAAGGTTTGCCAAGGCTTCGATATCAACTACTTCAGAGTTGGGGTTACCAAGAGTCTCAATGAAGAGGAGCTTGGTGTTGGGCCGGAATGCTGCCTGAACTGCATCCAGATCGTCAGGATCTACGAAAGTGGTGCTGATGCCATACTCGGTAAGAGTGTGCTTCAGAAGGTTGTAGGTACCACCGTAGATGTTCTTAGCTGATACTACGTGATCGCCAGCCTTTGCAAGTGCTTCGATTGCGTAGGTTACTGCTGCTGCACCGGAGCCAACTGCCAGAGCTGCTACACCACCCTCAAGAGCTGCCATTCTGGTTTCGAATACGCCCTGGGTAGGATTGGTAAGTCTTCCGTAGATATTACCTGCATCGCGGAGACCAAAACGATCAGCTGCATGCTGGCTGTTACGGAATACGTAGGAGGAAGAGAGATGGATGGGAACTGCTCTTGCGTCAGTTGCGGGATCCGGTGCTTCCTGTCCTGCGTGGATTGCGATTGTTTCAAACTTGAGTGCTCTTTCATTAAGATGTGCCATAATATTTTCCTCTTTCTTTTTCTATATCTTATCTTCTCTTCCGGGAGGCTTCCCGGAAGGAAGGTCTCACATTCGGCTCTTGCTGCACATTCGACACATGATGTCGAACAAGAAGATTCGGTTGTCACTGTGTACTACTCTCATGTCTCTTCTCCTCTTCCTCTGCCTGAGATCTTTCGCATCTCTTGTTTACAAGACATATCTTATCGGAAAATTCGGTTCTTGACTAATACTTGAAAACTAATCTTGGCTATAGGACATGTTTATAGCCAAATATTTTGCATGAAAGCAATAAGAAAAGCCCCATCCGCGCGGATGGGGCCATAAAAAACATTGGCATACTTTTATTCTATTTATATTACATAAGTATCCGCTGCATCTGCACTCCAGTCGAGAAGGTCCTGTAGGGTTACCTTATCCACAACAGAGCTTACAGCGTCATCGATCATCTGCCAGAGGCGAACGGTTGCACAACCGGTTCTCTTCTCGCATTCCATGGAATTCTGATCCAGGCAGGCTACCGGAGCCAGGTCACCCTCTGTAATACGAAGGATTTCTCCTACCTTATAGTCTTTCGGATCTCTGTTCAGAAGATATCCTCCCTGAGCTCCACGCACGGAACGAACAAATCCGCCCTTATTAAGAAGAGAGATAATCTGTTCCAGATACTTCTCAGAGATCTCCTGTCTCTTCGAGATATCCTTCAGGCTGATCGGCTCACCGGTATTATAGCGTGCCAGATCCAGCATCAGTTGCATGGCATATCTGCCCTTGGTCGAAATCCTCATTAATTAACTCCTGATTCAATAATCTTCCCATTCAGAGAGTTTGTGCCTCTGAATTATTCAGCGAAGAGTGCGGTGGAGAGGTAACGATCTCCGGAATCCGGAAGCAGAGCAACGATATTCTTACCCTTTGCTTCTTCTCTTGCAGCGATAATGGTAGCCGCCTTCAGAGCTGCTCCGGAAGAGATACCAACCAGCGCGCCTTCGGTATGACCGAAGCGTCTGCCTTCTTCGAATGCATCTTCGTTCTCAATGGTAATCACTTCATCATAGATCTTGGTATCAAGAACTGCAGGAACGAATCCGGCACCGATACCCTGAATCTTATGAGGTCCTGCGGTTCCCTTTGAGAGTACGGGGCTGTTTGCAGGCTCAACAGCGATAATCTTAACATTAGGGTTCTTAGACTTCAAGTACTGACCAACACCGGTAATCGTTCCGCCGGTACCTACACCAGCAATGAAGTAATCAACCTTACCTTCGGTCTGCTCGAAGATCTCAGGACCAGTGGTCTTGAAATGAGCTTCTGCGTTCGCCTTATTGTCGAACTGGCCTAAGATAACAGAACCGGGGATGGACTCCTTCAGCTCTTCTGCCTTAGCAATCGCACCCTTCATTCCCTTAGCGCCTTCGGTAAGAACAAGTTCAGCACCGTAAGCCTTCAGGAGGTTTCTACGTTCAACAGACATGGTGTCCGGAAGAGTAAGGATTGCATGATAGCCCTTAACAGCAGCTACTGCTGCAATACCGATACCAGTGTTACCGGAAGTCGGCTCGATGATGGTTGCACCAGGCTTCAGAATTCCCTTCTCCTCTGCATCAGCAATCATGTTCAGAGCGATACGATCCTTAACGGAACCAGCGGGATTGAAGAGTTCAAGCTTAGCGAAGATATTTGCATCGCTTGCGCCTGCAGCTGCTGCATAACGATCCGCCTTTAAAAGGGGAGTATTTCCAATGAGTTCGATTGTGCTGTTAACATATTTTGCCATGATGATTATCCTTTTCTAAGACATCTACTGTGTCTAAAACAATTCTATTTCATCTCTATCCTTTGTTTCTATCCAAAGCCTTATTTCGTATTTGATTCTAATATCTTTTTCCTGTTTTTTTCCTTTACTTACAGGCTCGGAAGAAAGGGTAAGAATCCAGGCAACATCGGAATACGTATTTTTCAGTTTTCATATGCCCTCCGTTTTATTTCCCTATAACTCTAGTAAGTTACTAGGTTTTACCTTACGAAGTGATTATATGAGCATTCTGATTTCTTGTCAACAGGAAGTTTGAGATATATTATCCTCTATACGAAAAAGGAGCACGACCTCTGTCGTGCTCCTGATCTTCCTACATCTGATGTCTTACGATGCGGTACTCATCATTCGACTGGTAATAAGGACAAGCCTTATAGTGGCCGGTCACCAGACGAACGTAATCGTCCTCATCCATCTCCATCTCACAGTAATATTCTTCATCTTCCTCATCGTAGACGAAGTTATTGCAGGTATTACAATCCCCCTGCACTTCTCTCTTCTCATACATGATGCTCACCTCTCTTAGTGCATGACTGCGCCCAGCAGTCCATAGAAGAGGATGGAGATAATGGTGGTTGCCATTGCGACGCCCAGAAGCTCTGCAACAACCGCCTTCTTTGTATCCATCTCCAGAAGAGCTGCAACCAGAGAGCCCATCCATGCGCCGGTTCCAGGAAGAGGAACTCCGACAAAGAGAAGCAGACCCATGAATTCTGCATTCGATACAGATCCGGACTTCTTCATGGCGCGTGCCTCCAACTTATCTACCAGGGGACGGAAGATCTTGAACCTACGCATCCAGTGGAAGATTTTCTTAATGAAGAGCAGAATAAAGGGTATGGGAATGATATTACCAATGACGCAGATAGGAATCGCACGAAGCAGAGGAACCTGCAGGAGCGATGCAGCAATCAGACCACCTCTGCACTCTAAGAGCGGCATAAGGGAGATGATGAATACCACCAGCTCTGCGGGAACATACTGTCCAATACCATTTGCAAACCACTGTACAATAACGTCCATAAAAACTCCTAACCAATTCTTTTGATCTCTCAGTGCTGTACGCTTTCCTTCTTACGAGAGACAACCCTTCTTCATAAGCCAGCCTTCCGTGAATTCGATGAAACGCTTCATCTCTTCATCCGTACCAATTGTAATACGAAGATAGTCGCTGATTCTGGGTTTCTCGAAGTAACGTACGAAGATACCCTCTTCCCTCAGGTCCATGAAGAGTTCCTTGGCACTGATCTTCTCATGTTTTGCGAAGATGAAGTTGGTCTTCGAATCGCCAAATGTAAAGCCAAGCCGACGTAATTCCTTCTTCGTCCACTCTCGGGTTGCCATAAGTTTGCGAAGCCCTTCCTCGAAATATGCCTTATCCGAAATGGCTGCTGCTCCCAGGCGAATGGTGATGGCATCCATGGTATAGGAATTAAAGGAATACTTCACATCCGACAGATAAGAGATCAGCTTGGGGTTACCCATGGCAAAACCGATGCGGCTTCCTGCCATGGCGCGGCTCTTCGAGAAGGTCTGCACCACGAGAAGGTTATCATACTTATCAATCAGAGGCAGCATGGAATCTGCGCCGAAATCAACATAGGCTTCATCGATGATCACAATACAGTCCGGATGATCCTTCACCAGCTGCTCGTATGCATCTCTTCCCTCTGTCACACCTGTGGGCGCATTGGGATTGGGAAGAACGATTCCGCCACACTCCTTCTGATAATCCGCGATATTCACATGGAAATCATCCGTAAGTGGAATGGTCTCATAAGGAATCCGGAATTCATCCGCCCAGACGTCATAGAAGGAATATGTGATATCCGGGAAGAGAATGGGCTTCTTCGAATTGAAGAAAGTCAGGAAGCTCATTGCCAGAACATCATCAGAACCAATTCCTACGAATACCTTCTCCGGTGCAATCTCATAATAAGATGCAATGGCATCTGCAAGTTCCGTGATCTTCGGATCCGGATACTTACGCAGTTCCTTCACGTCAAAAGAACGGAGAGCCTCTTCTACTCCCGGTGCAGGAGGATAGGGATTCTCGTTGGTATTTAATTTGATAATGTCCTTACGTTTCGGCTGTTCTCCGGGGACATAGGGTGTCACCCGTCTTATGTTTTCTTCCCAGTTTCCCATTTCTTTTTCCTTTTTCTTTTCCCTGTTTTAAGCAATGCCTTCCCGCTTAAGAGCAGAAAGGCATGCCACTTCTCTTACTTATGATCAATCCGTCGGAATACCATTTGCCGCACGAATTGCATTCATTGCATTATGCGCATCAATCAGAGCCTGCGCATTGGTTACCATTCCCTGAGCGTTGGGTGTCAGTGCATTCCACTGGCTCCAGAGCTGGGCCATCATGGTAGAAGACTCAGGGGTCAGAGCTGCGAAATAAGGAGCATTCTGATCAATTGCAGCGATCATAGCCTGTGCAGTCTGAGGATCGTAGGTAGTATCTTCGGTTCCGGGCAGGTCGTAAATGAATACAGGAACACCCGGTTCAACAATGTCATAGAGCTTACCTGCGACGCTAAGAGGCAGGTTTACACAACCATGGGAGCCACGGGTCAGGTAGAAGTTACCACCGAAGCTAGGCTGCCAGGTTGCATCATGGAAGCCTTCTCCATTGAAGAAGTGCATCCAATAAGAAACCTTGGTATGGTACTCAGTGCCATCGTCGTTCACACCATTTAATACACAGGGAGACTTCTTGAACTGGATATACCAGGTACCGCAATGGGTCTGATGTCCGGTATTCGGATTACCGGTAACAACCGGAGATTCCAGAACAACTTCGCCGTTCTTGATGACCCAGAAGTGCTGACCGGTACGGTTAACCTCGATGTAGAGATTACCAGGGCCCTTACGTCCGCCATAAGCCGTCTGAGAATATACGAAATCACGGCAGACATCCTTCTTGGCCTTGAGGTCTTCCATCAACTGTTCTACTTCGCCATCCTGATCGATCTTATAGCCATAAGAGCCGCCGCCAACTTCGATATCACTTCCGGTCACGGAGTGAATGGTCATGGGCTTACCTACCGAATTGTACTTCTCTGCCATCTCAGAGACGAATTTGCGGATTGCATCCTCATCATAGGAGAGATTGCCCTTCTTATCGGTCTTGAGCCAGGAAGCCATGGTCTCCTTGGAGACAACTTCCTTATCACCATCGATATCGTAAGTCAGATTCATGGAGATCTGCTCGTTCAGAGCATCCACACTCTTATTTAAAGCTTCATCATCAGAGAAGACAGTAGGCTGAACATAGGACTTGCTCTCAGTAAGATCAAGGCGCGGAGTCATATTTGTGATTGCCTCACCCATGTTCTTCTTCAGTGCCTTTAAGTCTACTTCGTTGCCATAGACTTCAGGTTCCACCTTAGCGCCATGATCATCATATACGAGCTTAGCATCTTTTGTCGGAGTGATATCCGTATTCGTTACTGCCGGAAGTTTGCTCATCACCTGTAAAAGCGCGCCTTCATCATAAGAGACAAGAAGCTTGCTCTCATAAGAAACCGGTTTTATAAGGGCCCCCACCCATCCAAAACCACTCTGGGAAGCGATCAATTTGTCGAGATCTGCCTTCGCGTCCTGAACATCGAGTTTTACATCATCCGGAAGCACAAGAGTTTCATTTCCATCCGCATCTGTGATGGTAAGGGAATACTCTCTCTCTTTATCCTTCAGTTCCTGCATTACTGTAGCCGCAGACTGACCGGAAGCTTCCACTCCATTTACCATGCTTCGGAAATAGAAATGACTCTTGAAATAGATTGAAACAGCCAAGTAAGCCAACAGGATTACCATGAGAATAGCGACAGGTATTGCCGTCTTTTTATTACGAAAAAGCTTCATTTAGTGACACCTCCTGCGTGTCTTGCTTTCCCCCCAATCCCCATTTACATATTCTTTCTTATTATAAAGAAGAACTGATGCTTGTCAATCGAGATTCATCCATTCATCTCTCCACGGATCACAGATGCTCTCCTCTTCTTCTTGGCTTCATAGAGCTTGTCATCTGCTTCTTTTAAGAGTTCCTGAAAATCTACATTCTCATTGAATTCGAATTCCACACAACCCAGGGAGATGTTCACATAGAAGGGCAGCTCACTGATATCATTGAACTCTTCACAGGAGCCATGAATACTATCCTCTAGTTTTTGCATTGCATCCTTACCACTAGAGACTAGAATTCCTGCGAATTCGTCACCACCGAATCTTCCTACAACTGCCTTCTTACCAAGCTTCTCTGTCAGCGTCTTTGCCACCTGGAGAAGGGCCTGATCACCACCGCTATGGCCAAAAGTATCATTGATCTGTTTCAGATGGTCCAGATCTGCCATGAAGATTATCATCTTATCCTTGCGATGTAGACGCACAAAGGATTCGAGCTCATGGAAGACACCCTGACGATTGAGGATTCCGGTCAGAACATCATGGGTTGCAGCGAATTCCAGCTGATCATTCTGCTTCTGGAGTTCATAACGATACTCTTCCTGTATCTCGGACATCTCCAGGAATCGAATCGCGATTCCGAGCTGAAGGGCAACCATGTAATAGATGGATGCATCTTCTGCCCGAATCTCGAGTTTCAGAACACCATACTGAACCTTACCATCAAAGAGAAGGAAAGAGACATACTGTCTTGCATTCTCATCCTGTCCCGAAAGCAGATCGAATCCGCCTCTGGAAACCTTCTTCGCCTTATGGCCTTCATAGGTTTCGATCTTACTTCCTATCTGAGACATGACAAGATATAGCCCCCGCGGTGCTCGCAGAGGAGAATCCTTCTCCACTTCCCTCGGTTTCTTCAGTAAGAAGAGATAAGAAGAACGGGTTCCAAGCTGCTTGAGCTGATTTCCCACCTGATGGAAGAATTCCTTACGGCTGCCCGTGGATTGTATCAGAGTTCTTGCAAAAAGAGGTGCAACCCAGGACTGATGCTGTACCTGCTGCAGACTGGAGACAACATCGATAACATCTCTGCTCTGCAAAGAGTTCATGGTACCGTAATTCACGAGATTCTTGGAGTTATAAGCACATCCGCAGGAACCCCTGATAATCAGTTCCACAGGCAGTTTCCCGGAAGTACACTCTTCTCCCTCGAGAATCTGTCTTGCCATCTGGCAGCACTTCTTACCCATGGCATCAGTATTCTGCCATACCGTGGTAAGGGCAGGCTTGCAATAGCTTGCCATCTCCATGTTATCAAAGCCTGTCACGGCAACATCGACGCCCACCTTAAGACCATGCTTCTTCAGCACTCTATAGATTGCAACTGTCATCTCATCATTAGCACTTGCAATCGCTTCGATATCCGGATTGTTCTCCAGGAGCCTCTCAACCTGGGCATCCACATTCTCCGAATAATCCCCATGCTCTACCATCTCTTCCGTCACTTCGAGACCATAAGCCTGCATGGTATCCCGATACGCCTCCAGGCGTTCTTCCGCGTCTGTATTACCTTCGGGGCCTGCCAGAAAGACGATATTCTGATAAGCATGAACCGTAATCAGATGCTCGATACACTTGGTCATACCGCCATAATTATCTGCAATCATCGAATAGACATTCTCTTCTCCCTGGGATGGTTCCTCTAGGAAGATGATGGGAATATCAGGGAATCTGGACAGAAAATCCTCATGGCTCGCCTTGCTGTGATAGATATGAATGGAACCATAAGCAACAATGAGAAGATCCAGATTCAGAAAACTGGAATAGTCATAGAGGGTATAGTACTGGTAATCGAAGTCAGAATCCGCCGTTGATATCTCGCGGAGGAAACTGTCGGCCTCCGTACCAATATAATAATGGACTTCCGTATCCTCAACCTTCTCCATCTCATTATAGATGGTACGGAAGAGTCGTCCCGGATGATCTGTATGAATATTGCCGATCATTACACCCACGGTATATTTTTTCTTCATCATTGCCCCCTGCTATTATGTAAGCAATCCATACATTCGCCTTAACCTGTCCCCCTGCAATTGAACAGAATCTAGCAAAATTCAAAAAAGAATATATAATGAAATATACCAT
The DNA here is from genome assembly GCA_900316625.1 of uncultured Lachnospiraceae bacterium. GTDB lineage: Bacteria > Bacillota > Clostridia > Lachnospirales > Lachnospiraceae > Lachnocurva. The sequence goes on along the minus strand of ONDO01000007.1, from coordinate 37,205 downwards.
GTTTTCCATTTACTTTCCATAGATGCTCTGCTAAAGTATTCGGGGCACAATTTTGTTATGAAAGCGTATTTTAAAATGTCTAAGATTCGGTACTTATTTCAATTTATGCGTGAACATAAATGGCGCTTTTTGACGCTCCTCTACATTCCCATCTATCTCTACTTCTTCCATATGGCAGAATGCATCACAGACTCGAATTTCCATTATCTGAACACTTCACTGGATGATAAGATTCCCTTTATCGAAATCTTCGTTCTTCCCTACCTGGCATGGTTTGGATATCTGACCTATGGCATCGCCTATACCATCTTCAAAAAGGACGGAAGATATTATTATCCCTTAGGACTGAATCTTGCCATCGGCATGACCCTCTTCATTATCGTATCCTACGTCTGGCCCAACGCCATTGCGATCCGACCCACGGTAATGCCAAGAGACAATATCTTCACCCGACTGGTTGCTTTCCTCTACATGACAGATACACCGACCAATGTCCTGCCCAGCATTCATGTCTATGATTCCATCGGCATGCATTGGGGAATGTGCCAGACCGAGTTCTTCCGTACCCATAAGAGAGCCAGAAGGAATTCCTTCATCCTCATGATTCTGATCCTTCTCGCCACCCTCTTCATCAAGCAACATTCCATTATTGACCTCATGGCTGGTATCGCACTGCAGCTTGTGGTTGGAATCATCACCTACGGTCCTGCTAACGGCTGGATCTTCCGTACTGCAAGGAAGTTCGATTCCGATGTCAGCTTAAGTTCCACGCCGGAGGCCAAGAATCTATCCAGCGAAGCCTAATACCCCTTCGGGAAATGTAAAACATAATCTAAGAAAGGTCTGTGAAGAAGTTCTTCACAGACCTTTTTCGCATCCTTACAGCGATCAGACTTCCTGTTTAGGACAGTTCCTCTACTTCTCTCTGCCAGATGGAAGAAACTGCATCACTAGGCATACGCCAGTCACCACGTGGAGACAGAGCAACGGAACCAACCTTTGGCCCATCCGGCAGGCAGCTTCTCTTAAACTGCTGGCTGAAGAATCGACGATAGAATATCTTCATCCACTTCAGGATCGTCTCCCTGTCATAAGCACCTTCAAAGGCATTCTGTGCCAGGCGGTAGATCTTCCTGGGACGAAAGCCAAATCGCATCACATAGTAAAGGAAGAAGTCATGCAATTCGTAAGGTCCAACCAGATCCTCTGTGATCTGACTGATCACACCATCCTTAGGAGGCAGAAGTTCCGGGCTTACCGGTGTATCTAATACATCGAGGAGCACCTTCTTCAGATCCGCATCCGCTTCCTCTGCAACATGGCGAACCAGAAAGCGAACCAGAGTCTTAGGGACAGAGGCATTCACTGCATACATGGACATATGATCTCCATTATAAGTTGCCCAGCCCAAGGCAAGTTCTGACAGGTCTCCGGTACCGATGACCATGCCGCCTTCCTTATTCGCAATATCCATAAGAATCTGGGTTCTCTCACGAGCCTGGGAATTCTCATAGGTTACATCGTGCTTTTCCGGATCCTGACCGATGTCTGAGAAGTGCTGATTTACCGCCGGAACAATGGACACCTCCTTCAGTGTGGCCTTCAGAGAGCGGATCATAGAGAGCGCATTCTGATAGGTACGGTCTGTCGTGCCAAAGCCTGGCATGGTAACAGCGATAATACCGCTACGGTCCAGATTCAGAAGATCGAAGGCTCTTGCGGTAACCAGAAGTGCCAGGGTGGAATCCAGTCCTCCGGAGATGCCAATCACAGCCTTCTTGGAATAGGTATGCTGCAGGCGTTTTCTCAGACCATAGGCCTGAATATCAAGAATCTCAGAACAACGCTGGGACAGCTTCTTCTCATCATGGGGAACAAAGGGTGCCGGATCCACCGGAGAAGTAAGCCTTGTCTCCTCCTCGCTCAGAGTGAAGAGAATCTCCTCTTCCTCTTCTTCGATATCGAAGGTAGACATCTGACTGCGATAAGCAGTCAGGGCTGCAAGATCGATCTCCGAAGAGATGATGCCCTCTCTGTATCTGGGATTCTCTACGCGAAGACGTCCTGCTTCTGCGATCAGATCATGTCCGGAGAAGACCAGATCCTGGGTGGATTCTCCGATGCCGGCAGATGCATAGATATAAGCACAGTAGAGTCTTGCGGACTGGCCGGTTACAAGGCTTCTTCTATAATCTGCCTTGCCGGTAATCTCATTGGATGCAGACAGGTTAACGATCACATTGGCACCAGCCATAGCATGGCGGACACTGGGCGGATCAGGAACCCAGAGATCCTCACAGATCTCTACACCGATGCGAAGTTCCTTCACACAGTCACACTTGAAGATAAGGTCCGTGCCCATTTTCGTCTTCTGCCCGGCAATCTCCACTTCCACAGGAGTACGGAAACCGGGTGTGAACTGTCTTCTCTCATAGAATTCATGGTAGTTGGGCAGATTGGTCTTCGGAACCAGGCCCAGAATTCTGCCACGGTTTATGGCTGCTGCGACATTGTAGAGTTTTCCTTTATAACGATAGGGAAGTCCCAAGAAGAAGATGCCGTCGAGTTCTTCCGTAAGGTGGGCACACTTCTTTAATTCTTCCTCTGCAGCTGACAGAAGTGTCTGCTGGAAGAAGAGATCATGACAGGTATATCCCGTAAGGCATAATTCCGGGAAGACAACTACCTTCGCCCCGTCCTGAACAGCCTCTAACATACGTGCACGGATTTCTTCTCCATTCGCAGGTACATAGGCAACTGCCATATGTGGTGTTACGGCACTGACTCTTAAAAAACCGTCCCTCATATCCTTCCTCTTTCCTTTACAACAAATCACAATCGGGTCTATACTTATTGCTATGACACCGAATGATAATCATATTAAATCAAGCATACAAGCTTATTATAAACGAAAGAGGAACTCTGCACTAATTTTTCTTGCAGGGCTTGTTGTTTTATCCTTTTTTTTCCCCATTTTAAGCCTCCTGCATCCCATGCAGATGACTTCTGATGTAGATCCGGAGAACATGTACAATCAGAATATCAAGTACGTGACTGCAGATCTTCGAGAGCTCTACTTCACCGGCTATACCAGAAACTTCCTGGGTAACACCACAGGCTACTATTACTACACCATGCGTGGAGGTAAGTGCTTTATCGTCCTGCTCTCCCCCAGATCCTCTCAGATGGGTCTTAGCTATATCGAGAGCCTTTCCGGTGACTACCGCATCATCCGGGATTCCAAAGCTATGGACATGCTTCTTACCAACCTGGCCCACGACCTCACCTGGAACGATGCCGGGATCCGCGATGCAGTCAGCCCATATATGCTAAGTGAGAGTGACGCCAATGGCCTGATGACGGATTTCTTACGTTTCTTCCTTCTCATTTCCATCGCCCTGGCAGTCGTAACGATTCTCATCTCAACGATCAGTATCATAAAGCCGGAATTCTCCCGCCCGATCCGAAGACTCAGTGTCTATGGTAATCCCAAGGAGATTCTCGAAGAAGCAGAAGATGAACTCGCCACCCTGCCCCAGTTAGCAACCGAGGATATGTTCATCACTGAGCACTACTTCATCGAAACCACCAAGGATGGTGTCGCTCTGGTTCCCATCGACCGCATCCTTTGGATCTACAAGTACTCTACCCTGCATAAGATTCTCTGGCACCACTTCAGCATCTCATATACGCTCTATATCAATGCAGAGCGTCACCGCTACATCCGTTGTCCTAAGAACACCAAGACGGACATCGACGGTATTATGGACTATCTGTCCGAAGCCAACCACAACATCTACGTCGGTTTCTCCGAAGAGAACCGTCGCCGGATCGAAGCCCGTCAGGGAGATCTCATCTTCCTTCGGAAAATATGGGCCTTCCTCAGTCGTAAGGTGTAGTCTTAGATAAGCTTCTCTTAGATCTTATTCTCTTAGATATGCTTCTCTACCCAGTCCATGATGTAGGCACGAACCTGCTCACGATCGGTCTCATTTAAGATCTCATGACGATCTCCATGGAAGAGATGCATGGAGACATCTTTGATGCCACTCTTAACGAAACGAACATACGCTTCTCTCACGCCAACACCAAGGTTACCGACCGGATCTCCGTCTCCGGATACGAAGAGGATGGGCATATCCTTGTTCATCTTTGCAATATTCTCTACCTGGTTATCGAAAAGAGTGGCTGTAAGAAGCACACGATATCCATTCACAGAGAACATATAGTTATCCAGAGGATTTGCATAATAGGCTTTGACATTCTCTACATTCTTCGACAGCCAGCTGTTCTCAGGATGTGCGCCAGTGACATCATACTGCTTATAAGGCTTGGAGAACATGAGGTTGGCAATGAACTTGGACTTATGATCCCAGCCTCTTAAGCCACCTACCATGTTAACGACCATGCGACCAGCCTTGATGGTTCCATCATCTTCTGTACCGGTACCCATAATAATGGCACCATTCACACCCTTCAGTTCTTCTGCCTTCAGAACCAGAAGCATACGAAGAAGATAGGAGCCCATGGAATGACCCAGAATGAAGTAAGGAACATTCGCATACTGCTCTCTGTTGATCAGGAAGTTCTTGAAGATATCCTCTACCATGGTCTCAGCAGGATGATCCGTGTGCATGATACCAAGTTCCTCACGAGAAGCCACAGACTGTCCATGACCGATATGATCATGTCCTACGACAGCGAATCCCTGAGAGGTCATGAATTCAGCGAATTCCTGATAACGATCGATATATTCCTGCATTCCGTGACAGATCTGTAATACACCACGGATCTTACCATCTTCCGGTGTCCACTTCACTGCATGGATTCTGGTCTTCTGATCATCCGAAGACTCATAATAATACTCTTCTCTTACTGCCATAGTATCCCCCTTATTCTGCTGTCTCCTTCAGGCTCTCCTGAAGTTTCTTCACACGCTCTTCCATATTCTGGCAGGTGCTACGACCTTCCATGAGGCCCTCGCCGGTCTTATCCATCTCTTCCTTCAGATTCGAGAGTAAGGAAGATGTCTCTTCCCGAAGTGCCAGAAGTTCTTCCATCTCTGCACGAAGGGAAGCAATCGTCTCCATGTCCTCACGAGATGTGATTGCCTTCCTTGCAGCATTCTCATCATCCGTCAGTCTCTGCAGGGTTTTGCCCAGAAGAACACTGTTCTTCATCTGCAGGTCTGTTACCCTCTTGCAGGTCTCCGTCAGGGACTCGAAGGCTTCGTTTAGTTCCTTCAGTGTCACACCGATCTCACGAGCTGCCGTGCCATACTGCTCTGCATAATTACGAACCTGCTCAGCAGCCTGTACATATCGCTCACTCCCCGCGCCCAGACGTCCTGCCTCGATGGCACTGTTGAGAGCGAGAACGGACATGTTCCTCCCCATCACTTCCATCTGGTCCACGGTCTCTGTCATCGCATGAGCACGATCCTTAAGAGAATCCGCCGAGGCGAAGAGATTCTTGGCGATATCTGTGGAATGACGACCATTCTCGATCATCTCTGTCACAGCATCCTTATCCTGCCTTAGAGCCTGACTGGCCGACTCCAGGGCCGCATGCTCACGCTCCAGGCTCTCACCAGAGAGAGCCGTCTTCTCGCTCGCACGAAGGAGAGTCTCCTTGGTCTTCTCCTGATCCGCTGCAGCCTGATTGCGGAAATCATCCGCCTTCTTCAGCTCTTCCCCGTGGGTGAAAGCCTGCATGGAAGCCTGATCAATATCTAAGAGAAGATCCGAGCAGGTCCTTCCGGATAGCTCAAGCGCATGCCGAACAGCGTTTTCTCTGCGTTCTTTTTCATCATTTTCTAGAGATTTCTTCTTGCCGAACAAGAGATTCTCCTTCCAGGAAATTAAGTCTTTTTAACATATAAATTTTACTGTTTCTTGCCTCTGTCTGCAAGAGTGACTCGTGCCCCGACTACAGGCAATCAGAATCTGTAATCATTGATGATTACCTGCACGGTGCGCACATTGTTATACTCGTTGATGGAAGGATAATAGGTCATCATCAGCTCGATCCGGTTGGGTTTGCCCCATTCTGCCTTCTTCACTTCTTCTTCACCGAATCGGTCCATCAGATCCTTCTTAAAGCCCTCTCCGTCGGAGAAATATAGAGCATCCACCTTAGAACCGTCTTCCGCTCCCAATGTAAACTTCAGGTACTGTCCCTCCTTACCGATGGTCTTCATCCGAAGGACCTTAAGTCCCTTCTGAGCAAAAAGCGGCTTCGAATTCCCATTACCGAAGGGTTCTAAGAGATTAAGTTCGCTGATCACATTCGGATGCTGCTGCACATATGAGAATGGCATATTCGCATCGATCATGACCTCTTCCATCAGATCATCCTCTGTAAGACCACAATGTTCGTTCAAAAAGAGTCTTAACTGATCCACCCTGTCGATAGGCAGCGTCAGACCAGCCGCCATAGGATGTCCTCCGAAATGATCCATGATATCTCTGGCCTCTGACAGTCGTTCAAACATGGAGTAAGCCGGAATAGATCTGCCGCTTCCCTTGGCCATGCATGGATCGTTCTCACTCCTGGTAAGAACCAGGGTTGGTTTCCCGCTCTCCTCACGAATCCGTCCTGCCACAATTCCGGCAACAGACTCTGAGATTCCTTCTTCATAGAGAACAAGGACCTTGTCACCCACATAAGGCTCTTCTTCGGACATGCTTCTCGCATGATCTGTTCCTGTCTTCGTCATATCCTTGCGTTCTTCGTTCAGTTTAACCAGTTCGACCGCAAGCGACTTCGCATCCGCCTGATTACTACACTCTAAGAGTTCTACACCAAGCCTGGCTGAAGCGATTCTTCCGGATGCATTGATACAGGGGCCTAATACATAGCCGATGAGGTAGGAATTCACAGCCTCCATCTCGGTCTTGGTCTCTTCGAAGAGCGCACGCATTCCTATATTCTCCGTACGCTTTAGAGACTCTAAGCCAAGTTTTACAATGGCACGATTCTCGCCAACCAGAGGCATCACATCGCCAATGGTGGCAAAAGCAGCATTCTCAAGGTACTCCCAGGCAAGATTCACATCGAGGCCACAGACTTCATAGAGAAGGAAAACGATCTTCCAGGCAACCGCTGCACCACAGAGATCCGGAAAGGGGTACTGACAATCCTTCAGATGGGGATTCACAATCGCATGCGCATTCGGAAGAACTTCTTCCTCTCCTTCCATGGGAATTGAATGATGATCCGTTACGAGAACAGTCATTTTCGCATCTCTTGCGACCTGGATTGCAGTTCCTGCTGCAATACCGTTATCGCAGGTAAGGATCACTTCTACCCCATCTGCTCTTGCTTCTTCCACCAGTACAGGATTCAGTCCATAGCCATCACGGATACGATCCGGAATAGCCCAGGAAGCATCTGCCCCAACCCTTAGAAGAGCAGTGTGCAGAATGTAGGTAGCCATAATACCATCGATATCATAATCGCCGATCACACGGATCTTCTTCCCTCTATGGATGGCGTCTGCAAGATATTCAGCAGTCTTTTGACCATCATGTAACAGATGTGGATCATGAAGATCTTCCCGAACCGGATGCAGGTAGGACTCCATATCTTCAGGTTCGATATCACGATTCGTCATCAGACGAACGATAAGAGGGTCCACTCCAAGTCTCTCTGCTATGGAAAGAAAATCGACCTTCTTCTGCTTGATAAACCAGCGCTGTTCCTTCTTCACCAATTCTCTCCTTAGATTCATCCCGGAATGCCACAGGCCAAGCGGCATCCGATCTTTCATGGAACTGACTGCTTCCACGGGCAGGCCTGCGGGTTTCACGCCGCAATTTATAACGTGATGCCGAGTATCTCATCTCATCTTCGTGATCACCGAGCGGCGTTCTGCTTCGCTACGGTCTGCACTACATTTGCCCGCAAGGGCGCGGTCTAAGAAGTCGCTCACATGAGAGAAGAGGTCCTCATTGATCACATTCGCGCGGTCCTTGTCCATCTTCGTATAGTAAGCCTGCTTCTCGGCAATGCGTAAGGGCTTGGGAATCTGCTTCTCGCGCTTCTTCCACTCACCGTTCACTTCTTCAGAATAGCTGTTGGCATCCTCTGTACCGAAGAAGTTGTTATGTCCGCTTCTACCAGGAACATCGATCTTCAGTTCTTCCACATAGGGATTGGTGATCTCATCCCAATGTGCCGGAATCGAACTTACCTTGTACTTAATGAAATCATCTTCTGCGCCATGCAGAAGCAGAACCGGAATATTGGCATGATTGATACCTTCCACTGCAGTTCTTCTCCAATTCTTACCAGAGAAGAGACGATTCAGGAAGAGAAGATGGGGCTTCAGAAGGGCTGCGCCATAAGGGGTCGCCACCTGTTTTGCCACATCCATGGTAATCTCCATAACATCATTGAAGCCGGAGATGCTGACAGCGGCCACAATATCATGATTGAAGGCAAGACCTGCCGTCGTTGCGTATCCACCCCAGGAGTGGCCCACAAGGATTCTCTTCATACCACGGAATGCAATGCAGTTATCCACATAAGTAAGGGCTGCATCCAGATCCTTGGGGGACTGGGGAAGCCCCTTGGCCCAGCTGCCTTCGGAGCCATTATAAGAAGTATAGGTATAAGCGAAAACAGTATAGCCCTGATCCACCAGATAGCGAATCAGCATAAGGTACTCTTCCGGACCGGACCAGATTCCATGGGAGAAGATCACAAGTCCCTTGTCACCCTTGCCATAGATCTTAGCCTTCAGACGATTTCCCTCTGACAGGAAAGTCGTCTCATGTACCGCAAGATCAGGATAATAACTGTCTCTCGGGAGGAGGGTATTCGGATCCATCTCAAAGGATCGGAAGCTCATCTTCATATATATAAGGGAGAAGACAAATCCCACCAGCCATATGATCAGTACAATACTAAGAATAATCGTTAATGCTAACTGCATTCGTGACTCCTTCGGAAAATATAGAGCAGAACAGAACGATGATATTATATCAAAACAAAACTTATATTTCTATTTGGGTTTCCTTATGATTTTATCAAATCGAGCTATTATGCGGCTGCATAAGAATACCGCCAGCCGATTACACGACTGGCGGTACGAAACTTTTTCATTATTCACTGTCCTCTTGACGGGTAGCATATCACCCCTGTAAGAGAGCATGTGTAGCCTTATATTGTATAACCTACGACAGGGCAGGCCTTACATCTCCGAAGGAATTATGCAAGAGCTGCGGTGATGATCGCCATGGAGTAAACTTCCAGAGCGTTGCATCCACGGGACAGATCGTTGATGGATGCGTTCAGACCCAGAAGAATCGGGCCGTATGCATCGAAGTTACCAAGACGCTGAGCAATCTTGTATCCGATGTTACCTGCGTTGATGTCAGGGAAGATGAAGGTGTTCGCATGGCCCGCAACAGAGCTGCCCTGGCACTTGGTCTTTGCTACACGAGGGGATACAGCTGCATCGAACTGAAGCTCACCATCAATGGAGAGTTCAGGATACTTAGCCTTTGCCTTCTCGCAAGCGTTACGGACCTTATCAACGTCTTCGCCCTTACCGGATCCAAGAGTAGAGTAGGAAAGGAATGCGATCTGAGGATCAACACCGAACTTCTTAGCACACTCTGCGGTCTCGCCAGCGATCTCAACAAGCTCGTCCTCCGTCGGATGAATGTTGATTGCACAGTCGGCCATGGCAAGAACTTCGTTCTCACCGGTAGCGGAAGGACGTACCAGGATGAAGCAGGAAGATACGATGCTGTTGCCGGGCTTGGTCTTGATGAGCTGAAGTGCGGGGCGAACGGTATCAGCGGTGGAATAGGTTGCGCCACCGAGAAGTGCGTCTGCAATACCCATCTTTACCAGCATGGTACCGAAGTAGTTGGCTGCGGAAAGAGTCTCACGAGCCTGCTCAGGGGTAACACCCTTAGACTTACGAAGTTCGCAGAACATGTCTACCATCTCATCCATACGATCGTATTTCTTAGGATCGATGATCTCAGCACCACGGATGTTGTAACCATTCTCTTCTGCTGCTGCTTCGATCTCAGCCCTGTCGCCTACGAGGATGGGCTTAAGGAAGTTCGCTGCAAGAAGGCGGGATGCTGCTTCCTGGATACGAGGATCTGCGCCCTCGGTGAATACGATGGTCTTGGGGTTCTTCTTCAGCTGGTCGATCATTGCGCCAAATCCGAATTCTGACATGTGTTTTCTCCTTATTCATACACAATCCATCTGAACTGCCAAAGCAGAACAGATTTGTTACAAACAGCAGAGATATCTGCTGGATAAACCACAAAAAAAGGCCTGACTTCCGGTCATTAACCGAAGTCATACCTATTCTACCATCCGCTAACAGGATTTCAAGTCTTGTATACAATGTTTCCCATTTAGGCCATTCATCGATCAAGGGCGGTGCATGAAGCCGTGACACTCTAGTCCCCCGGTCACGACTTCGCTTCCCCCTGGAAACCCCTTTACCGAATTTCCAACTCTTATTATAGCACTTGGAAACCAAAATGCTATAACTATTCTCTAGATAATCCTCTGCACCTTAACCATTGCGGGATTGGCCTCTGATTTCCTTCAGATTAAGGATTCTCTGGTTGGAAGATCCTCTGAAGAGAAGGCTGATATCCTTCAGTTCTTCCACGAATTCTCCATCCACTAAGACATCCGCAAGATCTAAGATCTCATCCGTTACATTGCAGTGGGCCTTGCCGTTTGCATCTGCAAGGTCTGTTTCATAAGTGTAACCGGTATAGATCCAGACAGATTTATTATTAAGTTCTGATTTAACTCTTCTGATAAGTTTTACAATCTCAACCTGATTGATAGGTTCCATGGGTTCGCCGCCTAGGATGGTCAGACCCTCAATGTAATCAGGTTCGAGCGACTCGATGATCTTATCTTCAATCTCCTGGGTATAAGGTTCGCCATAGTCGAAAGCCCAGGTCTCCGGCTGGAAGCAGCCCTTGCAATGATGGGTGCAACCGGAAACGAAGAGATTGGTGCGAACACCGGTACCATTTGCGATATCACAATATTTGATAGCGCCGTAGTTCATATATATCTCCTTCTATTCTTCCTGGAAGAATATCTGTTGTCTTATGCTTCGCGCATCTCATTCTTCACAAAGTAGATCTCATACCATACCAGGAAGGTGTAGATGGTCCATACCTGTCTCCAGAGATCAGAATCTCCGCCTACATAAGCATCGAAGATCTTGTTGATCTCATCTACATGGAAGAACTTCTCAGCGATGTCGCTGTGGAAGAGGCGAACGACATCCTGGTTATACTTAGAATCTGCCATCCAGATACGGATGGGAACAATAAATCCTAACTTCTTCCGGAAGGCAACTTCTTCCGGAAGCACCTTGGCAGCGGCCGTACGGAAAGCGACCTTGTTCTGCTCTTCATTTACCTTGAATTCTCTGGGCAGACGAGCTGCGATGTCGAACATTCTGGTATCGGTGATGGGCATACGGATCTCGAGGCCTGCTGCGGTAGACATCTTATCGACATTGAGATAGATATCACCTTCCAGCCAGATACGGATATCTACTTCCTGCATCTGGGAGAGATAGTCATAGCCTTCGGTCTCTTCATAGATATCCTTGGCAAGATGGATCGGAAGAACAGAAGGATCATAATTCTTCAGGATCTTCTCCTTCATATCTTCCTTCATGATATTGGTATTGCCGACATAGAAGCTGGGAAGATTCTCACCATAGCGATCCGCATTGCGGTACATATTGTAACCACCGAACATCTCGTCAGAGCCTTCTCCGGAGTAGCAGATCTTCGTATGTTCTGCGGCCGCGCGGCATCCCAGGGTGAATACGATTGCAGAAGCATCGCCCAGAGGCTGCTCCATATCACGCATAACATCAGGAACAACTGCGAAATAGTCTTCCGGCTCTACACAGAGTCTGTTCAGCTTACGTCCCAGGTTCTTCGCAGTCTCGGCTGCCAGATAAGACTCATCGAATCTGGCTTCTTCATAACCACAGGTATCTGCTTCCTCAGCATCCGACAGAGCGAAGACATAGGAGGAATCGACACCACCGGACAGGAAGGATTCCACCTTCTCATCAGGAGTCTTCACTTCACGGAACATCTGCTGCATGGTCTCGTGGATCTCGTCCGCGAAGTCTTCTAGGGACTCCTTCTCTTCTGCGATCTCATCGGGATGGGCGAAGTCCGGGGACCAGTACTCTTCGATGTAAAGCTCTTCATTTTCGAAGATCATGAACTGTCCGGGCATCAGCTTCATGATGCCGTCGAAGAAGGTCTCTTCCCCGGCGACATAGGTAAGGCTTAAGTAGAGCTGAAGCATCTTCTCGTTCAGCTTCTTCTCGAAGCCGGGCTGGGTCAGAATGTCTCTGATATAGGTGCCGTAGAGAAGTTTTCCATCCTCAGTGATGTAGTAGTAGAAAGGCTTGGTACCAAACTGGTCACGAAGGGCGAAGATCTTGTCTCCGTCTTCGATGGCAAGAGCAAACATGCCGTGAAGATGATTACCCATGTCCTCATGCCATGCTTCATAAGCAGCCAGAAGGATTGCTTCCTCGCGAGCCTCACGACTCATAGACTTAGCATCAATGTTCAATTCGGAAGCCAATGCTTCCCAGTTGCGGATATGACCGCGGTAACAGGTGATTTTAGACATATATAGCTTCTTTCGAAAAATAAATGAACGGACATGCCGCTTGTAACCATAATTTTTACGAATAAGGCCGGACGTAGCCTTCCTTATTTCAGATATGGATCCTTATCCTCTTCCTTCATCCCCTTGGTAAATACAAGGCTCTTCAGAAGAAGTGCAATACCTACGCAGATCGTACCAATGATCAGCACCAATTCAAATGCGCTGAGATAGGTAATGTAGAAGTCCAGGCTCAGGATAATCGTGATAAAGAAAACAGCAACCAAGGACCAGAAAACACCTACCGTCAGCTTGTTGTACTTCACAAGCAAGGTAATAAAGGAAATAGCCACAAGGATCAGAAGGAATGCACCTACATTCACATTACGATATCTCCAGAAAAAGGAAAAACTTGATACATGAATGTTCATTAAAAAGACAATGCATCCAATAACTACCAGCACAAAACCAAGAAGTGCCTGACCTAACTGTTTCATATTCATTCTCCCCTTCTAATTCAGTGAAACATTTCATATGTTTCATAGACTAACAGGGTTAGTATAGCAGAAATCATATAGAAATTATACGACATGTATAGGAATCTGTAGGGTTTAATTCTCAGATTTTGTAAATCTGATATGTAATGACCTCCTGACGTCACACGCTTCGCAAGTTATAACCAAAAAAACATCCCCGCTGCCGGAAGTAAGGTGCGGAGATGTTTTCATTTACTTTGATTCTGTGAATCTGTCCTTAAGGGACCTTAGCCTCATAGACATCGTTGTGGTAAACCATATCATCCTTATAGATGTATCGGTTCACCTCACTTTCGGAACCGTCATAGCCGGGGATCCGGAGGTCTTGCCAACCGGCTGCCCCGCCTCTGACATCAGTCCAATAATGCATGTTCTTCATATAGGTCTTAGCCGTATCAGAAGGATCATCCACATACTTGTATGCATTGTACGCTTCCTTACCGGCTATACCCAGACAGAGGATTCCATCATTCGCATCATCCTGATAGGAACGAATTTCAAATGCCTTAACCATAGGATTATATGATGCAATGTAGTAGGAATAAGCCAAAGCAGATGCCTGTAATCTGTATCCATTGTTGGAAGAATATCCCTGCTCGGAAAGAATGACAAATCTCTCTGCACCGGTATCATTCCCCTTCTCATCACGGAGAGGATAATTTGCCTGAATATAATCTGTGAGTACATTCAGGTTATACATATTGATGTAGGAAGTTCCGCTTCCCTGCCATACACCGCTGTTATTCCAGAAATCTGTTGTAGTAAGCGGGTTAGCATAAGGATGGAATGCCACATCCCATTCACAGGTGGGATCATATTCCTGCAGACGCATTGCTGTCTGATCCATAGAATACCTACTGGAGTATCCATAATCAGCACTGTTCCAGCAATGATCCAGGCAGATGTAAACATGTGCTCCACCATTTACGCTCTTAATTCCACTGTAGAAGGTACGGAAGGTCTGGGCATAAGAGTCAAAGAACTGCTGAGTACTCATTCCGCCACTGTACTGATATACATTTTTGGAATTAATCTCGTTACCAAGGATCCAGTTGGACACAAAACACTGTCCATCATTTACATGGCTGTCACTCCGAGCATAATTTGCTCTGGGTACAGTTTCAGCAAGCTCCATCCAATCTTCGCTGGTATTCAATCCACCAAATTTTTCACCCAGATATGCGAATGCAGCTTCAACCGTCTCACGACCGGCCTGCTGTTCATTTTCCCAGGAATAGAGCTGATGCCCATAGCTTCTTGCATTGTGATGGATGGACTGACTCATGCTGTTCCAATCCAGCATTACCTGAAGAGTAACACTGATATCATGCTCGTTACATACACGTATGGTCGACAGGTAAGCGCCCAAGGAATTAAAGGTGTATTTCTTTCCGTTGTATTCATAGAGTCCGGGGCTATCCTTTGCATTCGGATTAACTACTTGAGACATGTAGAGGTTCAGATATACATGGCTGACACCAAGATCATTTTCCACCTTATGTCCACTAGCATCAATAATATGCTCGCCACCCTGGATACCCTTTACCGTATCACCTCCATCGTAGTCACGACGGTAGGAAAGTGCTGCAGAATCTGCAACATACTTCTTGTTACTTACTACATTAAACTTAGGCGTCTCTGTAGTGCCCACATTGGTTGCCAGCGCAAACTGGTCCATAGCAGGTCTCAGATACACTCTCTCGCCCGTCAGTTTACCACTACCATCAATTCGATAAGCAATGCACTGACGATAATAGAGAACACCACTGAAGTAATTAATCAGAGGAATGCTGAACTTAATTTTCTGAGGATTTCCATCCATGGAAAACTGATCAAGATCCTTATTCGGAATATAGTATTCCGGCTTACCGGTAGACTGATTCGTGGTTACAAGATAGTATTTAGAATCCACAGACTGCTGTCTTCCAAATACTGCAGCTTCAACATCAATGTAGAGATTCTTGTTCTGCTGATAAGCAGTTAAGTCACCACGAGCTGCAATCTGATCAGGAATATAACTCTGAATTTCAGCAATATATTCTGCATTATTTGGATCACTGGCAGCGTCTGTTCCTCTACCCTGTGCTTTGGTAAGTGTTACTCCCAGTTCAGTCGTCTCACTCCATACCGCCTTATAGGTATCGGTCACAGCATCATTATCAACTACATCACCATCTGCAATAGGTTTGTGCTTGATTTCAGCCCCCGGCTTATAAACCGTTGCTTTATCATCAGACAGAGTCCATCCGGTGAGTACCAGGTACTTCGTCTCAACAGACGGAGCCCCATCAACCACCTTGGTTTCAGCCTTTTCAAAATAGAGACCTTCCGCCTTGGGCAGATAGTAGTTTTTAGAGTACTTCAGATGAGTCCAACTTTCAGTAGGTGAAACGCTACTGTTTCTGTTTGGACCATTCAATGTAGGATTATAGCTCTCATCGATATACTTACCACCATTAAGATCAAAGGCAACATTATAGGTCTTCTCTTCCCATGCGGCATACAGAGTAATGTCGTCAAGTTCATCCTGATCAATCAGATCCTGTACCGGAATCTTTGTGGTCTTATCTTCTTCCATCGCAAGTTTATCGTCATGGGTATTCAGACGCCAGCCGCGGAAGATCCATCCGGTACGTTCCTGAGGTGCAGGAATCTCAATGTATTCATTACTCTTTACATTAAATGTATCCGGATACTTCTTAGAAGCATTCTTAGAACCACCGTTCCACTGGTAATTTACCTTGTAGGTATATGCGCTCCAGATTGCATAGAGAGTTATATTTTCAGGATTCTCTACACCTTCAATAATCTCATCTGCGATCGTTCCTTCTGACTTATATTTAGGACTTGTCGCATTAGGATTCTTATCCCATCCCAGGAACTTAGCTCCGGGACGAGCCACACAATCACCACCAGGTAAGGTATATTTATCCGTCGCAGAAAGATTCTTCCACTGCTCTCCGTTCGGATCCTTATCAGTAACAAGACCTTTCTCCTCATCCTTCACAGATTTAAAATCGCCACCATTTGCATCAAAGGTCAGATTATATTTCTGGCCCTCATACTTGGCATAGAGCTGAATGCTGTCATTGTTATAAAGCTTAACCTTCCGGAGAGTTTCAAGATCCAGAGTAGATACTTTTCCCTCCTTAGAGAGCTTGCACTCTTCCTTATCCGTTCCCGGATTATTCAGATACCACCCCACAAAGTAATTGTATCGAATGTAAGGAGCATCAATCTTTACGCCACCCTTTGACAGGTTGACGCTGGTCGGATAAGTCTTACCGGACACTCTGCTACCACCATTGTAGTGATATACGATGGTATAAGCCTTAGGAGTCCATACGCCGTAGAGATTGATTACATCACCATCTACAGCACTCAGATTTCTATAGGTATTACCTGCACCATACTTTGTTCTTCCAAGAGAAGCTTCATGCTTATCCGTATGCCATCCGTTGATTGCATAACCGGGATTCATGATTCCTGTGTAGAACATACGATTTTCATCGTACTTTACCTTTTCAGAATATGAAGCAGAGCTTGCCTCAGCATCCTTATAGTAGTTCACCGTGTACTCAATAGGTGTCCACTTCGCATAGAGACGAAGGGTTGTTCCATCCACATAATCCACCATCTCAGAAGGATTAATTTTGGTAACAGCCTGCTTCAGATACTTCTCAGATCCGGTAGCGGAAAGAAGATGCTCATCCTCATCCGCTCCAAAATCCGGGCTGGTGTACCATCCACCAAAGATATATCCATTACGGTAGATATTCTGATTGTCCTTATTGGCATCGTTCTCATCAGGAAGAGCAAAGGGATTTGTCTCCATCGTATATCTGGAAACAGCATTTCGAATCGTTCCACCATTGGAATTGAAAGCAATGCTATAAGTAATTGGAGACCATACCGCATAGAGTGTAATGTCTTTCTCATGGAAGCGATCCGGCAAGTTATTAAACCCGGCATTTACACCATACTGTGTTCTTCCAAGATTTGCCTCTTCCTTACTGCTGTTCCATCCACGAAGCGTGTAACCTGTTCTGCTTGCAGTGTTATCGGTTCTATAGGTTACGCCACGTACGCAATCTTTAAGCGTCTTATCCTTCGCCTCAATGAAACCTCCGTTAGCATCGAAGGAAACATTATAGGTTCTCTTTGCATACAAATTCTGATTCGTCATCAGATTTGCATCTGCCAGCTGATCGGTATCCAAAACGGTCATTCCAATTGCATCCGCATTGGATGCCTCTACATAGTCCGAGATTGGCTTCTCAAAACGAGAATCCAGATACCAACCAGCGAAGTAGTAATCTGCATCTACAGGATCCGGAATCGTTACGGAATGATCTTCAATATCGTATTTGTCAGGGTAGCTTACACCTTCCTTATGATCATAACTTGCACCATTCAGGTTATAACGAATCGTGTAGGTATTAAGGTCCCAGATTGCATAGAGTTTCAATACTTTCCCATCCGTTCTGGTTAGATCTCTGTAGGTAGAACCACTTCTGTAGCTTCCCTCTCCCGTAAGATCCGTATTCCCCTTTGTAAGAGTCCAGCCTCTTAAGGTATATCCCGGCTTCTTATAAGAAGAGTTCAATCTGACACTATCACCAACATTCACTTTCTGAGTAAGATCTCTAACTTCACCTACCTTAAGACGGTCTGACGTATTCTTCTGTTCAACAGCGTTCAGAACAATATCATTTCCATCTCGATCAATATCATGGTATTCGATTGTATAACTATCTCTGGACCATTCAGCCTTAAGATTAATATTCCCAATCTCTGCAGCCTTCTTGGTCTCAAAGTAGTAATTTCCTTCTTCATTTCTTAGAAGTTTTCCATTCGCATCTGTTCCAAGAATGCCATTTGTGCAGTACCAACCTGCAAAGGTGTAATTCGTTCGCGTCGGATTTTCAAGAACAACAGTAGAACGATTCGTCACATGATCCGCAAGGACCTTACCATTCAGCAGATACTCATCAACCTTGTAATTATAGATATCCGTGTTTGCCTTCGGATTATTTCCACCATTTGCATCCCAATGAATGCGATAGATGTCCATCTTCCACTGTGCATAGAGATTAACTGTAGATTCTTTTCTTACAACTGCAGAGTCTTCCACATCACGGAAGGAATTAAAATAATAGTTTCCTCCACGAGCATAGCCGATTCCACTACCATCTTCCTCCGTGTTCCATTCGGCAAGAGTATAGCCCGGGCGAGAATGGGTGCTGTTGAGACGGGCATATGTTCCCATCTCTGCTGTCTGAGTTAAATCCAGCTTCTTCCAGCTTCCATCCTGGGAATGATCATAATAATTAATTGTATATTTGTCTCTGGACCACTTAGCATAGAGATTCTTATCTCCAATCGTCCCCATTGCTGCTTCCATGGCAGGGTCAAACTGACCCGGTTCGTATTTACTTTCTTCCTGAAGTTGGGAAGTGGTATACCAACCATCAAAAGTGTAATAGATTCTGTTTGGAGCAACAATCTTTACAATTGCTTCCGTTGCTTTATTATTTGCACCAACTACAGTGTAAGAGGTCACCTGATTTCGAAGGGAACCACCATTGGTGTAGTAGTTGATTCGATACGTTACAGGTGTCCAAACTGCATGAAGGATGATATTACCGCCATTGGCAATATTACGAACAGAAGTTCCGGGATTATAGGATCTAAGTACACGATGTTCTGCATCATTCTCCTGATCCCATACCTGCCAGCTTGTCAGGGTATAACCGTTCAGTTTAATCCCTGAACTTAACACATAATTCTGATCAGCCCGATAGGTCTCCTGAATTCCAGCATCCAGTTCCTTGATCTTAGCCGCTGCCGCAGTCTTAGCCGCTGCCGCAGTTGATTTTTCCTCAATCTCCTTAAGAGCCTTATAGACATCCAGATTCTCTGCATCCATATCATAAGATACGGAAGAGTCTGCCCACTTTGCATAGAGGTTCAGATTACCCAGCAGATTCTGATCTGCAAGATCCTTAGCATCCAGAATTGTAACTCCTGCCGGTGCATCTGTCTGAACCACTACGGAAGAAAGAGGCGTATTAAAGGTATTATCCAGATACCATCCTTTGAAAGAATAGCCACTTCGAACAGGTTCATAAATGTAGAGCTTATCCTCTCCGTGGTTACTATATTTATAATTTTCCGGATAGGTCGGCTTATAGTCACCATTGCTTCTCTGCTGAGAACCACCGTTATAGTTGTAACGAACAGAATATGTATTCTCAGCACCCCATACAGCATAAAGTACGACGGAGGTCTGATCCTGGTCCATCAGGTTAGAAATGGTCGCATTTACGCCAAAACGTGCTCTACCCTGATCTGCCTGCTTCTTATCTGTATTCCAGCCACGGAAAGTATATCCGGTTCTGTTTACATCAGAGGGAGTTACATAAGTATTACCGTACTCGTACTGATAATTTGCATTTATTCTTGTGGAATATCTTCCGAGAGTTCCATCATTTGCATCATATTTTACGGTGTACTTATTTGCTCTCCACTTCGCATAGAGCGTAATGTTAGAAAGCTTTCCTAACTTACTCTCTAATGCCTTTGCATCAAGTTTTGTTCCCTTTTCGGTACTACCACTTTCAACCTGATCATAATCGGCGAGAAGTACCTTAAATCCAGGATCCAGATACCAACCCTCGAAGGTATATCCGGTTCGAGTCGGTGCACTGATGATCAATGCATCTTTTCCTGTCTCTTCTACCGCTGTATTATCCATGGTGTAATTGGACGGATACGAGGGAGTATAAGTACTCGTTCTACCCTGTCCTCTTCCACCATTGTAGTTATAGTAAATACGGTAAGAATTTGCTCTCCATACGGCATAAAGAGTAATGGAGTTCTTACCATCTTCAGAACCGGCAATAACATTTCTGTAATTACCGTTTGCAGAGTAGTTCACTCTGTCAGACCCTGCAACAGTAGACCATCCGGCAAAAGAGTATCCCTCTCTTACTGCAGTCGGGAATCGATAAGCATATCCGGTATGAAGAGTTAAGATTTTATCAGACTCTGTATCCACAACATCAATAGGCGCTGTATTCGTCGCCCACTTAATATTCGCTTTTCTCTTCTCACTATCCTGAAGATCAAACTTAACCTTATAGGAATCAACCTTCCATGCAGCGTAAAGGGTTACGTCTTTATAACCATACTTCTGGCAGATTGCCTTAATATCAAAAACAGACTGACTGTAATTTGCATTAGCTGCCAGCTTATTCTCATTCTTGATTCCATTCACATACCAGCCGGTAAATACTGCATTGCTTCTGGTCGGAGCTGCAATCGTAAGTTTTCCATCCTTGCCAGCAGTAATACCAAAGGTGGTCGGGTTCGATCCAGGATTGCTTCCAACATCTAAGTTGTAGCGGATGCTATATTGATTTTCAGACCATACTGCGTAGAGATTTCTGGTATACTTCGCCTTCTCGGCATCACTAAGGCCACTGTAATTATCAGTTCCTGCGATCAGATTAGAGTAATTTCTATCTGCACTGTATGCCACACGAGTGCTATTTGCATCCGTTGCCCATCCCTTAAAGGTATAGCCATCTCTCTTAAGAGAAGGCATCTTATATGAAGAATCCGTATTCCAAAATTCAGGAAGATTCGTCTCATTAGAATCGATGACTCTACTACCGTTTTCATTATGGAATACAACCTTATAGGTATTCGCCGTCCATTTTGCATAAAACTTAAGGTTTGCAAGAGTTCCATCTGCAGCCATAGATGAAGGAACATAATCGTTCTTGGCTCCAGGCACTACAGTAGCCTTTGCCTTTTCAGAGAAGCTAGGATCTGTATACCAACCGGCAAAGGTATAGTTACGGCGACTTACCTTGCTGGGGAGATCAAATCCTTCACTTTCAGCATTGTAAGAACGAATAAAGGATTCATTAATAGATCCACCATTCGTTACGAAAGTAACAGAATAGTTGTTTCGTCCCCAAACAGCATACAAAGTTACCTTTCTACCATCCTGGGAAGTACTGTTGATCAGATTACGGTAAGTATTACCAGGATAATAGTTAATTCCGGTGGAGCCCTTAGCCAGGGTCCATCCCTTCAGCACATAACCTGCTTTTCCATAGTCACTTCTGTAATAGTAAGCCTGATCCGCTTTTCTACCGCTATCAATAGCATTTGTATAGGATGTTTTCACCTCTGTTCCAAATGCCTGTCCCTTGTTGTCCAGATACTCTACGGAGTAGGTCATAGGACTCCACTTCGCATAGAGATTCAGATTCCCATACATCTTAGACAGCGTATTACCATCTGTATGAATATCTGCCTTGGTTTCAGGTTCTGTATTAAGAGTACCGTTAAAAGGCTTCGTTAATGCAGTATTGAGATACCATCCCTCAAACTTGTAATTGCTTCTGGTCGGAACCTTGATCGTTAGACTGTTATCTGCAAGATAAGAGGTCGGATTACTACGATCATTATTTCCTCCGTTCATGTTATATCGAATGGAGTATCTAGGCTGAGACCACTGAGCGGTCAGAGTAATACTGCTCCCATCCTCTGTGAGCAGATTATTAAAGCTTGAATTTGGTCCATACGTACGATTATCCGCCATATTCTTCCATGTAGACAGATTATATCCAGCTACAGAAAGACCCGCAGGCATCTTATAGTTCTTATTTGTCACTATACGAAGACTATAAGTACCATTTCCATTATCAATAGCACCATAGGACTCCATCAGTGTTTTTGTTGAGGCGGGTTCAAGTTTATTCCTTCTGTCTCCCTCGTTCAGATCAAAGATAACTTCATAATCATTATCATCCCAAAGAGCATACAGTTTGATATCGCCAATCTTTAGACCATTCTCAAGTCCCTGATCACTTCCGTCTCTTCCGGCTGCTTCCAGTTCTCCACCGTAGATTGAGGTGACTTTATACTTTTCTACATCATCAAGAATCTTCTGCTTTTCAGCATCTCGATTTTCGTTACCAGCATAGTCCACAGCGTTCAACTGTTCCATTACTGAAGTGGTATCACAGCTATACCATCCTATGAATTTCGAATAATTCTTAGAAGAATCCTTTAATACGATCTTGTCAGAATTAACATTGTAAGCCCCGCTATTTCCTGGGTTTCTACCGCCATTGTATTCATAGGTGATGCGATAAGTAGCAAGGCTCCACTGCGCATAGAGATGGATTGCCTGGCCATCTGCATAAGACAGATTGTTAAAGTTGTGATCTCCGGCATAAGCGGAACCACTGTTATTTGCCTTGGTGGTCCATCTTCCAAGGCGATAGCCACTACGATAAACATTTCCCTGCGTCGTATTTACGGTGTCACCAATAAACTTACCGGTTTCATCCACCTGATAAAACTTTGTTACAGTGTCCTCTTCAGGAGATTTTGCATCCTTCCTGATCACTAAAGTTTTATCTGAAGAAGTCTCATTCTCAAATCGTCCATCAGAGCTGTTGAGATGATAAGTTACAGAATACACATGAGGTCTCCAAGCTGCATAGAGTTTCATCTCATAGCGATTATTTGTACATACAGAAAGCTTAATCGCCTTATCCAGCGTGAGTTCTGATAAATAAGACTCCTTGGGAAGTTCTTTTATCTGTCCTGCTTCTTCAGCTGAAGCACCCATTGCCTTTTTCCGTTCAACGATCTGGTTCTGAACAGCGATTCTACTTGCCTCTTCTGCTTCATCTTTAGAAGAATACCAGCCAATAAACTCATAATTATTCTTGCTGGGATGGCGAAGCTTCATGGTGTTCTTGTTCACATCATAGTAAGTAGCATTCAGAGAGGAATTCGATCCTCGGTCCAGTTCATATCGAATGTTATATCGAATCGGAGTCCATACAGCTTCCAGATTAATCTCGTCCCCATCCTTAAGAGAATAGTTACGGAAAGCAGCTCCGGGAGTATAGGTCCTGTTGGTCTTAAGGTCCTTCCATGCGGTCATTTCATAACCGGCACGATTGGTTAAGGTAGAGAAACGATAGGTAATGTCCACATCACAGGTCTGCGTACGATCTGCCTCAGCCATTACACTATAGTTCGGGCTTACCTTTCCATTTGCATCAAGGGTATCAACATCGTCACCAAGGGTGTAGTGAATCACATATCTGTTAGGAGCCCACTTAGCATAGATGGTAGTAGCACCCTTACCAACGAAATCAGATACGTCAAAGATCCAGTTTTCAGATCCGTCTACTTTCTTTAGCGCTTCCTTAAAGTCAGGATCCTTATACCATCCCAAGAAGTTGTAATTATTCCGCTTTGCAGCATTTAGAATGATCTGATATGCACCAGAAGCAGACTTGGTCTCTGCATGATAAGATCCGGGATTACCACCGTTATTATTGCCACCATTTAACTCATATCGAAGAGAATAATTATCTCTTCTCCAGATTGCTTCCAGCCTTGTCATTGTCCTTAGCATCAACTGCATAGGTTCTGAGGTTACGTACATTTGCGTTGATACCATAGGTACGATTGGTCTCAACATCACGCCATCCAGCAAGCGTATAGCCATAACGAACCAGACCGGAAAGCGTCTTCTCATTCTGATCACAGGTATATGTAAGCGTCTGATTATTGTATACGCTTCCGTCTGCATTTCGAACAAGTGCAGAAGCTGTATTGGTATTAGCAGATACAAAGTTATCTGCCTTATAGGTCACATCATAAGTATGAGCTTCGAAAATTGCCTTTAGGTAAAGATTTCCAAGACGATTCTTAGCTTTCAGTTCTTCGAAGTTGATTCTGCTAAGAATCGTAGGATTCTTAACATCATAATTCCAGCGGCTATCTGTTACAGCCCATCCCTTAAAGGTATAGTTCTCTCTGGTCGGATTATTCAGAATGAAATTCTCAGAGTCTGCATTATAACTACTTACATTAGAAGCACTCAGTCTTCCACCATTATTGTTATAATGAATGCTGTAATTGTTTCGATTCCAGATCGCATAGAGATCGATTTCTTCTCCATCCGTCACTGTCAGATTAGAGAATCGGCTTCCTACTCTATAGTTACTTCCTCTACCGTCAATTCGGGTATTCCAGTTTGTCTGAGTATATCCAGGATATATCGGTGCTGCTTCATAGTAGCCATTGGTTCCAACTTCATAGGTTACAACCTTGCTGGTAAGAACCTTTCCATCTTCTCCTGTCCAACCTACACTCTCTGTTGCGTTGGAATGATAGGTAACTGTATAGGTGAAGGGCTTCCATGCAGCGTAAAGATCTACCACGTACTGATTACGATCAAGCTTTGCATACTTAGTCAGAGTATCTGCATTAAGTTCTGTAATCGGAGGCACTAATTCCTTATTTTCAAAGGCTCTTGCCTTTGCCTGATCCGCCTCATCCTGACTAGCGTACCAACCGAGGAAGTTGGCGTAGTTCTTCGTAGCGCCACTAAGCATCAGAGAAGACTGCTCTACGTTTCTACCGGAAGAATTAGTGGAAGGATTAGAACCGCCATTCATATGGTAACGAATGGAGTAATTAATCTTCGTCCAGTTCGCATAGAGAGTGATCTTAGCCCCATCATTGGTAGACAGGTTAGAAATCGTCTGTCCTGCACGATAATCAGATCCTCTGCCATCCGCTCTTGTGTTCCAAGTCAGAATATAACCGGGACGATTGATACCGGTAGTGGCACTATCCGCAGGGAGAACCACCTGCTCACCAACGGATATTCTAAGAGGACTCTGTGATTCCTTGAGAACCCCGGACGCCGTCTTCTGAATCAGATCTGCGTGAGAATTTGCAGCAAGTTCATCTGCAACATGGACTGCTGTTGCCGAACCATTTGCAGAGGCAGTACCAGCGAGGTCATCGGTATTCAGGTCATAAGTAAGTTCATAGGTATAAGGCAGCCATGCAGCATAGAGTGTCATAGAATATCTGCCTCTTACTGCCTGACCGCATCTGGTCATTACATCGTTAAGATTAAAACCTGCCCAAGCAGTCTTCTGCGCTTCCTCAATACCTTCTTCAAATGCTACTGTTTCAGCTGCCTTGGCCTCATCTTCACTGGCATAGAATCCAATAAAGTCTGCATATCTCTTGGTCGGATTTTTTCCTTCCATGGAAACTGCATCGGCAGTCATCTCCGCATTGTAATTAGAGATGTTGCGGTTACTACCTCCTCCTCGGAGGTTGTAATTAATGTAATACGTATTTCTGGACCAAACTGCATAGAGAGTAATCTTAGTTCCATCCACGGAAGTAAGATTCTTGTAATTCGTATTCAGTCTGTATGTCGTACCACGACCATCCGCTCTTGTATTCCAGCCACTTAGGGTATAACCGAGGCGAACAGCATGATCCGTCATACGGAAGTTATCTCCGTAAGCTACGGTAAGCTTGGGGGCAACTTCTTTCTTTACCGTCCATTCTGCATTTTCAGAAGACGGCTCTACAACCTTCCCGAATGCCGCATCATTAGCATTCAAATTATATTCCACCGTGTAGTCTGTCGTATCCCAGGCAGCATAGAGCGTAATATTACCGTCCTCTGCCCATTCAGAAGGAACAAAGAGATAGATTCTCTTTCCGTTGATGTCCTCCTTAGCAGTCACATCGCTGCCAGCCATTCCCTTTGCAATTCGTTCAGCGAGGCGAGCGTCTGCAGAAGTTCTGTACCAGCCAAGGAAACTTGCATTGGCTCTGGTTCCATCATTCAGAGAGAATGCTTCCGAATTCACGTAATATGTAGTGTTATTTCTACCATTGGAGTCACCATTTCTAAGATCATAGGTAATGGTGTATCGAATCGTATTCCACTGAGCATAGAGATCGATCACGTTCTCATCGGTATCAGTCATATTACGGAAGTCACGATTCGGATAATAATTAGAACCACTTCCGTCCGCTCTGGTATTCCATCGGTTCAGAGAGTAACCAGTATTCGTAAAAGTTGCATCATCAGCATATTTTGCATTGATACCATACTCATAAACGACCTCCTTTACCTGATCATTTCCAAAGTTGGAATGGTAACGAAGGGTATAGGTTACAGGAACCCATGCAGGATAGAGATTGATGTATCTTCTTGTTCCGGATGCACGAGTAGGATCCTCAAGCATCTCAACATTGGACGCATTAATTTCAGTTACTCGTCCTTCAGTGCTGTTCTGTCCTTTCTTATATGCATCTACAGCAGCATCCGCCTGATCTGCAGTGCTATACCAGCCGGCAAATTTGTATCCGGTCTTGGTCGCATCGCTCAGAACGACATCAGCACTCTCAACGTGGTAAGAAGCAGGATTTCCATCTCCGTTCCTTGCTCCGGACATGTTCTGGTAAGAGATGGTATACCCATTTCTAGCCCAGGATGCATAGAGATTCAGCGTATAAACTTTCTTGCTTGCTTCACCCTCTCCTACTGTTTCCAGAGTCCAAAGATTCTGATTCAGGGTAGATGCAAATCTCTTATAGGTCTGGCCGGGGTTATAACGATTACCGGATCCATTCGCATTAGTAGACCAATAATTCAGGATGTAACCAGTACGAGCAAGAGACTTATCCGTCGTCTGGGCTGCAACTGCAACATCTCCATCTACTGCATATTCCTGGCTCAAATCAGAGGGCTTATCTGCATTAAGAGCCAAGCCATTGCCGCCATTTGCATGGTAAACAATGCGGTAAGGCTTCCATACCGCAGTAAGTGTAATGTTATAGGTCGCAACACGATCAATCAGAGTTTTAGGATTGATTGAAGTAATTGTCTGCGTCTTACCGTCCTTATCTACATATTCCCAATGATCAAAGAGCTTATCATTACCATTGAGACGAGCATTCTTAAGTAGGGACTCAGCAGAATTAATATTGAAACTACTGATGTTACCACCATTATTGTTACCACCCTGAAGGTCATAGGTGATTCGATAGGTAGCCTGCGTCCACTGTGCATAGAGATCAATCACATCGTCAGCTGTTGTAGTCAGATTGCGGAAGTTTGCACCGGCAGTATATCGACTGCCATTTCCATCTGGGCGGGTATTCCAGTTTGCGATGGAATAACCCGGTCTGTAAATATCCTTCAAATACTGATAATTCTGATCTACTTCGTATCCTCTTACCGTACATACCGATGCGTCGTCACGATCAGGATTTACGAACTTAGCCTCTGCACTCTCGCTGTGATAACGAATGGTATAGGTATAGGGTTCAAATACTGCATAAACAATCAGGCGCTCACGGGGAATATTTGCAAGGCCACCATAGTATGCAGAAATCTTCGTAGGATCCAGTCTTACATAGCCAAGAGTATCCTTCTCTCCAACCTGGATCAGATCCGCATCCGTATAGGTCGCATCTGCCGGGTTCTTCAGAGACCAGCCCTTGAATACATAATTTGTCTTTGTCGCATTGTAGAGACGAAGATCCGCTTCCTTTGTCTGAACCGTAAATCTCAAAGGATTCAGGTTGCTGTTGCGGCCACCGGATAAATTGTAGTCAATTGCATAGGTAATAGGGGTCCAATGGGCATAAACCTTGAAGTCAGGATTGCCCTCAGCCACCTTGAGATTACGGAAATTGGTATGTGCACCATAGCGATTGCCGCTGCCATCCGCATTTACAGTCCAATAATCGAATCTAAAACCGTTACGAGATGCAACTGCAAACTGATAAGTCTTGTCGATTTCATACATCTGACCGGAAACATAGGGATCACCCGTCTTGTTGTCAATTCCGAGAGATGCAGTTTCGTCATTTTCTGCATTTAGATCGTAAGTTACGGTATAGGTATAAGGCTGCATTGCAGCATAGAGATAGATGTACTGACGAGAACCATTAGGAGTTAACATTCCCTGATAATTTGCAGGGCTAATCTCAGTAACAGCTGCCGGCTTAGTCTCTTCCTTAAGGCCAAGTTCGTCTAGCGTTGTCATTCCTGTTGCAAGATCAACAGCATTCTTTGCATCTTCCTTACTCTTATACCAGCCAAGGAACTTATAGTTATTGCGGGTAAGTTCAGGCAGCACATATCGGCCATCTGCGCTATCGTTCACTTTATAAGTGGACTTAAGCGTAGCAGTGGCACGAGTGCTTGTGGTGTTGTTGTAAGAAATATAGTAAGTCACCGGTCTCCACTGGGCATAAAGAGTAATTACAGATCCGGTTGCATAGTTATTGGTATTCCTGGTACCATAATACCAAGTCGTTCCTCTTCCATCCGGCTGAGTATTCCAGCCGGTAAATTCATATCCGTCCCTGCGTACAAGAGCAGAATCATAAGATAAAAGAGTGTCTCCGTCTCCTTCAGACCACTTACCCACATAGTAGGTATCCTTATAGTCAACACTCTGCGTCAGAACAGAAGGATGGATGGTCTTATCTTCATTAGAGAGGGTCTCATCTCCAGAGAGGAAATATCCAGGGAATGCATCGCTTCCATTCGCATCGAACACCAGCTGGAGATCTGCCTTCTTCCAAACTGCATAGAGAGTCAGAACTGTAGAATCACCGATCGCGGATGTATCCAGAGCAGACAAATCCCTGGTCTTGTCTTCACCCTTCAGAGAATAGGTTAGGGTTCCTGACTGGAGTGAAACAGTCTGATGATCAGAAATTTCTGCACTGGTAGCTTCCGATGTGAATGCCCATCCCTGGAAGGCATATCCATTCACAGAATAGTTATTCTCAGGGAAGGTGTAATCTCCTGCCTGCTGGAAAGTTGCTTTGGGCATCTTTCCATTGACAGTCTGACCTTCCGGAGTGTTTGCATCAAATACAATCTGAAGTCCCTTGGACCACTTTGCATAGAGCTCAACAGCTCCATGCACACGCTCTGTATCAGCAGTCAGTTCGGTTACCTTGGTTCCTGCCTTAAAGTCGGCAGTAGTATACCATCCATCAAAATATCTGGCGTCGTTGGAAATTGGATCAGCTAAGATCAGTTTTCCATCTGTCAGATTCTCAACAGAGTATGCTGCGGGGTTTGGGTTCTCCATTCCGTCTTCAATATTGTAGTAGTTGATATCGTACTGATCAGCACTCCACTGGGCATAGAGAACAATCTCATCTCCATACTTGGCTGTTGAAGAAGGAAGGATTGCATCCTCCGCATACTCCTGGCCTCTTCCATACTGATCCGTATTCCATCCGGACAGGGTATATCCCTTCCTGGTGTAGAGGTTACCGGCAAGGGCATGATCATCATTCACAGATACGGTCTCCGTATCCATTGTTCTTCTAACCTGACCATCTGCAGTTTCTTTTAATGCGTTATCTGCTCCATTGCCATCATAGGTAATGGTATATTTTTTCTCCGCCCACTTAGCGTAGAGGTGAAGTTCTTTATTTGCAGGAACTGTTGTTAATCCATTTGCCAGTACTTCTCCATCCTCGTACATGACAGGAATTTCAGTATGTGCAGCATAATGTGTTCCATCTGCATTGTTCTGTCGATCAGCAAGGGTATCCCAACCAACAAAAGCATAATCAGCTCTGGTATAAACATTTGCACCCAGAGTCACAGAACTATTCTGTGTCTGCGGAGCTATGGATGTCATCTCACCAGCCAGCGTCTCATCCTCTGTGTTCGCATCAAACTTGATGCCATATACAAAGTTCTGCTCAGCTGCAGGGGAGATCCCCTTCCAGGTAGAGTCCTCTGTATGATTTTCTTTTGCAAGCGGATCGTTATCAAAATAAGACTGAGGGACCAGGAAATGATCGTAGACATAGGGAACACTTGCGTCATCCGTATCATCCCAAGTGCAATCCACGATGAACCAAGTGTCATAGAGTTTCATCTTATTCCACTCGTGGCCCCTACTGGTTACAGACATAGCTTCAAAGCCTTCCAGTCTAGCTAATGCAGTGTAAGACTTTGCGTAACCTGCACAGACCGTTCTCTGAGCAGATGTATCCGTGGCATTTACTACTGAGTTATCAATAAATGCACTAGCGATTGACTGATCGTACATGATATTTCCAACGGTCCAGGAAGAAGGTGGAATCGGCCCACTGTAATTCACCGCTGCGCGATCATACACAACCCTCTCACATAAGGCGTTATGAAGAAGCTCTGCTGCTTCATAATCTGAGGTGGCCGTATTCTCAACAGACTTGACTGTATTTTTAAGATTTGTAGAAAGGTCTTCTGCACCTTTTTTAATTTCAGCTGCAGTGTCGAAATCCGGGAAGAGATATCCAATCAGGATATTCTCGGTAGTGCCGTCTGTACAAGGTCGAGTACCATAGCCAATTGCAGTCGATAAGAAGAACGCCTGGGGATTCAAGCCTTCATAGATCATCAGAATCTGCTGTGCTCTATCTACAGAGAGGCCATTCGGTACAACAATTGCTTCCGTTATAGACAGATCAATCTGCTCATTATCCGCGTTATGAGTAGAAGTATGTATCGGCTCTACACCGTAGTAGAGGTAGTTATCTACCTGCTGATCAATCGCGTTATATAGTTCCTTCTCTGCATCGGTCAGATGAAGATATGCGTACTCTTCCTCTGTCGCACTAATCCGGGACATGGTTCCGGTTGCAGCTTCAGACAGGACGCTGGTCTGCTCAGGCTCTGCAGCAAGATATCTTGCAGAATAGGCCTGGGTGGTCAGGGAATTTGCATCATCCTCTTCTGCAAGTTCAACCATCAGAGAGTTATCACTGAAGTTGAAGGTCATACTCTGACGGCCGGTAGGCTTCTCCTGAGAAACCTCAAGGGTCTCATCAACTTCGGCTTCACTGGCAAAGATGATCTCATAACGCAGGAGTTTAGAGATATCCTCTGCATTCAGGCTTGTATTTAGCGTCGTGTCCGCAAAGGAGCCCGCGAAAACAAAGGATGTCTTCTCGCTATTGTTGAAGTCATCCATGCAGGTCCATGAAATATCAATATTCTTCTTACTTCCATCCCCCATGGTTGCATTCCATGTTTTGGGCAGAAGTGCAATCGCATCCTCTACAGACTTCTTCTCGTCCGCAGTGATGATTCTGCTATTAGCCGGCAGAACATCAAGAGCGATGACAGAATTTGCATCACCATTCGCTTCTGCTGCAGGAAGAACCGAAGTCGTTCCTTCCTGATTCTCATCTCCATCCTTAGGCGTCGTCTCCTCGACAGCCTCTTCCTCCACATCCCTTGCATCCTCTGCAGCGGAATTATTCGTCCCTGCAACGGACAACATGGTTGTCGCTGCAAGAATGATTGCTGTTATTCTCTTTGCAAATTCTTTTCTACGCATGTAATTTCTTCCTAATTTCTGTTTTCCTATGCAGGAGGATCCTTTCTCCAACCGGTTCTGAGCCCCGCCTCTTACTTCCTCACGGAAAAAGGGGCACACTCATTCAGCTTTTATGATAACATGTAGTGACTTGAATGAGAATTAAACTTCTCTTAAACCGCGTAATTTTGGCATTTAGTTGCATTTTTACATCGATTTTTAGTTTCTATTGTAAACTTTTGAACATTCTGTGTTCACCGCGCTGAAACGGTCTGGTACACGCGAACGAGATTTTCCACACTTTTCGTCCATTTCGAACGAGCTTCTTTCGTTGCGCTATTTCCGATCGTGACGTCACAGGCACTTTTCGGTATACTTCGTAAATGAAGGACAAGCGGTCATCTCCACCTGTCCTATAGAATTGCCCTATCATCTGTTTTGGCAAATAGAATTGAATCGAGATTTCATATGACGAATAAAAACAATAAGGGAGCACAAGACAATCTTCTGCTCCGTCCTATCGCATATATACAGAATGGTTTTGATGAAAAGTTCGGCATTCCTCGCCAGAGTGGCCTTGCCCAGGTCCGTTCCGAAATCCGCTTTGTTCCTGAGTTTCGGGATAGTAATGCCGTCCGTGGGATCGAAGGCTTTAACTACCTCTGGTTGATCTGGTGTTTCTCAGGCAACATGAAGACCAGCTCCGCTCAGTTATCTTCTAACTCCAACCCCGATTCACGGGAGTTCTCTTTCCTCGAATCCGGAACTTTTCGTCCCACTGTCCGCCCTCCCAGACTGGGTGGCAACACCCATATGGGTGTCTTTGCAACACGTGCCTCCTTCCGTCCCAATGGACTGGCTCTGTCCTCCGTCAAACTGATCGGAGTCGATCTGGATGCAGAAGATGCACCGATTCTCTATGTCGAAGGTGCAGACCTCATGGATGGTACCCCCATCTACGACATCAAGCCCTATATCCCCTTCGCTGATTCACATACGGATGCCATCGGCGGTTTCACAGATGAGTATTCTGATGGCGAATATCGTTTGGATGTGGAATGGTCAGAACAGGCACTTACCGACCTCTCCGGCATCTTCACCGACCAAGACCATATGCAGTCAGAGCTTACTTCCATCCTGTCCGAAGATCCCAGACCTTCTTACCAGGATGATCCGGAAAGAATCTACGGCATGAATTACGCCGGCGCCAACATCCGGTTCCGCGTATCCGGAAAGCATCTAATGGTGCTTTCGCTCCAGAAATAAGCCAGGCACATCCTACAATTCACCCCAAGTTATGATCAGAAAATATACTCTAACTCTGCCATTATTATTCCTTCTTTAGGGCTGCCACGATTCGAGCCATGAGCCCTGTTCTTCCGAAGGGAGTCATGAGATAATAGCCATCCACGTAATCTGCCATCTTTCTGGCATAGAGAAGGGAATACTTCACGGCGAGTTCCTCTGCTTCTTCTCTCTCTAGTCCGTGGTAAGAGTTGATCATCTCCTCAGACAGGTGGATTCCGGAGATTTCAGATTCCATAAAACGACCATTTTTCTCACTCACCACCGGAATAATACCACCGATGATCTTGGCGCTGTCTCTTAGCACTTCCCTTGCGTGCTTTAGATTCATAACCGCTTCGTCCGTCATGGCCGGCTGTGTCAAAAATCCCTTGGCGCCGTCCGCTACCTTCTCCACAGCGCGTCCCAGTTCAATCTCGAAATTCCGAGCATTCACATTCAGCGCTCCAAAGATATTCATCGGTTCCTCAAAGAGTTCCTCATTCAAGGAATCCACGTAGGAAATCAGTTTTCTGGAATTAAACTGGTAAACCTTCTGCACCTCATCCCTCTTCGCCGTCGGAATAGGGTCTCCGGTCACGATCAGAACATTTCTGATCCCGTCTGCATAAGCACCCAGGAGCAGGCTTCTGGTGGCATTCGCATTACGGTCGCGACAGGTCATATGGGGAATCACATCCAGATCCAGGGTCTGCTTAACCTTGCAAGCCAGCACCGTCGCATCCATTCTGGCTCTGGCAATGGGGTTGTCAGCGATGGTGATGCAATCCACACCAGCCTCCTGAAGCTCAGCCGCACCGCGCATAAACTTTCCGGAATCAGCCCCCACCGGCGAATCCAGTTCCACTGCAATGATCTTTTGACCGGCATCCAGCTTGGATTTTAAGCGGTTTCCTAATGCCTCCCCCGCTTCGCGGAAAGGAAGGGCAGCCGCCTTCTCTGTCTCAGAACGCTTCTTTCCGGTCTCCATCTCTTTGACGGAAATTGGAATTGTCCAATCTACTTTTCCTGAATTACCTTCTGCTCCTTCTCCCGTAAAATCTAGTAAATGCTCTTCTTCCAGCATCTCCCTTACCCTACGGATATAGTCCGGCGTTGTTCCACAGCAGCCACCCAGAATGGGCACTCCTGCCTTTGCCATCTCCTGAATGCCCTCCACAAAATAGGAGGATTTCCCTTCGAATACCGTGTGAAAACCTCTGACCACAGGATAACCTGCATTTGGCATAACGCTCATACGCTTTCGCAGGCCTTCCGGAAGCTTCTTGACTAACATCTTCATATGGCTGGCCGAAGTAACACAGTTGAGGCCAAACACATCAAATAATTTGCTCTCCGACAGATTCGTAAGCATCTTCTCGAACTGCATTCCATCCGAGGTATAGCCATCCGTCAGGACACCGAAAGATGCAATGATAAAAGCATCCGGCTTCTTCTCTCGAATGTACTTTACTGCTTCCACAAGGCCATCACTTACAGACAGCGTCTCGAAGAGGAAGTTCTCAATTCCTGATTTCAGCAGGAAGTCAGCCAGAGCAATATAATTTACTGCCATCTCCTCTGCAGTCTCACCGGGAGCCTGTCCCAGATCACCGAAGACAAAAAATTGCTCTCCCCTCTTGCCCTGTTCTAAGAGAGCCCGGTTGTCTACTGCATCTGCAGCTTCAAAGGCAAGACGACAGCCCTCACTTACAATTACCTCCTGCTTCTCTTCTCCGCCCACTAACTCAGCGTAAGCGCCAAAGGTATTGGTCTTGATGGCATTCGCACCTGCTGCGATATACTCTTCGTGAATTCTCTGCACAAGATCCGCATGCTCTACGTTTCCTGCTTCGCAGGGACCTGACTTCTCATCAGCGTGAACCAGGCGGGTATAATATGTTCCAAAAGCTCCATCGAAGAGAAGTCTGTGTTGTGAGAGATATTCTCTGATGTCAGTCTGTTTATGCATGTTTATTTCCTAATCTTTTTTCCTATCCCACGATTGATTACGATTCGCGGAACTCTGGCTGCTCAGTACTATTCCTTACTTCCCAAACACTTTCTTGGCGATCTCTACACCGTCCTTGGCATCACGGCTATAGAAATCTGCGCCCATTTCTTCTGCATACTCGGGAGTAAGAACTGCGCCACCAACCATGATCTTTGTCTCGGGAGAGACGGCTTTTATCGCGTCAATGGTCTCCTTCATGGCAGGAAGCGTTGTGGTCATCAGGGCGGACAGGCCAACCAGCTTGATCTTGTTCTTCACCACGCAGTCCACAACAGTCTCCACCGGAACATCCCGGCCCAGGTCGATCATGTGATACCCATAATTCTCGAGAACGACACGAACGATATTCTTACCGATATCATGTACATCGCCTTTTACCGTGCAGATGACGATCGAGCCACGATCCACCTGACTTCCATCACCCTTCTTGGCAATGCGGTCACGGATCATATCGAAGGCTGCAGTGGCAGCATTGGCTGCGCTGATCAGCTGAGGCAGGAAGAGAGTGCCCTTCTCATAGAGTTCACCAACCTGGTCCAGGGCGGGTATCAGTTCCTGATTGATCAGGTCTTCTTCTGACATCTGATCTAACCTGGCTTCTGCGATGGCTCTGGTCTCTTCCTTCAGTCCCTTGATAACGGAATAACGGATGGTTCCGGGTTCTCCAAACTTCGATGCAGATCCTGCGGCAGATCCGGCTGCGCCTGCACCGGTTCCTGCAGTTTTACTTCCGGTCCCAGCTGCTCCGGACGCTATGTCGATTGTCACCTGGCTGGTTTCTACACGGTTGGAGAAGCGTTCAATATAGGCGTTACAGGACTCGTCTTCTCCACTTAAGACCTTAAAGGATGCGACTGCATCCATAATGCTAAGCTGATTGGGATTTACAATAGGGAAGTCTAATCCACAGGTCATGGCCTGGATCAGGAAGTTCTCTGTAATGTGCATCCTTGCCGGCAGACCAAAGGAGATATTGCTGACACCTAAAGTTGCATGAACGCCGAACTCCTCCGTCACTGTACGAAGGGCGCGAAGCGTCTCCCTGGCCTGGTCCTGCTGGGCAGAAACAGTAAGGGTAAGGCAGTCCATAAGGAGATCGTCTCTTGGGATGCCGATGGCATCGGTTCTCTCTAAGATGTGCTCTGCCATACGGACACGGCCTTCTGCTGTGGGAGGAATCCCTTCTTCATCACTGAGGCAGAGGGCTACGGTTGCTGCTCCATATTTCTTCAGAACAGGAAGCAGGCGGTCAAGTGTCTTATCATCTGCATTGATGGAATTCACGAGGGCCCGGCCAGGATAGATGCGAAGCGCAGCTTCCACTGTCTCCGGATCTCTGGAGTCGATCTGCAGGGGCAGGGATACGACGCCAAGCAGAGCACGCAGGACCTCCACCATGAGTTCCTTCTCATCTCCGCCCGGAACACCGACGTTCACGTCGAGGACATCCGCACCGGCTTCTTCTTCCTCTAGAGCGACATTGAGAATGTAGGCCATATCATGCTCTAAGAGAGCCTTCTGGAACTTCTTCTTTCCCGTCGGGTTCAGTCGCTCACCAATGACACGAACACCGCCGAATTCACAGGTCTTGGTCGGG
Source organism: uncultured Lachnospiraceae bacterium (assembly GCA_900316625.1). Taxonomy (GTDB): domain Bacteria; phylum Bacillota; class Clostridia; order Lachnospirales; family Lachnospiraceae; genus Lachnocurva. The sequence continues at coordinate 917 of ONDO01000007.1, read as the reverse complement.
GAACAGATTCCTCGGCGGACCTCTTTATTTGGTATAGGCGGTTCGATATTAATTGTTGATTTAACTAATTCTCTAATGTAGTCAGGATTGGTTCCACAGCAGCCGCCCATCACATATACCGGGAGCTTGGCAAAGGGAAGCATCTGGTCTGCGAAGTCAGAAGCCTTCAGATGATACTCTCCTGTCGCCGGGTCAGGAAGGCCTGCATTGGGTTTTACGATCAGAGGAAGTCTGGTCCACTCAGCCATCTCTTGGATCAGAGGCAGAATCTCATTGGGTCCTAAGGAACAGTTGATACCAACTGCCTCAACTCCAAGAGCTTCCATGGTCATGGCAAAAGCCGAGATTGTCGTTCCGGTGAAGGTTCTGCCAGACTCTTCAAAGGTCATGGTCACCCAGACGGGAAGGTCTGTATTCTCCTTTGCCGCAAGAACAGCCGCCCTTGCATCCTGAAGATCCGTAAAGGTTTCGATCACTACCAGATCTGCCCCGGCCTCTGCACCAGCCTTCATGGTTTCTGCGTAGGCTTCATATGCTCCTCGAAGGTAACTGTTCCAAGGGGTTCTAAGAGTTCTCCAATGGGGCCGACATCCAGAGCAACAGCATGTGGCTGCAAGATCTTGTCTTCTTCCTCCGGTCCCTTCCTACCTGCGGACTTCTTGCTACCTGCGAGCTTCGTCCTGCCTGCGAGCTTCGTCCTGCCTGCGGGCTCCGTCCTGCCTGCGGGCTCCGTCCTGCCTGCGAGCTTCGTCCTGCCTGCGAGCTTCGTCGCTTCCTCTGCTTCATACTTCTCTACAGCACGTCTTGCAATCCGGATTGCATTCTTGACTGCATCCGCAGTAGAAATTGAAGCACATTTTAATTTTCTTGGGTTTGCACCAAAAGTGTTGGCATAGAGGATATTGCTTCCTGCCTCG
>ONDO01000029.1 GCA_900316625.1 uncultured Lachnospiraceae bacterium | reverse complement strand
GAAAAAAGTAAAATAAAAATGGGACCTACAGGGCTCGAACCTGTGACCCTCTGCTTGTAAGGCAGATGCTCTCCCAGCTGAGCTAAGATCCCATTCGTAAAGCTGCATCAGCAGCCTTGGTATAAAAGAGGCTCCGATAGATCGGAACCTCTTATCGTAGCGAGAGGGAGACTCGAACTCTCGACACCGTGGGTATGAACCACGTGCTCTAGCCAGCTGAGCTATCTCGCCACAATCGAAAAAAGTAAAATAAAAATGGGACCTACAGGGCTCGCGAAAAAAGTAAAATAAAAATGGGACCTACAGGGCTCGAACCTGTGACCCTCTGCTTGTAAGGCAGATGCTCTCCCAGCTGAGCTAAGATCCCATTCGTCTGGCCGCTTCAACAGCCGAGGATTATACTAACAAATCCCTTGCTTGCTGTCAACTACAATTTCGAAAACTTTTTCAGTTTCAAGTAGTTGGGTGACTTTCCTGTGTTTACTGGTGTAGGTGTCAACCGCAGCGCATGTAATAATTTACCATATTCCCAAAATAATGCAAGCGCTTTTTTCAACTTTTTCATATAATTTTTTTCTAATCCACATCCAGTTTTCCCTCATCCATCAGGCGGATGAAGATATCCGCCAGATGAGGATCAAACTGGCTTCCCTTACATCTTACGAATTCGCTTCTCACCTTCTCCATCTCAAGCCTGGGGCGGTAGACACGATTGGTTGTCATCGCATCATAACAGTCACAGAGACAGATCATTCTTGCAACAAGTGGTATCTCCTCTCCTGCAAGCCCATCCGGGTATCCCTTTCCGTCGTATCTCTCATGATGATGCCGAATTCCATCAAGAAGGCCATCCACACTGTTTTCAGAGTTCCAAGCAGTTCATATCCAATCACTGCATGCTGTTTCATCAGCGCGAACTCTTCATCATTCAGCTTCCCCGGTTTATTCAGAATCGCATCCGGTATGCCAACTTTGCCAATATCATGCACCAGACCGATATAACGAATTCGGTCCACATCTTCCTTCGTAAAACCATATTCATCCGCAACCGCTTCTGCCAGAATTCCCGAGTATTTCCCCACGCGGGCCGAATGACCACCAGTATACTTGTCTCTTGCATCAACGGTATTCGAGATCGTCTCAATGGCATTCGATGAAAACGATTAAGATAGAACTGCACCAGTTCAATCAGGCACATTGCCATAAAGAGCAGGAACCCAATGGCCACCATGCGGTATTCCTCGATCTTATGGCTCTTCATATCCCTAAACAGGCAAGTCAATGCAGCAATAATCGCAACCCCACTCCAGAAATGCGAGAACACAAGGCTCTCATAGAGATTCACGATCCGACAGAAATGCAGAGACAGATTCACAAGAAGCTGTCCGAGAATACAGGACTCCACGATAAGATAGGTCAGATGATAGCGCTTCTTCTGCACCCGATCGAAGTACATGCAAGCCAGTGCTGCCATGGACTCGAGAGACAGGAAGGAGAAGTAAGTTGACAGGGAAGGCCGATGGAATACCAGCTGTCTTAGATTGGACTCACTAAGCACCCAGATGCCCACAACCATAATCAGGAGGCCAAGAAACAAGATCGGGCGACTCTCCACCTTCTTCCGGATCAGGAAACATAGTATGGCTGTCAAGCATCCAAGGATGATCGTATCCACAGCAAAGAAGACCTGAATCAGATAGTGGTGTAGCACCGGGGACCAGACATTCGCGCCATATCCCAGCGTCACACCATTCAATACCGGTGTCGACTTATTCTTCACATGGATCCCGATCTCCTGCCCTGCATCATCATCATGGAGTTCTACGACCACATATGCACTCGGCAGATAGTAATCCTTATTCGGCAGTTCCTCGGAAATATAGGACGAACGGAGCTTACCTGCAATGCTGATCTCAACATCTTCCATCGCTGTGCGGAAAGACAGTTGCATACCATCCTTGATTCCTTCCGGTAAGGTATTGGTAAGCAGCATATCTGTACCAAGCGGAAGGTCCGGACGACAGGGAAGACGAATCTCATCTCCCTCTTCAAGAGAGATTTCATCTCCATCGGCACTCCATGCACTGATATGCCAACCTTCATTCAAGTCGGACACATCAAAAGAACCGATGGATGCTTCACCAGACAATCTGGGATCAAAACAAGCTAATAATATCGAGAAGAAGATACCGGAAATAACAAAGATCAGAACACCAAGCAGTATTCTCTACCAGATGTGCATGCACTTTTCTATGCGATCAGACCGGGTAAATAGACTATCCATAAGAAAACCTCATAACTCACTTCATACAAACCCCACAATATCTTGCACTCATAATAATACAATCATTTTCCGGCAATTTCAATCCAGTCCGCTAACGTAAAAAAACCGCCCCTGCAGACTATCTGCAAAGGCGGATTCGATTTATATTTCCGAAGGAAAGATTATGCCATCTTCAGGTCGCAAATATTCGCGATATCGATGATGGACAGATCTTCGTGCTGGTCTGCGGTCTCAAGGGCCAGAGCCAGGGCATTCGCGGTATCAATCGCAGTGATGCAGTAAACACCAGTCTCGATTGCGTTACGGCGGATAATGAAGCCGTCACGGGTCTTGTCACCGTGCCCCTGGGTCGGGATGTCGATAACGAGGTCGATCTTATGGCCGAGGATCAGATCCATGACATTGGGGGATTCCTGAGCAATCTTGTTGACCCAGCGTGCTTCTACCCCATGCTCATTCAGGTACTTGGCAGTGGAACGGGTCGCATAGATCTCGTAACCCAGTTTTGCAAAACGCTCTGCTACGCCAACTGCTTCTGCCTTATCGGCATCCTTAACGGTCATGATCATCTTCTTATACTTAGGGAGCTTAACACCGGCACCCTGGAAAGCCTTATAGAGGGCTTCATTGAAGTTGGTGGAGATACCGAGACACTCACCGGTGGACTTCATCTCAGGTCCCATTGCAATCTCGGCACCACGAAGCTTCTCGAAGGAGAATACGGGCATCTTGATTGCATAGTACTTAGACTCAGGCTGGAGTCCGGGCTCGAAGCCGAGCTCACGGATGGTCTTGCCGAGGATAACTTCGGTAGCAAGATCAACGATAGGAATTCCGGTAACCTTGGAGATATAAGGTACGGTACGGGAAGAACGCGGGTTAACCTCGATTACATAGACTTCACCGTCCATATCGATGAACTGGATATTGATCAGGCCCTTGACATGCAGTGCCTTGGCAAGGCGTGCAGTATAGTCAGTGATCTTAGCCTTAACATCGTCTCCGATGGTAGGTGCAGGATATACAGAGATCGAGTCTCCGGAATGGATACCGGTGCGTTCGATGTGCTCCATGATACCGGGAATAAGGATGTCTTCGCCATCACATACAGCGTCAACTTCGACTTCCTTGCCCTGCAGATACTTATCAACCAAAATCGGATGATCCTGGGCGTAAGTATTGATGATGTTCATGAACTTCTCGACCTCTTCGTCATTGAAGGCGATCTGCATGCCCTGTCCACCGAGAACGTAGGAAGGACGAACCAGTACAGGATAACCGATACGGTTAGCAACTTCCTTCGCTTCTTCTGCGGTGAATACAGTTCCACCAGCTGCTCTGGGGATACCGGTCTCTTGCAGGATCTCATCGAATAGTTCACGGTCTTCTGCTGCATCGACATCTTCTGCCTTGGTGCCGAGGATGGGAACACCCATCTCCATCAGAGCCTGGGTCAGCTTAATCGCAGTCTGACCACCGAACTGAACGACTGCACCGTCGGGCTGCTCGAAATCAACGACATTCTGAACGTCTTCCGGAGTCAGAGGCTCGAAGTAGAGCTTATCTGCGATATCGAAGTCTGTAGATACAGTCTCCGGGTTGTTATTTACGATAATGGTCTCATAGCCTTCCTTGGCGAATGCCCAGGTAGCATGCACGGAACAGTAATCGAACTCAATCCCCTGTCCGATACGGATCGGGCCGGAACCTAAGACAAGAATCTTCTTTTTGCCCTTGGTCTCAATAGCTTCATTCTCAGAACCGAATACAGAGTAATAATACGGAGTAGATGCCTCAAACTCTGCTGCACAGGTATCAACCATCTTGAATCCGGCTGTAATGCCCCACTTCATACGAAGTTCATGGATCTCTCCTTCGCTTCTTCCAGAGATACGTGCGATGACATTATCCGGATATTCGATTCTCTTCGCTTCCTTCAGGAGTTCCTCTGTGATATTCTCACTGCCCAGACGGTATTCCATACCAACCAGGATCTCGAGCTTATCGATGAACCAGAGATCAATCTCTGTAATCTCATGGATTCTCTCCTTAGGGAATCTTCTTCTCAGCGCTTCCGCGATAACATAGATTCTACGGTCATCTACGACTGCGAGCTGATCATAGAGTTCATCATCGGTAAGATCGGTAAAGCTGTAGCTCATGAGGCAGTCTGTATGCTGCTCAAGGGAACGGATTGCCTTCATCAGGGCACCCTCGAAGTTATTGGCAATGGCCATGACTTCGCCGGTAGCCTTCATCTGAGTGGTCAGTGTTCTCTTTGCAGTGATGAACTTATCGAAAGGCAGTCTGGGAATCTTAACTACAACATAGTCAAGCACAGGCTCGAAACTTGCATAGGTCTTCCTGGTAATTGCATTCTTGATCTCATCCAGGTTGTATCCAAGGGCAATCTTCGCTGCAACCTTAGCGATGGGATAACCAGTCGCCTTAGATGCCAGTGCAGAGGATCTGGATACACGAGGGTTCACTTCGATAACGCAGTACTCGAAGGAATAAGGATTCAGCGCATACTGAACGTTACATCCACCAGTGATACCAAGCTCAGAGATGATATTCAGAGCAGAGCTGCGAAGCATCTGGTATTCCTTATCACCTAAGGTCTGGGAAGGTGCGACAACGATGGAGTCACCGGTATGTACACCAACCGGGTCGATGTTCTCCATGTTACATACTGTGATGCAGTTACCCTGCGCATCACGCATCACCTCGTACTCGATCTCCTTCCAGCCAGCGATGCAACGCTCAACCAGCACTTCGTGTACGCGGGACAGACGTAGGCCGTTCTCCAGGATCTCTACCAGTTCGGTCTCGTCATGTGCAATACCACCACCGGATCCACCCAGGGTGAATGCAGGGCGAAGTACGACAGGATAACCGATGGTATTGGTGAACTTAATACCATCTTCGATATTATGAACAACCTGAGATGCAGCTACAGGCTCACCGATCTTCTCCATGGTATCCTTGAAGGCCTGACGGTCTTCTGCACGGAAGATGGTATCTCTGGTGGTTCCGATCAGGCGAACGTTATGCTCTGCGAGGAAGCCGGAATCAGCAAGTTCCATACCTAAGTTTAGACCAGCCTGACCACCCAGGGTCGGAAGGATGGAATCCGGCTTCTCCTTCAGGATGATCTGCTGAAGCGTCTCCGCCGTAAGTGGCTCGATGTAGACCTGATCCGCGATATTCTTATCGGTCATGATGGTTGCAGGGTTAGAGTTAACCAGGCATACTTCCACGCCCTCTTCCTTCAGAGAACGGCAGGCCTGGGTACCTGCATAATCGAATTCGGCTGCCTGTCCGATGACGATAGGACCGGAACCAATCACCATTACTTTCTTGATCGAGTTATCTCTGGGCATTACTGATTACCTCCCATCATGTCAATAAAGCGGTCGAAAAGGAATCCTGTGTCCTGGGGGCCAGGGCAAGCCTCGGGATGGAACTGAACGGTAAAGATGTCCTTGCCGACATACTTTAAGCCTTCATTCGTTCCGTCATTTACATTGCAGAAGGCAGGTACTGCGATGGACTCATCCATGTTCTCGATATCAACAACATAGCCATGGTTCTGGGAGGAAATGTAAACCCTGCCCGTCTCTAAGTCCTTCACCGGATGATTACCACCGCGGTGACCGTACTTCATCTTATGAGTAGAAGCACCGACAGCGAGTGCCATAAGCTGATGCCCTAAGCAGATTGCGAAGATCGGAGTATTCGAATCGTAGAGCTTCTTCACTTCCTTAATAATATCTACGTTGGTCTCAGGATCTCCGGGACCGTTAGACAGCATAATACCATCGGGATTCGTAGCTAAGATCTCTTCTGCGCTTGTATGTGCAGGCCAGATGGTAACTTCGCATCCGCGCTCATTTAAGGATTTTGCGATATTATTCTTTGCACCAAAGTCCATGAGAGCAACCTTCTTGCCCTTACCAGGAAGCACCTTCTTCTCAGAGCAGGTTACCTTGGATACCACATCACCTACGGTGTATGCTTTTAATTTCGGAAGAACTTCCTCGAGATCGTAGTTCTCGTTGGTAGTGATCATTCCGTTCATTGTACCCTTCTCACGAAGAATCTTCGTCAGGGCTCTTGTATCAATACCACAGATACCGGGAACATCCTGCTTCTTCAGGAAGTCCTGAATGCTGCCCTGGCATCTGAAATTGGAAGGAAGGCGGGAAAGCTCACGTACAATATAGCCATCCACCCAGGAGCGAGCGGACTCCATATCCGGTGTAATTCCATAGTTTCCGATCAGAGGATAAGTCATACATACTGCCTGACCTGCATATGAAGGATCTGTAAGCACCTCCAGATATCCGGTCATGGACGTATTAAACACGATTTCACTGATTACTTCTCTCGTGGAACCGATGCTCTTTCCCTCAAAAACCGTTCCGTCTTCTAAAATGAGAAACGCTTTCATCTACGTCATTCCTTTCCGTAATCCTGATTAAACCCTAAATTGTCAAAATATTATCACAAGGACCTCTCTCATTCAAGAGGCGATTCTGTATAGTATCCTAAACAATAATGAGTCCTATTTCTCCACATAAGAGTGACTCCGACGTTTGTCGGAGTCACATGAAGTATTCTTTTCCTTATTATTTGAAGTACTCGACACCGGAACGGAAGATTCCGAGGTCCTGTTCCCCATAGATATTCATGGCGATATGATCACCGCAACGCTCAGAGTGAGTCATCTTACCAAGCACTCTTCCATCCGGACTGGTGATGCCTTCGATGGAACGGAAGGAACCATTGACATTCCATTCCTCGTCCATGGAGACATTACCGTCCGGATCACAATACTGGAATGCAACCTGGCCATTCGCGAAGAGCTTGTCTAACCACTCCTCACTTGCAACGAAACGGCCTTCACCATGGGATGCGGGATTGACATATACATTGCCAAGTTCTGCATTCTGCAGCCAGGGGCTCTTATTGGAAACGACCTTTAAGTATACCTCCTTGGAGATATGACGGCCGATGGTGTTATAGGTCAGCGTCGGGCTATCCGGCTTCTGGGTATGAATCTCACCATAAGGTACGAGGCCGAGTTTAATCAGAGCCTGGAATCCGTTACAGATACCGAGTACCAGACCATCGCGATTCTGGAGGAGACCATTTACTGCTTCCTTGATCATCTCGTTACGGAAAGCGGTTGCAAAGAACTTCGCAGAGCCTTCCGGTTCATCACCACCGGAGAATCCGCCAGGGAACATGATCATCTGTGCATCTTCCACTGCCTTAGTGAAAGCATCTACAGATTCACGAATATCCTCTGCATTGCGGTTACGGAAGACAATAACGTTAGCTTCTGCTCCGGCAGCCTGGAAGACCTTCGCGGAATCATACTCACAGTTGGTTCCAGGGAATACCGGGATGAATACCTTAGGCCTTGCCACCTTGTTCTTACAAATATAGATCGAATCTGCCTTGTAGAGAGGAGACTCTACCTTCTCCTTGCCATCCCTTGCGCGAGTCGGGAATACCTTCTCAAGAGGAGTTGTCCATGCGCTTATGGCATCCTCCATAGAGATGGTCATATCGCCATATATGAATGCCTGTGCATCTGTTACTTCTGCAACCTTAACAGCAGATACGCCTGCGGGAAGATTTGCAGTCAGTTCATTGATCTTGTCTGCAGGAACTTCGACTACAACATCACCGATTGCAGGTAGGAAGAGCTCTCTTGCATCGAGAGAAGACTCTACCTTGATACCAAGCTTGTTACCGAATGCCATCTTAGACATTGCTGCAGCAAGACCATATGCCTCTACAACGTATGCAGAGATTACTGCCTTAGCCTGGATCTTATCACGAAGGGCAGTATAAACTGCCATTGCCTGTTCGTAATCCGGCTGATCATATTCGTCATGAGCTACCTTGAAGAGGTAGAGGCTGTCTCCTGCCTTCTTCAGTTCCGGAGTAATGATATCCTTCTCGTCAGCAACATCTACTGCGAAGGAAACCAGTGTAGGAGGAACATCAATATCATTGAAGGTTCCGGACATAGAGTCCTTACCACCGATACTTGCCATACCCAGCTTGATCTGTGCGGTGTAAGCACCAAGAAGTGCTGCGAAGGGCTGAGACCAACGTCTGGGATCTTCAGACATTCTTCTGAAGTACTCCTGGAAGGTGAAGTGAATCTTATGAATATCTCCACCAGCTGCTGCAATCTTGGCAACAGAAGACAGACATGCATACTGAGCACCATGGAAAGGAGACCAGGTGGTCAGATAAGGATCATATCCATAGGACATCATGGTAACGGTATCACAGGAATGATTTCCTACAGGAAGCTTTGCGATCATGGACTGGGTTTCTGTCAGCTGATACTTACCGCCGAAAGGCATAAGTACGCTGGATGCACCGATGGAACCATCGAACATCTCGACGAGACCCTTCTCGGATGCGACATTAAGATCAGACAGAGTATCAAGCCATGCTGCCTTGATATCCTTCTTCTCGAGGTCCTCTTCTACCTTCTTGGAAGTAATCTGCTTGAAGAAGTTCTGATTCTCATCGGGAAGCAGAACTTCTACCTGGGTCTCCTGATGAGCACCATTGGTATCGATGAAGGCACGGGAGAGATTCACTACTTCCTTCCCTCTCCAGGTAAGAACCATTCTAGGCTCTTCCGTTACGATGGCAACTTCGTTCGCCTCTAAGTTCTCCTCTGCTGCATAGGACAGGAACTGCTCTACATTTGCAGGATCAACTACAACTGCCATACGCTCCTGAGATTCAGAGATTGCAAGTTCTGTTCCGTCAAGGCCTGCGTACTTCTTCGGTACCTTGTCGAGATCGATGCGAAGTCCGGGGGCAAGCTCACCGATGGCAACGGATACACCGCCTGCACCGAAGTCGTTACACTTCTTGATGATGTAGGATACTTCTTCACGACGGAAGAGGCGCTGGATCTTACGCTCGGTAGGAGGATTACCCTTCTGAACCTCTGCACCACAGGTTGCGGTGGACTGGGTGGTATGCGCCTTGGAAGAACCGGTTGCACCACCGATGCCATCACGACCGGTACGGCCGCCGAGGAGGATAATCCGATCACCGGGATCGGAATTCAGTCTCTGTACTGCGCGACGGGGAGCTGCGCCCATAACGGCACCAATCTCCATACGCTTTGCAACATAGTTGGGATGATAGATCTCATGAACATATCCGGTTGCAAGACCGATCTGGTTACCATAAGAGGAATAACCATGAGCCGCTTCACGAACCAGTTTCTTCTGGGGCAGCTTACCTTCCATGGTGTCCTTAACGGATACGGTAGGATCTGCAGCACCGGTAATGCGCATTGCCTGATATACATAGGTACGTCCGGAAAGCGGATCACGAATCGCACCACCGAGGCAGGTAGCAGCGCCACCGAAAGGCTCGATCTCCGTCGGATGGTTATGGGTCTCGTTCTTGAAGTTCACAAGCCACTCTTCGTCCTTACCGTCAACCTTAACGGGAACGACGATGGAGCATGCATTGATCTCATCGGACTCTTCCTGATCAGTAAGCTTACCGTCTGCCTTCAGACGCTTCATTGCCATCAGAGCAAGATCCATCAGGCAGACAAACTTATCGTCTCTATCCTTGTAGAGAACCTTGAAGTTGTCCTTATAATCGTTAAATGCATCTTCCATGGGCTTCTTGTAGAAACCTTCGTCAATCTGTACGGAGGTGAGCTCAGTGGAGAAGGTGGTATGACGACAATGATCAGACCAGTATGTATCAAGTACACGAATCTCGGTAATGGACGGATCACGCTTTTCAGAGTCGCGGAAATAGTTCTGGATATGGAGGAAATCCTTAAAGGTCATTGCAAGATTCAGACCATCATAGATTTCCTTTAATTCAGCTTCAGAATATGCATCGAAACCGGTAAGGATCTTAACATCCTCAGGTTCTTCGAAATGATCCGTAAGAGTCTCGGGCTTCTCGAGTCCGGTCTCACGGGAATCAACAGGGTTGATACAATGCTTCTTGATGGCATCGAACTCTGCGTCACTGATGTTACCTTCGATCACATAGGTGGTTGCGCAGCGAATAACAGGCTCTTCGTCTTCCTTAAGGAAACCAACACACTGTACAGCAGAATCTGCTCTCTGATCAAACTGTCCGGGGAGTGCTTCTACAGAAAATACCCTGCCTTCGAAGTCAAAGCTTTCTTCATATACATCATCAACAGGAGGTTCTGAGAAGATGGTACGAATGGCCTTCTTATAAATCTCGTCTGAGAGATTCTCAATATCATAGCGAATCAGTACACGAACGCCTGTTACGTCCGTGATCCCGAGGAACTTCTTAATCTCGGACTGCAGTTCTTTGGCCTTAACTGCATACTCAGGCTTCTTCTCTACATAGATACGTCTTACGTTTCCCATGATTCCCTCCGGATACTTCTAAATACTTTCCGTTATCTACAGGTTTCAAAAATATAGGGTTACAACATTTGTTGCACACATACTCTCTTGCTTTTATCGAGTATAGCACAGACGCACTTATCTCTCACATTAATTATTCTGTGATGATTTATTAGAAACATTTATATATTATCTTGTAATATGATACGAAGGCTTTATAATGGATATGATAACACCTGAAGTAAATTACGGAAATATGATTTCTGATAGGAAATATATCTTACAAGACGACAAAGACAGATAAACAGACCACCTACATAGAAAGCAGGCATTATGGCAGACAAGCATCTGAATCCTGACATTAATTATGAGCTCTACAAGGTATTCTACTATGTAGCTACTTCCCTCTCCTTCTCTGAAGCATCGAAGAAGCTCTACATCTCCCAGTCGGCTGTTTCCCAGTCCATCAAGCTCTTAGAGAAGAAGTTAGATCGTAAGCTCTTCATCCGAACCACGAAGAAGGTAACGCTGACTCCTGCCGGAGAACTCTTACTCTCCCATATTGAGCCTGCCATCAATCTGATTCGCCGTGGTGAGGATACCTTATCGGATGAAGCCAGCATGAACTATGGACAGCTTCGTATCGGTGCATCTGATACCATCTGCCGTTACTATCTGGTTCCTTATCTCAAGCAGTTCCATCAGAAATATCCGGATGTTCCGATTCGCATCACCAATGCGACTTCTTATGCCTGTGTTGATCTCTTAGAGCATGGCGAAGTGGATCTTATCATTGTTAACTATCCCAACTCACGTGTGGATCCGGTCTACATCCGAAAGACCATTGATCATTTCCAGGATGTCTTCGTTGGGAATCCTAACGCTTTCCGCCTGCCGGAGAAGCCCATGACTCTTCGTCAGATCAATAAGTATCCCATCATGACTCTGGATATGAAATCTACCACCACAGAGTACTTAAGAAAGCTCTACCTCAAGCACCAGTTAGAGCTGGTTCCGGAGATTCGCCTGACTTCGAATGATCTTCTGATCGACCTTGCAAAGATTGGTCTGGGTCTGACCTTCGTTCCGGACTTCTGTGTGCGTCAGCAGTCTCCTGATCTGCGTGTGATCGAGACGACGGATAAGATTCCTTCGCGTCGTATTGTGGCGGCTTCGGATCCGAATCTGCCGACCAATGCGAGTGTGGATGCTTTCCTTGAGCTGCTGCCTTCCGTGGAAGCGTAATGTAACTCCTTCAGCTTTCCATTAAAATACAGCAAGGCACTTCACTTTATTGTATTCCAGAAATTGTGCAGATGCTCTTCTACGTTGTCTGTGGTTACGGAGGGTATCTCGCCCCAGTCAGATGGCAGGATGCGAAGATATTCGCTCCAGCGGAAGCGTTCGTCGAGGAGCAGGATGACTCCGTGGTCGTCGATGGTTCGTATGACTCTTCCTGCGGCTTGGAGGACTTTGGCCATACCTGGATAGGTATAGGCATACTGAAAGCCTTGGCCGTGGGTTTCTTCGTCAGCGTCGAAGTGTTCTTTCAAAAGATTCTGTTCAGGATTCACCTGTGGAAGTCCTGGACCGATGATGGCGGCTCCAATCAGTCGGTCTGCTGTAAGGTCAATGCCTTCTGCAAAGAGGCCACCCATGACACAGAATCCAATCAGGCTTCTATCGTGTTCCTTCTCAAATTCTTCCAGGAATTCATCTCTCTTGGCTTCCTTCATGGAAGATCTCTGTATGAGACTTATGGCGTCCCTTCCATATCTCTCGAGGAATTCTGCATAGACGTCCTCCAGAAACTTATAGGAGGGGAAGAAAGCCATGTAATTGCCCTTCTTCGCCTTGACCATGCTGCCAAGGTAGTCTGCGAAGCGACGGTACATATCACTTCCGCGCTGGGTGTAGCGGGTGGTGACATCTTCGCCGATCAGAACACAGCGTTGCTCTGCTTTAAAAACGGATTTGGCGTATACAGCATAGGGTTCCTCGTCGGTACAGAGGAGGTTCTTGTAATATCGAAGGGGAAGGAAGGTTGCCGAGAACATGACGGCAGCATTCGCATGATCGAGTCTCTCCTGCAGGAGACGGGATGGATCCATGCAAAAGAGATGCACGACGAATTCCTTCTCACGATTAAAATTACAGTATCTGACGTAGCGTTCGTCGACTTCGTCCGACATGTCGAGGAAGAATCTGAGATCAAAATAGAAGGTCAGGACCTCTTCTCTCTCCTTTATGGGAATTCGCTTCTCGAGGAACTTCTCCATCTCTGTCGCAACATTCATGAGGCGATAGATGAATTCATCCATCTCCTGTAGGACCAGAATCGGTCCTTCGATTTCATTCTTCCAGACCAGCATGGTCTTATTCGCCTTGTCGAGGGCGTTGGATAGACTTTTCCCGAAGGGCTTAAGGATCTTCTTCATGCGTAGGAAGTCTTCCTTCCGTAGCATGGCGCTATACATAGATCTGCCCCGGTCTACCAGGTTGTGGGCCTCGTCGATGAGGAATATCCCCTCGGACCGTTGCCCTTCCGCGAAGAATCTGCGTAGATAGGCGGATGGATCAAAGACATAGTTATAATCGCAAACAATATTGTCACACCAGGACGAGATATCGAGGCCGAGTTCAAAGGGACAGACCTGTCGTTCTTCTGCCCAGGAGAGGATACTGTCACGGTCAAAGAGATCCTGCCTGGTCAGAATATCATAGACAGCATCATTTACGCGGTCAAAATGTCCTCTGGCATAGGGGCAGTCATCTGGATTGCACTTACGTTCTTCCAACATGCAGGCGCGATCCTTGGATGTAATATCTACTGTCTTACCGCGATAGCCCTTCTCCATGAGGAGGCGATAGGTATCGAGGGCAACCCTCTTGGTGACCGTCTTCGAGGTCAGATAGAAAATCCGCCTGGCCAGGCCTTGTCCCACTGCTTTGATCGAGGGGTACACTGTTGCAAGCGTCTTACCGGAGCCTGTCGGGGCCTGCACAAAGAGGAGCTTATTCTGCACAATCGTGCGATATACATCGGATGCGAGTTCGCGCTGCCCTTCCCTGAAGTCATAAGGAAATTCCAAGGTCTCGATGGAAGCCAGGGATGTCTCTCTCCACTCCATCTCGAAGTCCGCCCACTTCTTATAAGAATGCACCAGATCATGAAACCATTCTGCCAGTTCCTCGAAAGCAATTTCTTCTCGGAATCGACGTATCTCTTCTGTATCCAGGTTGCAGTAGGTCATCTGCACAAGGACAGAATTCAGGCGGTTCTCGAGCCCGATCATATAGGCATAACACTTGGCCTGAGCCAGATGAACCGAAATCGCTTCTTCCATCTCGTTTACATCCAGATAGACACCTTTGATCTCATCTATTCCATAGGGTATCTCCATCGTATCCAAAGGAAGTCCATCCTCGGGAGCCAGACCTGCCTCATCCATCCGTTCCCTATTCCCCTTTGCCGGGTCAAGATCCTTAAGTTCCACAGTCTTCATGAAGACACCATCTGCACGGCCTTCCACCAAAAGATCATAAGAATCAAATGAAATCCTGGTTTCCAAGGGAACTTCGGCATGATAATCTGCGCCCATCTTCTTCTGAATCTTCCGATGAATCCTGCTTCCTTCCTGCATGGACTTCATGGGATCCTTACCACCCACACGGTCATCGATATCTCCGGAACGCAAAATAAACTCCACAAGATTTCTTACAGAAATGTGGAGCATGGGTCTTTCCTGTGCAGTTGTATGAATCTCTTCTCTCATCTATGGAAATATCTCTAAAATCTTAAATCTAAGTGCGAAATGCGTCATAGAATATAATACCCTAACCCTCACTACACTGCGAGTGACATTCATGGATTTCTTACACAAAAAACACCGCACCAAAGGAGCGTGCGGCTTTCCATACTGAGCAAAAATCCCTTCACCGAAGTGAAGGGACTTTCGAATGAAAATGTGTGTGTTTACATCAAGGATGCCAGAATTTAAGTTCACATGAAACGAGGCATTACATACGAATCATATGATACAAGCGAAAATGAACTCGCGATTAAGCAATTGCAAACTTCTGAATGGTCTGATGGAAAGCATCGATTTCATTATTATCGCCTTCAATCAGAACCTGGAGACGACGGTTCACACCCATGGTCAGAACACCAAGAAGAGATTTTGCATCAAGATATACTGCACCGCTCTGGAGATCAATCTCGAAGGGGCACTTGCTTGCAGCATTTACAAATTCCTGTACATCTTCTGTACTTTTCAGTTCAATCATAGTTCTCATGAAAAATTACCTCGAAAAAATTACTCATAACTCAATTTTGAATTGTATGCATTTAACCATAGATGAAAAATCTTGTCAAAAGATGACCACTCGTTCTCGTTTGTGCAGGATTTCTAATTGTTTGAATTGTATCAAATTTTTTATTATGCATTTCGCCTAGGAAATGTTTTCGAAAGTAACGAAAGATGATAACCGAAAATAAAAAAATGACAGAATGCACAAGCCAGCCCCAGTGCTTTTATAGAAACTTACAATAATTCTAAAGTTTCTGTTAAATAGCGGAATATCGCCTTCCTACTAAGACTGATGATAATCCTTCACTGTAATCAGGCAGCTTTTTTACATTCTGTCACATAAGTATACTTAAATATTTTACCGCTTTGCATGAATAAAGCGAATTTCCCGTCAAAATCCGTCAAATGATGTGCATATTCATCTGTCAAGCATTTGACAGATGCTAGGCTTCGATATGCTTTCCATTTGCGAAGAAATCCTTCACCTCGTGGGATACGACGCCGGAAAGCGCGAACATTGCTATCATATTCGGGATTGCCATGAGTCCGTTGAAGATGTCAGCGATGGTCCAGACAGCAGATACGGTCATATAAGGGCCTGCAAAGACAGCTGCGATATAGAGCCAACGGAAAATATGTACAGCCTTCTTGTTACCGTGTGTCAGATAGGTAAGACAACGCTCAGAATAATAATCCCAGCCTAGGATGGTGGTGAAGGCGAAGAAAATCAGACATATCATCAGAACAAATGCAGAAAGTGCCGGAGGAAAAGGTAGTCCATTCTGGAAAGCATAAGAGGTAACCTGAACACCTTCTAATCCTTCTACTTTCCATGCACCAGTCAGGACGATGGAGAGACCGGTCAGGTTGCAGATGACAATTGTATCAATGAAGGTTCCGGTCATGGACACAAGTCCCTGGCGAACAGGTTCAGAAGTCTGAGCTGCAGCTGCAGCGATCGGTGCAGATCCAAGACCTGCTTCATTCGAGAAAATACCTCTGGCTACACCCTTCTGCATGGCAACGATCATAGATCCTACAATACCACCGGTAACGGCCTTGGGATTGAATGCTGCCTTGCAGATCAACACGAAAGCTGCAGGCACTTCGCTGATATGAAGAATGATGAGAAGTACAGTAAATACAAAGTAAGTAACAGCCATGAAAGGTACGAGTATGGATGCAACCTTAGAGATTCGCTGAAGACCACCGACAACAACAAGTGCAACGAGGATGGCAAGAATAAGAGATGCAATGATCGTGATATAAGAATAATCACCGATTCCGGGAATCGTTATATCAGAAGCTCCACTGGGATTAAAGAAGCCATTCACTGCAGAAACAATACCATTGACCTGAGAGAAGGTTCCGATACCAAAGAGGCCAACTCCACATCCAAAGATTGCAAAAAGCTTAGCCAGCCAGGACCACTGTTTGCCCATACCCTTCTCGATATAATAAAAAGGTCCGCCCAGGGTCTTACCATTCTCATCAATATCTCTATACTTTACTGCAAGCAGTCCTTCGGAGAACTTCGTCGCAGTACCGAATACTGCTGCCACGATCATCCAGAAAAGAGCTCCAGGACCACCGGCACATACAGCTGTTGCGACGCCAACAATATTACCGGTTCCAATCGTTGCACTAAGAGCTGTCATCAGGGCTGCAAAACTCGAAACCTCTCCCTTCTTACTATCCTTCTCCTCATTCTTAAATACCCACTTCAGTGCGAGGGAGAGTCGAACTACCTGAATAAAACCAGTTCGAATCGTCAGAAGAATTCCTCCGGAAATGATGAGCACCATAAGGGGAACGCCCCAGATGAAGTCATCAATTTGTCCTAGGATTTCATTAATCTCTTGCCACATATTTGCCTCCAAAATCTTTCTTTTTCCAAATTCCTATATCCGTATGACGGACAACCGTCCGACTAGAACGAACATTCGTAATTATATATGATTACTACCTCTTTTGTATACAGAAGATACGATAATAAATTATAAAAGGTTCTATAAGTACAAATTAATAAAGATTTGGAGATAAAAAAAAGAACCGATGATTACTCATCGATTCTTTTCCAGGGGTAGAAGGACTCGAACCCTCGACATTTGGTTTTGGAGACCAACGTTCTACCAACTGAACTATGCCCCTATATGTTGTATACACAACAAAAGAAAGTATAACTGATATGAAAACATCCGTCAAGTAAAACCTGACGGACTTCATAAGAAGCCGCACCTTCAAAACTTCATACAGATGATCCTGATAACAAACGCTTGATCAAGCCTTCGATCGATTAGTAACAGTCAGCTCCACACATTACTGTGCTTCCACC
>ONDO01000005.1 GCA_900316625.1 uncultured Lachnospiraceae bacterium | reverse complement strand
GCTTTACTGCTTTAAGGTTGTCTATGAAATAGACGCGTTCTTATGAAAATCTTATAAAGAAATTTCAAGGTTGTTTCACTGTTCAGTTATCAAAGATCTTGTTTTCACTAGAAGCTTTCGCTTTTTGTGATTTTGTTTTGTCGCATCAGCGACAACTTCTATATATTACTATGCGTATCACTTTCTGTCAACAACTTTTTATCTTTTTTTAAGATTTTTTTCAAACTCTTTTAAAACGTCGTTTTTATAGAGTTTGATGAGTTATTGACATCCGATGGATAGGCATAAAATAACCAGATACTTGCGTATCTGGTTAACGGAGAAGGAGGGATTTGAACCCTCGCGCCGGTTTCCCGACCTATACCCTTAGCAGGGGCACCTCTTCGGCCACTTGAGTACTTCTCCAAGTCGCTTCATTCCATTACTTATTTATGACGCATTGCTAATTCTAACGAAGAAATAAGTATTTGTCAATCATGGTTTCGAATTTGATTTCTTTTTGATTTCTTTTGATTCCTTTTTTATTTTAATCAACTCGATATTCCTTAATTGCACTTTCATAGAGGTTACCGCCATGGCAATCTGCTACAACGACAACCGGGAAATCCGAAATAGTAATGTGTCGAATTGCTTCTGCGCCAAGATCTTCGTATGCTATAACTTCTGACGATAGAATCTTCTTGGATAGAAGAGCACCTTCACCACCAATTGCGGCAAAGTATACCGCATGATTTCTTATGACAGCATCGAGTACTTCTTTTGTTCTCTTTCCTTTGCCGACCATTCCTCTAAGTCCCATGTCTAAGAATCTTGGAGTATATTTATCCATTCTGGATGCTGTTGTAGGACCAGCAGATCCTATCGGTCTGCCTTCTCTTGCGGGAGAGGGTCCCATATAATAGATTGTTTCATCTTTTAGTTGAATCGGAAGTTCTTCTCCACGTTCTAATGTTTCTGTCATTCTCTTGTGAGCTGCGTCTCTGGCAACATACATTTGGCCCGAAAGATATACATAGTCACCGATTCTAAGTTTTTCCGCATCTTCCTGCGTGAGCGGGAGAGTAATCTTATATTCCATTTTTTTCCTTCTCTTCTAGATTGTTCTACTTGTATGTCTGTTTACATGACAGCAGATATTAATTGCCACAGGAAGACCAGCGATGTGTGTCGCATAGGTCTCTACATTTACGGAAAGGGCAGTAACTCGTCCGCCAAGACCTGCAGGACCGATTCCTAATTTATTGATCTTTTCAAGCATCTCACTTTCGAGATTTCTTACCCATTCCTTTTCAGGGACGATTTCTGTATTCCTTGCAAGTGCTTCTTTTGCCATCTCAGCTGCTTTTTCGAAAGTTCCTCCAACTCCGACACCAACCACCATAGGCGGGCAGGCGTTGGGACCGGCATCTTTCACAGCTGTAAGAATTGCATTCTTTACACCTTCAATTCCATCTGCAGGTTTCAACATGAAGACCCGGCTCATATTTTCACTTCCAAAACCCTTGGGAGCAGCTGTAATTTCTACTTTATCACCTTCAACAATTTCTGTATGAATAATTGCAGGCGTATTATCTTTTGTATTTATTCTCTCGATGGGATCAGATACAACTGATTTTCTCAGATACCCTTCTGTATATCCTTCTTTTACACCTTCATTAATCGCATCTGTAAGATTTCCTCCTACAAAATGGACATCCTGACCTACTTTTAAGAATACTACAGCCATTCCAGTGTCCTGGCAGATTGGAATCTGATCCTCTTTTGCGATTTTAAGATTTTCCTGGAGGTCTCCTAATATCTTCTTTCCGATAGGAGACTCTTCTTTTTCTTTTGCTTCTAGAAGTCTGTCCTTCATATCTTTCGACAGATCATAGTTCGCTTCAATACACATCTCGCGAATATTTTTTGTAATCTCTTTTACCTGGATTTCTCTAAGCATTTTCTTTTTCCTTTTTATCTAAAACTCTCCGCCTACGCGAAAACCTTTAGATATCCAATCAAACGCCACATACTCATGCGCGTGTCATTCGATACGCATTCAAAAGAAGAGGGCAGTAATTGCCCTCTTCCCGTATTACTTATTCCTCATCCGAATCATCTGCTTCATCTTCAGATTCTTCTTTTGCAGCCTTTATTGCTTTTTCAGCCAGAGCGACAACATCAGAATTATCATTTGAAGTTACAGACTCACCCTTGTTTTCGGCAGAATCATTGTTTTTGTCCTGCTCTTCATCCATCTCGAGATCGTCATCTTCTTCCATATTTTCGTCCTTACGAACTTTGGAGATAGATGCAACTTCCACATCCTTATCGAGATTGATCAGTTTTACTCCACTGGTGATTCGTCCGGAGAGGGCAGTATCCTTAACCTTAATACGAATTACGGTTCCTTCGGTGGTGATCAGCATCATTTCATCTTCTTCACCAACTGCCTTAACACCTACAAGATTACCGGTCTTCTCCATAATCTTATAGCACTTCACACCCTTACCACCACGATGCTGGGTGGAGAATTCGGTTGTAAGCGTACACTTACCGATACCCTTCTTTGAAACGATCATCATGGATTCGCCCTGCGATGCAAGCTGCATAGCGATCACATCATCCTGATCTAAAAGTGACATACCGATGACACCCATAGAATCACGTCCGGTACAACGAACATCATCTTCGTTGAATCGGATGCACATACCAAACTTGGTGAAGAGCATTACATCATCTTCTCCAGTGGTCTTCTTAACTTCGATCAGTTTATCATCTTCTCTAAGACGGATTGCAGTAAGTCCGGTCTTTCTAATATTGGCATACTCAGATAGTCTTGTTCTCTTGATAATACCTTTCTTCGTTGCCATGATCAGATACTTCGAATCATCATCCGCACGCATAGAAATCATTGCGGTGATTGTCTCTTCCGGCTGAAGCTGCAGGAGATTTACGATTGCGGTTCCTCTTGCAGTTCTCGATGCTTCGGGAATTTCATATGCCTTCAAACGATAGACTCGTCCCAGATTTGTGAAGAACATAAGATAGTGATGGGTCGTGGTCATCATCATTTCGACGATATAATCGTCTTCATGTGTTTCCATACCCTTGATTCCTTTACCACCACGGTGCTGTGCCTTGAAGTTATCTTCCGTCATTCGCTTAATATAACCAACCTTGGTAAAGGTAATGATTGTATTGGTATCCGGGATCATATCTTCCGTGGAGATATCATCATCAAGACCATAGCCGATGGCAGTACGACGATCATCGCCATACTTATCAGCATATTCCTGCATCTCATCACGAATAACACCTAGAAGAAGCTTCTTATCTGCAAGAATTGCCTTAAGGTGCTCGATTTCTTTCTGCAACTGGTCGTATTCTGCCTGCAGTTTCTCTCTTTCCAAACCGGTCAGAGTACGAAGACGCATGTCTACGATTGACTTTGCCTGAATTTCAGTGAGATTGAAGCGAGCCATCAACTGTTCCTGCGCAATCTGAACTGTTTCAGATCCACGAATGATAGAGATGACCTCATCGATATTATCGAGTGCGATCAGGAGTCCTTTCAGGATATGAGCGCGCTCTTCTTTTTTGTTGAGTTCGTACTTTGTACGACGAGTGATAACCTCTTCCTGATGCTTGAGGTATACTTCGAGCATCTCTTTGAGATTTAGAATTTTTGGCTGATTATCCACAAGAGCCAGCATGATAACACCGAAGGTGTCCTGCAGCTGGGTATGCTTGAAAAGTTTGTTCAGCATAACGTTAGGATTCACATCACGACGGAGCTCGATAGAGATTCTCATCCCTTCGCGGGAAGATTCATCTCTAAGATCTGTGATTCCATCTAACTTCTTATCACGTACAAGATCAGCAATATACTTGATCAGACGTGCCTTGTTTACCATGTAAGGAAGCTCGGTGACAACAATTCGGTTCTTACCGTTCGCCATAGGCTCGATACTGGTAATTGCACGAACTTTGATCTTGCCACGTCCGGTACGATATGCTTCATCGATTCCACTATGACCAAGGATCATACCACCCGTCGGGAAATCCGGACCCTTTACGACATCGATAAGTTCATCGATTTCAGTATCTCTGTCTTCTTCAATGCGATTGTTGATCATCTTGGAACAAGCAGCAATAACCTCACGCATGTTGTGAGGAGGAATATTGGTAGCCATACCAACTGCGATTCCAGTACCTCCATTTACGAGGAGGTTAGGGTAACGAGCGGGTAATACAACCGGCTCTTTCTCTGTCTCATCGAAGTTCGGTATGAAATCAACCGTATCCTTATCGATATCCTGCAGCATACACATTGCAACCTTAGAGAGGCGGGCCTCTGTGTATCGCATAGCTGCAGCTCCATCTCCATCGACAGAACCGAAGTTACCGTGTCCGTCAACAAGTGGATATCTTGTATTCCAGTCCTGTGCCATGTTGACAAGTGCTCCATAGATTGAGCTATCACCATGAGGATGGTATTTACCCATTGTGTCACCGACAATACGCGCACACTTACGATGGGGCTTGTCGGGTCCATTATTCAGTTCGATCATGGAGTAGAGAACTCGGCGCTGAACCGGCTTTAATCCGTCTCTTGCGTCAGGAAGTGCTCTTGCAACGATTACGCTCATCGCATAATCGATGTAGGAAGACTCCATGGTCTTTTTCAGATCTACTTCGTGAATCTGATCAAATATCTTATCGTCCATTCCATCCATTGCGGATTACCCTCCTAGATGTCCAGGTTCTGAACATACTTTGCATTTGCTTCAATGAATTCACGTCTGGGTTCAACCTTATCTCCCATAAGGGTTGAGAAGGTAACTTCAACTTCGGAAGCATCGTCATCGCTCATGTTGACACGTTTTAAGATACGGTGCTCCGGATCCATTGTGGTCTCCCAGAGCTGTTCTGCATCCATCTCACCAAGTCCCTTATAACGCTGTATCTTGTTATTCGTATCACGACCGATTTCTAAGATAATCTTGTTGAGTTCTTCGTCGCTGTATGCATACCAGACTTTACGATTCTTCTCAATCTTATAGAGAGGAGGTGTTGCCAGATAAACATGACCCTGACGAATCAGTTCCGGCATGAATCGATACAGGAATGTAAGCATAAGTGTAGCGATATGTGCACCATCGACATCGGCATCGGTCATGATAATGATCTTGTCATAGCGAAGCTTTTCGATATCAAAATCATCATGGATACCAGTTCCGAATGCAGTAATCATGGAGCGAATCTCAGCATTATCATAGATACGCTCAAGTCTTGCTTTTTCAACGTTCAGAATCTTACCACGAAGGGGAAGAATTGCCTGTGTTGCACGTGATCTTGCCGTCTTTGCAGAACCACCTGCGGAATCTCCCTCTACGATGAAAATCTCACAGTTCTTCGGATCCTTATCCGTACAGTCTGCAAGTTTTCCAGGAAGGGCAGTAGTATCCAGAGCAGATTTTCTTCTGGTCAGGTCTCTTGCCTTTCTTGCTGCATCACGCGCTCTGCGGGAATCAACAGATTTCTCACAGATAATCTTTGCTGTGTCCGGATGCTCCTCAAGGAATCTTCCTAACTGTTCCGATACAATTCCATCGACCGCACCACGAGCTTCGGAGTTACCAAGCTTCTGCTTGGTCTGTCCTTCAAACTGAGGCTCTTCGATCTTGATGGAGACAATCGTTGTCATACCTTCACGAATATCTTCACCAGACAGAGGCGGTTCATTTTCTTTGATGAATCCCTTCTCACGAGCATAGTTATTGATTACTCGGGTAAGAGCTCCACGGAATCCGGCAAGATGAGTACCACCTTCCGGAGTAATAACGTTATTTACGAAAGAGTAGCAGGATTCTTCATAGGAATCATTGTGCTGAACTGCAACCTGAACGTTAATTCCGTCACGGTCACCTTCGCAATAGATTACTTCAGGGTAGAGAGCCTGCTTGGAACGGTTCAGATATTCAACGAATTCAGAGATACCGCCTTCGTAATGGAATACATCTTCCTGTTCCTGACCAACTCTGTGATCCTTCAGAGTAATATGCAATGCTCGGGTAAGGAATGCAGTTTCTCTCAGGCGAATCTTCAGAGTATTGTAATCAAATACCGTTGTTTCGAAGATGCTTCCATCCGGTTTGAAAGTAACCTTTGTTCCAGTCTCTTCCTCAGGGCATTCTCCAATTTCTTTCAGTGGATAGCAGGTATTACCACGCTCATAGCGCTGCTTATAGATTTTTCCATCTCTTCTGATTTCGACTTCAAGCCAGTCAGAGAGAGCATTCACTACAGATGCTCCAACGCCGTGAAGACCACCGGATACCTTGTATCCTCCACCACCGAATTTTCCACCTGCATGAAGAATCGTAAATACGACCTCAACTGCAGGAATTCCAGCTTTGGAGTTAATTCCTGTAGGGATTCCACGACCATCATCTGTTACAGTAATGGTATTATCTTCGTTAATTTCTACGACAATATGCTTACAGTAACCTGCAAGTGCTTCGTCGACAGAGTTATCCACAATCTCATAGACCAGATGGTGAAGACCTCTCTCAGACGTGCTGCCGATGTACATACCCGGACGTTTCCGGACAGCCTGCAGTCCTTCGAGAATCTGAATCTGATCTGCTCCGTATTCCTGTGCCATTTACGCACACCTTTCTATCATGCCAACTTACTATCTTCAATCGACCCTTGCGTAACATGAAATAAACGATCGATTTCAAATCTATTCTTTACAAAATCATCTAAACCGGTGCAGGTAATCAATGTTTGAATCCCACTAATACTGGATAGAAGATCATTTTGTCTTTTTTCATCCAGCTCTGATAAAACATCATCCAATAGCAGAACCGGCTTTTCATGAATTGTCTTTTCAACAAGCTGTATCTCAGAAAGCTTAAGAGAGAGAGCAGAAGTTCTCTGCTGTCCCTGAGAACCATATTTTCTCATATCAATCTTATTCGATTGAATGGACATATCATCTCGGTGCGGTCCAACAGTTGTCTGCAGGAGATGAAGATCCCTTTCTCTTGCATTGAACAACTGCATCTCGAAATCATCTGCACCGGAGGATGGTTCATATTTTACAAGCAAATCCTCTTTGCTCTGGGTAAGGTTCAGGTGAATCTCATGAACGATCTCATTCAGTTCATTTACGAACTCTTTTCTTTGTCGAATAATCCTGCTTCCATATTGACAGAGCTGATTATCCCAGATATCAAGGGTTTGGAGTAAATCTTTGTTTTTTATAACATCTTTCAGAAGCTGATTTCTCTGATCGAGTGCCTTATTGTAATTCTTTAGATCACTAAGATAGATTTTATCCAGCTGGCAAAGCTCCTGATCCATGAATCTACGCCTCTCCGCAGGACCGTCTTTTATGATGTTTAGATCCTCAGGAGAGAAGAATATAAGATTTAGAATTCCAAAGAGATCGGATGCCTTCTTGATTGGAAAATGATTCACAGCAATTCCCTTCGATTTAGTTTTTCGAAGATGAATATCAATCTGTTCTTCATGTCCAGACTTTTCCACATTCGTACGAATGTGCGCCTCATCCTGACCAAAGCGAATCATGTCACGGTCTCTGTTTCCACGATGTGACTTTGTGGTTCCCGACATATAGACCGCTTCCAGTAGATTCGTCTTGCCCTGTGCATTATCACCGTAGAAGATATTCGTCCCCTCGGAAAATGTAAGGCTCAGGTTTTCATAATTTCTGAAATTCTGTAATTCTATCGATCGTAAGATCATTCACATTTTACCTGATAGGTTTCATTCTCGTAAGAAAATGTATCCCCATCAACCAATTTTCTGCCACGACGGGTTTCAACTTCACCGTTTACCTGAACAAGGCCATCCTGAATAAGGAACTTCGCATCCACGCCACTGCCTACAAGACCAGCTTTTTTCATTGCCTGTCCAAGACGAATAAAATCCTCACCCTGGCGAATAAATACATTTTCCATTAGAAGTTCACCGGAAGAATCATATAGAGATAAGAATCCTTTTCATCCTTAATGGAACATGGACTCTTAGAATTAACAAAGTACAGCTCAACATCCTCATCATCAATCGCACGAAGTGCATCAATGAAGAACTTAGGATTGAAAGCAATCTTAATATCAACGCCGTCTTTTTCGCAATCGATGTTTTCATCCATTGCACCGGCAACAGACTTGATCATCATTTCGACATTGCCATCGGTAATATTCATGATGATTGGCTTCTTGTCTCCTTCCTTAACGAGAAGAAGAGAACGATCAACACACTCTAAGAGTTCCTTACGGTTCAGCTTAATCTTGGTCTGATATTCCTTTGGAATCATATGATCAATACTGAAGTATTCACCAGGAAGCAGGGAAGAAACAACCCTTGTCTTTCCAAACTCGAAGCATATATGCTGGGTGACTTCATTCTTACGTTCCTTGGGAACTTCGGTGATATAGATATTCACCATATCTTCGGTACCACCACCGATAATCTTCGATACCTCATTCAGAGTTCTTCCGGAGACAACAATGTCCTCATCGCGGTTCTGATCCTTAAGCTCTACATTTCTGATAGAGATTCTATGACCATCCAGAGATACCACCTTCAGATGGTTATTCTCAATCTTGAACTGCTCACCAGTCATCATCTTACGCTCTTCATTGTCAGAGATGGAGAAGATGGTCTGACGAATAACTTCACGAAGTGTGAACTGAGACATAGTGATTGGGCTCTGCTTAGGAACGAGCGGAAGAGGAGCGAAGTCTTCACCAGACTGTCCCTCGATATCAAACTTAACCTTACCGCACTTAATGATGGTCTTATAGGTCTCGTTAGTAGTAATCGTTACTTCTCCATCCGGAAGCTTATGAACGATCGGTTCGAAGTTCTTTGCAGGGATTGCAATGATACCTCTTTCATTAATTGTTCCATCAACGATAGTCTCAATACCAAGCTGAGTATCGTTAGCAGTCAGATGAATTTCATTTGTAGATGCGTCAATTTTAATGCATTCAAGGATGGGAGCAGTTGTTCTGGTTGGAATAGCTTTTGAAACTGCATTTACACCCTTCATCAGTTCAGCTTTGCTGACAACGATTTCCATGAGGTCTCCTTTCGCCCGGTTCAGGTAAGAATAAATATATTAATTATTATAAGTACTATTATTATAGACTGTTCATATGTTAAGAAGTCTCGTAAGTGTTGCTATTACAAGGTTTTCGTAATTTGTTAAATCTGATTGAACTGTTAGGAATCCGTGATTTTTATCTTGATAATGTGTGTATATTGAAGAGATGTTTTCTTCGTAAATGTAAAGCTTTCACGTTAATTCACACACTTTAAACAATTCTTCTACATTCTTTTCACAGGCTGATCAAGATAATTACCCAGCTTATTCACAATTCAAAGGTAAAGCTATATCTTAGTTTGGATTGATCTTCTTTGTAATTGTATCAATCTGTGCCTGAAGAACAGAATCCTTTGCAATCTCATCTGCAATCTTGTTTGCACCATGGATGATAGTAGAGTGATCACGGCCTCCGAGAAGAGCTCCAATCGCATCCAGTGGATAATCTGTCATCTGCTTGCAGAGATACATTGCAATCTGTCTAGGTTTAGCAATCGCATTGGAACGATTCTTTCCAGTCATCTGGTCCATTGAAATCTGATAATGCTCAGCAACGACTTCAACAATAAGCTGAGGTGTGATTTCTTTTGGTTTATCCGGAGAGATGATATTCTGTAATTCTTCGACAGCTACATCAATGGTAATTTCTTTATTCTCCAGACGTGCCAAAGCAGATAACTTATTCAGAGCACCTTCAATTTCACGAATATTGGATTTGATATTCTCACCGATATACTGAAGAATTTCTGTGGATAGATTGATATGTTCTGTATCAACTTTATTACGGATAATTGCCATTCTAGTTTCATAATCCGGATAACCAATATCCGCCATCAGTCCCCATTCGAATCTGGAACGGATTCTGTCTTCCAAGGTTTTCATTTCCTTTGGAGGACGATCGGATGTGAGGATAATCTGTTTTCCGGCAGAATGAAGTGTATTAAAAGTATGGAAAAATTCTTCCTGAGTTGATTCCTTACCGATAATAAACTGGATATCATCGATCATAAGAACATCGACAGCTCTGTACTTATTTCTGAATTTTGTCATTGCAGTAGCATTGTTTGTACTACGAAGAGATTCAATGACTTCATTTAGGAATTCTTCACTGGTAACATATAAGACTTTCTTATCAGGATTCTCTGTAAGAATGTAATTACCAATCGCATGCATCAGATGGGTTTTTCCAAGTCCGGGTCCACCATAGATGTAGAGCGGATTGTATGCTTCACCAGGTGTTTCAGCTACAGCAAGTGCTGCATTCTGTGCAAACTTGTTATTGTTACCAACGACAAAACTATCAAAAGTATATTTCGGATTTAAACCAGAGTTACGAGCTACCGGAGTCTGAACTTCTGTTTCAACAGATTTTGGAAGAATGAATTCAAGGTTATATTCTTTTCCAGTAAAATCTGCAATTGTTACTTTCAGAAGATCCTCATATTTCTTCTTGATATAGTTGATTGTAAAAGGCTGTGCATCATCTTTTGGAAGAATGTAGATTGTGTCTCCTTCAATCTTATATATATGAAGAGGTTCTACCCAGGTCTTATAGGAAACATCCGATAAATCATATTCTGTTTTCATTGTGGAAAGGATGTCATCCCACTTTTCCTGAACTATTTCCATTTTATTACTCCATTAGATATCGAAATTGAAATTATATAGTCTAATCCTTTGTGCATATATAATAGGAAGAAACTCATTCAAAAATTATTTAGAATGCCCCAAAATACGAAATTTCACTAGTTTTTATATTACCCTAAAATGGTTCAAATATCAACCGAAGGGGGCTTTTAGAGGAGTTTTTTCTACATATTCTCTATTTTTATCAAGATGGCTTTAAATGGCTAAATACAGGGCATATAAGAGCTTATGCCATTTTTTCCACAGCTAGTAAGCAGCTATTTATCCACAGTGTTAATATTTGTGTTGATAAATATACTCATTGTTATTAACGTGGATAATGTGTAAAAAGTGTTGATAACTTTGTGTAAAGCCTTAATTTATCATACTTTACAAAGATTTTAATTGACTTTACTTAGTCCTCTGATATAATTAGTTTTGATGTTTTTTGATTAGAAAAGGAGGTGGAATCCTTATGAAGATGACATATCAGCCTAAGAGACGCCAGAGATCCAAGGTTCACGGTTTTCGTTCCAGAATGAGCACCGCAGGTGGACGCAAGGTTCTTGCAGCTCGCAGATTAAAAGGAAGAAAGAGTTTAACAGTCTAATCATATGATAATGTTAATCTGAACGGCCACAAAAACATTTTGTGGTCTTTTCTTCTATTTAGTTCTATTTTTTGAGGCATTATGAAATTCAGTGAATCTCTAAAAAAAAATAAAGATTTTCATATCGTTTATAACTATGGGGACTCAAAGGCAGATTCATACCTGGTGATGTATGTAAGACCAAATGGTCTTAATGAAAATCGTCTTGGAATTTCTGTAAGCAAAAAAATAGGAAACAGTGTAGTACGACATCATTTGACGAGACTGATCCGAGAAAGTTACAGACTATCTGAAGAGAGATTCCATATTGGGTGGGATCTTGTAGTCGTTGTAAGAAAAAGAGCAGCTCATGCAACTTATCACCAAATTGATGAGTCGCTTTTAAAGCTTGCAGGTCTTCACAATCTGATCCGTGAAGAGATTTAGTAGAATGTGAGGGTTTATGCTGAAAAGATTTTTAATATTTCTAATCAGACTTTATCAAAAATACATCTCCCCTCTGAAAACTACAAAGTGTCCTTACTACCCGACTTGTTCGTGTTACGGATTAGAGGCTATTCAAAAACATGGAGCTTTGAAGGGAAGTGCTCTTGCTGCCTGGAGAATTATTCGGTGTAATCCTTTTTCTCATGGTGGTTATGATCCTGTCCCTTAATTTTGGAGGTTACAATTGAATAAGTTATTTTTAACATCCTCCTCTCAGGCCGTTGGATACGAGAAATACGGAAAGATTCTTTGGCCCATCGTTATTTTCTTAGGATGGGTATTGAATAAAATTTTCTATTTTCTTACGAATGTACTCCCTTTTCCTGAGAAAGGCAGTGTTGCTGTTGCAATCACTATTCTTACCATATTGATCTATATGTGTCTTTTGCCTCTGACCTATCGACAGCAGAAGTTCTCGATTCTTTCAAAGAAGATGCAGCCGGAGATTTCTAAGATCCGCGAGAAGTATCAGAACAGAAAAGATCAGGCTTCTATGGTAGCAATGCAGGAAGAGACCCAGGCTGTTTATGATAAGTACGGTATTTCCATGATGGGATCCTGTCTTCAGCTTTTCATCCAGATGCCGATTCTGTTTGCACTCTATCGTGTTTTTTATAACATCTCGGATTTCATTAATGCATCCGATGATGCTTACCGTCTCTTTAACCTGACCATTCAGGATAATCCCTGGGCACTGATCAAGAGCAATCTTCATTCCAATATTGGTGTTGTTATTGTTGCTCTTCTTTTCCCGGTATTTTCTTATCTGTCTCAGGTTATTAACATGAAGGTAGCTCAGACAAATACCGATCCTAACGATCCGACGATGGCTCAAATGCGTACTATGAATCTTATGATGCCTCTGATGTCTGGTTTCATTGCTTTTACAGTACCTGTTGGTCTTTCTTTCTACTGGATTATCGGTGCAGTTGTTCGAACTGTTCAGCAGGTAATCCTGAATAAGCATTTTGAAAAGATTGATCTTGCTGACCTTATTGAGGCTAATAAAGAAAAGGCTGCAAAGAAGGCCGAAAAGCGTGGTATCAGAAGAGCACAGATTTATAATGCTGCTAATATGAGTACTAAGAATAAGCTTTCCGATAAGGCAAATTATGTCAATGATTCTGTTGATAGTCTTGAGAAAGCAAATGATATGAGAAAGAATGCCCGTAAGGGTTCTCTCGCATCAAAGGCAAATCTTGTAAACGATTTTAATAATAACAATAAAAATAAATAAGGGGGTTGTGTCATGGAATTTCAGAATTACACCGGTCAGACTGTTGAAGATGCTTTGACTCAGGCATCTGTTATGCTTGGCGTAACCAGCGACCATATTGAGTATGAAGTTATTGAAAAGGGAAGCACAGGTTTTCTTGGTCTTGGAAGCAAGGATGCTGTCATTCGTGCCAGAGTGAAATCCGCTGATGAAAAGGTTCTGGAAGATGCTCCTCTTGCTGAGAAAAATGATATTTATCCCAGTGCTGAAATTCAGGAGACTGCTCCTAAGAAGGTGCATCACAAGAAGGAAATTTCTGAAGAAGATATTGAACTTGCTAAGAATACGGCAAGTGAATTCTTACATGGACTTTTTGAGAATATGAATCTAGAAGTCAAGGAAAGCTTCGTATTCGATGAAGCGGAAGGAATTCTCAATATCGATCTTGAAGGTCCTGAAATGGGGATCATCATCGGTAAGAGAGGACAGACCCTTGATTCTGTTCAGTATCTTACGAATCTTGCTGTTAATCGTAAGACGGATTCTTATATTCGTATCAAGATGGATACAGAAGATTACCGTTCTCGCAGAGAAGATACTCTTGTTAATCTTGCTAGAAATGTTGCTTACAAGGTTAAGAAGACCAGACGTCCGGTTGCTCTTGAGAGCATGAATCCTTATGAGCGTCGTGTAATCCATTCTGCACTTTCTGAAGACCCTGAAGTTGTAACACATAGTGAAGGTGAAGAACCTTATCGTCATGTTGTTGTTACACTGAAATAATTTCTTCGTTGGGGAGTGCCTTTATGGCACTTCCCTTTTTAATTCTTTTCTTCCAATTCATATCTATTGTGAATTGAAAAATGAGAATTATGATCTATTGTAACTATAAATCCTCTTCAAGTTTTATTACTGGTTTAGAAAGGCAGTTATTATGAATACAGATACGATTGCTGCAATTTCTACTGGAATGACAGAAGCAGGTATTGGCATTATTCGTTTGAGTGGTGACCAGGCCCTTGTGATTGCAAATTCTATATTTGATGGTAAAGATCTTACTTTGGTTGATTCTCATACTGTTCATTATGGACATATTCGTTCAGGGTCAGAGATTATTGATGAAGTTTTAGTTTCTGTTTTTCTTGCTCCTAAAACTTATACAAGAGAAGATGTTGTGGAGATTTCTTGTCATGGTGGTATTACGGTACTTCGTGATGTTTTGAATCTTGTCTTTGCTTCCGGTGCAAGACCAGCTGAACCTGGTGAGTTTACGAAGAGAGCTTTTCTTAATGGAAGACTGGATCTATCAGAAGCAGAATCTGTTATGGATTTGATTCATTCGAAGTCTTCTCTTTCCAGAAAGGTTTCTTTATCCCAGTTGTCCGGACACCTTTCTAATGAGATTAAGATTCTTCGTGAAAAGATCCTTCATGAGACAGCTTTTATTGAAGCGGCTCTTGATGATCCGGAACATTATGATCTCGATGGATATGATAGTAAACTGAAAGATATGATAGAGAAGGAATGGTCTTCAGATATTGAGAGACTCCTTCATCATTATTCTGAAGGTGAGTATCTTAAAAATGGAATACGTACTGTTATTGTAGGTAAACCGAATGTTGGAAAATCTTCCGTCTTAAATCGCCTGTCGGGAAAAGAAAAAGCAATTGTGACACAGGTTCCTGGAACAACCAGAGATATTTTAGAAGAGCAGATTACTCTTGAAGGAATTCCACTTATTATTATTGATACTGCTGGAATTCGTGATACAGAGGATATTGTAGAAAAGATTGGTGTAGAACGTTCTGAGAAGGAACTTCATTCTGCAGACCTTATTCTTTTTGTTATGGATAAGTCTTCTGGTATGGACCAGGAGGATAAGCGAATTCTGTCTCTTCTTCCGACGGATGTTCCCTGCATATGTCTGCTAAATAAGGAAGACTTGGATTCGGTCTATGTTTCCGAAGCAGAATCCATGAATGAGCGTTTCGATGCAATGATCTCTCTGTCTGCGAAAGAGGGGACTGGTTTTCAGTTCTTGAAGGAGGAAATTCTAAAACTCTTCTTCCATGGTTCGCTTTCAGATCCGGATGAGATCTATGTGACAAACCAAAGGCAGAAATATGAATTGGATCAGGCAATGAATTCTCTCTCTCTTGTAGTGAAGACGATTGAACTCGGTATGAGTGAAGATCTTTATGCTGCTGATCTGATGGATGCATATCGTTATCTTGGTCTTATTATTGGTGAGGAAGTTGAGGATGATCTTGTAGATAAGATTTTCTCCGATTTCTGTATGGGTAAATAAATAAATTATAGATTTAATTAGTTAGCTTGTGGTGCTTTTATGAACTATGTTGATGAAAAATACGATGTGGTCGTTGTTGGTGCAGGTCATGCAGGTTGCGAAGCTGCTTTAGCTTGTGCACGACTTGGTTTAAAAACAATAGTCTTCACTGTAAGTATGGACAGTGTTGCCATGATGCCTTGTAATCCGAATATTGGTGGATCTTCCAAGGGGCATCTTGTCCGTGAAATCGATGCGCTTGGCGGTCAGATGGGTATTAACATTGATAAGACCTTTATTCAGTCGAAGATGTTAAATGTATCAAAGGGACCTGCAGTTCATTCTCTTCGTGCCCAGGCGGATAAACTGGCATACCAGACGGAAATGAGAAGAACTCTGCAAGAAACAGAAGGCTTGACGCTTCGTCAAGCGGAAGTTTCTAGCCTTATTGTTGAAGATGGTGTAGTTGTTGGCGTTAATACATATTCTGGTGCCAGCTATCATTGTTCTGCAGTTGTTCTATGTACCGGTGTTTATCTCAAGTCTCGCTGCCTCTATGGTAACGTAATTGAGTATACAGGTCCTAATGGATTGAAGGCTGCGAATAATCTCTCTGATTCTTTAACAGAGAATGGAATTCGTTTACGTCGCTTCAAAACAGGAACACCTGCCCGTATTGATGGTAAAACAATTGATTATTCCAAGATGGTTCCTCAGTATGGGGATGATCCTATTGTTCCTTTTTCTTTTACAACGGATCGTGACAGTATTCAGAAGAAACAGGTTCTCTGTTATCTTACTTATACCAATGAGAAGACACATGAGATCTTAAGAAGTCATCTGGATGAGTCTCCTATCTATGGTGGTGTTATTAAAGGCGTTGGTCCAAGATATTGCCCCTCTATAGAAGACAAAGTGGTAAAATTTGGCGATAAAGACAGACATCAGGTATTTATTGAACCTGAAGGACTTTCTACGAACGAAATGTACATAGATGGTATGTCTTCTTCAATGCCAGAGTATGTTCAGTATGAGATGTATCATTCCGTCGAAGGATTAGAGCATGCACAGATTGTTCGTAATGCTTATGCCATTGAGTATGATTGCTTAGAACCAAACCAGTTAAAGCCGACACTTGAATTTAAGAAAATTAAGGGGCTCTTCAGTGGTGGACAGTTCAACGGTTCTTCAGGTTATGAAGAAGCTGCGGCTCAGGGTCTTATTGCCGGTATTAATGCAGCTCAGGAAATTCTTGGAAAAGAGCAAATCGTTATTGGAAGAGACCAGGGTTATATTGGTGTACTTATTGATGATCTTGTTACGAAAGAAACACCTGAACCTTATCGCATGATGACTTCTCGTGCAGAGTTCAGATTATTACTTCGACAAGATAATGCTGATATGCGACTAACTCCTATTGGGTATAAAGTTGGTTTGATTTCTGAAGAGAGATATCAGCGTCTTCTTGATAAGAAAAAGATGATCGAAGATGAGATGGCTCGTGTTCGAAAGATAAATTTTGGAGCAAATGAAAGGGTACAGAACTTCCTTCTCAAAAATAACTCTACGGAATTAAAGAAGGGTGTAACCTTTAAGGATTTAGTTTGTCGACCTGAATTAAATTATGATCTTGTTGCAAGTCTGGATGATACTGCTCCTGAACTTCCTCTTGAAGTAAGAGAACAAGTGAATATTGGTCTTAAATATGAGGGATATATTGAACGTGAATCCAAACAGGTAGAAGAGTTTCACAGAATTGAAGATAAGAAGATACCTGAGAATCTGGATTATGAATTAGTTCCTTCTCTTCGAATAGAAGCTAGACAAAAGTTATCCACTCATAGGCCTCAAACTGTAGGGCAGGCTTCTCGTATATCTGGAGTTTCTCCTAGTGATATATCAGTCTTACTCGTATATTTAAAATCCGGTAAGTACTTAGATCACTGATAAGATTCTAATGTTTCACGCTAAAATGATGAGTTTTTCCTTTATTTAGTACCAAAATGTTTCACGTGAAACAATATATAGTTAGATTAGTGTTGAACCATCCGTGAAACACTAGATATAGATGAATACTTCTGTAGCAATTTAGTAAATATAAGGTAGGAGAATAATGGAAGAACATCTTACTTATCTCAAAAATTGCATGTCTCAACATGGGATTGATTTAACAGATCTTCAGTTAGAACAATTTCATACATATTTCAAGATCTTGGTTGAGACAAATAAAGTAATGAATCTTACGGCAATAACAGAGGCCCATGAAGTGATGATCAAACATTTTTTGGATTCTTCTCTGTTAGCAGAATATGTTGAACTTCCTAAAGAAGCAAAGGTTTTAGATATGGGAACAGGAGCAGGATTTCCCGGTCTTCCTTTAAAAATTGTTCGTCCCGATCTGAAAGTAACTTTAGCGGATTCTCTTAATAAGAGAATTAAGTTCTTACAGAATGTAATAGATGAATTGTCTCTTGATGGAATTGAAGCAATTCATACCAGAGCAGAAGATGCTGCGCGTAATGCAAAGATGAGAGATCAGTATGATTATGTAGTTTCAAGAGCAGTAGCAAATCTGTCAACCCTCTCTGAGTATTGTCTCCCCTTTGTAAAAGAAGGCGGTTATTTTATTTCTTATAAGTCATCCGACTGTAAGGAAGAAATCAATAATGCAAGTCATGCCTTTGTTGAATTAAAAGGCAAACTCGAGGATGTAATTACCTTCGATCTTCCTGAAGAGGAAGGCGGTCGATCCCTAATTATTATAAAAAAGACAGGAAAAACTCCAAAAAAGTATCCTAGAAAAGCAGGTGTTCCTTCAAAAGAACCGCTTTAACTTAATTTTTTTTTTCGAATGTTTCACGTGAAACATTCGAAAAATAATCACCAAAACACAAGATTTAGTATCTGGATGTAAAATAGAAACATACCTGTTGGGAAAAGTAGATAAAATGTTTCACGGGAATCATTTTTGATTATATTTGTTCGAATGATTATAATGTTAGATATACGAAGAAAGGAATGACTAATTATGGGTAGAATTATAGCAATAGCAAATCAGAAGGGTGGAGTTGGTAAGACAACGACATCTATTAACTTATCCGCATGTCTTGCAGAAGCTGGAAAGAAGGTTTTAGTAATTGACCTTGATCCACAGGGTAACTGCACCAGTGGTTTCGGATTAAATAAAAACGAGATGGAAAACACTGTATATGAACTGATCTTAGGTAATTGTTCCCTTAAGCAGAGTATGCAGAATGTAGATGGTATTGATAACCTTCAGATCATTCCTTCTAATGTAAATCTTGCAGGTGCTGAGATCGAACTTTTAGATGTAGAGCATGACAGAGAATACATACTGAAGAATGAGATTGATTATGTAAAGGATGATTATGATTTTGTGATTATTGATTGTCCTCCTTCACTGAACCTACTGACTGTTAATGCATTAACAACAGCAGATACCGTTCTTGTTCCGATTCAGTGTGAATACTACGCACTGGAAGGTATCAGTCAGCTCATTAAAACAATAGAACTTGTAAAAGACAGACTGAATGATAAGCTGAAGATCGAAGGTGTTGTATTTACCATGTATGATGCCAGAACGAATCTGTCTGCAGATGTTGTAAATAACGTAAAAGAAAATCTGGATACTAAGATCTATAACACTATTATTCCCAGAAACGTTCGTCTTGCAGAAGCACCTTCCCATGGTCTTCCCATTAATCTCTATGAGAGTCGTTCTGCAGGAGCGGAGAGTTATCGTAATCTGGCAAAAGAAATTGTTGATAGAAAGGATCTGTAATGGCAACTGCTAAGAAAAAATCACATGGACTTGGTAGCGGACTGAATGTACTGATCCCTCAGAATAATCCTCCCAAAGCTAATAGTGAAAATGAGAACGAAGCAGCGGTTGATTTCATGGTTCCTATCTCTAAGGTAGAACCAGACAGAGAACAGCCTCGTAAATTCTTTAATGAAGATGCACTTCAGGAACTGGCAGAATCTATTAAGCAGTATGGTGTTTTCCAGCCATTACTTGTTCAGAAGGAAAAAGATTATTACAAGATCATTGCCGGTGAACGAAGATGGAGAGCTGCAAAGATCGCAGGTCTGAAAGAAATTCCAGTTATCGTAAAGGAACTTTCTGATCAGGAAATTGCGGAGATTCAGTTGATTGAGAATATTCAGAGAGAAGACCTCAATCCAATTGAAATTGCAGAGGGCTATCGTCAGCTGATTGATAAATATGGTTTCACTCAGGATGAGCTTGCAGAGAAGATTTCAAAATCCAGAACTGCAATTACAAATACTCTCAGACTTCTGAAACTTGATGAGAGAGTTCGTCAGATGATCGTTGATGAGCTAATCTCTACCGGACATGCCAGAGCAATCCTTTCAATAGAAGATTCAGACAAACAGTATGAGTTTGCTCAGAAGATCTTCGATGAGAAGATGAGTGTTCGAGATGTAGAAAAAGCTATCAAAAACATGCAAAAGGATCCCAAAGTTAAAAAAGATAACCAGAAGATCGATAAGAAGACAGAAGCAATCTATCATAGTCTTGAAGAGAATATGAAGCAGATTATGGGTACGAAAGTAACGATTCAGGCGAAGAATGGAAATCAGGGAAAAGTAGAAATTGAATACTATTCCCAGGATGAATTAGATCGAATCGTAAACATGATTAGAACAATTCACAAGGCATGATAGCAAACATATGTTTGGAGATGAAAAATGATTGAAAAATATCTCGGTATTCCAATTGACTATGTAATTATTGGTATGGCAGCTCTCCTTTTAATCCTGTTAATTCTTACAATAGTTTTGCTGGCAAAGACTGCAAAACTCAAAAAGAGATTAAGTAAATTCATGACAGGAAAGAATGCCAAGTCTTTAGAAGATACACTCGTCCGCAGACTGAATCAGGTGGATGAAATTCAGGAAGCAAATGATCAGAATAGAAGAGCGATTGATCTAATCAATAAGAAGATGCAGTCCACATTTCAAAAGTATGCTCTTTTGAAATATGATGCATTCGAGGAATCCGGCGGAAAAATGTCGACGATTCTTGTGATGTTAGATGAGAAGAATAATGGTTACATTCTGAACATTGTCCATGGTCGTGAAGGTTCTTATACCTACACGAAAGAAATCATCGGTGGTAACTCCATAGTACAACTTGGAGAAGAAGAGATGCAGGCACTCGATGAAGCTCTGAGCAAATGATACTAGGCGCTTTGTTTGCAAATTCAATATGCCTATAATATAATGATCAAAAGAGTCAGGAGATAAGAATTGCACAATTACCTGAAGAGTATAGGCTTTCGAGATATTGATCAGGAAGATTTAAAAATCTTGCTGACTGATGTCAAAGCACATCCGGATTATCAAAATATGACAGATGATTCCGGTGATGTGCGCATGATCGAATATCGAAAAGAATATGCATACAATCAAGGAATCAATATCAGTGGCTCGCTGGATGAAATAGATGGTTTCGTAATGGATTATTATTATCCATATCTGATTGGAGAATTAGTTTCAAGCCAGGAAGATGTTGAGATTGTAATGAATTCAGACCGAGAAGCTTATCAGGGTATCATAGATGATCCCAAGATGGGCATAGATCTCGTATTCTATATTACAGATGATCTCTGTCTTGTCAGAAGTGATTATCAGAGTGGACAATTCATTAATCACGGTGGCGTGAGATTAAGTGGACTTTGTGAGAAAGGATCTGTTCTTTTACCTCTGGATGAAAGCATTCGTCCGGTAGAAGATTTGGAAACTGTTACACAGAGAGCAAATCTTATGAAAGCAGCAAAAAGCGGCGATCACGAAGCAATCGAAACTTTATCGATTCAGGACATCGATCAGTATAATGAGATTGGTGAGCGAATCAGTAAAGAAGATATATTCACGATTTTGTCGAGTTATATCATGCCAAAGGGTATAGAAAGTGATAAATATACCATTTTAGGTGATATTACAGAATGCAAGAAATTCATGAACGAAATAACACATCAGATGGTTTATCGAATGTTAATCCGTGTAAACGGTATGATGATGACAATCTGTATCAATGAAAAGGATCTCTTAGGAGAACCTATTGTTGGCAGAAGATTTTATGGTGACTTATGGCTGCAGGGCAGGATTTTCTAATTCTGATCTGTAGTCTGTCATATATATTTGTATGAGTAGCTCAGTTGGATAGAGCGTCCGCCTCCTAAGCGGAAGGTCGTGGGTTCGACTCCCATCTCGTACATTTTTTCAAATTTTATAATATAGAGTAATTGAGACCACAGGGGTAAAGGGGACAATCATGGACGATCGTAAACCAAGCGGTAATAATCAGATTCTGAAAGAAAAGATGAAAATCGGAATCAGTATCGTGATCGAGGCAGTTTTGATCATGCTGGAAATCTATGTTCTAACACAGATGCAGGATCAGTTACTCATTGCAGGTGCCATGGTAATTCCAATGGCTCTGACATTATATTTCTTAATCCTTTCGATTATTAATGTATCCCAGTACAACAAAAGAATGGAACTTGAGCGTTATGAGGATCTCTACAATGCTCAGAAAGCATCCTACTTAATCGTTCGTAAGAGCTTTGAAGAATTAAGTAAGCGCCTCGAAGATCTGGAGCAGGTGAATAACCTCCCCGCAGAAGAAATCATCAATGCTCAGAAAGCAGTAGCAAAGCTTACAATCAGCAGAAACAAAGAGAATGCTCTTGCTCTTATGGAATCGAACGAGAGCCTGATTGAGCAGTTATCATCTCTGGAACGTGAATTAAAGCAGAATAATTCATCCATCGCAGAACGTCAGGAAAAACTCCTGGAGCAGACCAAGAAGGATCTGATTGAAAGAAATCGTGATTTAGAGCGTCAGCTTCTTGAGTTACAGGCCAAGGTTGCAGAGAACAGGCAGATCGTTATGCCTCCTATGTATGCACAGCCTGCACCCCAGATGATGCCTCAGCAGATGGATACTGTTTCAAGACAGAAGGATATAAAACATGATGATTATGCCCAGGAAGAAACGGACATCAGTTTCGATGGTTATGATACACCCATGGTAGCAGAAGCTCCCTCAGAAGAGCCGGAGCTGAATACGATCGCAGAAACAATCCCGACAGAGACGGAAGAACACTATGTTGAATCGGATGAAGACGCAGAAACTGATACAGAGTCTGAAATCGCAGTAGAGACAGAACCCGTTATAGAGGCAGAAGCAGAGCCCACTATAGAGGCAGAAGCGGAAGTTACACCGGAACCTGTGCCTACAGTAACGCCGGTATCCGATGATCCCAATCATGTAATGACACCGGATGAGATTGCAGCTATGTTTGCAGGAGCCTCTACAGCCGAGTCTCAAGTAGAGGCAGAACCCATCGCAGAGCCGGTAGTGGAAGAAACAGCTGAAGCAGAGCCCGTTATAGAGGCTGAAGCTGAACCCGCTATAGAGGCTGAAGCAGAGCCAAAAGCTGTAGTAGAAGAAAAAGCAGCAGAGCCTGTGGAAGAGAAAGCAGCAACATCAGTACCAGACTTAAGCAATAATGATCCAAACAAAATGCTGACACCGGAAGAGATTGAAAAACTTTTTGCAAATTTATAAAAAAGGCTTGCAATCTAATACCAGAAATGGCATAATAACATTCGTGCTGATGAGGCAGGCAAGAAAAAAACTCAGAAACACGAAAAAACGCGCGACTAGCTCAGCTGGCAGAGCACCTGACTCTTAATCAGGGTGTCCAGGGTTCGAACCCCTGGTCGCGCATCGGAAGGTCTTAATTTTACGGTTCAGTCCGTGGGGTTAGGATCTTTTTTTATAGATTCTTAATTGCGAATAGCAATCAGTTTATGAATGGGATTGCCCATCGAAGAGAATTTCTCTTCATATTCAGTCATAATATTTCCTGCAGATAATATAGGATCATTGTGAAGATCATCTGTTACTACAGTCAATTCAAAGTTCGGATCAGCCTTAAATTCCTCAAGGGAATATTCAAAGAGACCGCTATTATCGGTTTTGAATTCAAGAGGAGATCCAGAAGGAAGTAAAGCCGCATATAGTTCACGATAACGAGAAGAAGTTAACCTTCTTTTCGCATGACGATCCTTAGGCCAGGGATCAGAGAAATTAAGATAGATGCCGGAAAGTTCTCCAGGTATGAAGAATTCATTTAATAAGGCAGCATCTCGACAGATAAGAAATAGATTCTCAGGTTTCTCTTCCATCTCATCGAGCTTCTGAGCAGCACGAAGAAGGACAGAGGAGTAATACTCTAATCCAAGATAGTTATTTTCAGGATGAGCCTTTGCCATTCCTGTAATGAACCGGCCTTTGCCCATGCCAATTTCAATGTAAAGAGGCTGAGAAGAAGGAAAGATGGAAGACCATTTGCCTTTCATTTCCTCAGGATTCGAGATACAAAAGGGACTCTGATGAATATAGTCATCAGCTTCCGGAATATGTCTTAATCGCATAGTGATTCCTTTCATAGTAAAATACATACAAAGAATATATGACTCATAGATAAAATGCAAATTGAAAGTGCATAGAAATAAGGTATAATGCAAGAAGTATGGGCATATATTAATTGGGTGGGATTTGAAATTGAAGAAACAAAATATTAAAAAATTACTTACTGGTGTGCTAGGGACAGTACTAATGGTGTCCACTCTACTCGGGGCATATCCAGACGAAAGTATTGGACAGAAGAATCATTCGCTGGATCAGGTATCAGCAGAAGAATATTGGCCGGATGGAGTAGGAATCAGCGCAGGTGCAACAGCGACCGTTATTGATATGAATAATGGAGTTGTGCTATATGACAATAATGGTGAGGAAGCACATTATCCTGCTAGTATTACGAAATTAATGACTGCACTGGTCGCAGTAGAAAACAGCACCATGGATGAGGTGGTTACCTTTTCTGAGACCGCAGTATATGAAAATGAAGGTGATACTTCACATATCGCCAGAGATGTCGGAGAGCAGATGACGATGGAGCAGT
This sequence comes from uncultured Lachnospiraceae bacterium, assembly GCA_900316625.1. Classification (GTDB taxonomy): domain Bacteria; phylum Bacillota; class Clostridia; order Lachnospirales; family Lachnospiraceae; genus Lachnocurva. The sequence continues at coordinate 75,319 of ONDO01000005.1, read as the reverse complement.
GCCTCTATGGAATGTTGCTGGAGTCTGCAAACGAATGTGCATATGCAATCGCAGAGCATGTAGGTGGTGGCGATTACAATAAATTCATCGAAATGATGAATCAGAAGGCCCAGGAACTTGGATGTGTTAATACACATTTTGCAAACTCAAATGGTCTGCATGATGACAATCATTACACCTGTTCCTATGATATGGCATTAATATCAACGGCAGCCTATAAGGAACCGGAAGTCGCAAAGATTAGTTCCACCAGACAGTATATTATTCCACCCACCAATAAACATACTGATCCGACGGTCCTGAATAACGGACATGCGATGATCTCTAATCATAGAACATCGAAATATCTGTATGAATATGCTATTGGTGGAAAAACAGGATTTACAGACCAGGCGCTTCATACCATGGTTACATATGCGCAGAAGGACGGACTGCTTCTCTGCTGTGTAGTAATGAATGAGGCAGATAAGACCGGACAATATGGAGATACGCAAAACCTCTTAAATTACTGCTTTGATAACTTTGTAGAATATGATCTTCAGGAAAATGTTGATCTTGGAAATCAGGTAGATACCGGTCCTCTTGGACAGAACTTAGATCTACTGAAAGTGGGAGAAGGTAAGATTGTTCTTCCTAAAACAGCAGAGCTAAAGGATGCGACAAACGCAATCTCAGCATCTGACGGAAGTGATAAATCTGTCGCAGGTAAGATAACCTACACTTATGCCGGACATGAAGTTGGTGGTGCGAATCTCTTATATACGGAGAATTCCATTAAGAAATATCCCTTCCACAATGTAGCACCGGAAGATGGTGGTAGTAAGGTAAAATACTATCGCGTGGATTTTAGATTAATAATCGGTCTAATACTTCTCATTCTGGTAATCCTGCTTGCTTTCGTCTTCATACTGCATTATGTAAAAAAGCATAAGAGAAGAAAGCCTACCAAGCTTCCGAGAAACAGACATCATGAGAGACCAAAGTATACGGTCATTCGCCGGAAGAAACATAGACACAGAAGAAGATAATATTTAAGCTGCGAAAACAAAAAAGTCTTCGCAGCTTTTTTTACATAAGACTTTGAATCAGAGTTTTTAGTTGGGCAGGTTGCTCTGTCAAAAAGAGAATACCATTTGAGGAAGAAAACATGGTAGTGAACTTACCTTGGAAGGTTTTGGATTTCTGAATCAATGATATGAGGTAGGATCTTTCCGGTTCTTCAATGGGAAGGAATAGGAGGGCAATCTGTTCAAGAGGAAAAGGTTCTGATTTTGAATAGGTAAGAAGATTTGAAATCTCCTTGTCTTCCTGAATCTGATCATCCGTCTTATTAATAATAAAATATCCATTTTCATCCTTAGGGAGATTCATGGAGTGAAGAGCTCTCTGTACCTGTTTGGTAAGCGAAGGGGAGGCAGGATAGAGAGACTCGAAGAAAGTCATAAAATCCGTTGATTTTTTAAACTGCTGATTTCTTCCCTTTTCAAGAACTTCCGTCATAAGGATGCGTTGAATCATTGAAACACATTGTTTACGGGAAGGATTACTTGTGACTTTTCTTTTATTATCTTCCATCTGAAAACTCCTTAATAGACAAAACAATATGTCTATAAGTAAATATACGACAGAAATCGGACAAAAGAAAGGCATAATAACAATATTTGGACAAGAATTCGACCAATAACAAAGTTAACACATGGCTGGAATACAAAAAAAGAAAAAAGAGTCCATAAATAAGTAGAGATATGGATGACATAGACAGCGAGAAATCATATAATGATGTAGAAAGTTACCACTCAAGAGATGTAATCGTGGAGTAATTCAATGGAAGAATCCAAAGAAATTCCCATGTATCGGGATGAAAAAAAAGAATATCAGTTAGAACAGATTCTAAACAAGATAGAAGAAGCAGACGGAATTGTAAAGACTTCCGATATCTTAGCGCTAGGAATCGATTATCGAAGAGTCCAGACTTTTGTAAAGGAAGGCGAACTCCGTAAGATCCGGAATGGATCCTACACGTCCGGAAGAAAGAGCTATCCGGAAGAGGATCTAATCACGGCTCTATTCCCGGATGGAGTCCTAACCCTCCAAAGCGCACTTTTCGCCTACGGATATCTGGACGAGATGCCTGAGGTTTGGCAGATTGCAATTAGCAAGAATACATCCAAATCCAGATTCAATATCCTCTATCCCAGTGTGGAACCATCTTACACAGAAGACGATGTATTACTTATGGGGCAGGAGAAAATTCAGTTAGGTCACAGAGAAATTGCCATCTATTCCAGAGACCGTCTCATCTGCGATGTGCTGAAGTATCAGGATAAGCTCACAACAGAAGAATTCAAGAAGGCAATCCGCGGATATGTGAATGACGAGAAGAAGGACGTTACGAATCTGATGAAGTACGCAATTTCCCGGAAAGTACGCCAGAAGGTTCAGAATGTAATCTCCATCTGGTTGTAGTTGTTTTGTCTTCTCTGAGAAAGACGAATATATGACGAAGAAAGAACTCAAAGAAAAAGAACAAGCACTTCTCCATCAGTTAGAAGAAGTCGCGAAAAAGGATAATATCCCATTTCGAACCATACTCGAGTCCTATCTGACGGAAGCCGTCATCTGTCGCATCGACGAAACAAGCATAGGTGACAGCATGTTTCTAATGAACGACAGTGTTCTTGGGAATGAAATACTGCCACCGCAGAAGAAACTGATCTATACAGAAGCCGAGAATAGCAGAATCCGCCCCAAGGATGGATTTGTTGCAGGCCAGAGTCTGAGCCAGACTTTTCTGGAAGATCTCTGGAAATGTATAGCAGACGAACTTTTGGCAATCGGATTTCATCTTGAGCAAGGGGAAGATTGGATCTCCTACAGCGAAGACTGCGGTATGCTCAACCTGAAAATCAGCCTTCTGGATATTCGAACCTCCTTCTCCATTGAGATTCGAAGAGGAAAGAAAGAAGATCTCTACCCGGTAAGACGAAGAAAAAAGAAGTTTTTATGCGATGAAGAATATTCTTATAATCATTATCCAATTGAAGAAGAAGCAGCTTTGCATATGGCAGAAATACTAAATAAGCTCGAACTTCTACAGGATATGGAAGAATACTATAGCCTCTATCGAATCCTGAAAGAAGAACCATTAGAAGGAAGACGCGTACAGGACCTCTTCCAAAACGCCTGGAAAGATACCTTTCGTGAAGAGACGAAAGACTTCTTCATAAGTTATGGAGAGTATCCTTTCATGCGCAAGAAATGGAATCGAGTGATGAAAAAATATCCCCGGGCTGAGGATTGGAAGACAACACACGCACTGATTGCAGCCTTTATACTTCCAATCTGGGATAGCGCAGCACAGGATCAGATTTTCCTGGACTCCTGGATGCCGGCCTTGGGACGATATCTTGAATAAAGCATAAACATAGGTGAAAACGAAGCAATAGATAAGAGATGGACATAGGGGAATATGGCAGATCTGGACCAGAAACTAACTGAATATGGGAAGAGCAAGGTCTATCCTCTGCATATGCCAGGACATAAGAGACAGCCACTGTATGATATGGATCCCTTCAGTATGGATATTACCGAAATTTACGGTTTTGATAATCTCAACCATCCTGAGAGCATCTATCAGGACTTAAATCAGAGAATCGCAGCACTCTATGGTGCAGACCATGCGCATCTCATGGTTAACGGCTCAACTGGCGGCAACTATGTGATGCTCCATGCAGCGACAGATGTAAATGACACGATTCTGGTCGCACGGAATTGCCATAAGAGCATATATCATATGATCGAGATGCGACAGCTGAACTGCGTTTCGATTGAACCAGCCTTCTCGAAGAGAGATGAAAAAGAGATAGAAGGGAATCCACTCGTATCCCACATAATGGAAAGTGAGATACCAGGCCCCATCGATCCTCAGTCGGTTGAGAAAATTCTTAAGACGCGAACGGAGATTAAGGCTTTTATTCTAACCTCTCCGACGTATGAGGGCATCTCATCCGATATACCCTCCCTTGCAAGGATCTGTCATGCCAATGGATGTGCCTTACTCGTGGATGCAGCGCATGGCGCTCATTTTATGGAAGGAGCCCTACATTTCCCGAGGAATCCAATTGCTTTAGGCGCAGACCTCGCGGTTGTGAGTCTTCATAAAACTCTTCCAGCGCTGACCCAGACGGCAGCGGTACTGGTAGCGAAGGATTCGATGATTTCGGATGATCTAATCTCCAGAATGATTCCTTATCACCAGACCTCTTCACCTTCCTATGTACTGACCTCATCGGTAGCTGCCTGCGTGCGAGATCTTGAAGAGAATAGAAGCGAGCGGTTTTCTATCATGTATAGCAGGCTCGAGGACTTCTATAGAGAAATGAAGGGCCTGACGAAACTTATGGTTTATCGGCCAGAACATCACGACCCATCGAAGATACTGGTCTATTCTCCCATGGGAGGTGCAGACCTGATGCGAAGACTTCGCAATGATTATGCCATGGAAGCGGAATATGCCGTTGGACATTATACCCTCTGCATGATGACGATCTCAGATCAGAAGGAAGGCTATGACAGATTAAAAGATGCCTTATGGAAGATTGATCAGGAATTAGAAGAAGTCAATGAAAAATCAGAGAGAGAATTCTTGGCTTATGATCAGATGGAGGACAAGAAACAGGAAGTTAAACTCTATGAAGTAGGTCGCTGTCCATCTCAAAAAGTGAACATAGAGGATGCGGTCGGTGAGATTGCTGCAGAGCAGCTAGCCATCTATCCACCGGGAATTCCGACTTGTCTTCCTGGAGAGAAAATCACAGAAATAGATGTCCAAAAGATAAAAAATGCTCTTTTTGATTCTTTGGAAGTTGACGGAATTGATAAAAGCGGACAGATAAAAATTATCCTTAAGTAGTCTGATAATTATGCCGTAGATACACAATACAGACACAATAAAGAAAAATCGTCAGTAAAACCATGGAAGTGGAAAGCCTGCGGATAGGAAGTAGAAACATGGGTAAGATATATCTCATAATGGGAAAAAGTGCATCGGGAAAGGACAGTGTCTATCGCAAGCTCGCTCCTCTGCTTGCGGATCGCATGCATACAATTGTCACCTATACGACAAGACCGATGCGGGAAGGCGAAGTTGAAGGAAGAGAATATCACTTTACCGATGACCTGGTCTTAGAAAAGTTCCGAAAAGAGAAGAAGGTTGTCGAAGAGAGAAGATACGACACGGTATATGGCCCCTGGTATTACTTCACAGCGGATGATGGATCGATTCATCTCGAGTCGGAAGATTATCTCTGCATCGGAACCCTCGAATCTCTAAGACAGATGCAGGACTACTACGGAGAAGAGGCAATCTGTCCGATATATATTGAAGTAGATGACGGTATTCGACTCGAGAGGGCACTCATGAGAGAGCGCCAGGAGGAGAATCCTCGTTATGAAGAGATGTGCAGGAGATTCTTAGCGGATCAGAGAGATTTCTCTGAAGATAAGCTGGCTGAGGCGCACATCCGAATTCGCATTGAAAACAAAGACTTAGATCAGACGGTGAATGCCGTGCTAAAGGAGATCCATGGAGATCAGAGTTAACGAAGTAAATCAGATAACGAAAACAGAGGCCCCCAAACAGACCGGGCTTGTAGATGATAGTTTCAAGTTCACCCTGGCATCAGCGATTGATGACACGGAGCTGCAGGAGAAACTGACCGGTCTCATGTCCCAGATCGACAAAGAGGGGAAGCGCCTGTCAGAGCACATGGATATTACCGATATGAGAAAGTACAGATCTCTGGTAAAGGATTTCATGAATGAAGTCGTGTCCCGTTCCCACAAGTTCTCCCGTGAGAACTTCCTGGATCGAAAGGGTCGCCACAGAGTCTACGGCATTGTAAAACTCGTCGATAAGAATCTGGACGATCTGGCAGAAGAACTTATGAAAGAGCAGAAGGACCAGCTGAGTGTCTTATCCAAGGTTGGCGAGATTCGCGGACTTTTGATTGATATAACAACCTGATGCAGGTAAAAGCGGAGAAGGAATGACAGGAGAGGATAGAGAAATCAAAGAGGAATACACAACTTCCTTTGATGATATTGTGGGGCAGGAGCCCCTGAAAGTATATTTTCAGAATGCCGTCCGAACAGAAAGGATGGCAAATACATATCTGATCAGCGGCGCAAAAGGATCTGGCAAGAGTATGATGGCTGAGGCCTTTGCGGCTGCACTTCTATGTGAAGAGAAGACGGGCGTACCCTGCGGGAACTGTCCGGCCTGCTCTAAATTTCGGAGAAGAAATCACCCGGATTATATAGAGATACAACATGAGAAGCCGAAGCTGATATCGGTCGAAGATGTGAGAAGCCAGCTGGTCGAGCAGATCGGGTACGCTCCATCAGAAGGAGAACACCGCATCTTCGTCATCGAGAATGCAGAACTTATGAATCCGGCAGCGCAAAATGCGATACTCAAATCCATCGAGGAACCACCTGCCTATGCAGTTATTATGCTGCTGACAGAGAATCCGGATGCGCTGCTTCCCACCATCCGTTCCCGTGCCGTGTCATTAGAGATGAAGCCGGTCCGCGTGGAGGAGATCGAGAAGTACTTAATCTCGAAGTATGCACTGCCAGATTATCATGCCAGAGTCGTCTCTCAGTTCTCTCAGGGAAATATAGGACGAGCCCTTCTTCTGTCTGAATCGGAAGACTTCAGGAAGCGGAAGGAGAAAGTAACCAGAAGTATCGAACGTATTCGCAAGAGCCCGGAATATCAGATTGAAGAGATTATAGGGGATTTCCTCAGTGAAGGTGGCAAAGAGAATCTGGATGAATGCCTGAATCTGATTCTGATATGGTACCGGGATGTGTTATTATATAAAGCAACGGGCAGCGACCGGCACATCATCTACCGGGAAGAGTTCGCGCAGGTCAGACGACAGGCGGAGAACGAGAGCTACCAGCATCTGAACAAAGTACTTCTGGAAGTGAAGGAAACACAGGACAGACTCAAGGCTAATATGAAAGCAGAGTCTGCACTGAATCTTCTCTTCCTTAGAATTAAAGGAGACAAGTAATGAGTAGAATTGCAGGTCTGAATTTCCGCAATGGCGGTAAGATCTACTATTTTGATACAGAAGACCTCGATGTGCATATGAGGGATAAGGTAATTGCCGAGACATCCAGAGGTAAGGAATTCGGAACCGTTATGGTTGTGCTCGACTCTGAGCAGATCTCTCTTCGCAGATCTCCCCTGAAGGGCCTGCTTCGCATTGCAACAGAAGAAGATCTGAAGCGAGAAGAAGAGAATCTGGAGAAGGAAGACAAAGCCTTCCATGTCTGCAAGGACAAGATCGAAGAACATGGTCTGGAGATGAAGCTTGTTGATGCCGAGTACACCTTTGATAACAGCAAGCTGATCTTCTACTTTACCGCGGACGGACGTGTTGATTTCCGTAACCTTGTAAAGGATCTGGCAGGAATCTTCCGTACCAGAATCGAATTAAGACAGATTGGTGTAAGAGATGAGACCAAGACTCTCGGTGGACTCGGTATCTGCGGTAGAGAACTCTGTTGTCATTCCTATCTCAATGAATTTGCTCCGGTGTCTATCAAGATGGCAAAAGAGCAGAACCTCTCCCTGAATCCGACCAAGATCTCCGGTGTCTGTGGAAGACTGATGTGCTGTCTTAAGAATGAAGCGGACACATATGAATACCTGAACAAGAAGATGCCTCGCAAGGGGGATGAACTCTCTACCAAGGAAGGACGCGTTGGTGAAGTACAAAATGTTGATATTCTGACCCAGAAGGTTCGCGTCATGTTCGAGGATAACGATACAAGAGAAGTAATCGAATTCAACGCTGCTGATCTGGTATATGAGCCTGGTGTGCACAAGAAGGCAAAGCACGCACCGAAGAACCAGAACTCCAAAGATCAGAATGGAAATAGGGACAGCGATAAGTCCAATAGTAAGTCTTATGGACAGAAAAAGGACAATAATCGAGACGACCGAAAGAATAATGGACAGGATAATCGCGACAGAAACAGGGGCGAATCCAGAAGAAATGACGGAGAAAACCGCAGGAATTCTGAGCAGAAGAACCAGAATCGCTTCTCCCAGCAGGCTAGGGATGATTCCAATCGAAATGTAGAGCGAGGCCAGAAGGATGGCAACGCGGAAGGTAAGAAGAACAATAACCGTAACAGAAATCGTAACCGCAGACGCGGAAACGGAGATAAGGGTGGACAGGGCCAGAAGCAGAATGGCGGCACACCTGCAGGCGGAGAAAAGTCAGAATGATAAATGATGCAGCAAAAGAATTCCTTTTGCCTGGAGAGAGACTTGATGATCTGCAGAGAAGCGGTCTTATGATCCTGCAGGATCCGAAGCGCTTCTGCTTTGGTATGGATGCTGTACTACTCAGCGGATTTGCCAAAGCAAAGAAAGGTGATCTGGTAATGGACTTCTGTACCGGAACCGGCATCATTCCTCTTCTCCTATCTGCGAAAACAGAAGCAGCGAAAATCTATGGATTGGAAATCCAGGAAGAAAGTGCCGATATGGCAAATCGGTCGGTACTTCTGAATGGTCTTTCCGACAGAGTAGAGATAAAGGCTGGAGATTTTAGGGATGCGGTGACAATGTTCGGCGCATCCTCTTTTGATATTGTCACTTGTAATCCGCCCTACATGAAGGATGAACACGGAATTAAGAATCCATCGGATGCGAAGAAGATAGCGAGACATGAAATCTACGGCAGTCTCGAAGATCTCATTCTTACGGTAGCAAAGATACTCAAGCAGAATGGCAAATTCTATATGGTTCATCGTCCCAACCGACTGGTGGATGTGATCTCTTGTATGCGAGCTGCCGGAATCGAACCGAAGCGCCTGCAGATGGTGCATCCCTTTCAAGACCGGGAAGCGAATATGTTTCTGGTAGAAGGCGTAAGAGGTGGTAAGGCAGAGCTTCGTATGGAGAAGCCAATCATCGTATATAAAGAAGTCGGTGTATATACAGATGAAATCTACGATATCTATGGATACTAAGGAACTTCATAAGGAAAAAAGACAAGGAATCAAACATGTCAGGAACACTCTATCTCGTGGGAACGCCCATCGGAAATTTAGAAGATATGACCTTCCGTGCTGTCAGGATCTTAAAAGAAGCAGATCTAATCGCAGCAGAGGATACCAGAAATTCCATCAAGCTGCTGAATCATTTTGATATTCATACTCCCATGGAGTCTTATCATGAATTCAATAAGATGGATAAGGGAGAAGAACTGGCAAACCGTCTGGAAGCCGGCCAGAATATCGCGCTTATAACCGATGCAGGTATGCCGGGAATATCAGATCCAGGCGAAGAACTGGTTCGCATCTCAAGAGACAGAGGAATTACTGTAACCGCAGTTCCTGGTCCGACGGCCTTTGCGACGGCAGCGGTTATCTCTGGAAGACCTTGTAGGAGGCTGGCATTCGAAGCATTCCTTCCAAAGGATAAGAAGGAACATGAGAGGGTGATGGCAGAACTTCGCCAGGAGACCCGTACGATGCTGATCTATGAGGCACCGCATCATCTGAAAAAAACCCTGAAGGAACTGTGCCAGGAGATTGGCCCTGATCGAAAGATTACAGTTACAAGAGAGTTGACAAAGAAATTCGAAGAAGGTCTTGAAATGACCCTTTCTGAAGCAGTGGCATATTACGAAACAAGAGAACCTCGTGGTGAGTATGTACTGGTCCTGGAGGGGAAGTCAAAGGAGATCCAGGAAGAAGAATACAGATCTCAATTTGAGAACCTAAGCCTGGAAGAGCACATGGCCCTATATACGGATCAGGGGATGGACCGAAAAGAGGCAATGAAGGCAGTTGCAAAAGATCGCGGCGTATCAAAACGTGATATCTATAATGAACTGCTGAAATAAGTGCTGTTTCTTTGGGTATATAAAGGTTAGAAAGGGGAGTGAAGAAAGTGGAGAAGATAGAGATTCTGCAAGATTATATCGACCATGCAGAGAAAATCGTATTCTTCGGTGGCGCAGGAGTGTCGACAGAGAGTGGCGTACCGGATTTTCGAAGTCAGGATGGTCTCTATCATCAGACCTACAAATATCCACCGGAGACCATACTAAGCCATAGCTTCTATATGAGTAAGAAGAAAGACTTCTATGATTTCTATTTTGATAAGCTTCTTACAAAGGGAATTCTTCCCAATAAGGCACATAAGAAACTCTATGAACTAGAAGCTGCAGGGAAGGACATCACTATTGTGACCCAGAATATCGATGGATTGCACCAGGCGGCAGGATCTAAAAGGGTCTTTGAACTGCATGGAAGTGTTCATCGAAATTACTGTGAGAATTGCCACAAGTTTTTTGATGGAGAGTATATGATCCGTCACAGAGATGATGGTGTTCCGAAATGTGATGCCTGTGGCGGAGATATCAAACCAGATGTAGTTCTCTACGGAGAAGGCCTGGATCAGAAAACACTGACAGGAGCTGTAGCTGCCATTGCAGGAGCAGATCTTCTGATTGTCGGTGGCACTTCGCTTGCTGTATATCCGGCAGCGGGTCTGGTGGATTATTTTAACGGAGAGCATCTGGTCGTGATGAACAGAGATGCCACGGAGCGAGATCTTCACGCAGATCTTGTGATCAGAGATCCCATCGGGGAGAGTCTGGACAAGATTCGGGTAAAGGTTGGGGAATAACAAAATGAATGGGTCGCTTTACATTTATAAATAAATCCTTGAGATGCTGAAGAAAAAATAAAATCTTCGTATATTATTCATAAACTTTGTTAAGGGTCCCTAAAATAGGCAAAAAGTGATTGAAATAAACCTCCGGCCATGTTAGAATTCAGAATCGTGGTATATGATATTTCCTTGCTCGGCCATTTGTAGTGTCGCCGGGCCACAAGACCAAAAGGAGGTTAATCGCATGAACAAGTATGAATTAGCACTCGTTGTTAATGCCAAGATCGAAGACGATGCGAGAACAGCTACAGTAGAGAAGGCAAAAGAAATTATTGCCCGCTATGGTGGAACTGTTACGGACGTTGAGGAAAAGGGCAAGATGCGCACCGCATATGAGATCCAGAAGATGAATGATGCATTCTTCTACTTCATCCGTTTCGATGCAGAGCCCACCGTTCCTGCACAGGTTGAAAATGATGTTCGTATCATGGACAACGTTCTTCGTTTCTTATGTGTTTCAGCGAGCGTCGCAGAAGCATAAAGAAAGAGGAAAAATATGAATAAAGTCATTATGATGGGAAGACTTACCAGAGATCCGGAAGTTCGTTACGGCGGAGCATCTAACACCGCTATCGCGAAGTTTTCCCTTGCTGTTGATCGTCGCCGTAAGGTAGATGGTCAGCCGACTGCAGATTTTTTTAATTGTACTGCTTTCGGTAAGACTGGTGAGTTCGTTGAGAAGTATATCAAGAAGGGCACGAAGATTCTTCTTGAAGGCGAAATTCAGAACGATAATTACACGAATAAAGAAGGCCAGAAGGTCTACGGGTTTAATATCATTGCCAACAACATTGAATTCGCTGAATCTAAGAATGCTTCACAGTCTTACAATTCCCAGGGTGGTGGATTTGACGGTTCTTCCGCACCTTCACAGCCTGCCGGCGGCGCCGGAGATGATTTTATGAACATTCCAGACGGAGTTGATGATAAACTCCCGTTCTAATTCCAGATTAGGAGGTTCTAACATGGCATTCAATAAAGAAGAGCATGCAGGCGGACCCAGAAGACGTCCGATGCACAGAAAAAGAAAGGTTTGTGTATTCTGCGGAGCAGAAGCTGTTATCGATTACAAGGATACCAACACCCTTAAGAAGTACGTTTCCGAGAGAGGTAAGATCCTTCCTCGCCGTATCACCGGTAACTGTGCTAAGCATCAGAGAGAGCTGACCACCGCAATCAAGCGTGCACGTCATATCGCTCTTATGCCTTACGTTCAGGATTGATCGTAATACTTAAGTGAATGGGACCTGTCACCCGAAGTTTTGGGTGGCAGGTTTTTTTATTTATCGAATGCTTCACGAAAGGGCGTATTACTTTTCATTGAGTAAGCAGGCAACGAAAGTATTGTCAAATTTGCAAAAAAAAGCCTATAATGATAAAAGTTGCGAAAATGCTTATGGTTTTACACGTTAAACCGTTGAATTTGCAAATTATATGCTGGTCCAGGGGAATAGGAGGGGCATTGAATATGACAAAAACGAAGAAGAAACTTGAATTTCGCTACTATACACTGCCTGCAGGCGATTATGTATTACCCAAGCTTGGAAAAGGTTGGGAGCAGGAATATGGTCTTGGATATGAAGGTATGTTACATTTTCACAATTTGCTGGAAATCGGATACTGCTACCATGGAAATGGGAAACTGATCATTGAAGACAGAACCTACCACTATGGCGGGAATATGTTTTCTGTGATACCAGCCAACATTCCCCATACGACAGTCAGTGCACCGGGCAATATCTGTAAATGGGAATTCTTATTTGTTGATATCGAGAATTTCATTCGTGATGAGATGGCGGATTCGAGACTGTCTGTGGATGAGATCATTCGAATTGTAAATAAGCATGGTACGATGAAAACCAAAGCAAACCATCCGATTCTATCAGAACTGATCCTCTCTATTATCAGAGAGTGCAGGGAAGAACCGATCTATTACAAGGATGCGGTAAAAGGATATCTTCGTGCTTTTGTTATTGAAACTCTGCGTCTGGACGAAGAAAGAGTACAGACCAGGAAGAACGATAAGCTCAGTGAATATATCAAAAAGGCGATCGGTTATGTAAATGATCATTATGCAGAGGATATCAAGATCTATGAGATGGCTTCTATGTGCGGACTAAGTGAATCTCACTTCCGCAAAGTCTTTGAAGATGCCATGAATATGAAGCCGAATGACTACATTAATTCGATTCGTATTAAAGAAGCATGTCGTCTGATGAGAAAAGAGGATCTCTCGATGGAGGAACTCGGAATCAGAGTTGGGTATCAGACACCTTCAACATTCAACCGGAACTTCCGAAAGATTACCGGTCGTACTCCATACCAGTGGAAGACCGAAGAACGCAGTCATAACGGGCTTCTTACGGATTTTCTGATCAGTGCTGAAAAAGGCTGGGAAGGAAAAGAATAGCGATTATCAACGAAAAAATAACGAAATCATAAATCGAATTTGCACTATTTAGGATTTTTTCTACGCACTATAAACTCTTCGACAAGATATAATAGACACATATTCAAGAGAAATGGAAAGAAAAATATACAACTTGTACAAGGGGTGCAGAGTTGAATTGAAAATTCTTTCCAAAACCTACAAGGAGGGTTTGTATGAAAAAGAAAGTTTTGTCAATGATGCTGGTAGGGGTACTGGCAGTCAGCGCATTTGCAGCATGCGGAAGTAATGGTGCTTCTGATGCAGCAACCGGTTCTACTGATGGTGAAGAGACTACCGTAGATACTGCTTCTGAGGATGAGAACACCTTATCCGTAGCAGCATGGGATAAGAACTTCAATATTCCTGCACTCGAGGCAGCTGAGAAGGCTTATCAGAAGAAGAATCCCGATTTCAAGCTCATCATCCAGGAACAGTCCCAGTCTTCCGATGTTGAAGATAAGGTTACACTTGCTGGTTCTTCCGATGATTACAGCCAGCTTCCTGACATCGTCCTTTTCCAGGATCATTACATCAAGAAGTACGTTACCGATTATCCTAACGCATGGCAGAGCCTTGAAGACGCTGATATCAACTGGGATGATTTCGGAGCTGAGAAGCTTTCCTACTCCACTATCGATGGCAAGCACTATGGTGCTCCCGTTGATAACGGAACCGTAATCATGGCTTACAGAACCGATGCTCTTGAGCAGGCTGGTTACACTGTAGAAGACATGAAGGGAATCTCCTGGGATCAGTTCGATGAAATCGGTAAGGCAGTTTATGAAAAGACCGGTCTTTACCTTCTTTCCATGGATGGTGACGGAAACGATCTTCCTTACATGATGCTTCAGGCAGAAGGTGTTTCCCAGTTCGCTGACGGAAAGCCTCAGCTTGATTCCAACCAGACTGTTGCAGATGTTATCAACGTTATCGTTAAGCTTGCTCAGGACAATGTTCTCTACCTTGCAAATGACTGGTCTGACTACACTGACAACACCATCGTAGCTGATAAGGTTGCAGGTGTTATGAATGGTAACTGGATCATTCCTACCATGGAGCAGGTTGATGCTAACGCAGGTAAGTGGGCAATCACTACTATGCCTACTCTTGAAGGAAATGGTAAGGAAGGTTTCGCGTCCAACGGTGGTTCTTCCCTCTATATCACCGGCGCTTGCAAGAATGTTGACCTTGCAAAAGACTTCCTCGCTTATACCTTTGGTGGTGGCGAAGGCGCAATGGAGACCTATGATGCAGCTCTCACCAATGGTGGTGTAATCACTACCTGCCTTAGCGCTGGTAAGTCCGATGTTTACAACCAGGGTGTTGATTTCTTCAATGGCCAGGCAATATACGCTGACATCGTGGCAATGGGCGAAAACGTTCCTATCGTTGAGCAGTCTGATTTCCATTATCCTTGCCGTACCCAGGTTGCTGGTGCAATCCAGAACATCATCAATGGTACTGATACTGCTACCGCACTTAAGGATGCTCAGGAACAGCTTGTTCATTCCATGGAGAGCGCAGAGTAATTTCCAGCGAAAAGAGAATTGCTTGCAATAATCCGATAAAAGCTGAAACGGGGAGTCGGAGATTCCGACTCTCCGTTTTTCTTCTCAGAGATCCATCCCTCTGGGGAGAACTAGATGTCAAAAGACATCGAAGAAACCAATTCATATCTTCTATTAAAGGGGGGATTTCCTTTGAAAAACACAAAAAAAGGAATGAACGTCCAGAAGAAGCAGCAGGCAGCAGGTTGGATCTTCCTTGCTCCCGCATCCATCATGATCTTCATCATGAGCTTCTATCCGATGTTCCACGCATTTATTATGTCTCTGCAGACCGGTTCACTTGCGAACATGAAATTCCTGCCCGAGACCGGAAAATCCATTTTCTTCAACTACACATGGATGTTCTCAGATAAGGTATTTACGAGATCTATCTTCGTCACTTTCCTCTATCTGATTATCGAAGTACCCATCATGCTGGTACTCGCAATGCTTCTTGCACAGATTCTGAATAACAGAGATCTGAGATGCAGAGGACTCTTCAGAACCATGGTCTTCCTGCCTTGTGCAACCTCCCTGGTATCTTATTCCCTGATCTTCAAGTCCCTGTTTGCAACCAATGGTCTGATCAATGATGTACTTCTGAAGCTTGGCTGGATTTCCTCAAATATCAACTGGCTCGGAACCACAAGTACTGCTCGTGGAGTTATCATCGTTGCTCTGATCTGGAGATGGACAGGATACAACATGGTATTCTTCCTGGCTGGTCTTCAGAATATCGAGTATTCCGTATATGAAGCAGCTAAGATTGACGGTGCAAATGGCTGGCAGACTTTCTGGAAGATTACAGCTCCGCTCCTGAAGCCGACGATCGTTATGACCGGTATTATGTCTATCAATGGTACCCTCCAGCTCTTCGATGAGTCTATGAACCTGACCAAGGGTGGTCCTGCACAGACAACCGAGACCATGTCTCATTACATCTATGATGCAGCATGGCAGAATCACAGCTTTGGATATGCATCTGCAATGTCCTTCCTGATCTTCATCATGGTCGCAATTCTGTCCCTGATCAATCTGAAAGTAGGTGATTCTCGTGACTAAGACAAGAAATAAATCCCAGATTCAGCGTCGTTTGATTCCTTCTTATATCTTCCTGATCATCTGGTCCTTCATCTCGGTATTCCCTCTTTTCTGGATGATTACAGCAGCTACCAATAATACAGTTGATGTTGCAAGAGGTAAGATCTGGTTCGGTGACCAGGCAGCAGTTAACTTCGCAAACCTTTTAAAACAGTCCGCAACCAAAAATGGTGGTACTCTCTGGGGAAGTATGGGAAATTCCTTCCTCTACGCAAGCGTACAGACTATCCTCTGCCTCTTCATCTGCTCTCTGGCAGGTTACGGCTTCGAGCTCTACCATGACAAGGCTAAAGATAAGCTGTTTGCGATCCTTCTTCTTGCAATGATGGTACCGCAGGTTGCAACCATGATCCCTCTGTTCAAGCTGATTTCTTCCATGAAACTTCTGAACACGGTTTGGGGCTTCATCCTTCCTGCAATCTCTACACCCTTCATGATCATGATGTTCCGTCAGAATTCCAGAAACTTCCCTCCTGATATCATGGAGGCAGCCAGAATCGACGGATTAAATGAATTCGCGATCTTCTTCCGTATGTATCTTCCGGTAATGAGATCCACCTATGCTGCAGCAGCAGTTATTACCTTCATGAGCGCATGGAACGCTTACCTGTGGCCGAAGGTAGTTATGAACAGTGATACTGCAAGAACTATGCCTATGCTGATTGCTAACCTGGCATCCGGCTATACCACCGATTATGGTGTTCTGATGATGGGCGTACTTTTCTGCTCCATTCCTACCATGGTAATCTTCTTCGTACTGCAGAAACAGTTTGCAGAAGGTATTACCGGTGCTGTTAAGTAAATAGAAATAAGGATGAAAAATGAAAGAATTCCATTACAAGATCGTAAAAGATCCAGAAATCTATGCAGAATACCGCTTATCAGCGCATTCTGATCATGAATTCTTCCATTCAGAAAAGAAAGAATACGGAGAGCAGTCAGACTTTAAGTATCTCTTAAATGGCGTATGGAAATTCCAATATGCTGCCTCTTATGCTGACTGCAATTCCGATTTCTATCGGGATGATGTGAATTGCAAGAACTGGGACGATATCCGTGTTCCTGCGCATATTCAGATGGAGGGCTACGATAAGCCTCAGTATGTGAATACACAGTATCCCTGGGATGGTCACGAAGAGATCCATCCGGGAGAGATTCCGACAGAATTTAATCCCACCGCATCTTATGTGAAGTACTTTACCCTTCCTGATTTTATGAAAAAGGGTCCGGTCTATATCTCCTTCCAGGGTGTGGAAAGCGGATTGGCAGTATGGCTGAATGGAACTTATATCGGCTACAGCGAAGATAGTTTTACTCCGTCTGAGTTCGATCTGACACCTTACATTCGTGAAGGTGAGAATAAGCTTGCTGTTCAGGTATTCAAATGGACAGCCGGAAGCTGGGCAGAGGATCAGGATTTCTATCGATTCTCTGGTATCTTCAGAGATGTATATCTCTATACTGTTCCTGAAGTGCATATCCAGGATCTTCGGATTATTACGAATCTGAAGAATGACTATCAGGATGCGGATCTTGTCCTTGATATGAAGTCCAGCGCGCGTGGTAATTACACCCTTGACCTTCTCGATCAGAATGGTGAAGCAGTTATCTCCGGAAACGGAATGCTCGATAAGAGCACAGAGATTAAGATCCCTGTAGACGAGCCCCTTCTCTGGAGTGCAGAGGACCCGAATCTCTATCTTCTCAGGATCAAGGTCTATGATACTGCTGGAAAGTTCCAGGAGATGGTTCTTGAGAGAGTCGGCTTCCGTTGCTTTGAGATGAAGAACAAGGTTATGCACCTGAACGGTAAGCGCATCGTCTTCAAGGGTGTCAACCGTCACGAGTTCTCATCCGAAACGGGACGCGTTCTCTCGGTAGATGAAATTCTTCAGGATATCATCACCATGAAGCAGAACAACATCAATGCGGTTCGTACCTCACATTATCCGAATCGCACAGAGTTCTACCGTCTCTGTGATGAGTATGGCCTCTATGTCATCGATGAAACCAATATGGAAACACATGGTACCTGGGATGTCATTCAGCAGGGCCATCAGCCGATAGAATATGCAGTTCCCGGAAATCGCAATGAATACCGTGAGATGATCTTCGATCGTGCACATTCCATGTTTGCAAGGGATAAAAACCATCCATCGATTCTGATCTGGTCCTTAGGAAATGAGTCCTTTGGTGGAAAAATTCTTGCAGAGCAGTATCAGAACTTCCATAAATGGGATCAGACAAGACTCGTTCACTACGAAGGTGTCTATAATGACAGACGTTGTCCTAACCTCTCTGACATGGAATCTACCATGTATGCACCGGTTACGGAAATCAAGGAATGGCTGTCTTGTCATAGAGATAAACCTTATATCAGCTGTGAATACATGCATTCTATGGGTAACTCCACAGGAGCAATGTTCAAATATACAGATCTGACCAGAGAAGATGAGCTCTACCAGGGCGGATTTATCTGGGATTACATCGATCAGTCCATTACGACACATGACCGTTATGGCAGAGAATTCCAGGCCTATGGCGGAGACTTCGATGAACGCCCGACGGATTATGACTTCAGTGGAAATGGTATCTGTTACGGCAAGGATCGTCTTCCCAGCCCTAAGATGCAGGAGGTTAAGTTCCTCTACCAGAATATTCGCGTAGGGGTCAAGGAAGGATGCTTCATCGTTCATAACGATAATCTCTTCATCAACACGGACACTTATCTCTGTGAGATTATGGTTGAGAAGAATGGCGAGTTCTTCGAAGCATATCATGAAGATATCAGCGTTGAACCCTTAAGTACGAAGGAGTTTGAGCTTCCCTGCAATCTTCCAACAGACGAGAATGAGTACCTTGTAACGGTATCCTTCCTGCTCCGAGAAGACAATGACTGGGCAGATGCCGGTCACGAAGTTGCCTATGGTCAGGCAGCATTCGGACACAGAGAAGCAAAGGCGCATTCTAGCGAGAAGCTTACCATCGTTCATGGGAACCACAATTTTGGTGTACATGGCGAGAACTTTGAAGTCCTATTCAGCAGAATCGCAGGTGGTCTGACCTCCTACAAATACGCTGGCAGAGAGATGTTCAAGGCGAACCCCAGGCCCAATTTCTGGCGCGCTATGACGCAGAACGATATTGCAAACCTTCTTCCTTTCCGCGCAGGCGACTGGAAGTTAGCATCTCTCTTCTGTACCATTAAGACAGGACACGGAGATGGCCTGACAGAGCATGTAATCAAGGAAGCAGAGGACCATGTTGAAGTGCTTTGCACCTATCATCTGCCGACCAAACCCGCTAAGGACGCCTGGGTGACCTACACTGTCTATGGTGATGGAGAAGTACTTGTAAATCTCAAGATGGATGCATCTGGTGATGTTGGTGAATTGCCGGAGTTCTCCATGATGTTCACCATGGATGCCGATTTCGATCAGCTGAAATGGTACGGCAGAGGCCCGGAAGAGACCTATGCCGACCGTAAGAGTGCAAAGATTGGACTCTATGAGAACGAGGTCCTGGACAATATGGCCAGGTATCTGGTACCGCAGGAATGCGGCTTCCATGAAGATGTTCGCTACGCTGAAGTTACAGATAAGCTCGGCCGTGGTCTTCATTTTGAGACAGATGGCCTCGGCTTCTCAGCCCTTCCGCATTGTCCCGAAGAGCTGGATAGTGCAAGACATCCCCATGAACTGGGCCTCCCCCTCTATACCTACATTCGTGTCGGTCATCAGATGGGAATCGCCGGAGATAATACCTGGGGCGCAATGACACATCCGGAATTTATGCTGGATAACACCAAGCCCATGGAGATTACCTTCTCCTTCAGGGGAATCTAATTTTTCCTTCGGAAATGTAAGGCTTGCCCTTCATTTGCATATGATTCATGATAGAAAGCGTCGGCAGAATTCTGTCGGCGCTTTTCTAGTAATACAAAGTGCGATACAATAATAGGGCAGGAAGGAAGAGAAGCACGCTATCTCTTCAGAAATCAACAATAAAGAGGTATTCATATGTATCAGCAGGATATTTTCATCGAGCAGACAGTAAGACGGCAGGAGCCGAAGGGAGCAAGAATTCTTGCTTATATCACGATCGGAATTACGATTCTGAACGTCTTCCTCTCCATTATTACACTGGGGATCTTTCTGATTCCGACCCTGCTCTTTGCACTGCTCGCATGGTGGGAGATTCAGAATCTCAGAATTGAATTCGACTATAATTATACCAATGGAGCCATCGATATTGCCCGCGTCAAGGGTGGTAGAAAGAGAAAAATCCTGGTATCTGTGCACCAGGAGGATATTGTAGTAATGGCACCGACACACTCCAAGCCAGTTATGCAATACGTTGGCAATGGAATGAAGACTTTTGATTGCCTCTCCCATGATCCGAGTGTTCGCTACTATGTCATGGTTGTAAACAACAAGGAGAAGAATCAGGAGATTAAGGTTCTCTGGGAACCGAACGATGAGATACTTGATATGTTAAAGCGTATGGATCGCTATAAGATTCATACGGTAGAAGAGTATCCGGAAGAACTGTAAGAAGATGGCAGAAGCATGGTTCATGCATCCTATCTATACATACGATGATATTTATGTAAAGAGGCCCCCAATGGTTAGAGCTGATTCTAACGACTGGGGGCTTCTTATATCAGGTATTATTCCTGGTTCAGTTTCTGGGAAAGAAGCATACCGATGCGGATCTTTACTGCATCGTCAAAGTTCTGCAGGTCGCAACCAGTGGTTTTCTTGAATTTGTCCAGACGATACACCAGGGTATTACGGTGAAGATAGAGCGCACGGGCAGCTTCGGCGATATTAAGACCGGAAGCAAAGAAGACTTCGATGGTGTTCATGGTCTCACTGTCAAACTGACGGAAATCGATGCCCGGAAGTTCCTCCTCGAGAAATTCTCTGGCACTCTCATTGGAGATGGAAGAAATCAGTTTTCCGAGTCCGAGGGAATGGTAGCCAAAGATGCGTTCTGAAGTACGGAAGGTTCGACCGATCTTCATGGCAGCCTTCAGGTGGCGGTAGGTCAAGGGAAGCTCTGAGAAATCAAGGGCCATGGAGTCGTAGGAGACAGATACGGAAGCAAGCGCTTCGGTATTCATGGTATCTACGAGATAGCCGGCTGTTTCCTCGAGCTCTGAGATGTCATGCTCCTTATGTCGGAAATGAAGAACGAGAACTTCGTTGTCATCCATACGAAGAATCTCGGTTGTTGAAGTATCGAAGAGCTCGGACAGGACAGAGAGTACACCACTGTCTTCGTCGAGCTTATTATCAAAGTGAAGGAGAAAGAGTTCCGCAGGTTTTTCATCGGATGCTTTACGAATCAGAAGCTGTCTGGCTTCGGATTCACTGATGACCCCATTCAGATAGCCGGAGAGTACGGAAGACTTAGACGACGTTGTTTTTACCTGAGAAATCAGATGCTCTAACTTATCGAGCGTCTCCTGATCAGGGTCCTTGTCTGATGCAATCGTAAGTTTGAGGCCGGTTTCCTTCTGTAGCTTCAATATGAGACTATTCAGTTTCTTATTTGGGTCGCTCATGTATATCCTCCCTTAAGCATTACAGCTGTATTCTACCATACATTCCACTTAGGAAGTACACGTAGACCTGGGAAGGCAAAAAAAACGACCTGCAGGTTAACCTACAGGTCGTTCTATCTTTACGAAGATATCTTAAGAGATGAAGCCAGGACTAGTTGGTGATGGTCTCTTCAGAATCCTTGTCGAAGAAGTGAACCATGTTCATATCGAAGCTGAATTCAACATCATCGCCCATCTTAGCTGTGGTCTTCGGATCAACACGAGCGGTCATCTGAGAGCCGGCGAAGTCGAAGTACAGGAATACTTCAGCACCAAGAAGTTCGTAAACACGGATCTTAGCGGTGATCTTGTTAGGGTTCTCGGTAACATCAAGTCTAGCATCGTTGATGTGCTCAGGACGAATACCCATAACAACGGTCTTGCCAAGGTAACCAGCGTTCTTAAGAACTGCAGCCTTCTCAGCAGGGATCTCAAGCTTAGCGCCGCCAACTTCAGCGAAGGTCTTGCCAGCTTCTTCAGAGATCTTAGCGTCAAGGAAGTTCATCTGAGGAGATCCAATGAATCCTGCAACGAAGAGGTTGCAAGGCTTGTTGTAAAGGTTCTGAGGAGTATCGGTCTGCTGAACGACACCGTCCTTCATAACAACGATTCTGGTTCCAAGGGTCATAGCCTCGGTCTGGTCATGTGTTACGTAGATGATGGTTGCGCCGAGTCTGTCATGAAGACGGGAGATCTCAGTTCTCATCTGTACACGAAGCTTTGCATCGAGGTTGGAAAGAGGCTCATCCATAAGGAATACCTTAGGATTACGAACGATAGCACGTCCCATAGCAACACGCTGTCTCTGTCCACCGGAAAGAGCCTTGGGCTTACGATCAAGGTAAGGCTTCAGACCAAGGATATCAGCTGCTTCATCAACCTTTCTCTTGATCTCGTCCTTGGGAACCTTGCGGAGCTTCAGACCGAATGCCATGTTATCAAATACGGTCATATGAGGATACAGAGCGTAGTTCTGGAATACCATCGCGATATCACGATCCTTAGGCTCTACATTGTTCATGACCTTGCCGTCGATCTTAAGAGTACCATCAGTGATATCTTCAAGACCAGCGATCATACGAAGTGTGGTGGACTTACCACATCCGGAAGGACCTACGAAGATGATGAATTCCTTATCCTGTACATCAAGATTGAAGTCCTTAACTGCGGTTACACCATTGGGGTATACCTTGCATACGCCCTCAAGCTGAATTTCAGACATTTTAATACCTTCCCTTCTATATATACGGAAAACCGTGGGCTTTCCAAAAACTAATCTTATTATATCGATGGGGGAAATCAGCAACAATGTCAGACTGTACAAAAAGTCTAGCTTCTTTCCGTCGAATTGACAGTTTAACATCGATAAGGCTGTAGAAGTTCTGTCATCCTGTGATATAATAACGAAGATTATGGAGAATTATCACAATGGACGAACTATCTTATAAAGGAAAACTTAAGTGGTATATGGCGGCACCAATCCTGGTCACGCCACTCTTTCTGTTGGGAAATATCTACGTATATCTCTACGATCTGGAGGCCGGACTGATCATGACCGGTGTGATCGTACTGTATGTGCTGGTGATGCTTCTCTTCTTTTTGCGCTTCCGAAGACGAATGGGAGAAGCCATTGTTGATTTTGCGGTTCGTTATGGAACGGTACAGAAGGAACTTCTGGACAAATTCCAGATTCCTTATGCGCTCTTAGATTCCAATGGAAGATTCTTATGGATGAACCAGCAATTCTCAACTGTAACAGGACTCGAAAAGCACTATCGCAAGTCAGTGGAGAGTGTTTTCCCGACTGTCACAACGGATATGATCCGTAATGTAGAAGAGAACCAGATTATCAACATCGAGTTCGGTGAGCAGAAATTCGCGATTCATATGCAGCGAATTGGTTTCGAAAATGAAGAGTCTGAGAATGAACTGATCGGCTTTGAGCATGAGAGCAACCATATGACAGCGCTTCTTCTCTTTGATATTACGGAGTTAGAAGAGGTTCGTCAGGAAAATGTAGATCTGAAGCTCGTTCCCGCGATTATCTACATTGACAACTATGACGAAATTGTCGATAAGGTTGAAATCGTCAAGAAATCCATGCTGACCGCTGTCATTGACCGAAAGATTACAGCATACTTCCAGGCTATGGATGGTATCGTTGAAAAGATTGAGAAGGATAAGTACTTTGTAGCCTTCCAGTACAGATATCTGAAAAAGCTGGAGGAGAATCGTTTCTCTCTCTTAGAAGAAGTGAAATCCATTCATATGGGTAATGACAGTGATGTCACCCTGTCGATTGGTGTTGGTGTAGGTGCACAAACCTATACCGAATCGTTAGAATTTGCGAGCGCAGCAATTAATATTGCTCTTGGACGTGGTGGTTCACAGGCAGTTATTAAAGATGGAAAGTCTGTTTCTTATTATGGTATCCATGGTAAGGAAGTGGAAAAGAACACCAGGGTTAAGGCAAGAGTAAAGGCACAGGCCCTGCGTGAAGTCATGGAGACCAAGGAAAATGTCCTGGTTATGGGCCATGCCATCAGTGATATCGATGCATTTGGAGCAGCAGTTGGTGTAGCAGTTGCTGCAAGAGAACTAGGTAAGAAGAGTCAGATCATCCTGAATACCATCACAACCTCCTTACGTCCACTGGTGGACGCCGTTATGAATCAGGAGGATACACCGGAAGACTTCATCATTAACAGTGAAGAAGCCATGCGTGTTGTAAATGATCGGACCATGGTCATGGTTGTTGATACCAACCGTGCCAATTATACGGAATGTCCTGAGATATTAAGACGCACAGAGAATATCGTTGTATTTGACCATCATAGACAGGGGGACGGCCTGATTTTGAATCCGATCCTCTCTTATATCGAACCTTATGCATCCTCTACCTGCGAAATGGTAGCAGAAGTACTGCAGTACTTCTCAGAGCGTATTCAGATCCGACCCTTAGAGGCAGACTGTATCTATGCAGGAATGCTGATCGACACCAACAATTTTATGGCAAAGACCGGTGTCAGAACCTTCGAAGCTGCCGCTTATCTAAGAAGAAACGGTGCGGATATGACCCGTGTTCGTAAGATGCTTCGTGAAAACATGCAAGCGTATAAGGCCAGAGCAGAAGTTGTTCGTAATGCGGAAGTATATCGTGATACTTTTGCTATCTCTGTCTGTGATTCATCGAATCTTGAGAGTCCGACCGTCGTAGGAGCCCAGGCTGCAAATGAACTTTTGGATATCACTGGAATTAAGGCATCTTTTGTACTGACAGACTTCCAGAAGAAGATATACATCAGTGCAAGATCTATCGATGAGATCGATGTGCAGATGATCATGGAGCGCATGGGTGGTGGCGGACATCTGAACTTTGCAGGTGCCCAGATAGAAGGAAAAACCATTGAAGAAGTTACTGCCGAGATCAGGGAATTGCTTGACCGGCTGATCGAGGAAGGAGAAATTGTACTATGAAGGTAATATTACTCGCAGATGTTAAGGCACTCGGAAAAAAGGGTGAGATCGTAGAAGTCAGCCAGGGATATGCTAGAAACGCCCTGCTGCCCAAGAAGCTTGGTGTAGAAGCAACTTCTGCTAACCTGAACAGTTTAAAGCTTTTGAAGAAGCATGAAGAAAAGGTTGCAGCAGAGAATCTGGAAGCTGCTCAGGAGTTCAAGAAGGAAATCGAGACCTGGAAGGTCGAGGTAAAGATCAAGACGGGTGAGGGCGGAAAAGTATTTGGCTCTGTATCCACCAAGGAAGTTGCAGATGCTGCAGAGAAGCAGTATGGCAAGAAGATTGATAAGAAGAAGATGGAGCTTGATGTGCCCATCAAGTCTCTGGGAAACTACGACGTGAAGATCAAACTGCATCCGGAAGTGGTTGCTACGATGCAGGTTCATGTTTCTGAGAAATAAGAGGACAGCTGATCCATGGAAGAAATGAGAGAAGACGCTCCTCGCGAACGCAGGGAGATGCCGAACGCACCGGATGCTGAGAGAGCAATCCTTGGTTCCATGATGATGGACAACAAGGCGATCCTCGATGCGATGGAAATCTTAAGCTCTGATGATTTCTACAATAAAGCACATGCTCTGATGTATGAGAGTATTCTGGAATTAAATAACGAAGGCGCTGAAATCGATGGTGTTACACTTCAGGACCGAATGAGACAAAAGGGAGCAGTCCCGGAAGTCGCAAATCTGGAATTCATTACGAGAATTCTTGAGTCAGTCGCAATCTCGAGTAATGCGAAAGAATATGCCCATATTATTAAAGAAAAATCCAAGTTACGTCAGATTATTCGCGTTAGCCGTGAGGCAGAAGAAC
Organism: uncultured Lachnospiraceae bacterium; assembly: GCA_900316625.1. Lineage (GTDB taxonomy): Bacteria > Bacillota > Clostridia > Lachnospirales > Lachnospiraceae > Lachnocurva. Next base: position 49,532 of record ONDO01000005.1, on the reverse strand, counting down.
AGGCAATCAGCGGTGTCGATAACGCGGAAAACGTGATTGGCGTAATGGAGAAAAATGTTTTCGCTCTGGCACAGGATGAGGGAAAGCAGGATATTACCCCGATTAATATAATTGTTATGAATACACTTAAGAAGATTCATGACGCTTACAAGAACGGACAGGGTGGTGTTACGGGTGTACCGACGGGATTTTTAGACCTCGATTACAAGCTGGCAGGACTTCAGCCGGCAGATATGATCCTGATCGCAGCCCGTCCTTCCATGGGTAAGACAGCGCTTGCTCTTAATATTGCCCAGCATGTAGCCTTCCATGAGCATCTGCCGGTTGCTATCTTCTCGCTCGAAATGCCCAAGGAAGCCCTCGTTAATCGTATGATCTCCATGGAGGCACACATTGACGCAAACAGTCTTCGAGTCGGTAAATTAAAAGATATGGAATGGACTGAACTGATTCACACCGGAGGTATGATCTCAGAATCGAATCTGATGATCGATGATAAGACCGGTATTACCTTATCTTATTTTGCCAGCCGTTGCCGTAAGTTTAAGATGCAGCATCCGGACCTTGCGCTGGTAATCATCGACTACCTGCAGCTAATGCAGGGAAGTGGTAAGAGTGATTCCCGTCAGCAGGAAGTCTCCGATATCTCCCGAGGCATCAAGCAGGTGGCCCGTGAAATCAATGCCCCGATTATTGCGCTGTCGCAGCTCTCACGAGCACCAGAGCAGAGACCGGATCACAGACCCATGCTTTCCGATCTTCGTGAATCTGGAGCAATTGAGCAGGATGCCGATGTTGTAATGTTCATCTATCGTGATGATTACTATCATCCTGACACAGATGAGAAGAATGTATCAGAAATAAATATTGCCAAGCAGAGAAATGGTGCGGTAGGTACAGTTAAACTTGCCTGGCTTCCGGAGTATACCAAGTTCGGAAATCTGGAGCGAAATCCGAAAAATCTGCCACCGGAATAATGAGGGTGGAGCAATAAGAGATTTGCTTCGTTTTCGCATAATAAAAAGCAAAAATAAAAGACGAGCACATGTGTGCTCGTCTTCTGTCGTCTTAAACAGACTTTTTTGATCTGTGTCAGAATCAACCCTGGGAGATAGATCCGGTAGGGCAAACACCAGCGCAGGTTCCGCACTCGATGCAGGCAGCAGCGTCGATCTCATACTGAGAATCGCCCTGGGAGATAGCGCTAACGGGGCACTCAGGCTCGCAGGTACCGCAAGAAACACAAGAATCAGAAATTACGTATGCCATTGTAAAACTCCTCCTAAATATTTGATTTACTACATTGGTAGTATGGTTATCATAAAACTGTAAATAGGGATTTACAAGTGTTTTTTCTTGAACACGAAATATTATTTGAGAGCCCGGAAAGCCTAGTAAAATAGTATTCTTTAGAAACGCTTTAGAAATTTATAAAAATTTAATTGTATAATTGGAATTCTCAAGTTATGATAATCACGTTGAAAAATTCACCCGTAACAAATGAGTTCTCAGTTACGGATCGATAGCATAAAGGAGATAACGATGAAAGTAGAAGTAAATAAGGACACAAGTATCGGCGAACTTCTCATGATCGATGAGTCCGTAACACCCATTCTTATGGCAGTTGGTATGCATTGCGTAGGATGCCCTGCATCCCAGATGGAAACCATTGAAGAAGCAGCTATGGTTCACGGACTTGAGCCTCAGGCGCTTGTTGATGAAATCAACGATTACCTGAACAGTAAAGCTGAAACGAGTGAAGAAGCCTAAGCTGAAGGCTCTTTAAGAACCGGAAACAGAACAGATTGCTGAACAGGAAAGGTCCGCCACAAATGTGGCGGGCCTTTTCTAGTCTGTAAGTCAAAACTATGCCAGATTTGCAAGTTCTTCAATCGCATGACTCGGGATTAAGTTACGGCAATGCTCCTTCAGATAACCGGCACTTAGACGAATCTTAGAGATGGAAGAACCATATTCGCTCAGGCGGTTATTGATTCGGTTGAAACTCTCAACGCTTAAACTGTTCTGACTAATGAGCAGGAAGTATCTGGAACCGTGATCGTCCTTATAGAGGGCACTGTCTAATCCTTCAGGAGCACCAAGAACCCTGGAGAGACGATAGAGATCCTCGAGACGATTGAACTGGTAAATGCTCTGAAGGTTCACATTCTCAGGCACTTTTTCTTCTTCGCCTTCTGACAGATCACGATTCATCTCGTCCATCATGTGCTTGTAGAGGTTCATGATATCGCGGGCACTCTTGCTGGTCCCAGGATCCGGGTCTCCGTTGGATTTGCGGAGCAGAGCCTTCTCGTACTTAGAGAATCGTGCAAAGCGGGTATCAAGCTCTTCCGGGGAGTCAACGCGGGTAATGGTAAGAACCAGAGCATCTGAAGAAACCGGAACAGCTTCTACCATGACTGGTTCGCCGCTGACATCAAAACCATATTTCTGATAGGCCTGCTTCATCATCTCGGAGAAGAGGGAGCGGGCTTTCGCATTCCCATATGCAAGCTCGGATAATTTGATATCACGGGATTCCAGATCTTTACGTGTTAAGGTGCAGCGAATCTGGTTCGCATTTATTTTTTCTATTTTCAAAAAACTCACATCCATTCTTAAAAGTATGTTCCTTATTATAGGAAGGAACTTTAGGAAAGTAAAGTTTGAAATTCTTAAGAAACTTTGAACTTCTAAAGCTTTTCTTATAATTCTTCAAATCGCTTGAAGAGATATTACGCCAGGGTGTATAAACGCATCAGGAAGAGAACCCAGGAGAAAGGAGGTGTGATTCATGGGATACAAAGATGAGTATGAAGTCAAAAAGCAAATCAAAGATCAGGATGGAACAAGGGTCTATCTTGTTCATCATAAAACGCTTGGAGTGGATCGTATTATGAAAACTGTCCGGATTGAGGCAATGCAAGTCGCGGACCTTGATCCATCTGCGGAAGCAAAGCTGATCGCGAACCTTAGACATCCAGGGATCCCGACCTTGTACGATCTGTACAGAGATGGAGAATACATGGTCTGGATTGAGGAATGGATCAAAGGACTTCCCTTATCGGACTATCTCATGAGGCATTCCCCATCTGAAGACGAGATCATTCGAATCATGATTTCCCTGAATTCTATCATCGCTTACCTGCATTCCCTGTGTCCGCCGATTCTCTATCAGGATCTGAAACCGGAGCATATCTACATCCAGGGAGAAAGGGTAGTCCTGATAGATTACGGTATCGCTGGCAGTAGAGCGTCATCGGAACAGAGAAAGAGCGTTTCGTGCAGTGTAAGCTATGCATCACCGGAACAGATTTTGGGGTATGTGGATGAAAAAAGTGATCTCTACAGTCTCGGGAAGGTCGCCCGGTTAATGCAAAGAAGATCGGGAGACGAAATCTCTCGAAAGGTCCGTCGAATCATAGCACGGGCTCTTCGAGAGAATCCGTCACAGCGACCGGAAAGTGTCAAGAGCTGGTCAGAAGAATGGATGAAGATTCAAAAAGAGCAGGAGAGACAGCTGAAGAGACGTAAGAAGCGGAAAAAAGTGGGGAATCTTCCGAAAGAGATCGCAGTCATTGGAACGGAAGAGGGGGTTGGCTGCACACAGATAGCAGTGTCACTGACCGTTCTGATGAACCACGCGGGGGATAGGGCATGGTATGTCAACCCTTACGATGCGGTCCCAGAACGAATCATGGAAACAGAAGATATCTTCTGCCAGAAATCAGGCATCATATACCACGACTGCTTTTATTCGATTTCCCAGTTGGGAAGAAAGAAGGCAGATGATCAACCTCCCGAAGGAACGAAGATTATCGACTGTGGAATCCATGAGGAAGCTGGGCGGAATGCGGATCTAAGAATCTATGTGTGTGGGAGTAATGCATGGAAGATGACGAAGCCAGAGCCACTGGAACCAGACATCGATCTGTGTATCATGAATCCCGCCAACCGGCAAAGTGGACGTTTGGTTGTGAAAGAATGCCATGTTAGAACCTTGGGGTATCCGGCTGATCTGGATGCTTTGTCGGTAAACAGGCAGAAAATTAACTTTTATAAGGCCTTGCGAAGGGAGATTGTATAGATGCGTTTCCTGAGGTCAAAAGAAGCACTGTCAATTGCTGTGTGCGGAATCATATCGGACGAGGCCTTACGTCTGGCCATGTCTCTTATGAGTTATTATTCTGTAACACTACGCAAGAAGGTAGCCCTGATTGAAGTCGTAAACGAGAAAGGAACGAAATCAAGACTCTCAGATCTTGTGACACAGGATGTGATTCTTACAGAAGGAATCCTGGGTTTTCGAAGAAAGGGTGTGGAGATATTCCCTGCTCTATATCTGGGAGAGGCTGAGAGAATTCGGGAGAGGGGATATGAGGTAGTAATCTTCTTCTACCGGGAGATGGAAGGCGAAAGCCATATAGGATTTCGGGAATGCGAGCGCAGATTCTATTTGGGAAGCATGGTATCTTACGAAAGAAAAGAATTCCTTGAAAAAGTGGAAGAATATGGGAGCAAACGAAGATGGATACAAAAGGGTGATCTCGTAACCTTCGACAATACAAGGGAATTAAGGAAGTCTTTTGAGGAGGAGTATGGCTTTACACTGCAGGCTGCGCCCTATATCAAGAATCCGGATCTTCTCACATATGAGGATGCGAAAGAAATCAGGGCCTTTCTGGCGATGGAGGGTAAGAAAAAGAAGAGAAAAATAAAGATGAACTATGGTAAATAAGTAATTTAGGAAAGGTCTGCTGCGGATCGAATAACGGCTGTCTCTGAAGAATCAGGAGGCAGTCGTTTTTTTGCATATCGAATGTCGCACGTATGAGCGAGTGGTGTTCGACGGAAGATCAAAAGGGCGGGAAGAAGGGGAAATAGCACATAAGGTGCGATTGTGCTATAATTTGATGGATTATAGGCATATGAGAAAGGAAATCAAATGAATTCCGATAGAAATCCCATAAATGAAGCAAGTGAGAATAGACGAAAGACGTCCAGAGTAGAGCGAAGACGTAGAAGAAAGGACCCGGGGAAGGGACTGATTCTTGCTGGTCTTTTTGCCGTTGTGCTGATACTTGCTTTCCTTGTGTTCATGATTATCAGATATGCACCGACAAGAGAGAGAATGCCACTGAGTGAGTACTTTACTCTGAGTGGTGAGGAGTCGGCAGCGGTCATTGCCAATGGGGAATACGATAAAGAGAGTGACCCTCAGGGTATTATACGGGAAGGCGAAGCTTATGTAAGCCTTACATTTATCAAAGATAAAATCGACGATGGATACGTATATGACACGGTTGAGAATACGCTTCGATACACAACTGACAGTCAGGTGATCACGGCATATCTTCAGTCGAAGGACTATCTGGTGGACCGTGAGCAGGCAAGCAATGACAAAGATGTTGTTATTATGCAGGATGGCGTGGTTTATCTCGATCTGAACTGGGCTAAGAATTATACCGACTTAAGTTTCTACATAGAGCAGGATCCCAATCGTATCGTGATTGAAACTGCAGGATGGAAGCATCAGGTGGCAACCATTCGTAGAAATGGTGCTTATCGTAGATTCGGTGGTGTGAAGTCGAAGATTCTTGATGATGCTGCAAAAGGTGATCAGGTTATTGTCCTTGAGAATTATGGCAAGTGGAGCCTGGTATTAAATGAGCGTGGTGTTCTCGGCTGCATTGAAAACAGTAAGATGAAAGCAATCGAGGAGACAGAAACGGCAGCGGTTCTTCCGAAGAGAGACTACAAGCATCGTAGTTTTGGTTCGAAGATCAGTCTCGGCTGGCATCAGGTGACCAATCAGACAGCGAACCAGAGCCTGTCGAAGGTTCTTCAGAATACCAAGGGGATGAATGTCATCTCCCCGACCTGGTATGGATTACAGGATAATCAGGGCGGAATCAGTGACTATTCGGATGCCGCTTATGTTCAGACCTGTCATGCAGCGGGTATTCAGGTTTGGGCTCTGGTGTCTAATTTCGTAAACAGTGATGTGGATACCACCACGGTACTGAATACCACTTCCGCAAGAGATGCGCTGGTGAACAACCTGATTGCCTCCGCAATCACAGCCAATGTCGATGGTATTAATGTTGACTTCGAGAGCCTCTCCATTGATGCAAAGGATGGTTATATCGAATTCATCAGAGAGCTTTCGCTCAAGTGTCGTAAGAATGACCTTTTCTTATCTGTGGACAACTATAAGCCCAGCTCCTACACCGAGTTCTATAACCGTAGTGAGCAGGCAAAGTATGCAGATTACATCATTCTTATGGCTTACGATGAGCATTACAACGGAAGTGAAGAGGCTGGTTCGAATGCTTCCCTTCCTTTCGTTAAAGAAGGTATCGCAGATACGTTGAAGGAGGTTCCTGCAGAACAGCTGGTTCTCGGAATGCCCTTCTACACCAGAATCTGGATCACAGACGATTCCGGTCTTACTTCATCTGCCCGTGGCATCGAGAAGACGCAGGAATTCGTGGATCAGAACCAGGTAGAAATGACCTGGCAGGACGATATCGCTCAGTATTACGGCGAATTTACAGAAGATGGAACCAAGTATCAGATCTGGATGGAAGACACCAAGTCCCTGTCTGCAAAGCTTATGGAGATGCAGAAGAATAATCTCGCAGGTGGAGCATTCTGGAAATTAGGTTTCGAGCCGTCAAGCATCTGGGACACCATTATTACTTATATGAATTAACTCTATTTGCACTGGTAGAGAAGGCAGATATGGAAACACTTAAGATTACAGTTGATAAGGAGCATCCGTCGATAGAGAGTTTATCGGAAGCAATCCGCCTGATAAAAGAGGGCGGTCTTGTTGCTTTTCCGACTGAGACAGTCTACGGACTGGGCGGAGATGCGAAGAATCCTGAGGCATCAAAAAAAATCTATGCAGCCAAGGGTAGACCTTCCGATAACCCTCTGATCGTACACATTCATGATTTTTCGGAATTAGAAGAGATCGTAGCCGAGGTACCAGAGAGTGCCAGAAAACTTGCTGATGCATTCTGGCCGGGCCCGCTTACGATGATCCTTCCCAAGAATGATGTGATTCCTCTCGAAACGACCGGGGGACTCGACACGGTAGCAATCCGTATGCCCAGTCATCCCGTAGCCCGAGCTTTTTTGACCGAATCGAAGGTTATGATCGCTGCACCATCCGCGAATACATCCGGAAGACCCAGCCCTACTACAGCGGATCATGTATGGGAAGACCTGCATGGAAAAATCGATTGCATTATCGATGGTGGTTCCGTGGATATCGGACTGGAGTCGACCATTGTTGACCTGACGGACGAAATTCCGACGATCTTAAGACCTGGTTACATCAATGAAAAGATGTTATCTGAGGTCCTGGGGCAGGTTCGAATGGACCCCGGTATTCTCGGTGTGGATAAGAATGTTCGTCCCAAGGCGCCAGGAATGCGCTATAAGCATTATGCTCCCAAGGGGGATCTTACTATTGTCGAGGGTGATCGCGACAAGGTGGTTCTGAAGATCAACGCCTGCGTGAAAGCAGATCTTGCCGCTGGTTTTAAGGTAGGTGTCATAGCTACGGAGGAAACTAAAGCGCTCTATGATTGCGATACGATCCTTACCGTTGGGGAACGGAAAAATGAGGACACGATCGCTCATAATCTCTATGGTATTTTAAGAGATTTTGATGAGCTTGGCATCGAGAAGATGTATACCGAGAGCTTTGATACGCCTCGCATAGGACAGGCGATTATGAACCGACTTTTAAAAGCTGCCGGACATCATGTGATTGAGGCGTAATCGTTCAAAGGGGGGACAAAGGAGCAGATATGGAATTATCACAGGTTAGAAGAATCATATTTGCGGCGGGGAATGGTATCAGTCGTGCACCGATGGCGGCAGGAATTCTATCCGATCTTCTTGGGGAAGAGTATCCGATAGAGATTCTTGCAAGAGGATTGGTGGTTGCATTCCCAGAACCGCTGAATCAGAAAACAGAAGCGGTTTTAGCAGGCAAGGGAATCAGCATGGAGGGTTTCTCATCCAAGGAACTCAAGAATGAAGAGATCACCGATAAAACACTGATATTCACTATGGACCAGAAGCAGAGAAAACAGATTCTAGCGCACTTTGATTCTGCCAATGAAGAGAATGTATACGTTCTCTCCTATTATGTAGGAGAAGTATTAGAGACCATGGATCCCTATGGTGGCCCACTGGCAACCTATGGGCTCTGTTATGAGACTTTAAGAAATTCACTGACGAAATTCGTAGATCGACTCAAGCAGGAGAAAGAGGAGAAGAACTGTGAGTGACAAGCGTAAGGATTATATCTCATGGGATGAGTACTTCATGGGCGTTGCCATCATGTCAGGAATGCGCTCGAAAGATCCCCACACGCAGGTAGGCGCCTGCATCGTCAGCCAGGATAATAAGATTTTATCCATGGGATACAATGGGTTTCCCAAGGGCTGTTCGGATGAAGAGTTTCCCTGGAACAGAGAAGGAGATCCTCTCAATAATAAATATTTCTACACGACACATAGTGAACTGAATGCTATTTTGAACTTCAGAGGCGGTTCCTTAGAGGGGTCCAAACTCTATGTCAGTCTCTTCCCTTGTAATGAGTGTGCCAAGGCTATTATTCAGTCCGGAATCACAGAGATCATCTATGATTCAGACAAGTACGAACACACGCCTTCGACAATTGCCTCAAAGCGCATGTTAAGGGCTGCCGGCGTCAAGTTCCGTAAGTACGAACCGACCGGTCGACACATCAAAATCGACTTGTAATTTTTGGGAGGGTGGAGTATCGTCTTGAATAGAGACAAACGTCAATATAACCGCGAAATTCTTGAACTTTTGGTCATGATCAGTCAGGTCACGATCACCATGTTAGTGCCAATTGTCATCTGCACTTACGGTGCCTGGTGGCTGGGGAAAAAGGTTGGTATCAACTGGTTGGTTATCGTCGGTTTCTTTGTGGGGGCGATTGCGGGTTTCCGCAGTGTCTATATTATCCTGAGAAAGTTTATTAATCGATGAATGCACTTCGAAGGTTAAATGAAGGGCTTCCGGCATTGGTTGGGTCAATCCTTATCTATGGCTTGCTCCTCATTTGCATCGGGGTATGGCTGGTGGACGACAGACTGCACTATGTATCTGGTTCGGTCATTGGAATTGCCTTGGCAGTCTATATGGCAATCTCCATCGCATCGGTCATTCGGGATGCTGTTGATACGGAAGCGGCGTCACTTACCCGTCTCAAAATTAAATCCCTACTACGCTATATTGTAGTAGCAATTATTCTGTTTCTAATGATGTATTTCAGGCTGGGAAGCTTGATACCCGCCTTTCTTGGAATTTTGGGTCTTAAGATCTGTGCATACGCACAGCCCTTTATCCACAGACATGTCCTGCATGACTGGGAGGAGGAAGACTCAGATGAATTGGGGTTAACAACTAAGGAGGAAGATCAGTGACAGGACAAATCTTTATGTCATCCGTAGCGGATGTGGACTTCATGATCCACGGCTTGTTCTCCTATGAACTATTCGGCCACACTGTCTGGATCACCACATCGCATGTATGTATTCTCATCGTCATGCTGACGCTCATTCTGTTTGCGCTTATCGCCAACAGAAAAATCAAGAGCGCAACAGAGGTTCCCGATGGATTCCAGAATGTTCTCGAAATGATGGTGGAATTCTTCGATGGAATGGTATCTACTTCTATGGGCAAGCATGCCTATAAGTATCGTAATTACATCGCAACTATCTTTATCTTCATATGGGTATCGAATATCTCCGGTCTTTTTGGCTTAAGACCTCCTACCGCAGATTATGGTACAACCCTGGCTCTGGCCCTGATCACTTTCGTGATGATCCATTACAACGAAGTGAAGTACAACAGCCCCAAGGATCTATGGATTTCCAAGACCTCGCCGCTGCCGCCATGGTTGCCGCTCTGGTTGCCGATTAATATCATCTCTGATATTGCGGTGCCCATCTCTTTATCCCTTCGTCTATTTGCAAATGTGCTATCCGGCACAATCATCATGGCTCTCATGTATGGCATGGTGAACCGATTCGCATATGTGTGGCCGGCAGCACTTCATGTTTACTTCGATCTCTTCTCGGGAACGATCCAAACCTATGTATTCACAATGCTGACCATGACCTTCGTGTCCGGAGCGATTGGCGACAGTGAAGAATAAAGACAGAACAGAAAACAGGAGGAAAAAAATATGAACATTACAGGACAGGATTTGATCCTAGCATGCTCAGCGATCGGTGCAGGTCTTGCGGTTATCGCGGGTATTGGACCTGGTGTAGGTCAGGGTATTGCAGCAGGTTATGCAGCATCTGCAGTAGGACGTAACCCCGGAGCACAGGGAAAGATCATGACTACCATGCTTGTCGGACAGGCAGTCGCAGAGACGACCGGTCTGTACGGCCTCTTGGTAGCACTTCTGTTACTCTTCGTTAAGCCCCTGGTCGGCTGATCGGGCAACTATTAAGAGAAAGGAGGGACTGGTCGGAATATGGAAAGATTATTTAACCTGGATTTCCAGTTGCTGCATGATGCAGCACTCCTGGCAATCGCAGTATTCTTTCTCTTCCTCATCCTGTCTCACCTTCTTTTCAATCCGGTTCGTAAACTTCTCGAAGACCGTAAGGCAAAGATTGCCGGAGAATTAGAGAATGCAGCGAACGATCAGGAACAAGCCAAGCTCCTTAAGGCAGAGTATGAAGCAAAGCTTCAGAAGGCTGATGAAGAAGCGGAAGCAATCCTGACGGAGGCAAGGAAGAAGGCTCTGAAAAATGAAGAGCGTATCGTCGCAGATGCCAAGGCAGAGGCGGCACGTATTATCGCAAGAGCAAATGAAGAAGTCGCTCTTGAGGAGAAGCGTGTACGTGACAGCATGAAGCAGGAGATCATTCAGGTGGCACAGGCTATGGCTGGAAAGGTTGTTGCATCCAACATGGACGTTACAATTCAGGAAAGCCTGGTTGATGAAACTTTGAAAGAAATGGGTGATTCCACATGGCAAAATTAGTCTCCAAGGTCTACGGAGACGCCATGTATGCTCTGGCAACCGAACAGCCGGACCGTATGGATGAACTGCAGAAGGAAGCAGAAGCAATCGCTTCAATCCTGCAGGAAGATCCTGAATTCATTCAGATCATGAACCATCCGGAAGTATCAGAGGAGGAGAAACAGAGCCTCTTAGATACGGTTTGGCAAGGCAAAATCTCCGATGAGACCCTCGAACTTCTCCACTTATTGGTTGAGAAGCACCACTTCGAAAGCGTTGTAGACGTTATGAACTACTTCGTGGATGAAGTGAAGGAATACAGGAAGATTGGGAAATGTACGGTGACGGTTCCTATGGAACTGTCAGACGAGAAGAAGAAAGCGATTGAAAACCGTCTTCTCGAAACAACGGAATACAAGTCCCTGGAGATCTCATATGAGATCGACCCGAGCCTGATTGGCGGAATGCAGATCAGAATCGGTGACCGCGTGGTGGACAGCAGTGTGAAAACCAGACTGAACGATCTGGCACACAGCCTGTCGCAGATACAGTTAAGGTAGGTGAGAAGACTTCATGAATCTGAAACCGGAAGAGATCAGTTCTGTGATCAAGGAGCAGATGAAGCGCTATGCTTCTAAGCTGGAAGTCTCCGATGTAGGTACTGTTGTGCAGACAGCAGACGGTATCGCACATATTCATGGACTGAAAAACGCAATGCAGGGAGAACTGCTCGAGTTCCCCGGCGAAGTCTACGGAATGGTCATGAACCTGGAAGAAGACAACGTTGGTGCGGTACTTCTCGGTAACGCTTCAAGTATTAGTGAAGGTGATACCGTTAAGACAACCGGACGAGTAGTAGAAGTCCCTGTAGGAGATGCCCTTCTGGGTCGTGTCGTAAATGCGCTGGGTCAGCCCATCGATGGCAAAGGCCCCATCGAAACCGACAAGTATCGTCGAGTAGAGAGAGTTGCAAGCGGCGTTATCTCCAGAAAATCAGTTGATACCCCTCTGCAGACCGGTATTAAGGCAATCGATTCCATGATTCCTATTGGACGTGGACAGAGAGAGCTGATCATCGGAGATAAGCAGACTGGTAAGACAGCAATTGCCCTGGATACCATCATTAATCAGAAGGGCCAGGGAGTAAAATGTATCTATGTTGCAATCGGTCAGAAAGCATCGACTGTTGCGAATCTTGTAAATGAGCTCAAAGAGCACGGCGCAATGGACTATACCATTGTTGTCGCAGCAACTGCATCTGAGCTGGCACCTCTGCAGTACATCGCACCCTATGCAGGATGTGCAATGGGTGAAGAGTGGATGGAAAATGGCCAGGATGCTCTGATCATCTATGATGATCTGTCCAAGCATGCGACAGCTTATCGTACCCTCTCCCTGCTGCTGAAGAGACCGCCAGGACGTGAAGCATATCCCGGAGATGTCTTCTATCTGCACTCAAGACTGTTAGAGCGTGCAGCCCGTCTGTCCGATGACCTCGGTGGCGGATCTCTTACCGCTCTTCCCATCATTGAGACCCAGGCAGGTGATGTATCAGCATACATTCCGACCAATGTCATCTCTATTACAGATGGTCAGATCTATCTTGAGACCGATGCATTCAACGAAGGCTTCCGTCCAGCAATCAATGCAGGTCTGTCCGTATCCCGCGTTGGTGGATCGGCTCAGATCAAGGCAATGAAGAAGATCGCAGCACCCATCCGTGTAGAACTTGCACAGTATCGTGAGCTTGCAGCATTCGCACAGTTTGGTTCTGACCTGGATAAGGCCACTGCAGAACAGCTGGCACAGGGCGAACGCATTCGTGAGATGTTAAAGCAGCCCCAGTACAGCCCGATGCCGGTTGAGCACCAGATCCTGATCATCTTCGCAGCAACACAGAAATATCTTCTGGATATTCCGACTGCTGACGTGCTTCGTTTCCAGGATGCACTGATCGAACTGGTAGAGACCAAGTATTCGGAAGTAACGCAGTCGATCCGCGACACCAAGGCTCTGTCCGACGAAATGAAGGATAAGCTGGTGCAGGCGATTGAAGAGTGCAAGAAGAACTATAAATAGTCTTAAGAGAAGGTGGTGACTCCGTATGGCGTCCATGCGTGACATCAAACGAAGAAAATCCAGCATTTCCAGCACGCAGCAGATTACGAAGGCAATGAAACTTGTTGCAACAGTAAAACTGCAGCAGGCAAGAACCCGTGCAGAGCAGACAGATCCTTATTTCCGTTTTATGTATAAGACGGTACAGAGTCTGCTTGCTTCTTCCGGAAATGTAGATCATCCGTATCTCAAACAGCAAGATAACCCGAAGAAGGCAATCATCGTGATTAGCTCTAACCGAGGTCTTGCGGGCGGTTATAATTCGAACATCACTAAACTGGTGATGAATTCCGGCATCGCAAAGGAAGATGTCGAAGTTGTGTCGATCGGTCACAAGGGTAGGGACCTCCTGTCCGCCCGTGGCTATCACATACGTTCGGATTATTCCGATGTAATCGAAAGACCGGCATATGAAGACGCAATGGAAATCTCTAAGGATCTTCTTACTGCCTATGTCGCCGGCGAAATCGGAGAGATTGATCTGGTCTATACACATTTCAAAAACACGGTTGTTCATGAACCTCAGATGATGCGACTACTGCCCATGGATCGTGATGCAGAGCTCAATACAGATGAGGAAGAGAAACTGCCGGATGACCTTCTGATGAATTTTGAACCTTCGGAAGAAGAAGCGCTTGAGCAGATAATTCCGAAGTATGTGACCAGCCTTTTGTATGGTGCAATGGTAGAATCTGTGGCCAGTGAAAACGGTGCCCGTATGACGGCGATGGATTCTGCAACGGACAATGCAGAAGAGATGATCGAAGAATTGACACTGAAGTATAACCAGGCACGACAGAGCTCGATTACGCAGGAACTGACGGAAATCGTAGCAGGTGCCAATGCGTTAGCATAAGATTACAGAAAGTGAAGGAGACAATGGCTGAGAAGAAAACAGGTAAGATCACTCAGGTCATCAGTGCCGTCCTGGATATCAAGTTCCCGGAAGGTCAGCTGCCTGAAATCAATGAAGCCATCGATATTCCTCTTGGTGATGACAATACGCTTGTTGTAGAAGTTGCTCAGCATCTGGGTGATGACATCGTGCGTTGCGTTGCACTTGGTCCTACAGATGGACTGAAGAGGGGTATGGAAGCAATCGCTACCGGATCTCCCATTCAGGTTCCTGTCGGTGAAGCAACTCTGGGACGTATGTTCAATGTCTTAGGTAAGCCGATTGATAACCAGGATGCTCCGAATACCGAAGAGAAGCTGCCGATTCATCGTCCGGCTCCCTCCTTTGAGGAGCAGGCAACCTCGACAGAGATTCTCGAGACAGGAATCAAGGTCGTAGATCTGCTCTGCCCTTACCAGAAGGGTGGTAAGATCGGTCTGTTCGGTGGTGCAGGTGTAGGTAAAACCGTCCTGATCCAGGAGCTGATTCACAATGTCGCAACCGAGCATGGTGGATATTCCGTATTCACTGGTGTTGGCGAGCGTACCCGTGAAGGTAACGACCTCTATTACGAGATGAAGGAATCCGGTGTTATTGACAAGACCTGCATGGTCTTCGGTCAGATGAATGAACCGCCCGGAGCACGTATGAGAGTAGGTCTTACAGGACTTACCATGGCAGAGTACTTCCGTGATCACTCCGGTAAGGATGTCCTGCTCTTCATTGATAATATTTTCCGTTTCACCCAGGCAGGTTCCGAAGTGTCTGCACTTCTAGGACGTATGCCTTCTGCAGTAGGTTATCAGCCTACCCTGCAGACAGAGATGGGTGCACTTCAGGAGCGTATTACATCTACGAAGAACGGCTCCATCACATCCGTTCAGGCAGTCTACGTACCCGCAGATGACCTTACGGACCCGGCTCCGGCAACGACATTCACCCATCTGGATGCAACCACCGTTCTGGATCGTTCGATCGCTGAACTTGGTATCTATCCGGCAGTTGATCCCTTAGGATCTACATCGAGAATGCTTGACCCTCGTGTTGTAGGTAAGGATCATTTCGAAACAGCACATGCAGTACAGCAGATTCTTCAGAAGTATAAGGAACTGCAGGATATTATCGCAATTCTGGGTATGGACGAACTGTCCGAAGAAGATAAGCTCACGGTTAGCCGTGCACGTAAGGTACAGAGATTCCTGTCTCAGCCTTTCTTCGTAGCAACACAGTTCACCGGACTTGATGGTAAGTATGTTCCTGTACAGGAAACCATTCGTGGATTCAAGGAGATTCTGGAAGGTCATCTGGATGATGTACCTGAAAACTGCTTCCTGAATGCAGGAACCATCGATGAGGTTCGAGAGAGAGCCCAAGCACAGAAGGAGTAATGGATTTGGCTGAGAATCAGTTTCATGTCACAATCATTACACCGGACCGCGTCTTCTATGAGGGCGAGGCTTCCATGATCGAGTTCAACACGACAGAGGGCGAGATCGGTGTATATAAGGAACATATTCCGCTTACCGTAGTTCTTGCACCTGGAGTTGTTAGAATTCACGAGGAAGACGGAGTGAAAGAAGCAGCAGTGCATGCTGGCTTCGGAGAAGTACGTCCTGATAAGGTGACGCTGATGGCAGAGATTGCCGAGTGGCCGGATGAAATCGACGTCAGTCGAGCAGAGGCTGCAGAGAAGCGTGCACATGATCGTATTGCGAGACACGAAGCAGGAGTAGATATGGTAAGAGCAGAGATGGCATTGAAGAAATCTCTGGTTCGCCAGGATCTTGCAAAGCGGATATAATCACTGGGAAGTGGGAATTATATGACAGCAGAGGATAGAGAAAAACTAGATGACCTGATGTTAGAGCTGCGACGTCTGCAAGAAGAAGAGAAACTGGCCGAAGAGGATCTACAGAAGATTCGTGCCCGGAAGGCTCGGATTCAGACAGAGATCGCTAAAACAAGTGATGAGCAGTACGAGCAGGAAGCACTGACCAGACTGTATGAGCAGCGCAAAGCACATAAAAAATGATGAACCACACCAATTTGTGTGATCAGTTCAAAAAATATGTCCTTTCGGATTCGTCCGGAAGGGCATTTTTTTCGACTGTCGAATGGTGTGTGCGAAAGCGAGCGGTGATTGATCAATAAGAACGCAAATCATCGTCTCCGTCGCTGGAGTTATCGATGGCACGAATGACAACATCGTACTCTACGTCTTTGCTCACGACAACGTGGACTGTATCACCGACTTTGTGGTGAAGAATCGCCTTACCAAGAGGAGATTCCATATCCAGACGGTCTTCCATGGAATTAGCACGTATGGAAGTGGTGATCTTATAGGTCTCTTCTTCATCATCCTCCGGGTAGTAGATGGTCACTGTATTGTTTATACCAACTTCATCTACTGGTGATTCGTCCGAGATGATGGTCGCATTCTTTAACACATTCTGAAGATAGCGAATACGAGACTCGTTCTGTCCCTTGGCACGCTTTGCAGCATAGAGTTCGTAGTTCTCAGAATAGTCCCCCTGGGCACGCGCTTCTTTGACTTCTTCAAGGATCTCATGTCTTGTGACACAGATACGCTCATGAAGTTCTGCCTTGATTTTCTCAATATCGGATTCTGTCAGTTTCTGGTAGATAGATCCCATACGAAAGCTCCTTTGCATATTAAAAACCCGCTCCGCGAACGGAACGGGTAGATGAGCGGAGAGCAAGGGATTCGAACCCTCGCACCGTTGCCGGCCTAGCGCATTTCGAGTGCGCCCCCTTAGACCACTTGGGTAACTCTCCAAAACAGCAGACGCTGCCCATCAGTAGATATTACATTACCTTTTGCATTTTCGCAAGAACCATTTCAAAAGGGCAGTTTGTGATGGTATAATTATGTAGATTGGACGTAAGTATGAGTGGGAATGCCGCTTTTAAATCGTGGGAGGAATGCACATGGAACTACCCAAGTTTGACCTGAAAAACATAGAGCTTCCAAAGGTTGATCTTAAGAAGCCAGAAATACCGAAAATCGACCTGAAAAACATAGAGTTTCCCAAGGTGGATTTCTCTTCTCTGGAGTTGCCGGTTCATCTTCCCAGAAAAGAAGAGAATGCAGAGCAGTCCTTTAACCATCCGGATGAGGCTCGAGATCTCTTCATGCTGCATGGAAAACTGGCAGAAGAAGGATATGACTGGTGGTGGAACAGCTTTACCGGTGTGAATAAAGAGACGGGAGAAGAGAAGAGCTTCTATATCGAGTTCTTTACAATCAATCCATCTCTGGGCGGGAAAGATCCCATCTTCGGACAGGATAAGGACAATCAGAAGAATGGCATCCATCCCTCTTATATGATGGTCAATGTCGGTGCCTGGGGAGAGAATGCAAGCCAGATGCATCGGTTCTTTGGATGGGATGATGTGACCATTAAGGCAGATGCTCCCTTCCTCATCAGTGCTGACAACTGCTTCCTGTCTGAGACCCGTACGCTGGGCAAGGTAGATGTCTCCCAGGAGGATGCAGAGCAGCATCCCGAGTGGTTATCGGATGCAGGCAGTATGATCTGGGATCTGAAGATCGATAAGAAGATTGCCTTTAATGTAGGACATGGTGCTGGTAAGGTGATGCGTGAGGCAGATGCTTTCCAGATGTTCTGGCATGCAGAAGGCATGAAGACCGAGTTTTCAGGAGAGCTGATCTATAACGGAACTCACTATACGGTTTCTCCGGATACTTGTTATGGATATTCTGACAAAAACTGGGGTTCTGACTTCACATCTCCCTGGATCTGGCTCTCTTCTAATGATCTGGTTCGTAAGGAAACCGGAGAGAGACTGAAGGATAGTGCTTTCGATATCGGCGGCGGACGTCCCAAGGTTGGCCCCTTTGCAATCGAAGGTAAGCTTCTGTCAGCGTTCTGGATCGAAGGAAAACCTTATGAATTCAACTTCTCCAAAGTATGGACTCTCACGAAAACCAAGTATCGCGTGAAGGACCATAAGAAAGAGATCGTATGGCAGATCGAACAGGAGACGCCGACAGCTAAGGCACTGGTTGAAATCAAGTGTCCTAAGGACAGAATGTTAAAGATTCGCTATGAGGCTCCGGATGGATCCTTCCGTCATAAGAATCTCTGGAATGGTGGAGAAGGAACCGGCAGCATCAAGCTCTATGAGAAGAAGATCTCTCTTAAGAATAAGTGGGAGTGGGAGCTTCAGGATGAACTATTGACTGCACATGTCGGCTGTGAATATGGCGTTTACGACGAGTAATAAGAAGATAGCCTAAGTGCTATATAGAGACAGATCAGGTAACAAAGAAATAAAGAACTTAGAAATTGGATTTTGGTAATGTCAGTACTTGAGAACTTAGAACCCAAGAGAGTATTTCACTATTTTGAGGAATTGAGCAAGATTCCCCGTGCAAGTTATCATGAAGAGAAGGTAAGTGCATGGCTGGTAAAATTCGCTGAAGAGCATAATCTGGAGCACTATACTGATGAAGTGCACAATGTGATCATGATTAAACCTGCAGCAAAAGGGTATGAAGACCAACCGGCGATCATCCTCCAGGGTCATATGGATATGGTGTGTGAGAAGGTAGCCGGATTCGAAAAGAATATGATCGAGGAAGGGCTTGATATCAAGGAAGATGGTAAGTATATCTATGCAGAAGGAACCACTCTGGGTGGTGATGATGGAATTGCAGTCGCATATGCGCTGGCTCTTCTCGAAGATGAGACACTGAAAGCGCCTCGTCTGGAATTTGTCTGCACGGTATCGGAAGAAGTAGGAATGGAAGGTGCACGTGCCATTGATCTGTCCATGCTCGAAGGTAATCTGGTCCTCAATATGGATTCTGAAGTTGAGGGAACCCTGTTGGCAGGCTGTGCCGGTGGTGCCAGCGCCAAGGTTGCGCTTCCTGTCGAATGGGAGAAGAAAAAGGGTACGGTAGTATCCGTAAAGTTAGAAGGCTTTACCGGCGGTCATTCCGGTGTCGAGATCATTAAGCAGAGAGGAAATGCCAGTGTCCTCTTCGCAAGACTCCTCTCCGCAGCCTTAGACGAAGGTAGGGCATATGTGATCTCCTATCGTGGTGGTCTGAAGGAGAATGCGATTCCCAAGCGTGGCGAGGGCCAGCTTCTTGTACTAAATGATGATGTAGATGCAGTACTGCAGGGCTTAAGAACAGAAGCGGATCATATTATAAGTGAATACCATATCACGGATCCTGAACTTAGGATCGAGATCGAGAAGGCTGAAGTTGCAGAGAAGACCGTACTTACCTCTGAATGCACTGAGAGTATGGCAGCTCTTCTTCAGGCTCTGCCCAATGGAATTCAGAGAATGTCTGTCTCCATCGAAAATATGCCGGAGACATCCCTTAATCTCGGTATCTGCAAGCTCTCCAACCAGGGACTCTTCCTCCAGTATGCCGTAAGATCTGCCTATGCATCTGCAAGAGATGATCTGGACAGAAAACTTAGAGTCATCGCAACCTACTTCGGTGCAGAAGTGAATTTCGGTGGCGAATATCCGGCATGGGAATACAATGAGACTTCTCCATTCCGCGATAAGATGGTTCACATTTACGAAGAGATGTTTGGTGAGACACCCAAGATAGATACGATTCATGCAGGTCTCGAATGTGGACTTCTGTCGGACAAGATCAAGAATCTCGATGCTGTATCCATGGGACCCAACATTCTCGACATCCATACAACGGATGAGAGATTAGATATCGCATCCACAGAGCGTATGTACCGTTACATCCGACAGGTACTCGAAACAAAATAATATCAATCTGGCGTGGAAGGGAGCATAGGACATGAAGATCGGAATGCTTACAAGCGGTGGTGACTGTCAGGCACTGAATGCTGCAATGCGCGGCGTGGTGAAGACCCTGGCCAACAATGTCGATGATCTTACCATCTATGGATTCTCGAATGGATATCAAGGTCTGATCTATGGCAAGTACCGTATACTGACAAAAGCTGATTTCTCGGGGATTCTCACCGTGGGTGGAACGATTCTCGGTTCCTCCCGTACTCCTTTCAAGCAGATTCGCGAACCCGGCGAAGATGGCGTGGATAAGGTTCATGCCATGAAGTCGAATTATGAGAAGTTAGGGCTGGATTGCCTGGTTATCCTGGGTGGTAATGGTACCCAGAAGACGGCCAATCTCCTCCGGGAAGAGGGACTGAATGTCATCCATCTGCCCAAGACCATTGATAATGATATCTACGGAACAGATGTGACCTTTGGCTTCTACAGCGCCATCGACATCGCCTGCCACTCCATCGACTGCATTCATACGACAGCAGCATCCCATAACCGCGTCTTCATCGTTGAGGTCATGGGTCATAAGGTTGGCTGGCTGACCCTCTATGCCGGTGTCGGTTCCGGAGCAGACATCATCCTGATTCCGGAGATTCCATACGATATCGATAAGGTCATTGCAGGAATCAAGAAGAGACAGGAATCCGGGAAGAACTTCACCATTCTGGCTGTTGCAGAAGGCGCAATCTCCAAGGAAGACGCCAAGCTCAGCAAGAAGGAACTGAAAAAGAAGATCGCAAAGTCACCCTATCCTTCCGTCTCCTACAAGATCGCTCACGAGATCGAAGAAGCCTGCGGCGTCGAAGCCCGCGTTACCGTCCCCGGTCATATGCAGCGTGGCGGTGCACCAGACGCTTATGACAGGATTCTCTGCACCAGACTCGGTGCGGCAGCGGGACAGGCCATCATCGACAAGGACTATGGCAATATGATCGGTATGGTGAATGGCGAGACCAAGCGCATTCCCTTAGAGAAGTGTGCCGGCAAGCTGAAGTCCGTGGACCCCAAGGGCAAGATGGTAAGGGAGATCAAGGCCTTAGGTATCTCCTTCGGCGATTGATCCCTTCGGGAAATGTAAAGCCTTCCCATTCATAGGTAGAAAAAGATAGAAGAAAAGAAAGTAAGCAAATGTCATATACAGCACTGTATCGTAAGTTCCGTCCTCAGGACTTCGAAGATGTTAAGGGACAGGATCATATAGTTACCGCGCTGCGGAATCAGATTGAGACCAAGAGAGTGTCTCACGCCTATCTCTTCACCGGAACCAGAGGAACCGGTAAGACGACCATGGCTAGAATTCTGGCCCGTGCAGTTAACTGTGAACATCCGGTAAATGGAAATCCCTGTAATGAGTGCCCGACCTGCAAGGCGATTCTCGAAGATCATGACCTTGATGTCATCGAATTGGATGCAGCAAGTCACAATGGTATCGAGGACATCAGACAGATCACGGAGCAGGTAAATTATCCACCTCAGATCGGACGTTTCAAGATCTTCATCATCGATGAGGTTCACATGATTTCGCAGCAGGCCTTCAATGCCCTGCTGAAAACCCTGGAGGAACCGCCTGAATATGTCATCTTTATTCTGGCAACCACGGATATTCAGAAGGTACCTATTACCATCCGTTCCCGTGTGCAGAGGTGGGATTTCCATCGAATTACGATTGAGACCATCACGAACCGAATGAAAGAGCTGATGGAGAAGGAAGAAGTCTCCATTGATGAGCAGGCTCTTCGTTATATTGCAAAATGTGCCGACGGATCCATGCGTGATGCTCTTAGTATCTTGGATAAGAGCATCGCTCTCTACACCGGTAAGACCATAACCTATGAGGATGTATTAGGGACGCTGGGAACGGTGGATACGGAAGTCTTTCACAAAACCCTGTTAGCAATCCGGGATCGAAGAGTAGGAGAAGCCATTGAATCTGTGGAAGAAGCCGTTGCAGACGGTAGAGAATTGCAGCAGTATGTGACAGATTTCCTCTGGTACCTGAGAAATATTCTAATGGCAGCAAATCTGGAGGATGGTTCCGAGGATCTCCTCGACGTCTCGAAAGAGAACTTCAATCAGCTGAAAAAATTAGCGACGGAGATTGACGAGCAGATCATTATGCGATACATTCGTATCCTGTCCGGTGTATCGGCGGATATGAAGAACTCTACCGAGAAGAGAGTTCTCTTAGAGGTTGCCATTATTCGTATGTGCAGACCTCAGATGGAGACCGATACCGCATCACTCTATGACCGTATCGATGAGCTCGAACGAAAGATGGAGAGCGGAGCCTTTGTCGCGTCCCCAATGGCAGCCGGGGAAGGAACTCCGGCAAATAATGAGGCGGCACCCAGAGGACAGAAACACATGATACCGGAAGCAACACCGGAAGATGTGAAAGCTATGGTAGAGCGATGGAATGCCTTCAAGGGACAGTATGATGATCCGATGGTTCGGGTATTCTTAGAATCGCTCTATCCGTCTATATCCGATGACGGAAAGCTTATGCTGGTCATCGATCCAAAAGAAAGGGATTCCAAGGTTCTTATAGACTGGCTGGATGGTGGCGGTAAACAGGAACTGACAGATGAAATTCATGAGTATTCCAATTCTATGATTGGCGTACAATTTGAAATAAATAATACAAAAAAACCCAATAAGGATGCATACGAAGATGCAATCGCAAAATTCGCAAAGTCCTCAGGGGTTGCAGTAGAAACAGCAACAGAAGATGATGATTTCTAGGAGGAAATATGGCAAAAAGAGGTGGATTTCCCGGTGGCGGCGCAATGCCCGGCGGAATGCAGAACATGTTAAAGCAGGCGCAGCGTATGCAGCGTCAGATGGAAGAGGCTCAGAAGAAGCTCGAAGAACTTGAGATCACCGAAACTGCAGGTGGCGGAGTTGTAGAAGTAACTGTAAGCGGTAAGAAGGAGATCACTAAGATCAAGATCGATCCTGAAGCAGTTGACCCTGAAGATGTTGAGACTCTTGAGGACCTTGTAATGGCAGCTGTAAACGGAGCTCTTCGTAAGCTCGAAGACGCTTCCCAGGCTTCCATGTCTAAGATCACCGGAGGAATCGGACCGAACATGTTCGGTTAATTCATATGGAATACTACAGCAAAGAAATCTCCTCGCTGATTGAGGAACTGGGAAGACTTCCCGGCATCGGCGCAAAAACAGCCCAGCGTCTGGCATTTCATATCCTGCATATGCCCAAAGACGATGTGGAACGCCTGTCTCATACCCTGACCCAGGCCAGACAGAATGTGCATTACTGCAAGGAATGCTTTACTCTTACCGATCAGGATATCTGTCCTATTTGTGCGAATGCCAAGAGAGATCATAAGCAGATCATGGTGGTAGAAGACACAAGAGACCTGGCCGCTTATGAGAAAACGGGGAAATATGAAGGTGTATATCATGTCCTTCATGGTGCAATCTCTCCCATGCAGGGCATAGGACCGGACGATATCAAGCTAAAGGAGCTAATGGCAAGAATTGCCAAAGAGGATATCGAAGAGCTGATCATTGCAACCAATTCCAGTCTGGAAGGCGAGACAACTGCCATGTATATCAGCAGACTTGTAAAGCCGACCGGAGTGAAGGTGTCCCGTATCGCCAGCGGTGTTCCTGTTGGCGGAGATCTGGAGAATATCGACGAAGTAACCCTTCTTCGAGCCCTCGAAGGAAGAACAGAATTATAAATATAACAATCGAAGATTGTGTGAAGAGCCCTCTCTATGGAGCAAAACCAGCTTCCATGGAGAGGTTTTTTCGTAGAGAACAAGAAAAGTCAATGAGAAGAGTGGATAGGAGATCTACCTTAAGAAAAAAGAGAAACTCTCCGAAATAGACTCTGTAGAGTAAAATAACAGTAGGGAGACCCACTATGCAGATTGATTCTCTGAATTCAAACCTCATTCATTCTACCCATAATAGCCAGGAAGCAAGCCAGGCCAAGGAAAGCGGACTGGAAGGAATCTTCGGTAAAGTCACCGAGAAACTTAAGAACCTAAACTTAAATGATAGAGCAGTCTATGCCAGGGACAGCCTGAAAGCGGAAAAGTCCGCGACAGATGCTTCGATTGGTAATATGGATGCGATTCGCCAGGCTTTTTTGAATACAAGCAAGAATATAAGCAATTCTGATCTGAAGAAGATGGAAGAACTCGGATTCGCACCCAAGGATATGGACCCGGAGAACTTCGTTACGGTAGCAGATCAGATCAAGATGCAGCTGGCAAAGGCTGGCGTGGATGTATCCCGCCTGGGTGGCCTGGACAACGGAGCCATCGAAGCCATGACCGGGAGTGCAGCCGAGGCAGCCGGACTTCAGAGCAAGGTGAAGGAAGTAGCCGATACAGACCTGGAAACCAAGACAGAAGATGAAGAAGAGAAAGCAATCACTAGGGAGCTTTCCACGAGTACACTGCGAAATGCCTTTGAAGATGCCGATCTGCCAATGAATGATGACATGATGCGTGATCTAAAGACCGCATTACAGGAGGCAGCAGAGATTCTTCCCAGGATCGAAGGCGGTCTTCCTAAGTCTGCGGCCAATGAACTGATTCGAAGCAATGAGGATCCAACGATCAGGAACCTCTATCGCGCTGTCTTCATCGAAGCTGGAAACGGCAGCGGATTCGGACTGAAAAACCAGCCAGAAGACAAGCAGGAGAATATCGTCGAAGCAGTAAATCGCACGAAGCTCTCTGACGCAGACCTGATCGGAATGGACCAGATCGACAAGCGAATTCTTGACTCCCGCTTCCCTATCACACAGAGCACAGAAAAGGAAGCTCTCTATCTCTATCAGAATGACCTTCCCATTACCTCTGACAGCATGGCACTTCTCGATAAGCTGGTAAGAAGTCAGGGGATGACAGATAAAGACGCCATTGCAGATGCTATCGTAGCGGAAGCAGCACAGGGCAGACAGATCGAAGACAGCTATCTCTTAACAGGATTCTCTGCTCAGGATCAGGCAAGGGAAGCAGTGGAGGTATTAACGTCCTCGGATCAGACGTCTGTCGACAAGCTCGAAGCAGCAGGCCTTCCCCTGAATCTTCGGAACCTCAGACTATCTTCTCAGGTTTATATGGGAAATGTAGAGCAGAGCCTTTCAACCAGAGAAGCAGCCGAAGAGAGTAGTTACTCGAAGACACTGCTGACCGCTCAGCTGGTCATGAATGTTGATAATACAGCCCGAATGGTAAGAAGCGGCCTGAATATCGAGACAGAAGATCTGTCAAAGCTGATTGATAAGCTGGAAGAAGAAAAGCCAATCTATTCCGATGACGAAGTGTCACTTATGAAGGAGACACTGGAAAAGAAGGATACAATCCTCTCTGCACCGGTGGCTATGCTGGGAACTTTCTCCGGAAGCAGTCTCTTAGAGAGCAGATTACAGGGGCTGTCGGACCTCGCAGAGAGATGGACAGAGAGGAACTCTGGCGCACATCTCTTCTCCTCGAAACTAACCCACCTTGCCGAGAAGACCTATGAGGCAGTTGGAACTGAGGTAAGAAAAGACTTAGGAGATTCTATTCAGAAGGCATTCCGTAATATCGATGAACTCCTGAAAGAAAATGGCCTCGAGATCACAGAAGATAACAGAAGAGCTGTACGTATCTTAGGATATAACAACATGGAAGTCACCGAAGAGAATGTACTTCGGGTAAGATCCGCGGATCAGGCGGTAAGAGTTACCCTCGATAAGTTAAAACCTGCCAGGGTCCTCGAGATGATAAGAGAAGGTAAAAACCCTCTCCACATGACGATGAAGGAATTGTCTGATACAGCAGATCAGATGGATAAGAGAAAAGATGGGAATTCCGAAGAAGAAAAGATGGCAGAATTCCTCTATCGTATGGATAAGACCGAGGGAATCACGGAAGAGGAGAGAAATAGTTTTATCGGGATCTACCGCCTGATTCATCAGGTCAATAAAAATGATGGCGCAGCCATCGGCAAACTTGTGATGAGTGGCAGAGAGATTACCATGGAGAATCTCATGGAATCTGTCCGTATTAAGAGAGCAGAGAACCGTGAATATGTCGTCGATGATAGCCAGGGTGAGACGATCCTGCAGCAGAGAGAACTGTCCATTACAGAGCAGATCGAGGTAGCCTTCCAGAAGAATCATCTGCAACATGCAGAGTCCATCATCACCCCCTCGAAGCTGATGGCAATGGGTGGAGAAGAGGCAATGAAACCCATGACACCAGAGGCCTTCGACCAGGCTCTTAGTCATGAGACAGAACCGGTCTCCATCGAAGAGGAACGTCTGAATATGATCCGACAGGAGATGCAGGATGCTGCGAATGCAGAACCCATCATCTATCGGGCACTCGAAGAATATGATATGGATTCTACCGCTGCAAATCTGGCTGCAATGCAGGCACTCGTTAAGAGAGCGGGAGAAGTCTGGAAGAATCTCGGCAAGACGCATCGCAACATGGATGGTAGTCTGGTTGATGTAGAAAACCCGGATATCAAGGCAATGCTTGAAGAAGTTATGGAAGACTACGGAGAAGCATGCAAGACGCCGGAAGAGATGGCGGAAGCCCAGGAGCGACTCGCAGACCTGGCAGAACATGCCATGGATAGTGTTATGACGAGCGAGGACAGCAATGTCATCGACTTAAGGAGCATGCATCTTCTGCAGAAGCAGATGAATATCTGCAGCACGATGAGTGAGGAAGAAACCTATCACCTACCCATTATGGTGGCAGATGAATATGGCAATATGACCCTTAAGATCGTCAGAGGAAAAGAGGACAAAGGTCTTGTTGCTCTCGTTCTGGATACCGACCGTCTGGGGAAAGTATCAGCGAATCTGAAGGCAGACCAGAATGGAGTAAAGGGAACCTTCAGTGCAGAGAGAAGAAGCACACAGGAACTGCTGTCAGAGCATGCTTCCGTCTTAAGCGATGCGATCGCAGAAGAGAGCGGAGTAGAGCCTGGCCTTACATTTACATGGAATGAAGAGCAGGATTATTCTCAGATCTACTTCGAGAAGGGGGAAGAGGATGACCCTAGATCCTATGCGAAGACGGAGGCTGGCAAGGTACAGACGACACGTCTCTATAGCATCGCAAGGGGAATAATTCAGGCAGTTTCAAGATTAGGACGGGACGAAGGGTTCATAAATCCATAAAGCCTGCCGATATAGTAATTAGTTGACAAGGACCGTCACGACAGAGGAACCGCAAGGATCGCGGTGTTCCGCCGGCGCGGTCTTTTTTCGCGCCAAGCGACAGAAAGGACAAATCCATGAAGATCAATAATAATATCTCTGCCGTTATCACGAATAAGCAGCTGCTTCGTACCGAAGACAGTCTGGCTGGCGCAATGGAGCGTCTCTCCAGTGGTCTTAGAATCAATCACGCAGCAGACGACCCCTCCGGAATGGCAATCTCCGGTAAGATGGATATTCAGATCGAGGCGCTTGATCTCGCTTCCCGTAATGCAAACGATGGTATCTCCGTTATTCAGACCGCCGATGGCGCCATGAACGAAGTTACCTCCATGCTCCAGAGAATGAGAGAGCTGTCCGTCCAGGCAGCCAACGGCATCAACTCTCTATCCGACAAGCAGCAGATCCAGGCTGAGATCTCCCAGCTACGTGAAGAGATTGACCGTATCTCAAGCTCTACCGAATTCAATACCAAGCAGCTCTTAGATGGAAGTCTCGATGAGCGTGTCTATGCTGATAAGGTATCCAGAATTGCTGTTTCTGACTCCGTTGCAGCAGGTTTCTATAAGCTGAAGATTGAAAAGGCAGCACAGCCCGCCAGCATCGCAACCACCTTCAATGGAAGCCAGGCGGTTCCCGAAGGCGCAGTAGGCAGTATCTCCATCAATGGAGCGGAAGTAACTCTGACAAAAGGTATGACCGGTGAGGAAGTTGAGCAGGCTCTGAGAGATGCAGCAGAGATCGGTGAAGTAGATTATCCGACCGTCAAAACCGATGCTCTTGGCAATACAACAAAATCCTATGCATTCACAACAAAGGAATATGGTGCGCATGCAGGTCTGACCATCACTGGTGATGAGAATGTAGCGAAGTTCCTGGGACTTACCATGAAGAATGGTGTTGTCGTGGATGGAACGGAGAAGCCGAGTGGCAAAGACGCTGTTGTAAGCCTTACCACCTGGAACCAGGATGCCGCTTCTGAGCATCGTTCCCAGTTCAGTGATACCGCAACCGTTACGACCGATGGCAATCGTATGAAGATTACAGATAAAAGTGGATTCTCCATCGAATTCCTCGCTGACGAAGGAGTAAAAGGCGACCTCGAACTGGAAGTTACCACTATGGGTCCCATGACCCTGCAGATTGGAGCCAATGAGAACCAGTCCATGATGGTTCGTATTCCTTCCATCTCTGCAGATAATCTCTATCTCGATAGCATCGATGTTACAACGGTAAATGGCGCAAGCAAGGCGATTGCTACCCTCGATGAGGCAATTGCCCGTGTCAACCAGGTCCGCGCAGATCTCGGTGCAGCCCAGAACCGTCTGGAGCACACCACCAAGTCCCTCGATGAGACCTCTGAGAATATGACCAGCGCGCTCTCCCGTATTGAAGATGTAGATATGGCACAGGAGATGAGCGAGTATACCAAGTATAATGTTCTGCAGCAGGCAGGCACCAGCGCACTTGCTCAGGCCAATCAGATTCCCCAGATGGCACTGCAGCTTCTTCAGTAATTGTGGATAAAATCCCGATTTCAAGCCCGACGTGTGAATAGAAGGACAGAAAATGACCCAGGAAGAGATTAGTACCTTCACCCGAAGGATTGTAAATAGTAATAAGACAGAGCTGATTGTCGTGCTCTATGATATCTTTCTCGTCCGTATCGAGGACGGCCGGAAGGCCATGCTTGCATTCGAAGAGAGCCATCTGGCAGAAGATGAGAAGAATATGCGCTCTTCCTTCCGTAAGGCATCAGAGGTACTCCGCCAGCTCATGAATGATCTGGATTTTCGCTATGAGATTTCCGGGAATCTCTATTCCCTCTACGATTACTGCATGCGTTGCCTGGCTAAGCTTTCTTACGATCGAAATGTAGAGCATATCGAAGCTGCGCGAAAAGTGATGACAGAACTTCGCGTTGCTTTCAAAGGCGTTGCAGACGCAGATGACAGTGCACCTGTTATGCAGCATGCCCAACAGATCTCTGCAGGATATACCTATGGAAAGCATAGTCTTAATGTGACAGAAGATGGATTCGACGGAAACAGAGGTTTCCTGGCATAATAGAGAAAAAATCCAGGATTTCTGCGAAAAGGCGTAAGCCCTTTCAAGGGAATGGAATAAGGATAGCCCCCTTGCTTTTAGAGCAAGGGGGCTATTTTTTTTAATCAAATGATGTTCGTGGGGGTGAATTATATGATAGTAAGATCTTTTTTTCCAAAAAACGAAATAAGCGGATTTATAGGAAACCCAAAAAACAGGGATTGGAAAATGCAGGTGATAAGTCGAGGATTTGGTGATTTCGAACATCTGGTTCGTGCAAAATGCTGAGGAGATTTTTGGGAGAAAAAGAAAATGAAGAAGCGATTGGCAAGTGCATCAGAAAATATGTACAAAAATACAGTCTCTTATGGGAAAAGAAATCGTCATCGATTGGAAATGATTCACAAAAGATGATTTTGGCAAAAGATACAAAAATTCAACTTGGCAAAAATGCCATTCAGGAATCGTAAAAGGGTGTCTATAATCAGCATCACAACGAATGAGGGAGGTGTTTGGATGCTCTTGATGGCAAGTAGGTTGCTTCTGGCGGCATGCGCTGCAACAACAGATTGTCTCCATGGAAAAATACCCAACGGAATCATTCTTCTGGGCTATCTCCTGGGGATCTCCTACCGGATAATGGGAGCTTTGGATGTCGGCTGGGGAGTGCTGATTCTTCGAATGCTATGGCCAATCCTGGCCCTCTTTCCTGTATTTCTGATTCGAGGGATGGGAGCCGGGGATCTGAAGCTCTTTTCGCTACTTTCACTCTATAGCGAATTTGAGGTCATGCTCTATCTGATGGGAATTGCGCTGACTCTGTCTGCGACAGGAGCATTGGTTCGGATGGTCCGGAGAAAAGAACTCGGTCTACGTTTATGGAACCTGAAGAACTATGCGGTGGACTGCTTACTGAACGGTTCGATCAGCCCATATAAGAGTATTGGGAGTGAGGGAAGTACGATTCATATGGGAATCTATATCTTGCTTGCGTGTTTTCTGGTCAGTATCTGGGAGGTAAGAGGATGAAGGGGATACGAATTCTGATCTGTGACAAGGACGAAAGCTATACATCGGCACTGGTCCGCTATCTGGTGGGGAGCCTGAAGGGGGTAAGAATCAGTTATGATACCTCGCTGGAAGCCTTTCGGCAGGAGGAAGGGGAGTACCGGATTGCACTCATGACAGAGGATTTTATCCGGGAGATGGAGCTGAATAGTCGTGGAACTCTGATCATCCATCATGTCATCCAGCTCTGTTCGGCGAGGGACCATGGGTATAAGGAGTATGAGGTTTTATATAAATTTCAGTCCATGGACGAATTCCTTCGAAGGTTGGGGAAGGTAGGATGGCCGGAGGAGATTAAAAACAAGCAAGGGAAGGAGACTCGCTTTGTAGGAATCTATTCACCGATTCGACACGAACTGACCCTGCCTTTTGCCCTTCTCTACTGCAAACTCCTTTCGGAAAATAAGAGAGTTCTCATGATGGATCTCGAAGAGAACAGCCTGATGCGGCATCTCCTGGGAAGGGAATTCGATGCTAACGTTCTGGATTGTATCTATGAGATGGGCGACATGAGTGATCCATCTGTCTTTGGCGATTATCTCGAATCCTATGAAGGGTTTCAGATTCTCTCGCCAGTGGATAACCCAACGGATCTGGCTGGGATTCATTCGGAACAATGGATGCAGTTATGTGATCTTGCGGCAAGCCAGAACTTTGAATATGTGGTGGAGTTGTTTGGGGAACTCCCACAGGGCTTTGAGAACTTTCTGGATCGCATGGATCGATTCGTTATTCTTGGAAAGCCTGGAGACTACTATCAGGCATCAGAGGCCCGCTTTGTGAACTTCTTAAGGGATGAGAAGCCGGATCTTCGGGTGGAGGAAGTGATGCTTCCCATGACGGTGAAGAGTATGGCAGAGGGATCTTATCGTATGGACGAGATGATGAGGGGAAGCCTGGGGCTCTTCATGAAGCAGTTATTCCTCTCACAAAATGAGAAGAGGCAGGGATTTGCGTGAGTATTGAAGATCGAATTCGCGAAAGGGTACTAGCAGAGCTGGATCTAACCGAGAATCTATCAGATGTACAGATTCTGGAGGAGATTCGCCGGGAGATCTGCCTGGAGGGGAAGCGATGCGCCTTATCTTATGATCGGCGGAAGGAATTAGAGAGGCATATCTTTCATTCTCTTCGCAGACTCGATATCCTGCAGGATTTTCTGGAGGATGAGGATATCACGGAGATCATGGTCAATGGTCCATCCTGTATCTTCCTGGAGAGGCAGGGGCGAATTGAGAGATCAAAGCGACAGTTCTATTCTGCAGAGAAACTGCAGGATGTAATTCAGCAGATTGCCTCCACGCAAAACCAGATTATCTCGGAGACCAATCCCATTCTGGATACGCGGATTCCCGAATTTGGAGCAAGAGTAAATATTGTCATGTCCCCGATCGCAATAGGCAGTCCTGTGCTGACGATCCGAAAGTTCCCCAGGGAACCGATTACCATGGAACGACTCTTAGAATACGGCTCCCTGTCTGTGGAGATGGAAGAATTCCTAAGGGATGCGGTTTATGCGGGTTATAACATCTTTATATCCGGAGAGACATCCAGCGGAAAAACAACATTCCTGAATGCCCTGACGGAATTCATTCCCTCGGATGCGAGGGTGATTACGATAGAGGATTCGGCAGAACTTCAGGTCCGTGGAATTGAGAATCTGGTTCGCATGGAGAGCAGGAATAAGACGATGGAAGGGAAGTTGGAGGTCACCATTCGTGATCTTGTGAAATCATCCTTACGAATGCGACCCGACCGCATCATCGTCGGAGAATGTCGTGGAGGAGAGGCCCTGGAGATGCTCAGTGCTATGAATACAGGACATGATGGCTCCCTCTCCACAGGTCATGCGAATTCAGCAAAGGATATGATCTCGCGACTGGAGACGATGTGCCTCATGGCCATGGACCTGCCAATCCCTGCAGTAAGACAACAGATTGCATCGGCAATTGATCTCTTCGTGCATCTGGGGCGGCTGCGGGACAGAAAGAGAAGAGTATTAGAAATTGCAGAGGTCGTGGGAATGGAGAATGGAGAAGTAAAACTGCATTCCCTGTATGAGTACGAAGGGGGAGAGAAGGGTTGGAGACAAGTCGGAAGGCTAGAGAGGCTGCAAAAGATGGAAAGAGCCGGAATCGATCTGACAAAGAAGAATTACGAAATCGACCCTGCAAAGAGGACATACTGAATCGGAATGTAAAGAGAAAGAAGCAGGACTATATCAGAGAAGCAGTGGAATCCATTGCTGTTTCGGCACTTCTGGCCTGGTTGTGTTTCGATTCAATTTACGGACTCCTCTCTCTTCTTCCAGTTATCGTCCTTAATCATCTCCGCCATCAAAAGGATGCGAGAGAAGCTTTTGACGAGGAATTTCGCAAGCAGTACAGAGAACTACTGATGTCCCTGGTGGCAGGATTGCAAGGAGGCATCTCGGTGGAAAAATCCTTTTTGAGTGCTGAAAAGGAGATGACGACCCTATATGGGAAGGAATGTCTTCTGCTGGAAGAACTGCATCGTCTAAATACCAATGTGGCACTGTCGATGCCGGTGGAGAATGCTTTCTTTGATTTCGCCAAAGTCTATCCCTATGAGGAAGTAGAGGATTTTGCATCGATCTTCTCCTTTGCCAAGAGGCTGGGAGCGAACTATACCACGAATATCAGGCGGACGGCAGCGGCGTTGGGAGAAGGCCTGGAACTAAAGCAGGAAATCAGTGCCATTACAGCGGAGAAGCGAATGGAATTAAAAATCATGTGCATGATGCCGCTAGGGATCCTCTTCTACATACGGATGGGATCTCCGGATTATCTGGAGACGCTCTACCATAATCCTGCCGGTGTCCTGGTAATGATTCTGGCCCTTGGCCTCTATGCGGCATCCCTTGGCCTGGGTAGGTTTATCCTTCGGAAAGGAGGGGCAGGATGATATTTGCGATGTCTTTCCTATCTATGCTGATCGCATTAGGGATAATCATTTACCGAAAAAAGACAGGCCAGCCTTTTTCCGGAAAGGAAATCAAGGTTGTGATGCTGATCGAACTCATGGCAATGGTGCTATGTGGGAAAAATATGCTGGATAGTGAGGTGAATTTCGATGGACGGATTGAGAGACCCGCCTACGGGCAGGGGGAGGAAGAAACAGAACTTGTGGTAGAAGGCGATAAATTTAAGGAACGTATGGTTCTTTGCCTGTCAGAGAGAAATCCTGGCGAGGAGGAGATTGAAGAATATTTTCGTCTGGCAGAAGCAGAGATTGATGAGAGTCTTAAAGGGGATAATCCAGATCTAATGCACGTATCAAATGATCTGAAGCCACAGAGTTCGTATGCCGGCGGGATGGTGGATGCGGAGTGGTACTTTGAGGATGGAAGTTATGTCTCATCGGACGGCAGCATCTGTGCAGGGCCTATACAGGAGGAAATCAGTATCTATGCCCAGGCTATTCTTCATTGCCATAAGAAACAGGAACTATACGAGGTGCCGATTACACTTGTTCCGCCGAATATAGCAACAAAAAGAGGATGGAAGCAGAGGGTAGAGGAATTGCTTTCGGAGGGGGATGATCCAGATCAGGCAGAGTACATCCTGCCGACAGAAGTGGATGGAAAAGAACTGAATTGGAAGAAGGCGGTGGATCCTTCGGGTTTTTATCTCTCTCTCTTAGGGATAGCAGCAGCAATTGGGCTAATCTTTTCACGGAAGAATGATAAGAGAAGAGAGAGGGAGAAGTATCAGGATGCTCTCATGAAGGAGTATCCGAGAATTCTGAACATGCTCTGTCTCTATGTTACAGCTGGTGTAACAGTGAGAAAGGCCATGCAGAGAATGGTAATGGATTATGAGAGAGAAAAGGAGAAGGAGAAGAAGAAGAAGGCTGGCATGGAACTCCTCTACAAGGCCGTAAGGGAACTGGATTCCGGTGTGAATGAAATGGAAGTCTACCGAAGGATTGGAGAGAGGAGTGGAAATCGCCAGTATCGAAAATTGTCTCTTCTTCTCATGCAGGATCTGAAAAAGGGAACAGGCAATCTACCACTGCAGTTGGAGCAGGAAGCGGAGGAAGCCTACGAAGAGGAGAAGATGCATCTGAGAGCTGAGGGGGAAAAATTATCGACAAAACTTCTTCTGCCCATGATGGGGCTCTTAGGTGTCGTACTAATCCTGATGATCTATCCCGCCATGAGCGGAATTGGTCTATAGAACAAAGAAAGAAAAGGAGGAAGACTTATGAAAAATGTATGGTATCAGCTGAAGAGACTCGGTAAGGCAAGTCTGGAAGAGACAATGTGCTTCCTGAGGGGAGAAGAAGGTGTGGGATGGTGGTTCTGATTGGCCTTGTTCTTGTCTTCAAGAAACAGATCAATGACCTGGTGAATAGCATCTTCAAAACGATCAAACAACAGGCAGACAAGGTATGAGGAGAGAAAACAGGGCAAAAGGAAGCATGACAGTCTTCCTTAGTATGGTACTCATGGTGTATATGTCTCTTTTTCTGACTCTGGCAGAGAGTATTCGCCTGGAGATTCTATCTGTAAGATCGATGGTGATCAGTGAGCAAGCGATAGAAAGTCTCCATTCCATGTACCTGGATGCTCTGTGGGAAGAGTATGGAGTGACGGGGATGGATCTCTCTCTTGGGAGGGGAGAGATCTCTATGCCCGAAATCGATGGGATATTAATGAAGTACGTTGAGGAGAATGCGTCACCTGCGGGTGGGATGCTATCTGTAGACTACACAGGGCTTAGGAGCGAGCAGGCATGTATGGATTCATACGGTCTCTTATCAGATGCCGGTGGCGCACCTTTTGTATCCTTGGCAGTGAAGTACCAGTTGTCACATGTTGGAGCTGACCTGGTGGATCTTGTGACAGATGATCTGGCTGCATCGCTTATGGATTCGGAGTCAATCAGCAGTGAACTTGGCGCGGATATCGAGCAAGGCAGTAAGGCACTCGAAGAAGCGAGAAATGCACCGGAGCCAACGGATGAGGAGAGGGAGGCCTGGGATCAAAGTCGACAGGCATATCCCGAAAAGGATTGGTCGGGTGCACAAGATCCAATGCCGAATGCAGGGTCAAACCTGGCAGGTGAACTTCTTAGTATCTATTTTCCACCAGAAGAGGAGCTTTCCGCGAAAGCGATCGGTCTGAATGAGACTCTATCGCATCGAAATCGAGAGACTGGAACGGAAAGAGCAATGGATATAGGAGTGAGTGATCGACTGATCTATGAATCCTATGTTTTATCCAAATTCTCGAATTTTACCGAGCCTGCAGAGGAGAAACATCCTCTGTCCTATGAAACAGAATACATCCTGGCAGGGAAAGCATCGGACCAGGAGAACCTGCTGGGGGTTATACACAGAATTATGGCCATGCGGGAGGCTGAAAATCTGCTTTCGATCATGTCGGATAGCGCCAAAATCGCAGAAGCAGGCTCCTTTGCAACCACCCTGGTTGGTGCAAGTGGCAATCCGGCTCTGATAGAGATCGTGAAGATTGGACTGATTGCTTCCTGGGCATATGGAGAGAGTCTTCTGGATATGCGTGCACTACTGCATGGAAAGAAAATACCGATTATTAAGGCACCGGAAGACTGGACATCTACCCTCTGCACACTGGCCTTATGCTTCGACCCTCATGAACAGGCCAGGGAGATTGCCCATGGGATAGGGTATAAGGAATATCTTCGTATTCTGCTTACCGCGGAGAAAGCAGAGAACCTTGGGCTAAGAAGTATGGACCTATGCGAGGCAGTGATTCGGACCAGGGATGGATATGGGAATATCTGTCTGGATCATCTGATGTACAAAGGATCGTATTCCTTTGCCTATGAAGCTGGTCCTCTATTCCTTAGTCTGGTACCGGAGGGGGAGGGAAAAGAGTTTTGTCTGAGAAGGGAACACAGGAAGGGGTTTTCATATATAGACAGCTGGTACGAAGCTGTGGGTAGTTAGGAAATATGAAATAAGAAATAAAAAATAAGGGGGCTTAGAGGTATGTCTCTTATCAAAGAACAATTTACACGGTTTAGAAAGGAAAAAAGTCTCTCTGAGATCAGAAATACGCACACAAATAAAGATCAAAAGGAGAAGGAGACATCCCTGTGCGCCTCTATTATTTTAGGAAAGACAAAAGCAAGTTACACCCTGGAGGCAGCCGTTGTATTTCCCATATTCATCAGTCTCATGGTGACAATGATGCTGCTTATGCGGGTACTTTCAATTGAATATGGAATGCATCAGGCCATGCAGGAGTCTGCAAGAGAAGCTGCAGCCTGTAAGAAATATGCAAATTATGCAAGTGTCTGTCTCTTAACGAGGGAAAAAATCGATAAAAAGAAAGTTCCAGTGGAATTCATTCGTGGTGGAGCACCTGGTATCAGTTTTCTGGGAAGCAGTGTAACGGATACGGACATTAAGTTGAAATGTACTTACACGATTCCTTTCCCAACAAGTTTTTTCAATAAAAAAGGGCTGTTGATGCAGCAAAATGTAAGTCAAAGGCGATGGGTGGGCTGGAACCCAACGATGGCGGGAGAGGAAGAAAAGTATGTATATGTGACTCCTAACGGGACAGCATATCATGCCTCGAGAAATTGTGCTTATCTGAAGCCGTCCCTTCGTTCTGTTCCGGCATCACGGTTGGCGGAAGAGAGGAATGAAAGTGGACACCGGTATGGGAACTGTCCCTACTGTAAGAGCAAGAAAAGCAAGGTGGCAGTCTATTATGTGACACGTTATGGGGAGAATTATCACAGCAAAATGAATTGTAGTGGCTTAAAACGGAGTATACGATCTGAGACAAAAGAAGAAGCAATAGCGGAAGGCTACCATGCCTGTCCAAAATGTGCGGGGGAGTAGAATATGGAAGCAATTGGATTATTAGGGATGCTTGGTATTACGACATATGAGGATATTCATAGAAAAGAAGTTCATTCTATCATTCTTCTGGCATTTGCCATTTTGGGTATGGCCTTCCATCTGATTTTTCACAAATTAGGTATCTATGACATTCTGGGGGGATTCGCCATAGGTGGGCTCATGATGATTCTCTGTCTGCTGTCTAAGGAGAGGATTGGGATGGGGGATGCCATCCTTTTGATGGTAACCGGTATCTATCTGGGCTTTCTCAAGAATCTCTTTCTCTTGTGGGCGTCATTATCCTTCATGGGCATCTTCTGCCTCTTTGGATATCTTATGAAAAAGATCAAGAAGGAAGATAGAATTCCTTTCTATCCTTTTGTTCTATGTGCCTTCTTAGTCATGCTCCTGATTTCGGGCGGGGATCTGTATGCGTAGCCTGAAAGGATCCTATACGGTGGAAGCAGCTATGGTTTTCTCTATCTGCTTTTTCCTCATGGGATCAGCAATTCTGTTAGGCTTTGATGTATATCATGAAGTTTACAGCCAGGTTTCACAAGAGCAGAAATCACCAGATGTTTTAAGGATTTTTCGGATCTCAGAATTGGGGGAAGAAATATGGAAGTAACATACCAGAGAAATGTAAATCGAAATTATATGATCCTCGAAGGACAGGCAATGGAGGAGACTTATGAAGAAAGCATGTTAGCAGAAAATCATATTAAGGCTCTCCTGTCCTTCTATACCATTCATGCCAATGGAAAAACCCAGTATTGGTACGATATCACAGGATTGCACTCCCTAAGGGATTTTGTCAGCCAGGAGGGCGTGGAGATCAAAACGATCTACCAGATCATCGTTTATCTGGGAATTGCTTTGGATGAAATCAATCGTTATCTACTCTCTCAGGAGAGGCTGCTATTAGGACCTGATACGGTCTTTCTGTCAAGAAACCAAAAGGAGTCAGACCTTGTCCTGTGTTATTGCCCGGTGGCTAGTGAAGACTTTACGATGTCCTTGCTTAGTATAATGGAACTCTTCCTTACAGAAGTTGATCATAACAAGATTGAGCTTACAAAACTCTGCTACGCCTTATATGAAAGAGTGGCAAAAGGGGATGTAAGGTATGAAGAACTTACGGAAATGGTATGTAATTATGACAAGGAGAATGCAGTTCCAGGTCTTTGCAAGGAGGAGGAAGCCTTCCTGGGACCAGGGGCAGATGACAGGGAAGCAGATGATTTTGAAGGCCCGGAGGATCGAAACTTGAAGACAGACCGGGCAGGGCGGAGAGAAGTATCTTCGGATCGGCTCGAGGACTGCGGCTGGGATGAACTGGGAGAGGAAGAGGAGGAAGAAAAGGGAGGTGTCCGGGAGATTATTCTGCATTATTTTTCAGATCTATGGTCAGGAATCCGGAACCTTTTCTCGATTCGGAAGAAGTACGAGGAGAATATCCGTCAGGACCGCCTGGAATCCATAGACGATTTCATATATGATCCAAGTAATGATTTCGAAGAAGCAACAACCATTCTGAAGTTGGAAGAAGGCAGTCAGAGAAAGAATCTGCACCTAATCTATGAAGGGGAGGATGGTGAGGATGATTTTCGGATTACGTCTGAATCCTTCCGAATTGGCAGTATGCCAGAGGAAAATGATGGGGTCATACATGCAAAAGCAGTCAGCCGTCATCATGCAAGAATCAGGCTTCAGGGACAGGATATCTATCTGGAGGATCTAAATTCTACGAATGGGACCTTTCTGAATGGAAAAGTTCTTAGTTTCGGCCTTCCCGTTCGCCTGTCGGAAGGGGATAAAATTCGCTTTGCAGATCAGTCCTACAGGCTTTCCTTTCGTTGATTTTCCAAGGAAAAGGCTCTATACTTAACCTGATTGACGACTTACATCGCATAAGGGAAGGTGTCCGATGAAAATCAATATCTATTACGGTGGAAGAGGGGTTTTAGATGACCCTACGCTCTATGTGATTCAGAAGATGGAACGTGTACTGACAGAGCTTCGCGTAGAAGTCCATCGTTATAATATCTATGAATACAAGAATGGGATTTCGACACTGCCAAAAACCATGAAGGATACGGATGGCGTCATCCTGGCAACGACCGTAGAATGGCTGGGGATCGGTGGTTTTATGAACCAGTTCCTCGACGCATGCTGGCTCTATGGCGATAAGGATCTCCTGCGATCCATCTATATGCAGCCGGTAGTCATGTCTACAACCTATGGCGAGCGCGAAGGGATGCTTACCTTAGAGAATGCGTGGGAGATCTTAGGTGGTCTTCCCTGCAGTGGTCTCTGTGGATATGTAACGGATGTTACCGCTTTTGAATCCAATGCAGAATATGCTCATATTATCGAGAAGAAGGCAGAAGCCCTCTATCGTACCATCTCTCAGCGGGCACAGGGTCTTCCAAGCTCCAATCAGGCAGTGAAGAAATCGGTTCTCCACAGCCATCAGTTGTCCCTGACACCAGAAGAGAGCGAGCAGTTATCCCAGTTTGTATCGGATGATAATTATGTTCGTCAGCAGAAGGTGGATATCGAAGAACTGTCTTCCATGTATCGGGATCTCCTCGGTGAAGAGGGACCGGATTCAGAAGAGTATATCGCAGACTTCAAGTCCCATTACCATCCTCAGAAGGATTTCACTGCATCCTATCTCTTCCAGATTGATGGTCAGCAGAAACCGCTCTATATTCATGTAACGCCTCAGGACATTATCTGTTCCTATGGCGCACAGGAAGAGGTAAATGTCATAGCAAGACTGTCATCCGGAGTGCTTGACCAGATTATCAGTGGCCGGGAAACCTTCCAGAGGGCGTTCGGTGTGGGTGATATGAAGACCAAGGGTAATCTTCGCATGCTAAATATGCTTGATACGATATTTGTATTCTAAGGAGGATAGAGATGAAGGACGATAATTGTATTTTCTGTAAGCTTGCAAACGGGGTTTTCCCGACCAATACCATCTATGAAGATGAGGATTTTCGCGTTATCCTCGATGCAGAGCCGGTATCGAAAGGACATGCACTGATCCTTCCCAAGGAACATTACAAGAACATCTATGATCTTGATGATGCTGTAGCAGCAAAGATTCTCCCCCTGGCGAAGAAGCTTGCAAGTGAGATGACAGAGAAGCTTGGCGCGGATGGATTTAATATTCTGCAGAATAACAATGAAGTGGCTGGTCAGTCAGTCTTCCATTACCATATGCATTTGATTCCCAGATATAAGGATGCAACGAACAATGACAAGCTACTGGGATTCTCTCATATCGGTATGTCAGAAGAAGAGATTAAGGCTGTTTGCGAACAGTTAAAGTAAAAAACGCCGAATACAGGATGCTGTCTGTCTTGAGATGCAGGCATTAGAAAACGGGAAATGCAGGGCAAGCCATTGGTCAACTGCATTTCCCGTTTTTGCGTGTCATTTCGTCTGCCAGAAGTAACTAGCCTTATATGCTCTCGTTCAGGATATTCACAATCTTAGCTATGGAATCGCCGGAAGGGCTGGCTTCCATAGCCAGGATATACTGATCACGGTCCGCATAGACCTTGCGGACGGTATCCGTAAGAAGCTCTGCGGTAACACTCTCTTCTTCGAGCACCTTAGAGAATCCCTGTTTCTCGAAAGACCGGGCATTCAGAATCTGGTCGCCACGGCTTGCGTTGAGACCCAGAGGAATCAGAATATTGGGTTTCTTCAGTGCAAGAAGTTCGAAGATGGCATTGGCGCCGGCTCTGGAGATAATGATATCGGCAGCGGCGAAGAGATCCGGCAGTTCCTTGGAGATGAATTCATATTGAGCGTATCCTTCACGATTCTTAAGGCTTTCATCGAGATTGCCTTTACCACAGAGGTGGATGATTCGGAAATCTTTCAGTAGTTCATCGAGGGAGCCGCGGACGGCGTTATTGATGAAAACAGAACCCTGGCTTCCACCGATGATGAGAAGAACGGGCTTATCGTTTGCAGAATCAAAACCACAGAAGGATAATCCACGGTTTGCATCCCCGGAGAAGAGTTCCTGACGGATAGGAGTGCCGGTCCAGATGGCACGATTACCTTGGATCTTCTCTACTGTTTCCGGGAAGTTACAGCATACGGTCGTAGCACCCCTTAATGCAATGCGGTTTGCAAGACCTGGTGTCATATCAGATTCGTGAATGACAGCAGGGATGTGGAGCGCTTTGGCAGCGAGAACAACAGGAACAGATACAAAGCCGCCTTTTGAGAAGATGACATCCGGCTTGATCTTGCGCAGAATTCTCTTTGCCTCGAAGAAACCGTTCATTACCCGGAAGGGGTCGGAGAAGTTTTTCCAATCGAAGTAGCGACGGAGTTTGCCGGAGGAGATTCCGTAATACTTGGTCCCGGTTGCTTCGATCAGGCCTTTTTCCATACCTTTTTTGGATCCGATATAGGTAATCTCGTATCCAGCTTCTTTTAATGCGGGCATCAGCGCGATGTTCGGTGTGACATGTCCGGCAGTACCACCGCCGGTAAGAACGATTTTCTTCATGAATTACCTCTATTACTTACAGGGTTGAAAATTTGTATGCTGTGGTGCTTTCCCAGGTCTTGCCAGCCTTAAGAAGGGGCTGGGGGAAGGAGGGCACATTGATTGCATTAGGATAGTACTGGGTCTCGAAGGCGACTCCGGAACGTTTCTGGTAGTGAATACCGCCCTTGCCGACGGGGTCCGGTTCGATGAAGTTACCAGTGTAGAGCTGAATACCAGGCATATCGGTATAGACTT
The DNA here is from genome assembly GCA_900316625.1 of uncultured Lachnospiraceae bacterium. Taxonomy (GTDB): domain Bacteria; phylum Bacillota; class Clostridia; order Lachnospirales; family Lachnospiraceae; genus Lachnocurva. The sequence goes on along the minus strand of ONDO01000005.1, from coordinate 7,703 downwards.
CCATCTTGCGTCCACTTGCGTGGTCTTCAAGGGATGCAACAAGTTTTACTTCTCCGGGTTTGGTATCAAGAACATAATTGTGATCGTAACCACCACCGATACGGATGGGATCACAGGAAGTATCGTTGATATCGCGTCCAAGTGCCTTTGGAGTTCTGAAATCCATGGCAGTGCCGTCTACAGAGAAGAGTTCGCCATGGGGAACGGAAACCTCATCGGTTGCGGTAATCGCATCAGAATCGATCCAGGCGATTTCGTCTAAGATCAGACCGGAATCGTGGCCAGAGAGGTTGAAATAACTGTGGTTAGTAACATTCAATGCTGTGTCCTGGTCGCTATGTGCAGAGTAACTAATGGAAAGTGTATTGTCGTTGGAGAGAGCATAGGTTACGGAAAGCTCTACATTTCCAGGAAAGCCACACTCGCCATCCGCATTCTTCATGAGAAGGGTGACAGAGGCACCGTCGTAATCAGTAAGCTCCCAGAGGCGGCGGAAGAAGGGCGAAGGACCGGAGTGAAGGGTGTTGTTGCCCTCATTCTTCTCTAGTTGATATGTCTTTCCGTTAATTGAAAACTGTCCTGCTTCAATTCGGTTGGCGTAAGGACCAACAACGGATCCGAAGGCGGGATTATTGATAAAATAGCTCTCGGGGTCTTCGAAACCGAGGACCACATCTGCAAGTTTTCCGTCCTTGTCGGGTACCCAGAGCTGGTGGAGAACGGCTCCGTAATTACTAATGACGGCATAAGAGCCAGTCTCGTTCATGATGGTGTAGCGGCTGATGGACCGTCCATCTTTCGTTTTGCCCCATTCTTCGATAGATTTCATACTTCCTCCTTATCCTCCAAACAGAAACGTGAAAACGTTTACGTGTATTCGCCAAGATTATAGCACAGGGGCGCTGAAAATTATATGGAGGGAAAGTGTCGGCTCGATATTTGTACAAGTCTAAGCTATAATTGAAGGCAAAGATCTGGATCGGAGATTTCATGGCAAGGAGCAAGAAGAAAAAGAAAAAAAGGAATGGATTATTACGTTTCTTCCTGAAGCTGCAGATATTCCTCATACTGCTGGTTGTGGCGGGCTTGCTCTACTATTATGGAGGAGGCTATGCGAAGAAAGTCTCGGAATTACGTAGAGAAGCCATCGATTATGTTAAGAATGCGGACACCAAAACCTTCATGCAGGATCAGACCAGCATTGCCTATGATGTGAATGGCAATACTCTGTCTGTTCTGAAAGGGGAGCAGGATCGATACTATCTGACTTCTGCAGAGATTCCTCAGTATGCCAAGGATGCGGCAGTGTCGACGGAGGATAAGAAGTTCTATCGTCATCATGGCGTGGACTATAAGGCCATCATGCGTGCGGTATATGCCATGGTGCGGAATGGTAAGGTAACCCAGGGTGCATCTACCATTACCCAGCAGCTGGCGCGAAATGTTTTCTTAAATCAGGATAAAACCTGGGAGAGAAAGATTGAAGAAATCTATATCTCTGTTGAGTTGGAGAAGAGGTTTTCCAAGGATCAGATCCTGGAATTCTATCTCAATAATATCTATTTCGGGAATGGATATTATGGATTGGAAGCTGCCGCGCATGGATATTTTAACAAAAATGCTTCGGAACTTACGGTGTCGGAGATTGCTTTTCTGATTGGAATTCCAAACCGGCCGAGTTATTTCGATCCACTGGTTCACATGGATCATGCCATGGAGCGTAGGAATCTGGTCTTGGACAACCTTCTGTCGGACAAGAAAATCTCCAGAGAAACCTATCTTGCAGCCTTCACTGAGCCGGTGACACTGAACCGGCCGGAAGGTGTATATAACAACTATGCGGAGACCTATCTCATCAACTGCACAACCAGAATTCTCATGCAGCAGAATGGATTCGAGTTCCGGACGGAATTCTCGGATGAGGCGGATGAAGCCGCATATAAGGATCAGTTTGAACAGGCCTATGGAGAAGCGAATCAATCCATCTTCACTGGTGGTTACCGGATCTATACCTCCCTGAATCTGGATGCGCAGAATAAGTTGCAGCAAGAACTGGATGAGGAGCTGGCGGTCTCTTCTGAAAAGACGGAAGAGGGGACTTACGCTCTGCAGGGGGCATCGGTCCTGATCGATAACTCCACCGGTATGGTTAGAGCAATTGTGGGTGGACGTACGCAGAATATCACAGGCTACACCCTGAATCGTGCCTACCAGAGTTACCGGCAGCCAGGTTCCTCGATCAAACCCCTGGTCGTCTACACACCGGCGCTTGAAAATGGTTACACACCGGATACGATCGTCGAGGATGCGCCGATTGAAGGAGGTCCTAAGAATGCAGATAGTGCTTATCTCGGTAAGATGACCTTGCAAAGGGCAGTGGCCTTGAGCCGAAATACTGTTGCCTGGAATCTCTTCCTCGAACTTGGTCCCGTAAAAGGGATGGATTATCTGAAGAAGATGAACTTCGCCCACATCAGTGAGAAGGATATCGTTCCGGCAGCATCCATCGGTGGTCTTCACGAAGGTGTCTCTCCTCTGGAGATGGCCAAAGCCTATGCAACCATAGAAAATGACGGTGGTTACCGCAATCCTTCCTGTATCGCAAAGATTACAGATGCGGAAGGCAATTCCATCTATGAAACAGATCAGACGGCGCTTGTCGTCTACCAGGAATCGGCAAGCCGCACGATGACTCAGATTCTTGAGACCGTGCTGACCCAGGGAACGGGTAAGGGTTACGCCTTATCGAATATGCCATCTGCAGGTAAAACCGGTACAACCAACGAGGACAAGGACTCCTGGTTTGTAGGCTATACCCCCTATTACACCATGAGTGTGTGGGTGGGTTATGACAGGCCCAGAACCATGACAGGAACAGGATTTACTGTTAAACCCTTGAAAATCTGGCATGACTATATGCAAGAGATACACACCGGATTAGAGGCAAGACCCTTCCAGGCCCCCAAGGAGCAGGTTGCAGCGGAACAGGAAGCCCAGGAAGCAGCAGAGAAAGCAGCCGAAGAACAGGTGGAGCAAGAGAAGAAAGCAGCAGAAGAGGCGGCGAATGCGGAAGCCTTGCGGAAAGCAGAGGAAGAAGCACAGAAGAAGAAAGACGCGGAATCCGAACGGAACGAAGAAGAACAAGCAGAAGAAAATGAAGAAGAAAATGAAAATATGTAATCGTTTTCTAATCCAAGTATTGAAAGTTTTTCCATGACCGCGATATAATAAACAAGCTAAGACTAGATATAAACCGAAAGGGAAACGTTATGAAAAATTACGCAATCGGTATTGATGTAGGCGGAACCACTTGCAAACTCGGACTTTTCACTACAGATGGAAAGCTTCTTATGAAGGATGAGATTCCGACGAATACAGAAAATGGTGGATCGAAAATCCTTCCTGACCTTGCAGCCAAGGTCGATAGTATCTTAGCAGATCGCAAGATTGAGAAAGATTCTGTGGCAGGAATTGGTATTGGAGTACCTGGACCTGTATCTGATGATGGTGTAGTAAATCACTGCGTAAACCTCGGATGGGGTGTTCTCCCGATCGAAGACGAGCTTGGTAAACTGTCCGGACTTCCTGTAAAAGCCGGAAATGATGCAAACGTAGCAGCACTCGGCGAAGCATGGATGGGTGCCGGAAAAGATTTTCAGAGCATTATCATGGTAACCTTAGGCACCGGTGTCGGTGGTGGCATTATCCTGCATGACAAAATTCTTACCGGAGCAAATGGTGCCGGCGGTGAGATGGGCCATATGAATGTAAATGTTCACGAGACAGAGAAATGTAACTGCGGTCTGTCTGGTTGCCTGGAGCAGTATGCAAGTGCTACAGGTGTTGTAAGACTGGCAAAACAGCACCTTGCAGCAAGTGATGAAGCAAGCGAACTTCGTAGCCAGGAAGCCATTTCTGCAAAGTCAATTTATGATGCTGCAAAGGATGGAGATAAAATGGCACTTGACATCGTAGACGAGATGTGCGATTATCTAGGACGCGCCCTTGCAACGCTTGCTTGCACGATTGACCCGGAAGCATTCATTCTGGGAGGCGGAGTTTCTAAGAACGGACCCATTCTTACAGACACCGTTAAAAAATATTTTAAAAAATATGCATTTCATGCTTGCAAAAATACGTCAATTCTGTTAGCATCTTTGAGTAACGATGCCGGCATCTTTGGCGGAGCAAAACTTGCGATTGATCTCTAAGTCGTAAGGATGCTAGTTGGATCGGCAGCAGCTTCTGTTTGCTGCACTTCGATGCGTGGCTCAGCTTGGTAGAGCGCTGCGTTCGGGACGCAGAGGTCGCAAGTTCAAATCTTGTCGCATCGATTCGGATCTTAGGATCCACATATAACGAAGCGTGGCTCAGTTTGGTAGAGCGCCGCGTTAGGGACGCGGAGGTCGCAGGTTCGAATCCTGTCGCTTCGATTTCAGGAAGTCTTATGACTTCCTTTTTTCATGCTCTAAGCAGGATGTTTATAAATCTTTAAGAATAAATTCCTTGTGGCAGGCAGTTAATAGCCGTATCATAACAATGACCCGCTTCGCTGATTGGCTGAAGCGTTTTTTCTTATTTATATACGAATTTTAGATTCGATATCGCTTGATCTGATAATAAGAGGGCACCTGCAGGTGGCCCATATGGAACTCGAGCGGAGTGTTCACTCCGGAAATTCGCCAATATATAGAACTTGTATAGAGAAAGGAGAATACATGGAAGAAAAGAAAATTCCCGTAGTCCGGGTTCTTTTGTCACATGTAAAGGAATTCAAGAAGGATTCCATCCTGACCCCCATCTTTATGATCCTGGAAGTAGCAATGGAGATGATCATTCCGCTGCTGATGGGCGCCATCATTGATATAGGAGTCAACAAGGGAGACATGAAGAGCATTCTTCTGATTGGTCTTGTCATGGTCCTGGTAGCCCTGGTTGGACTCTGGACCGGAATTATGGGAGGCAAGTGCGGCGCGAGCGCATCCACCGGCTTTGCCCGTAATCTTCGTAAGGCTATGTTCCGTAAGGTACAGAGCTTCAGCTTCGAAAATATAGACCGATTCTCGACTTCTTCCCTGGTCACCCGACTGACCACCGACGTAGCCAATGTGCAGAATGCCTACCAGATGATCCTCCGTATCGGTATGAGAGCACCGACATCTCTGATTGTCGCAATGATCCTCTCCTTCCGCATCAGCCCGGAACTCGCATCGGTATATCTGATTGCGGTCTTCCTCTTAGCAATTATCATTGCCATCATTACTTTCTTCGTAAAGGGAATCTTTGACAGACTTTTCAAGCAGTATGATGCGCTGAATAACTCCGTACAGGAGAATGTCTCCGGAATTCGAGTTGTTAAGGCTTATGTCAGAGAAGACCATGAGATTAAGAAGTTCGGAAAGGCCAACGGAACCCTCTATAAGCTCTCCGTCAAAGCGGAAGTGATCATGTCTCTTATGTCGCCGGTTATGATGACAGCGGTCTATACCTCAATGCTTGTTATCAGCTGGTTAGGAGCTCATCTCATTGTACAGAACACCCTGACCACAGGTAATCTCATGAGTCTTCTTACCTATTGTATGAATATCCTCATGAGCCTCATGATGCTTTCCTTTATTCTGGTCATGGTAACCATGTCCGCAGCATCCGCTAAGCGAATTGCTGAGGTGCTCGAAGAGGAGCCCTCGATTCAGAATCCCAGGAATCCGGTCATGGACGTAAAGTCTGGTGAGATTGTCTTCGAAAATGTTGACTTTGCCTACGGTAAGGATGCAGCAGAAGATGTACTTACAAATGTAAATCTTCATATTAAGAGTGGTGAGACGATTGGCATCATGGGTTCCACGGGTTCCGCGAAGTCAACTCTGGTCAGCCTGATCTCCAGACTCTATGACGTGAAGTCTGGACGTGTCATGGTTGGCGGAGTGGATGTTCGTGATTACGATCTCACAACCCTTCGTGATGAAGTCTCTGTGGTATTGCAGCAGAATGTCCTTTTCTCAGGTACGATTGCGGAGAGTCTTCGCTGGGGTAACCCGAATGCAAGTGATGAAGAAGTCCGCCATGCAGCAGAACTTGCCTGTGCGGATGAATTCATCGAGAAATTCCCCGATGGATATGATACTCATATCGAACAGGGAGGTACCAATGTATCCGGTGGCCAGCGCCAGCGTCTCTGCATCGCAAGAGCCCTTCTGAAGAAGCCTAAGGTGCTGATTCTCGATGATTCTACCAGTGCTGTAGATACTGCAACAGATGCTAAGATTAGAAAGGCCTTCCGGGAAGAGATTCCCGATACGACAAAGCTGATCATCTCTCAGAGGATTACCTCTGTAAAAGATGCAGACCGCATTATCGTAATGGATGAAGGTAAGATTGATGGCTTCGACAGCCATGAGAATCTTCTTATTAATAATAAGATCTATCAGGATATCTATGAAGCCCAGACCGGCGGCGGTTATGGTGACTTCGATCAGGAAGGAGGCGAGAAGAATGCCTAGACCTCAGCACGGAGCGAGAGTTTCTAAGGAAGATATGAAGGTTCAGTCCAAGAATCTCAGCCGTCTCTTCCGCATAGTATTCAAAATGTACCCCTTTCACCTGATAGCAGTGGTAATTCTTATCGTTTTAAGCTCAATTGCCAATATTCAGGGCACCATGTTCATGCAGCCGCTGATCAACGACTACATCCTTCCCATGGTCAGGAATCATAGTACCGATTTCGATCCCCTCTTAGAGGCAATCCTTAAGGTCGCAAGATTCTATGTCATCGGTATCATCTCTACTTATATCTATAACCTGCTTATGGTCTTCGTAGCCCAGGGCACTCTGAAGAAACTTCGTAATGAACTCTTCTGCCACATGGAGAAGCTGCCCATCCGTTATTTCGATACCCATCAGCATGGCGATATTATGTCAGTCTACACCAATGATATCGATACCCTGCGCCAGGTATTAAGCCAGTCCTTCCCGCAGATGATCTCCTCTGCGATCACGGTCGTTATGACCCTGGTTAGTATGTTTATTCTGAATGTGCCCCTTACCATCCTGACTCTTCTCATGGTTGGCCTTATGTTCATGGTAACCGGCAAGATCGGATCTCTGTCCGGCAAGTACTTCGTCGAGCAGCAGAAGGCCATCGGTGCGGTGAATGCCAACATCGAAGAGATGATGAACGGCCAGAAGGTTGTTAAGATCTTCAATCATGAAGAAGAAGCAATCGAAGCCTTTGATAAGTTGAATGACGAAGTCTTCGAAGCATCCAATAAGGCGAATAGATACGCGAATATCCTCATGCCCGCCAATGCACAGATCGGTAATGTCTCCTACGTGCTCGTCGCAGTTGTTGGTGGCGCGCTTGCCCTCGGAAATGTAGGCGGCTTCACCCTGGGCGGACTCGCAGCCTTCCTTACCTTTAACAAGAGCTTCAATATGCCCATCAATCAGGTGTCCCAGCAGATGAACTTCATCGTCATGGCAATGGCTGGTGCAGGCCGAATCTTCGAAGTTATGGATCAGGAAGCAGAAACAGATGAAGGTTATGTAACCCTGGTCAATGCCAAGGAAGAGGATGGCGACCTCGTAGAGACAGAAGAACACACCGGCATGTGGGCTTGGAAGCATTACCACGCAGCCGATCAGACGACGACGTATATGCCTCTTATGGGCGAGGTTGTATTTGATGACGTTGACTTTGGATACAA
>ONDO01000046.1 GCA_900316625.1 uncultured Lachnospiraceae bacterium | reverse complement strand
TAAGGAGACAGTAATGATCAGTAGATTTACCAGCTCACATAGGAGGGGAGAAGCAGAAGTAGAACTGCAGAACTTCGTCCTCTCTACAAAGACCACAACATATGCCTTCCGCGTCATGGAGACCGGCCAGTTAGAGCATCTCTATTACGGACCTAAGATTCGTATCGATGCTGCATCGGACTTTGCAGAGAGCCATACCAATGCGCATGGTAACTCCATCGCCTATACGAATGATCATCCGGAGTTCTCTCTCGAGGATATGATGCTTGAGACCTCCGCTGTCGGTAAGGGTGACTTGAGAGAAGCCCAGTTTGAGGTAATCTGTGCAGATGGTTCATCAAGCCTTGATTTCGTCTTCGTGTCCGCAGAACTCCTAGAGGGGAAGGCAGGATACGAAACCCTTCCCGCATCCTATGCCGACATCGAAGATGTGGAGCATCTGCTTATTCTGATGAAGGACAAGAACCATGGATTCGAATTAGAACTCCATTACTATGTCTTCAAGGATTGTGATGTTATTGCAAGATCTGCCCGCTTTATCAACGCATCTTCTGCAAATGTAGAGCTTACCAGAGCCCTGTCCATGACCCTTGATTTCCCGGATTCCGGCTATCGTCTGACCTCTTTCCATGGAGGATGGACCAAGGAGATGGGGAGATTCGACACCATTCTCTCTGCAGGCAAGTTTGTAAATGACAGTTTCACCGGAACATCTTCTTCCCGTTCGAATCCCTTCGTTATGATGTCGGATCCTATGGCAGATGAAGATCATGGACTGGTATATGGTTTCAATCTGCTCTATTCCGGCAACCATTATGAAGCCTTCGACGTGAACTCTTTTGGTAAGACACGTTTCGTATCAGGAATCAATCCTAAGAACTTCCGCTTCACTCTGAAGGCGGGAGAGATCTTCGAACTTCCTGAAGCGGTCATGACCGTATCGAAGGAAGGTATGAATGGCATGTCACAGAACATGCATGACTTCGTAAGAGAGCATATCACCCGTGGCCCCTGGAAGGAGAAGGAACGTCCTGTTCTTCTGAATAGCTGGGAAGCAAACTACTTCGATATCGATGAAGGAAAGCTCTTAAAACTTGCCAGAAAGGGTAAGGAAGCCGGAGTAGAACTCTTCGTTATGGATGATGGCTGGTTCGGTGATCGACATGATGATAAGAGAGCTCTGGGCGACTGGTTTGTAAACACCAAAAAGCTTCCTGGTGGCCTGAAAGGCATTACGGATAAGATTCACGGCCTGGGTCTTAAGTTCGGTATCTGGATCGAACCCGAGATGATCAATACAGAATCTGAACTCTACAAGCTGCATCCTGACTGGGCTATGGCAATCCCCGGTATGGATCATAGCGAAGGAAGAAATCAGAGGGTTCTTGACTTCGCAAATCCGGAAGTGGTTGACTACATGATCAAAGCCATGACCGATGTTCTGTCCAGTGCAGAGATCGATTATGTGAAGTGGGATATGAATCGCCCCTTCTCCGATCTCTATTCTCCCTATCTTAGGAAGAAGGCAGAGGAAGAGATGGCAGAAGCAGGGATCAATCCGGAGAGGGGTGCCCGCATTGATTACCAGGGCGAAGTGAGCCACCGTTATGTACTAGGACTCTACCGTCTGATGAAGGTGCTCACAGAGACCTTCCCGAATATCTTATGGGAAGGCTGTGCTGCAGGTGGTAACCGCTTCGACCTCGGCGCGCTCTCATATTTCCAGCAGATCTGGGCATCGGATAATACAGATGCGGTTAGTCGTATGGACATCCAGAATGGATACTCCTATGGATATCCTCAGCTTGTCTACACCAGTCATGTGTCTGCAGTGCCCAACCACCAGACCCTTCGTGTGACTCCGCTTAGTACACGTGCGAATGTTGCTTTCTTCGGAAATCTTGGTTATGAATGCAATCTCTGTGATATGTCCAAGGAGGAGAATGAGGCAATTGCTGTACAGATCGAGATCTACAAGAAGTACAGACAGACGCTTCAGTTTGGCCGTTTCTACCGTACAGAGCAGAAGTATGCAAGCATGAACCGTGCATCTTCTTTGGCAAGAGGCCTGGGTCTTACTTCCCCGGCGGGTGGACAGGGTGCAAGTGATAATGTCATAACCTGGACGATTGTCAGCAGAGATCAGAAGACAGCAGTCGGTATGATTGCGGAGAAGGAGATTCATCCTGCTGATCCACACCTTACCTTCACGGCAAGAGGACTTGATACGGAGACAAGATATCACTTCTCGAATATTCCGGCCAAGATTAATGTGAAGGATTTCGGTGATTTGATCAATGCTGCAGGTCTTCCGATCCATGTAAGGCAGGACAGCCTGATCCATAATATTATTGCCAGATTTTATAAGTTAGAGGGGGAAACAGAGGATACCACGCTTTACGGAGATCTCCTCATGGAAGCGGGTAAGCCGCTTACCCAGGGCTATATCGGAACCGGCATCACGAATGTCCGTGTCTTCAAGGATTTCGACAGCCGCATCTATTTTATGGAAGCAGAAGAAGAGAAGACTAGGCTTCTTTCTGAGAAGAAGGATGATCAGTAGATCATAGTCCTTCTTGAAGTCGCGATGATAAGAGAATAGAATAAAATCCGTGAAGAGACAGATCCCTACGAGACAGAATTTTTGTTTCGTAGGGATTTCTAATTGTGTATTGAATGTCCTACCTGGGAACTTGCGCTGCAAGATGTGAGATCCGAAGGACTTTATTCCGAAGAAATTGTATTTCGTGAGAAGCATGAAGGTTTGGCATGTATGATTTTGGATACACAAGAGACAAGAAGGCGCCATAGGTATATGATGTCTATCGGTTGTGAAAATTTTGACAAATTAATCGCATACTTAGACAAAAGGAGAAATCAATGAAACTTACAACAAAACAGATCGCAATGACAGCCGTTATGCTTGCAGTATGTATCGTCAGCCAGTTCTTCAAGAATACCAGCGTATTTATCACCGGACCGATCATCAATGCAGCTCTCGTCATCGTTACTGTATACTGCGGACTTGCATGCGGCATTATTCTTTCTGTTATTACTCCTATCACTTCATTCTTCATTACCGGATCCCCGATTATGGCAGCGGTTCCCGCAATGTTCCCATGCATCATGGCAGGTAATATTGTTCTTGTTCTCCTTGTTTATTTCTTAAAGGATCGTTTCGGTAAAGCAGGTCTTCCTGTTTCCATGGTTTGTGGATCCGTTCTTAAGGGTGTATTTATGGGCCTTGTAATTGCTCTGATCGTACTTCCCACCTTCCTTCCTGAGCAGATGGCACCCAAGCTTCCTGCGCTTCAGATGCAGTTCTCTCTAGTACAGGGCGTGACCGCTCTGATCGGTTCTCTATATGCTTTCATCATTATTCAGGCACTGAATAAGGCAAAGGTAATGGACTAATTCGTCGATTAATGGATTCCATTAGTGAAATAAAGAAATGGAGGAAGCCACATGAGAGGCATCTATACCAACGTAAATGACATTCGTAAGCGCGTATTTTCCGAAGTCGCAAGACTCTCCTATGAGTATAAGGAAGATATGGATTTAGAGCAGATGAGACAGATTCCCTATAATGTTATTCCGGGAATCCTGTCTTCCTATCGTGAATCTGCCTTCCTTGAGAGAGCAATCGTTCGTGAACGTATCAGACTGGCTATGGGTCTTGAAGTTCAGAGTCATGACGGATATATTTCCATGACTGCAGATGCGGATAAGGCTGCAAAACCTGAGACTTATTATGAACCTCCTCTGGTTAACGTGATCAAGTTCGCTTGCCATAAGTGTCCGGACAATGTAATGAAGGTTACTGACGCATGTCAGGGCTGTCTTGCTCATCCTTGTAAGAAAGTATGTCCTAAGGGTGCCGTCTCTATCTATGATGGACGTTCCCATATCGATCCTGAGAAGTGTATCAAGTGTGGTAAGTGTAAGGATGCATGCGCATATGGTGCCATCCTGAAGATGGAGCGCCCTTGTGTGAAGGCTTGTGGTGTTAAGGCAATTCACCAGGACGAGAACGGTGCAGCAGATATCGATCAGTCCAAGTGTGTATCCTGTGGCCAGTGTATGGCGAACTGTCCTTTCGGCGCCATCGCTGATAAGGCTCAGATCTTCCAGACCATTCAGGCATTGAGAAGTGATGTTCCTGTATATGCAGCAGTAGCACCCGCCTTCGTTGGTCAGTTTGGCCCTGATATGACTCCTCAGAGACTCCGTTCTGCCTTCAAGGCACTCGGCTTTGAGGATGCAGTTGAAGTCGCAATCGGTGCTGACCTTTGTACCATTCAGGAAGCAGAATCTTTCCTGAAGGAAGTTCCGGAAGAGATGCCTTTCATGGCAACATCCTGCTGCCCCGCGTGGTCTGCAATGGCTAAACGTGACTTCCCTGAGCAGGGTAAGTGTATCTCCATGGCACTGACTCCCATGGTATTCACCGGACGTCTTATTAAGAAGGAACATCCGAACTGCAAGGTTGCTTTCATCGGACCTTGCTCCGCTAAGAAGCTTGAAGCTATGCGTAGATCCATTCGTTCTGATATTGACTTCGTCCTTACCTTCGAAGAAGTTATGGGTATGTTCGATGCTAAGGATGTTAACTTCGCTGAACTCGAGGAAGATCATTCCATGCACGGTGCATCCGCTGACGGACGTGGATTTGCAGTAGGCGGTGGTGTTGCTCATGCAGTTTCAGAGTACATCAAGGAGAACCATCCTGAAGTAGAAGTGAAGATGGAAAGGGCGGACGGTCTTGATAACTGCCGTAAGATGCTCATGATGGCTAAGACCGGTAAGTACAATGGATACCTTCTCGAGGGAATGGCATGTCCCGGTGGTTGTGTAGCCGGTGCAGGTACCATTCAGCCCATCGCGAAGTCTACCAAGGCTGTTGCAGATGCGATGAAGGGTTCCACCCATAA
>ONDO01000043.1 GCA_900316625.1 uncultured Lachnospiraceae bacterium | reverse complement strand
ACCAGTTCGAACTCGCACCCATCTACGGCGAGACGAACCGAATCACTGACACGATTCAGGTTATCTGCATCAACGCGCAGATCTGCGAACATTACTTCATCACTTATGGGGCGCTCTACATTTCCATCGGCGAGCTTCTTAATACCGCGGCTCAGGGTACGCCACTGCAGAACAGCCCACAGGGCAAGGGGCAGGGTAATCAGTCGATAGACCAGCCAGACTAGTAAGACCGTACCGGAATTGCCGGAGCCGGGGATGAGGACTAAGAGGCCGATCAGTTCGAAGAAAGTACATATCGCGATGATGATCATGGCATGCTCGAAAGCGTCATTTCCGGCCTGGAATTCGGCGTGAATTCTGTGGAAGAGGCGGTGCAGGGGGAGGCGATCGCCGTGCTTTCTGAAGAAGTTGATGATATAACTGATCATGGTCGTGCTGAGGAATGCATGTGCCTTGATACGTCGGACAAGACTCAGGGCGAAGGCCATTGTAAAGCAATATCCGGCATAGAAAAATGTAAGGCATACCAGCAAGTAGAAACTGGCATCCACACTTCCTATGGCATCTCCGGCGAAGTTAGCCAGCAGGGTCAAGGCGCTAAACGCAATGATCATCCAGCCAAGAACGAGGAAAACCAGGGGAACTCTGTCGAACGCATTGATCTTCACTTCATCCGTGCCCGGATGATGTCCGGCTACAAATGCAAGATAGAAAACCGTCAGCAGGAAGAGCAGGCATCCGCCCACCAGATATACAATCCGGTTGTTCACCAGATAATTCACGATGGACCGGGCATAGAGCAAATCACCTGCAAAACCTGTGTCCACCAGGGACTGACTCCATTCGCGAACCGACATATCGCCCTGGAAAATCAGGGTTTCGATATACTGTCCCATAATTCCGGTTGCGACCAGAGGCGCAGACAGGATGCAGAGCAGGACTCCCAGCAGCTTGGCTGGAAGGGAATACACTATATTTCTTATCTTCATAACAACTCCTTTGTGTGATACTGCTGGCTAGATCTTATAGCCGGAACCCCAGACCACCTTGATATAGCGTGGGTTCGCAGGATCAATCTCAATCTTCTCCCGGAGATGTCTAACATGCACGGCGACGATATTCTCAGTACCGAAGGGGTCGTCCTTCCAGACCTTTGCATAGATCTCTCTGGGCGATACAACTTCTCCCGCCCGCTCCATCAAAAGCTCCAGGATCTTGAATTCAGTGGGTGTAAGGGATACGGCTTCCCCGTCCAGCGTGACTTCCTTGGCCTTGGGATTCAGCTCGATTCCACCGATGGTGAGACTATCCGTCTCCTTTCTGCTCCCCAGAATGAGGTAACGTCGTAAGGAGGATTTCACCCTGGCCTGGACTTCCACCGGATTGAAAGGTTTCGTGATATAGTCATCAGCCCCGATATTGAGTCCGAGGATCATATCCGAATCCTCTGCCTTGGCTGTCAGGAAAATGACGGGCACATTCGAAGTCTTGCGAATCTCCGAAATGGTCTGAATTCCATCCATCTTCGGCATCATCACATCCAGAAGCACCAGGTCAATCTGGTGTGCTTCCATGACTTCAAGTGCTTCAATCCCATCATAGGCCTTGTAGATCTCGTATCCGTCTGCTGACAGATAGATCTCAAGTGCCTTCACAATATCCTTTTCATCATCGCAGATTAATATGTTAGACATCTTCTACTCCCCGGGAATGTTTACCTTACAATGCACATGATAGTATTTATCCTATTAAGATAATAGGTGGAAAAACCTTAAGACTTTATTAAGATTGTATCCTAATTCGGTAAAGATGAACATTCCCGCCTACGCAGACCAAAAAAATCCCCTCCGTTAGCCAAAGCAGGCTCACAGAGGGGCTCGTATCAATATCGATAGATTCCCGCATACCTTCCGGGGATTCTATAGAATTCTTCCTTATTACTGGGGCAGTTCAACCAGCGCGCTGCCATATTCCTTGCCGGAAGCGTAGTTCAGTGCGTTCTCCATGGTTACGGTAGCAATTGCCTGGAGTGCTTCAGAAGTGAAGAATGCCTGGTGAGAAGTGATCATCACCTGGGGATAAAACTGAAGTCTTGCAGTAATATCGTTATCTAAGACATCACCGGAACGATCAGAATATACATTCTGATCTTCACCTTCGTATACATCGAGAGCAACTGCGTGGAACTTCTTCTCCTTCAGTCCGTCAAGCAGAGCATCGTTATCGATCAGGCCACCGCGTGCGGTGTTCACCAGCATAACGTCGTCCTTCATCATGTCGATTCGCTCTTTATTTATCAGATGATATGTACCACCCTCACCCATGATCAGAGGTGCGTGCAGGGAGATGAGGTCAGCCTTCGAGAGAACTTCTTCCAGAGTGCCGTAGGTAAGCAGACCTTCGTCAACCAGGGCCTGATTGGGATAAGCGTCCCAGGCGATCACGGTCATGCCGTAGCCCTTACAGATGCGGGCGAAGCACTGGCCGATCTTACCGGTTCCGAGGATACCGGCAACCTTGTTGTGGAGATCGAGACCAACCAGACCGGAAAGGCTGAAGTCGTTGTCCTTCACACGGTTGTGAGCACGATGGAGACGGCGGTTTGCAGCCTGAAGAATAGCCATCGCATGCTCTGCAACTGCATAAGGAGAATATGCAGGAACACGAAGAACGGTCATACCATATTCCTTGGCAGCCTTGAGGTCAACATTATTGAAGCCTGCGCAACGCAGAAGGATCAGATGTACGCCACATTCATCGAGAGTCTCGATTACCTTAGCATTGCATTCGTCATTTACGAAAATGCAGACCGCATCGTAGCCTCTTGCAAGAGACGCAGTTTCTTCAGTTAATCTAGGCTCGAAGAAGTGGATGTGAGAATTATAGGTGAGGTCACCTTTCTCATGAGAGAGCTTGGCGAAATACATGCGGTCGTATTCCTTGGTACCGAAGAATGCGATACGGAAGATCTTCGTCCCGTCGAGCTTCTCGGTGGGATGCTCTGCGAGGAGATGATCGATCTTCTCTGCGAGTTCTTCCTCATCCTGGCCTTCTAACTGGATTGTGATCTTCTCACCCTGCTGGATGTCGAGACTTAAGATGCCAAGAACACCCTTACCGTTTGCAGACTTATCACCCTTAATAATCGTTACCATGCTCTGTGCAGCAGAGCAGATCTGAGCAAGCTGTGCAGCCGGGCGGGCATGCAGTCCGTGCGGGAGGTTCACAACATAAAATAATTCTTTCATTCGATACTTCCTTTCCTATTTCCAGACCGATTATAACATTGATAATTGTTTAACGATGTTTTTTTGTTGCGCACAATATATCATTTTCTGTCATAGCATGTCATTTTCTGCCAAATCTGGCAGGCATAAAACTACACCTACAGTGTAGTCTCTCATCTCAGAAAATACCAATGAACAATCTATAAACAAATGAAAAGATTCCCTCGGAAATGAAGAGCATATCTCAGTCTCGCCTTACCCAAATTCTCATTCCAATTCTCATTCCAATTCTCATCCCTATGCTCATCCCAATTCTCATTCCTGTTCTCATCCCAATTCTCATCCCTGTTCTCATCCCAGGAAATAAAGTTTCAGGAGATAGAGAATGAGAAGGTGTGCCGGGTAGAAGACGTAGAAGAACCACTTGTGGAAAGGATGTCTGCTACCTGCTTGGCCCGAATAGAACTTCGAAATAATGACAGGAACCATGAAGGTACCCAGTGCCCAGAGTCCGGTATAAAAGGGTTTTGAACCATAAGAAACCATCCAAACATAGAGAGCTCCAACCAGACAGAAGGAGAACCACTTCTGCTTGGGGTTATCTCTATAACGATAGAGAAGAACCGGCCAGATGATATCGTAGAGTCCCCAGTCGCCGAAGAGCGAGAGGATCAGAAGAATGAAGAATAACAGTATCTTCTTCCAAGGTGCCAGATCCTGTCTCTCTTCTACCATGAGGGCAATAAGTCCTAAGAAGAGGGTGTAGATTACACCAAAGGAATAGGTGATTCTTCCCACCTCAAAGAGGGAGAAAGGAATCCAGGAAATCAGAGCGAAGATGCCTAGTCGCATCAGGTACTTCTTCCGGTCTCTTGTATGTTCAAATCCCTCTACCAGGAAGAAAGCCATGGTAGGTCCTGTCAGTCTTCCGATGAAGTGCATGACGAATCCGAGTACAGATACCGTCGGCACGAAAGCCCATGCTATGTGGTCAATCAGCATAGCAACAATCACAAGATATTTCAGCTGATTTCGATTCAACTTGAATGTCATAGTAAACCCCTCCGGTAAGTAAAACACATATCAAAAGTGTATCGCTTTTTGCATGGATTGGGAACTGAAGAATATTAAAACAGGCAGACCTCATATCCACGAGATCTGCCTGTTTTCTATCCCTTTTGGGTTACCCTGATTCGAAATACCCTAATCATTACTCCCCCAAGTAAATGATTCATTTATTATACTCTTATTTCAGGAACCACTCAACCATTGGTGTAAGCCAGCGAATCCGTCAGCGAATCCGTGCAGCAGCATGAGGGCATGAGGCGCTCTGTCGTAAACCGGGTTATCTGATTTCGTCTCCTTGGGTGTGTCATCCGGGTAGATGACAACAAGCCCTACATTTTTCATAAGAGCTGTGGAGCGATACTGAATCTGATAGATGGCCATAATTACTCCTGTTTCTGATATTCTTCAGCAAGTTCTGCATAGTGCAGTGCATTCGCTTTTGTCTCTTCTGCCTGTTCTGGCGACACCGATTTCTTCACCACTGCGGGGCATCCGACAAGCAGTGAATTCGCAGGAACCACCTTATTCTCCGTAACAACCGCGCCGGCTCCGATGATGGAATTATCGCCGATCTTGCAGCCATTCATTACAATTGCGCCCATACCGATCATGACATTGTTACCGATCTCGCAACCATGCACGATAGCGCCGTGGCCGATGGTGACATAGTCTCCGATGGTCATGGGGTGGCCCCTGCCGATGTGCAGAACTGCATTATCCTGCACGTTCGAATACTCGCCGATTCTGATAGTATCGCTGTCCGCACGAACAACTGCATTAAACCATATGCTACTCTTCTGTCCCACCTCGAGGTTGCCCATCACTCTGGCGCCTTCTGCGATGAAAACACTCTGATCTATATTCATACACTTTCTCGCAATCTATATTTGCTACTGACTACTACCACGGGCAAGCCCGTGAGTTTTACGCCGCAATTTATAACATATCCTTTCCGTTCTTTTCCTGGATGCGGTCTGTGCAATACAATGTCCCCATGGCCGGGACAGACCAATCTTACACGTGAGCCACTCGTCCTTCCCTTATTGTCCAAAACATAGCCACACTATTCCTTTCCATCTAGAAGAATTAAATCTTATCGGGGTTTCTCATCCGGCATATCTCAGATATGAGTCTGGAGCTAGAACTACGTATATAAACAAACACAGCACGTTTTTGCGTGCGGCATCAGATACTTAATACACCTTTCTGATCTCACCGACGATGCCATAATCCTTACGAAACTGGTCCAGGTCAGTCTGATCACGCAATAGACAAACCTCCTGAAAACTGCCTGTTGACAGATTTCTGAAGCCTAGTGTCTGTTCCCCGGTGCAGATGCTCGCCCGAATCACAGGCTCCTCTACCTCTGGATCATAATGCTTCTTCGGCACATCGTAACGAGTGCTCTCTAGGGAAAGCACTTCCATAATTGGCTTATCTTCCACCTTGATTTTCATGGACTTCTCCCCCAATATTCCCAGACAAATTGGATCACATCACAATGCAACGCATCCCGCCAGAATCAGATCCCGTTGCGATCCAACGCATCCCGCCAGAATCAGATCCCGTCGCGATTCAACGCATTCCCGCCAGAATCAGATCCCGTCGTGATCCATTCCTGTTCGAATTAGAAATTTCCGCCGTTCCATCCCCAGCTTCTGGTCGGGGAGTACTTCACGTAGACGTGATCCGGGCGAATGGACAGTACCTGCTCGAAGATTCTGCAGATCTCGCCGGTCAGCTTGTCGAAGGCTGCTGCGTCTTCATCTCCGAAGATCATGACTTCTACGAATGCCATGGGTTCTGACTTGTCCCCTCGGAAATATAGATGGTAACCATCCTCGAATCCAGTCATAAGCCAGTTCTCGCTCTTACCGGGGATTGCCGTAATCGCCTGACCGAGCAGAGTCTTCAACTCCACTTCCTCTTCTTCTGTAATCTTCTTACTAATCTTAGAATCGATAAAAGGCATATGTGTCCTCCTTTGCGTTTGAGTTTAAACCAGATTCATTATACCACTACTTGTGACTAATTCCCTTCATCTTGCCCCCTACCATAATCTAGTCAGCATTGTCTGCCATCCCCTATATGCATTACGAACCAGCATTCCTCTCTGCCAGTTAGCGTCATACCTGTCGCAATCTTATTTGCCAGCCCGCGACATGCCCGTCTCAATCTAATTTGCCAGCCCGTGACATGCCGTTTCAATCTTATCTGCTTGCCTTATAGATGGCCAGCATA
>ONDO01000002.1 GCA_900316625.1 uncultured Lachnospiraceae bacterium | reverse complement strand
AGAACGGTCTCCACGCGCATCCTCATCACGGAAGCAGGGAGCGATCTGGAAGTAGCGGTCGATACCGGAAACCATCAGAAGCTGCTTGAACTGCTGGGGCGCCTGAGGCAGTGCATAGAACTTACCAGGATGCTTTCTTGCAGGAACGAGGTAGTCACGTGCGCCCTCAGGAGAAGAAGCGGTAAGAATGGGAGTGGTAATCTCCATGAAATCATGTGCGATCATTGCTTCACGCAGAGCGCGAACAACGTTGGAACGCAGGATGATGTTCTTCTTCACATCCGGATTGCGAAGATCGAGGTATCTGTACTTGAGACGAAGTGTCTCATCTGCCTCGCGGCTTCTGTTTACTTCAAAGGGAAGCTCGTTGTAACGGCACTTGCCGAGAACTTCAACCTTCTCAGGAACGACTTCGATCTCACCGGTAGCAAGCTTTGCGTTCTTGGAGGATCTCTCACGAACGACACCTTCTACAGCGATGGTAGATTCCTTGGTAATTTCCTTGAAGAGTTTCACCATCTCCTCGGTCTCAGCGGTGATCTGGGTGGTTCCATAGAAATCGCGAACTACGATGAATGCGAGGTTGGCTCCAACCTCACGCATGTTCTCGAGCCATCCGGCAAGGCGTACGGACTTACCCGCATCGCCCAGTCTCAGTTCCCCGCAAGTATGGGTACGTGACTGCATGTTATTTCCTTCTTTCTTGTGTCTATATCTCTATTCCCTCGGAAATGTAGAACGAATCCCACACTTCCTCAGAATATGAATATTGGTGTTATCGTAAGATCCATTATCAACAAAAGGCATTCTTTGGATCAAAACCTTCATTTGCGAAGATTAGTTGTTGAAGAATTCCTGGAAATCCTCATAACCCTGGGCGGAGAGGTTCTCCTTCTGGAACTTGGCGTTCTTGGCACGTCTTACGACGAGAACCTGCTGTCCCTTCTTACGGGCTTCCTTGGCCTGGTTCATAACGTCGACAAGCTTGTCAGCCGGGTAATTCTTCTCAACGAGGTAAGCGATCTTCTTGCCCTGAAGAGGAATCTGGAAGTCAGACTCCATAAGGAGCAGGATAATTCTCTCGAAGCCGATGGAGAATCCGCATGCGGGAACCTCATGTCCTGCAAACTTACCTACCATATGGTCATAACGTCCGCCGCCACCGCAGCTTCCGCCGAATTCAGGAATCGCAATCTCGAAGATGGTTCCGGTGTAGTAACCCATACCACGAACGAGGGTTGGATCGAAGACAAGCTCGAACTTAGCTTCCTTGGCATTGTTGACTGCGATCTCGATCTCGGTCAGGGAGTCAACCACTTCCTGATCTAAGAAGTCACCGAGTTCGGCCTTCAGGAAAGCAGTACCTGCCTTAACGTCCTTGATCTCTGAGAGCCCGGAGAAGAGAGCAACATACTTATCAACAGAAGCTGCATCGTAATGCTCCTTAAGCTCAGCGGTTACACCGTCAAGGCCGATCTTATCCATCTTATCGAGGGTGATGAAGACATCCTCGGTATCATCTTCCGCAAAACCTGCGTAAGATGCCATCGCCTTTAAGATTCTTCTCTCATTGATACGAATCTCGAAATCGTGGAACCCGATACGTCCAAGAGTTGTGGTGGTTGCAAGGATCAGCTCGATCTCTGCAAGGTTCGAAGGCTCACCGAGGATATCGATATCACACTGGGTGAACTGTCTGTAACGACCACGCTGGGGACGGTCGGCACGCCATACATTGCCGATCTGCAGCGCCTTGAAGGGTGCAGGCAGGTCATTGGCATTATTCGCATAGAATCTGGAGAGGGGAAGGGTCAGGTCGTAACGCATACCATAATCCACAACCTCTGCTTCTGTCTCTGCCTCGGGAATATGGAGCTTCTCACCACGCTTTAGGACTTTGAATATGAGCTTCTCGTTCTCACCACCCTGATTCGACTGGAGATTCGCGATATTCTCCATGCAAGGGGTTTCAATCGGTGTGAAACCGAAGCTTCTGTAGGTTTCCTTAATAATTCCGGTGACGTAGTCACGGATCTCCATCTCACGGGGAAGGATATCCTTCATTCCGTTGACGGGCTTCTTAGATAATGTAGATCCCATTACTGCTCCATCCTGTATTGCTGGTTCAACACGGGCGGCAACCTGTACAGTGCCTGCCATTCAGTGTTTTCCAGCTCTTTCTCTGTTAACCAAAATACGGATTCTGTACTGTCACAGAATCCGTAATATTATAGGACAATTTTCAGGGTCTATCAAGAGACGGAGTTCTATTTCTATAGCCACTTCAGAATAGCTTCTTTCTTGCGCCCGATCATCTCATCAATGCGATCGATATAGGTCGGGATATCCTTCACATTCTCGGTTCGCTTTACATTTCTACCATGGTCGCTGACATACTTCGAAGACGTACCGGCGCCGAGGGCGATGATAGACTCGACTTCCTCCATGATGAGGATGTTGTAGAGGCCGGCGAGATGAGGCTTGGAGAAGCCGACATTCTCGAGGTTGCCGATCATATTCTTCTGGCGATAGAGGTAATAAGGCTCGAGGCCGAGGGCCGCTGCCGTCTCGAGGGACATGCTCATGAGCTCGTCCGAGTTCTTCATGGCATAAGTGCGGTAGTCCTCCCACTGCTGATTCAGGCGAGACTTGGACTTGATGGCCAGGCTGTGAATGGTCAGATTATCGGGTGCCATCTCCTTCACCTTGTCGAGGGTGTAGCGGACATCGTCCACGGTCTCACCGGGCAGGCCCAGGATCAGGTCCATATTGATGTCATCGAAGCCTTCCTCGCGGGCCATCTGAAATGCATCAACAAGCTGCGCTGCCGTGTGGTGGCGGCCGATCAGCTTGAGCGTCTTGTCCTGCATGGTCTGGGGATTCACGGAGATGCGGCTGACCTTGTGCTTCTTCATGACCTGGAGTTTCTCGCGGTCGATGGAATCAGGGCGACCGGCTTCCACGGTGAATTCCTTAACAGAGTCCATAGGCAGAGCCTCGTCCATGATGCGAAAGAGTCGGTCGAGTTCTGCTGCAGATAGAGATGTCGGCGTTCCGCCTCCAATGTAAACCGTATCTAAGATATGATCCTTCATGGCTTCTGCCGTGAATCGAATCTCCTTCTCAAGAGCCACAAGATAGGCATCCACCTGACCTTCGAAGCTGGCTCTCGCATAAGAGGGGAAGCTGCAGTAGAGGCAGGTCGTCGGGCAGAAAGGAATGCCGATATAGATGGAATATCCCTTGTCCGTATCGATTCCTGATAAAATCTTAGCTTCTCTGTGGGCAATCTCGGTCGCAATCGCAATCTTCTCATCAGAAGACTTATAGTGCTCCTTCATGAAGGTAGAGATCTCCTGGTCCGAAGCACCATCCTGCACCATGCGGAGTGGAATCTTGGTCGGACGGATTCCGGTCAGCGTTCCCCAGGGAAGAGTCTTTCCGGTTTCTTCTGAGAGGATGTCATAGACTGCCATCTTCAGGATGTTCTTCATCTCCGGGCGGACGGTCTTATCATGGGCAGGATCTTCCGGCCAGTCACTGGGAAGCTTCTCTATATGATCGTAGCGGAAATCGCCTTCCGGAGCGAAAGCGATATGAATCTGTCCCGGGAGATACTCCACACGAAGGATTCTGTCCGGCTTATCACAGGCAGTCTGCTCATCCGGTTCCTCAGTGGCCTTGGTCGAAGCAGTCTGCTCATCCGGTTCCTCCGTTGCCTTGGCCGAAGCAATCTGCTTCCCTGTCTTATCTCTGCCCTTCTCTTCTCTATGTCTTCTGTGATTTCTGGTCTGATAGGGCAGACTCCTAGCATCCTCATCTGCTACGTCATAGACGATCTCGATCTCTTCGCGGGGATAGAAGGCCTGGACCAGGCCAAAGATATCATATTCAAAATCTGCTTCATTTACGATTATCTCTATTTTCAAAAGAAACCTCGAATTATAGTCAGGTATTTTTTAACGTATGTAATGTAACATACTTCTCCCCATACACCAAGATTCGATTACCGTCCATCTCTTGTGGCACCAGGCTGTCAGCCGGACAGGTTCAATTCGACGGCTGTTCCATCGTATCAGCCGTCTACTCCAGGAATCTATACGTTCCCTTTGCTTCGTTCTTCACTTCATAGAGAACCTTATCCGCTTCATTGATGAGTTCCTGTACATCCAGAGATGCGTCGTTATGAAGGGTCGTTGCAATTCCAATGGAGCAGCCGATCTGCATATTGCGGTACTCTTCCGGAATCTCACCAAGTTGGGCGCGGAGTTCTGTCTCGAAGCCATTGGCCTTATCGATCTGGGCATAGATCTCCTCTGCGATATCCAAGAGGATGGATCTCTCATCCGTACGAATCAGGAGAATGAATTCATCACCGCCGTAGCGTGCGACGATACCCCAGCTGCCCAGAGCTTGCTCGAAGATACGGGACATGCCCTTTAAAACCACATCTCCAGCCTCATGTCCAAGCTTATCATTATAGGGTTTAAAGTTATCGAGATCGATGAACATGATTGCCATACGACCTCGGAAATCTTCCCTGCTTCCGGTCGTAATCTCATTTACAAAACGATAGAGGCCGGTTCGATTCCTTACTCCGGTAAGCTGGTCTGTAATGGCACTCTGGTAAAGCAGACGGTTCATCTCCCGAATCTTATGGTTACTCTCAATACGCTTCAGGGCCAGATTAGCTTCTCGGAAGAGGACTTCGAAGAAAGCTCTGTCTTCTTCATCTAACATATAGTGGTTGACCATGGAGAACCAGCTCTCGCGCATCTCGACATAGGTTAAGAAAACAGTATCAAGTCTGCTGCCCACAAGGTAGGGAATCACAACCATGGAGCAGACTTTCCCTCCACCAAAGCAGTCTAAGAGTCCGCTGTAATCCGAGTATTCATTGGACATCTTCGATACAGCGAATCCATGTATGTTCATACGAAGAGACTTGCGGATCTCTTCCACCAGTTTCGTTGACACCTCAACATCCGTATTGTTATAGAGCACCTTAGGTAGCTTGTCATCAGCAAACTGCAGATACATACAGCGGTCGACAGAGAAGTAGCCCTGGAACCTGCGCATGGCATTCTCTAAGAGTTCTCTGGGATTCATGTCCTCGACGTTCAGAAGTCTCTGCCACATCTGAAGGAATTCCATATTGCGACGTAGGGTCTTGGCCTGTTTTCTAGCCTCCACTTCACCTAACTGGCGATCGATTTCTGCCCCGCTGATCTCTAAGTCATCAAATTCTTCCGAGAGTTCGATCCACTGTGACACTTCGATGGCACAGCGATCTGACAGATTCTTGGCGTATGCTTTGAATTCGCTCTCCATTTCCCGAAGGGCATCTGAATCCGATGAATTCTCACGGAGATAGCGAACATAGTTCTCGTAATAGATGGCCTTGCAGTAATAGACATTACCTCCGGCAGGCTCGAGATAGCTTGCAACCATCCTAAAACTCTCCCCAGCCTCTTCCGTAAGGCCCTTTCGATCAGCGATCAGGGCGCGGGCCAGGCAGAGGATCAGAATCTCATCGTCGTAATTCGAATAGTCGTGCTTCAGGTCCATCTGGTTGCCGCGGCTGATGTAATAATCCAGGAAGTTTGCAGCACGCCGCTCGTACTGTTCTGCCGTAAAGAGGTTGCCCTGCAGCACGGAAGTCAGCGACAGAAGGGCGTAGAGCTTGGAGATATTGCAGACACGAAGACGATTGAGGCGAAGATGGCGAATCACCTTAACGCAAGCGTTCAGGGCATCCTCCGCTTCATAGTAGGAGCCCATGGCAATGCGGTTCATGGCCATATTATAGAAGGTCTCACTGACGTCTTCTAAACAGCTCAGGGCATGGAAAGCGTAGAGAGCCTTGCGGTAGAACTGCTCAGCCTCCTCATAGTGGCCCAGGGCTGAGAGATTGTAGCCGATGCCGTTGAAGCTCTCACCCATCACATGATCGACTCCATGCGACAGGTCCATGGTACCCATATGGAAATAGTAGAGGGCGATATGGTTGAGGCCATAGCTCGAGGAGATCATGATGTTCTTCTCATAAGCGAGATTCATCAGGAAGCGGTTGCCCGTCTTCTCTACCAGACGAAGGACCTCCTCGAAATGAGGGGACTTCTTATCGACGGCCTTCTCAACAGATGCTTTATCGTTATCGTAGGCATAGAGTTCAATGTAGGCCAGATGATTATAGTAGCCTCTCTTCTTAAGTCCTGATATAAGTTCTTCGCTAAGTTGCAGATTCTCACGGCAGAAGAAGATATTATTCCAGGCACTCATTCGCACCATGGCTTCCCGAAGGAGGTATACGAATCTCCACTCTTCTGTAAGTCCAGGATCCTTCAGACCTTCCTGAAGAAGCTCCTGCGCTTCCTTCAGTTCATTCTGGTACATGCGAAGCAAAATCAGAAGATGCCTGTAATAGAAGGGATCCATAGCATCCGGATCCGCCTTATAGATTGTCTCCAGTCGTCCCACGATATCAAGCGCATGTGACAGATCCGGCATAAGGAATGTCGCTTGGAAGGCGACATAGTAGGCATTCACCTTGGTCTCCTCAGAGATGCCGAAAGCATCATCCTCTAAGAGGGGCAGCATCTTGTCGATATAGAATTCTGCCGTCTGGATATCGAGGAAGGTGACATGGTTTCTGATGGAAATGAAGTGCTTCTCTCCCAGATCCCGAAAATGCGGAATATTCTCGTTCATCGTAATCGGATTGCCAGCTGTACCAATAGATGCGATACAGCCCTCATCATCCAGATACTCTGTGAACTTTTCCCAGAGATGAGCGGTATAGGTCGGAAATGCAACGGAATCACTGAGACCAAGGATAATACCAAAGCAGCTCTTACGTTTATCCCTAGCCAGCTGATAGAGCACTTCCACTGTTGAATGATTTGCGATCTGCATGCGATTAAGAATGAGAAGGAAGGGATGCAGTTCGGCTGCTGCGAAGATCATGGAGACGATCTCATCTATCATGCGCTTCTTCTCATACTCAAGTTCTGTACGGATAATCGGTTCCCTACGAACAGCTTCTCCTGTCTTCCAGTAGAAACGGAAGATATCCTTATGAAGTTCATAGACGCCCGCCTGTTCCATGAAAGCTTCGAGATCTCCATCTCCGAACTTCATGACCAGGCCGTAGATCATACCAAGAAAAGGCTCTATAGGTTCCTGTATCGCACGGTAATCATACTCACACTGTACGACTGCAGGACCATCCTTCGCCTTCATCTTCTCCGGAAGCTTCATATCAGACTGAGAAAGCTCCCCATTATAATGGACCAGGAGTATGTTGCGCCCACCGCCCGATACTCGCTGATACTCCTGGTCCACGATATCCAAATAACTCTCAAGCATTCTCTGTATCCCCCAATAAACAGAAGGCAAAATTCAATTCAAATGATATTGAAATGGTAATTTTGAAAATTAAGGCAACTGGTAAAGTAATTATAAGTCAAGAGCAAAGCTAAAGTAATTATACGTCAATAGCAAAGCTAAAGTAATCATAAATCAAGAGCAAAGCTAAAGTAATCCTACGTCAATAGCAATGCTAAAGTAATCCTACGTCAATACATGCTTAAATAAGGATTGTATTTCCGCTCATAGCCGATTTCAGTCTCCCCACCATGTCCAGGGAATACCTTGGTCTCATCCGGAAGGCAGAGAACCTTCTCCTGTAAGGATCTTACCAGCTGTGACATGCTGCCACCCGGGAAATCTGTTCTTCCAACAGAACCTTCGAAGAGGGAATCCCCTGCGAAGAGAAAACCTTCTTTCTCGAAATAATAGCAGACACCGCCGGGGGTATGTCCGGGTGTTGCAAGGCAGGTAAACTTGAAAGGACCTATCTCGACCTTCTGTCCATCTGTCACCAGCTTATCCCAGTCATAGCTCCTTCCCATACCCTCGAATTCTCCCGAGAGATTGATCTCAGGATCGGAGGCGGTAATCGTCTCGGCCTGCAGAAGATAACGAGGTGCTCTGTATCTCTCATGGAAGGTCTCAGCACAGGCGATATGATCCCAGTGCGCATGGGTCATGAGAATAGCAACAAGAGAAAGTCCCTGGCGCTCCGGCTCTGCTATCAGCTTATCGCTGCCAGGGCCTGGGTCAATCAGGATTGCCTGTCTGGTCTCTTCATCCGACAGAATATAGCAATTGGTCTGAATCGGGCCGACCACATACCCTTGCAATTCCGCCTTCATCATCGCTCCTGTATCAGCCTGTTGTACGCTCGATATCAATCACGTTCTCGATAGCCTTGATCTTAGCAATCAGGGTCGAGAGTTCGTTACGACTGGAGATCAAGAAGGTAACAACAATGGTTGCAACGCCCTGTTTGGACGTTCTGGTATTAATGGAATGAATATCAATCTCGCGTTCTGTGAATACCTTCGAGATATCGACCAGAAGACCGGTACGGTTCTGGGCGTAGATGCGGATCGTTGCCTCGAAGTGCTCATCCGTCTTCTTCTCGAGTACGGTTGCATCCCACTCTGCGTCAATCAGTCTCTCACGATCGAGTTGGGGCAGGTTCATGATATTGATACAATCCGTGCGGTGAATGGTTACACCACGACCACGGGTAATGAATCCAACGATATCGTCTCCGGGAACCGGGCTGCAGCATCTGGAGAAGCGAACCGGAAGATCCGGTGCTCCCTTGATACGGACTCCATTCGAGGAATGACGATGGTTGTGCTGGGCATTCTGATTCTGATTGGAAGAATCTGTCGAGCCATCTGCATCCGTATGGTTGACTTCTCTAAGGACATCATCATCCGTCTGAATGAGAGGATGATCCTTCAAAAACTCCTGATACATACGGTTGATGACCTGTCCTTCCTTGAGTCCGCCACGGCCGACGGATGCAAGTGCAGATTCCCAGTCATTAAAACCATAACGACGCATGATCACTGCCTGATACTCCGGCTTGTTGATCATGGAAGGATCGATATTCTTGGACTTGGCATTTGAAACCAGAAGATCATGACCACGGTTGATATTATCTTCCTTGGCCTGGGTACGGAACCACTGGTTGATCTTATTCTTCGCCTGGGTCGACTTAACGACCTTGAGCCAGTCAGGGCTGGGGCCCTTGGAATTCTGAGAAGTAATAATATCGATACGATCTCCATTCTGGATCTCGTAATCGATTGGAACCAGCTTATCATTGACCTTGGCTCCGACCATACGGTTACCTACCGCAGTATGGATGGAATACGCAAAGTCGATGGTGGTAGATCCCTTGGGCAGGTTCTTAACATCACCCGTCGGGGTGAAGCAGAAAACCGTATCGCCAAAGAGGTTAAAGTCAGACTTAAGGAGGGTCATGAATTCCTTATTATCGGACATGTCCTGCTGCCATTCGAGAATCTGGCGGAGCCAGGAGAGCTTCGCCTCTTCCTGATTAATGGTAGCACCGGAGCCGGATTCCTTATACTTCCAGTGAGCTGCGATACCGTATTCACTGGTACGATGCATGTCATAGGTACGAATCTGAACTTCGAAGGGGCTGCCGTTTGGTCCAATAACCGTCGTGTGAAGCGACTGGTACATATTGGGCTTGGGCATAGCGATATAATCCTTGAAACGTCCGGGTACCGGAGTATACATCTCATGGATGACACCGAGGGCTGCATAACAGTCCTTGATGGAATCAACAATAATACGAACTGCAAAGAGGTCGAAGATCTGATCTAAGGTCTTATGCTGATTGACCATCTTACGATAGATGCTGAAGAAATGCTTCGCGCGGCCCTCTACGGTTGCCTCGATGCCATTTCTACGGATCTCCTTAGAGACATCATCGATCAGCTTCTGTACATATTCATCACGTTCCTGTCTGCGGGAAGAAACCTTCTCCACCAGGTCGTAATAGGCTTCCGGTTCCAGATAACGAAGAGACAGATCGTCGAGTTCGATCTTCACCTTGGAGATACCGAGTCTCTGAGCCAGAGGCGCATAGATCTCCATCGTCTCCTTAGCCTTCTCCTTCTGCTTGGCAGGCGTCATATAGCGAAGAGTACGCATATTATGCAGTCTGTCGGCAAGCTTGATCAGGATGACACGGATATCCTTCGCCATGGCAAGGAACATCTTACGGAGATTCTCTGCCTGAACTTCTACCTTATCCTTATCGTAATCTAATTGTCCTAACTTCGTGACACCGTCCACCAGCAGGGCAACTTCATAAGAGAATTCACGGGAGATATCCTCTACAGACGTATCTGTATCTTCCACAACATCATGGAGAATACCAGCTGTGATGGTCTCCTTATCCAACTCCAGATCTGCAAGGATCAGACCGACGCAAAGGGGATGAATGATATAAGGTTCGCCAGACTTACGCTTCTGGCCCTTATGCTTATCCGCGGCAAAATGATAAGCCTTCTCGATCATGGAGATATCGGTATTGGGATGATACATGCGGATTCTCTGGATCATGCGCTTATAGATTGCTTCCGGATCCTGGAAATCCGATGTAGAGATAACCCCACGGTGATCCTTATGCAATTTCATCTCGAGTTCCTGAATCTTCTCCTGCTCATGTTCGTCCATGGATTTACCTCCTCCCCAAAATCGTTTGACTAAAATGATTGATATAAAATTATAAACTTTATGACAATTCTTTACAATACACTCTGTCGCTTTTTCCTTCTGTGGTTCCAGAAGATAAAAAGGCTTGGATATCCGCGTCCTGTGCCATAAAGTTCTTCAGGCGTTCCCCCTTTACCGACTGGAATCCGAGACGCTTGAGAAGGCCGATAGATCTGTAGTTCTCAGGATCCACTCTTGCAATCACAGCTGTCTTGCCTAGCTTCTGCTCCGCATAACGAAGAATCTCTACGCATACTTCCGTTGCAAGGCCTCTGCCCCAGAGATCCGGATCAATCTGGTAAGAGAGTTCCACGGTTCCTTCTTGAAAGCCATCTTTTACTTCAATACCAGCTCTTCCGATGAGATCTCCGGTCTTCCTGCTGATGACAGCCCAGAGTCCGAAGTCATAGAGCCCATAGATATTGTGAATATACTGTTTCTGATAGATCTCTTCCTCTTCGCCCTGATAGAGATCTTCGATATAGTCTGTCATACCAGGCTTGGCATAGATCTTACGAAGAGCCGGAATGTCAGAAACTGCAATCTCTCTTACCTCAGTTCTCTGGGTCTCTAAGATCTTCATGGGGAGTTCGAAGTGTCTGCAGTAGACCTTGTAGAGAAGATCATCATCGATAACATCCACATCATCTACGATATACATACAGCCGGACAGACGCTTGTCCTTCAGCTCGCATCCCAGCACAGGAACTCCTTCTTCGAGGAAACGGTCCACACTCTTCTGGCTGATACAGACGGCAACCTGGATCAGGGGAGTATCGGGATGCTCTACATTTCCGAAGGAAGCATCCTGTCCGAAGACGAAGTTATTCTCTACATCCGTGCCCTCTGTCGCGGTCACCAGGGTGCCATCACCATCGAGTACCATGCCGGCAGGCAGTCCAAAAGGGATAATATTGTAACCGAAAGACCGGGCCTTCGCGAGGAAAGTCCGGTCTTCATTAAGAATTCCTTCCAGATATAGCGTTCTGATGGTCTGTCCCATGTTAGTCTCTCCAGTCAGTCCTTCTGTCATAAGTCGAGCGTTACATCGAATATATTCTTACATCCTCGTCCGGCGTCGGATCGCCGATATTCGGAACGTCAATGTCTCCTTCGAAAACGGTGGTGGCGGGGCCGGTCATGTAGATGGTCTCGCTCGCCCTGTTGTACTCGACGGTAAGAATGCCGCCGCGCAGTTCGATCTCCACCTTCTCATCCGTCAGACCATTCATCACCGCTGCCGCGCAGACTGCACAGGCACCGGTTCCGCAGGCGAGGGTCTCACCAGATCCACGTTCCCATACTCTCATACGAAGGTGCTGTCTGTCGAGTACATTTACGAATTCCGTATTCACACGCTTGGGGAAGGTCTCATGCGTCTCGAAATGTGGACCGACCACTGCGAGGTCCATGCCCCTTACATCCTCTTCCTGAAAGATGACGAGGTGGGGATTGCCCATGGAAACTGCAGTGCCGTGATAGAGCTTGCCCTTGACTTCGATAGGCTCATTGATCATGCGGTCCTTAGGGAAGATCACCGGAATCTTCGGTGCATCATAGATGGGGCTTCCCATGTCCACACGAACCTTGCTTACCAGGCCGTCTTCCCCCAGCGTAAGTTCCAGTGTCTTAATGCCTGCCAAGGTCTCCACGGTAATCGTGGTCTTGTCGGTCAGATGGTGATCATAGACATACTTACCGACGCAACGAATACCGTTGCCACACATCTCGCCGCGAGAACCATCCAAGTTATACATAATCATCTGAAAATCAGCAACTTCTGAAGATGCGATCAGAATCAATCCATCCGATCCGATACCGAAATGACGATCACTTACGAACTGTGCCGTCTTCTCCGGATCAGGGATCATCTGCTTTGTAACATCGACATATACATAGTCATTACCGCAACCTTGCATCTTGGCAAATCTCATGTACCCACCACCTCTCTGTCAAAAATAGTATACCCAACCCTCATTACGGGCTGGGCATGTACTAATTTCTCAAAATAATCATGCGCAATACATCTTTGTATCTGCTAAAAAAGTCTATCACCGGGCATATTGCCCGTCAAGAAATTCCCTATTCTTCCTTAATATTCCTTAATATTCCGGCGCCAGGCTGTTCGTGATCAGCCCATAGACATTATCATTCTCCAGGCGCATGGCAATATCCTCATCATCGATCGTATGGACGTAAGTCTTAATTCCATACTTTCTCGCTTCATTATTAATAAGTTCATTCTCGCGCTTGTCACCATAAGCAACCGCCGGAATGCCATGACTAAAGGCAAATTTCAGTTCATTTGTCGGAGAGAAGCTTGCAGGTTCTAACTGGTACCACATGTAGATCATGGAATGCCACTTATAGATATCCGAAACCCAGCTGTACATCTTCTGATTGTAGATCGTAGGAATCAGGCGATCCGCAACACCGGGATATTCCTGACAGGTCCGCAGGATATCTGCATATTCTCTATGCACCGTCTCCTCATCATTATACTTTCCGTCAATAATCAATATTGCATCCGAATAGGTCGTAAGAAGCTGGCACATCTGGTTGAAGGTCAAGGGGCTATACTTCGTCGTCTGCTGAAGTTCATGGAACTCAGCCCTTGTCAACCATTCGCCGTCATCGTCATCCGGCCGCAGATAACCAAAGGTCTTCTTCAGATAATTGTTGTCCCAACTATGCGCACCCACCAGAATGCCATCCGACGTATATTCCAGATCTACTTCGAAGACGCGAAATCCACGATCGTAATTATGCATGAAGGCCTCTGCCGACTCAGTGTAAACCTTCTTGCCCAGACCACCGAAGGCATGAGCGATTCTCTTCTCCTCCGTCCAGGACGCATCCAGTCTCTCACGAACACTGTCATGGTGAATGATCGCAATCGACATATCATAATCCGTCAGATCATCCACGCTGCAATCCAGATGTTTCTGCATGAAGCTGGTAGAAATGTAGAGCGTCCCATTGACACTGAGTACCGGAAAACGACCCGAATCACTGATCAGTGTCTTCTTATTTCTCTTTCCACACCCATAGAGTTTGTTGGACATGGGACTCAGTTCATAAGAGTTCTCATCCAGACAAAATCTGACAGTTGACAGATTTGTCGACTGTCGGAAGGTAACGGCCAATTCCCTCATCGTATCTTCTGCCGGCAGCCAATAAGCCTTTCTCTTGGGAGAAGAATAGATCTCATGATCTGTATCGAGATAGTTTCCATTCAGAATGATCGTACGATTGGCAGCCACAAGGCTCGGCTTATTTCT
Source organism: uncultured Lachnospiraceae bacterium (assembly GCA_900316625.1). Lineage (GTDB taxonomy): Bacteria > Bacillota > Clostridia > Lachnospirales > Lachnospiraceae > Lachnocurva. The sequence continues at coordinate 84,692 of ONDO01000002.1, read as the reverse complement.
CTCCCTCATCGTAAAGAGGACGCTGATAACGATAGCGCCTGCCAGCACCATAAGTGCGAGAAGAATCAGCATGACCTTCTCGGCATTTATGCCCTTCTTTTTACCCATATGCTCCCCTTATTTCTCGTAATTATAGTTGTGTAAACAAAATTTTCTTGTTCTTATAAAGGCAATCTATTTGATGATAGCTGTTTTCTTCTGTTCAAATACTACTTCTGCATGCTCAGCAGTTCTTCATAGTCCAGTGATCCGCCAAAGAGATTCAGGGCAGAACCCACCGTGTAATTAACTCGATTATTTCCGATATTCTTCAGTTTTTCGATATCTTCCAGGGAGCGAATTCCACCTGCATAAGTTGTAGGAAGTGCGTCCTCCTTCTGGGTGTAGCTTGCCAGAATCTTCGTCACTTCTTCATCGATTCCATTCTGCTGCCCTTCCACATCCGCGGCATGAATCAGAAATTCTGCACAGGAAGAAGACAGTTCCGTCAGAAGCTTCGGTGTAAGTTCCAGATCTGTAAACTTCTGCCAACGATCGGTCACGATATAGAAACTTCCGTCACGCGCTCTGCAGGATAGATCCAGCACGATGTGGTCCTGCCCTACATTTCTGACTAAGCGATCCAGGTTCCGGGTCAGGATCTCACCTCCGGCGAAAACAAAAGAGGTCACAATGACTGCGTAAGCGCCTGCATCCAGGAAGGCTTCTGCATTATCATCACGAATTCCACCGCCCACCTGCATGCCCTGCGGGAATGCTGCAAGAGCCGAACATGCTTCCTGTCTGGTCTTCTCATAATATTCGCTGTCGCGGGAATTCAAGAGGATTACATGACCACCGCGCAGGCCGTCCCTGCGATAAAGGTCCGCATAATATTCTGCCGGCTTCTCTGAGATAAAATTCTCTCTGGCATAGTTGCCCTGATCGCGCAGGCTGCCGCCGACGATCTGCTTTACCTTACCATTATGAATATCAATACATGGGCGAAATTCCATATCGTCCTCCGGGATTCTATCATTTACTTTCGGGTCTCAAGATCGTTTTAAAACTTTACTTTCCGGTCGAAAAAAGGCACAAACTAGTCGCCTAAAAAGGAAAGGATAAAGATGATTGCAATAATCACATAGATGATCCAGGTCTTCTTGCTACGCTCACGGAAGATGGGCGTTCTCTGCTGACCCTGGTTGGGGTACTGGCCGGGATTCGGGTACTGATCCGGGTTGGGGTACTGGCCGGGATTCGGGTACTGACCCGGGTTGGGGTACTGGCCGGGATTCGGATACTGATCCGGGTTGGGGTAAGAACTCAGCGTCTCATATACTGGTGGAATATAGGGCATTCCCGGGCGATTACCTGCGGTCTTGTAATACAGACGTCCATTCACCTCAATCACATTCGGAGGAAGGTTCCGGGGCTGGCCACCCGGCATCTGATACAGATTCTGGGGCTGGCCACCTGGCATCTGATACAGATTCCGGGGCTGGTCACCTGGCATCTGCCTGGGCGCATATGCGTTGTTGGCATAAGGATTACGATAGGCTCCCTTAGCTGCCTTGGGCGCGTCCGCCTGCAGGAAATCGAGATCTCCATTCATATCGTGATCACGAGTGATGTAGCCAAAGAGGAATCCAAATATAATTCCAAAGAAGTGTGCGCCAACATCCACTCCTTCTCCCATACTATTAAAGAAGAGGAAGACAAGAGCGATGATAACGCCTACCGGCTCGATACTGGTACAGGTTTTCTTCTTATCTACTACAGCCGTTGCTGCCAGTGCTCCAAGAATTCCAAAGATTGCGCCGGAAGCGCCAGCCGAGACAATATAGTCACCTGACTTCATTCCCAACTCGATCACCATGGTGACAACATTCGCCATAACACCGGATGAGAGATAGATCACAAGAAAACGGATGGGACCAATCAGCCTCTCTAATGTAATACCGATGATCAGAAGGGCAATCATATTGCCATAGATATGACTGGATCCGAAATGAACAAATAGTGCTGTAAACAGTCTCCATGACTGACCAGACATAACCAGAGGCGTAAACTGGGCTCCATACAGGATACCAAGGTAGGCCTCCTCAGAGTCTCCATGCGCACTCTCTACAGCGAACCAGATCACATTCAGTACAACAAGAAGGATCGTTGCATAAGGCAACTTCTTATTCTTTAATAATTCCTGCATCTGCTACCCTTACCTTTCCAAGTACTCTGCGATTTCCTGAAGATATTCAGCAGGGCTCTCCGTAAGCATAGGATGCGACTTACCATATACGCCAATCAAAATAACAATAACTGTTGTTACAAGAACAATCAGTGCTGTGACAATATTCGGACCATTCAGGTCCTTAGGACCACGCGGGCCGGTAAACAGATTCTTCATATCGATTCCTTCCCCACATTCAAAAATCGAACTATGCTTTTCTATTCTACCACACCTCGAGATGCTCTACATTTCTTCAATCAACTAAATTGCTAAAAGATTGTGCCAAAACCTGTCCATTATTTCATATTTTGTTCATTGAATTCGTACAATTCCTTTGCTAAAATTTATCATTAATAACATCTTAAGAAACTACATAATGTCCGTCGGTTTTCCGCCGACTTACTTTCAGGAAAGGAAGGAAACAATGTCACAAATAGTTGGTGAAGGCATTACTTTTGACGACGTTCTGCTGGTTCCGCAGTACTCTGAGATTACCCCCGATATGGTAGATCTCTCCACGAACCTCACGAACAGCATCAAGCTGAACATCCCTATGATGTCCGCAGCTATGGATACCGTAACTGAACATCGCATGGCAATCGCTATGGCACGTCAGGGTGGTATCGGTATTATCCACAAGAATATGTCCATCGAGGCACAGGCTGATGAAGTCGACAAGGTTAAGCGTTCCGAGAATGGTGTCATTACTGATCCGTTCTACCTTTCCCCGGACCACACTCTTCAGGACGCAGACAATCTGATGGGTAAGTTCCGTATCTCCGGTGTTCCCATCGTTGATGACAAGCGGAAGCTCGTTGGTATCATCACCAACCGTGACCTCAAGTTCGAGACCGATTACTCCAAGAAGATCAGCGAATGCATGACTTCTGAGAATCTTGTTACCGCTCCTGTTGGCATCACTCTCGAGGAAGCTAAGAACATTCTCGGCGCTGCTCGTAAAGAGAAGCTCCCCATCGTTGATGAAGAAGGTCGTCTCTGCGGTCTTATCACCATCAAGGATATCGAGAAGCAGATTCAGTATCCCTACTCCGCTAAGGATGCCCAGGGCCGTCTGCTCTGCGGTGCTGCTGTTGGTATCACTTCCAACATGATGGATCGTGTCACCGCTCTCTACGATGCTCATGTTGATGTTATCGTTCTTGATTCCGCACATGGTCATTCTAAGAACATCATGGAAGCAATCAAGAAGATCAAGTCCGTATATCCTGATCTCCAGATTATCGCTGGTAACGTAGCAACCTACGAAGGCACTAAGGCCCTCTTCGAGGCCGGTGCTGATGCCGCTAAGATCGGTATCGGACCTGGTTCCATCTGCACCACTCGTGTCGTTGCAGGTATCGGTGTTCCTCAGATTACCGCTCTTATGGACGCTTACAAGGCAGCTCAGGAATTCGGTCGTCCCATCATCGCTGATGGTGGTCTGAAGCTCTCCGGCGATATGGTTAAGGCTCTTGCAGCTGGTGGTTCCGTATGTATGATGGGCTCCATGCTTGCAGGCTGTGACGAAGCTCCGGGTGAATTCGAACTCTTCCAGGGACGTAAGTTCAAGGTATACAGAGGTATGGGAAGTATCGCTGCCATGAAGAATGGTTCTGCTGACCGTTACTTCCAGTCCGGACATCAGAAGCTTGTTCCGGAAGGTGTTGAAGGCCGTGTTGCTTACAAGGGACCTCTCGAAGACGTTATCTTCCAGCTCGTTGGTGGTATCCGTTCTGGTCTCGGCTACAATGGTGCTCCTACCATCAAGGATCTGCAGGAGAAGGGTAAGTTCTTAAAGATCACTTCCGCAGCACTCCGTGAGTCTCATCCTCATGACATTCACATCACCAAGGAAGCTCCGAACTACTCTGTAGACGAGTAATTCATTCTAATCTGTTCAAAATCCGACAATCAAAAAGGCCACAAATCTGATAAATTTCAGATTTGTGGTCTTTTTCAATTCAGGGTTATAAATTGCGGTGTAAAACCCACAGGCTTGCCCGTGGGAGTAGTCAGAGGTCTTAGAGAAGAAATGATCTATTGAATATCACTTTCCTCTTCTCTGCTGGTAGATTGCCTTCAGAAGTGCATCATTTGCTTCCTTCTGTCTCTTCTCTTCTCTGGCCTTCTCAATATATTCATCACGAAGTCTACGTTCTTCGAGAATCTTCTGTTTCGTTTCCTCATCATAAGTCTCGAAGGCGACTCGATCATCGATATATTCTCCTTCTGTACTTGCAAGGCCCCACTGGCCTGTTACCGGCTTCATAATGGCCTGCTGCAGTCCTTCCACAAGATCTGCTTTCCGCTTATAGTCCATGCTCCTGTCCATCCTTTCTGTAAATCTTATGAAACTATAGTAAGTTGATAGTGCGTTTAATATGTGAAATCCACATAAACTTTTTATAAAAAGAAAAAAGATGCCTTCTCGCACAAGGCATCTTTTTTATGGGAGGATTATGAAAAAGATTCTCAAAGCTTGTATGTGTTTCATCTTTGATGATCTTATCTTACCGAATGGTTGTGACCAAACTGGGTGTAAAGTGTGTACATTTTGTGAAATCAAACGCCATACACATGAGCATGTGTCATCCAAAGCTCAATCAAAAAGCACTTTCTAATCCGGAGCCCGGACCAGAAAGTGCTTCTTCAAAGTACATATAGGAAGTGGAAACGGCGGGGTTCGAACCCACGACAACCTGGTTGTGACCCAGGTGCTCTCCCAGCTGAGCTACGCTTCCGAACGAATCATATTTTATCACTTCCAGACGAAGATGAAGCAAGAAATTTACTTTTTTTGAACATGGAAATCACTTTGCATAGTCATGAGAGTAAAACCGGCCCTTGGTGCTATGTTGATTGTATTTTCAACATGGAGTTATTTTTACTAAGGCTATATTTACGGTACCTATGGTTCGTTCGCTTGCATCTACTCATCTCATCAAATTGCATCCAATTTACCTTGATCCAAGGAGTTTTCCACAATTATTTTGGGTTGGAAATTTTATCAACCACTTTATCCACAATATTGTGGATAACTGTGATAAGATATGAAAGTAGCGTTAAATCAATGCTTACGGGGAGATTAACATGGCAACAATCAAAGAAATCGCCGCTTTTGCAGGTGTATCCCGCGGAACCGTCGATCGTGTACTGAACAATCGAGGCGGAGTCAGCCAAAAAACCGCTGACAAAATCAGACGCATCATGGAGGAACAGAACTTCCAGCCCAATCTGGCAGGTATGGCGCTGGCGACACAAGCCAGGCGTAAACGCGTTGGTGTCATTCTCTATGCTCACGATACAAACTTCTACAATGAGATTGAAAAAGGAATTATCTATCAGTCGAGAACATTTGCCGTCTATGGCCTGGAGCCCATCATCCATCGCGTCAATTATGACGAAGATTCCTTTATCGATGCCCTGGATCAACTGGAAGAAGTTGGTATCTCCGGACTTATCATCAGCACATACGATTCCGATCTCATTCTGGCTCGGCTCAAGCAGCTTATCGATCAGGATATTCCTGTCCTCACCGTCAACAGTGACTGTGAGAAGATCGATCGCTTCGCTTTCGTTGGCTGTGATGCTGCCGCCAGCGGAAGAACTGCAGCTGCCATGATTGAACTCCTTCGCAGATCAGAAGCCTATGTAGGCGTCCTCTATGGCAATCAGGCCGTCCCCGTTCATCGAATCCGCATGGAGGCATTAAAACAGTGTGTGACTGAAGAGCATCCCCATATTCATCTGGTGGAACGTATGGAGACCCTGGACGACGATATTCTCTCCTATAAGGCTACCTTGGACCTTCTAAAACGGCATCCCGAGATCAATACCATCTATGTCGCTGCCGGTGGCCAGGACGGTGTCTGTCAGGCAATTGCTGATACAGGGCATCCTGAGGACTATATCGTCATCACTGGAACCGTGCTCGGCCGTGGTTCAGAATGGTTGAAGGCGGGTGTCATCAATGCGGTTCTAAGCGAGCACCCTCTGCAGCAGGGTATGCATAGCCTGGACCTCATGGCACGTAAGATTATTTGTGCAGAGCTTCCCTTCCTGGAGTTAAACTATACCGAAACCTCGATTATTCTCCCGGAAAACGTTCCTCACCAGTACCTGAACCAATATCAGTAATCATTCTCATTTATCAGATAATTGAAGTGTAGACTTCATCTTGCATAAGGCGTGCAGGAAACCTAGCAGGCTTTTGATCCGAATCCATCCAGCCCTTAAATGCCCCCTGGGGCATTTTCGGTGGATCAACCATCGGAAAATCACTTCCTTCTTCAAGGATAAATACCTTATAGATCTGCCACCTTCCATCCACACAGATGTCATATTCCACTCTGTGCAAGGGAATCTCCACCTCCTCTTCGATCACTACCGTAGCACCTTCCCTGATGCGGCCCATCTTCCCGTTCGGATGTCTATATTCCTCCGTTACATTGCAGGAGAGAATCCCCTTTTCAGGATCTGCAGCGATCATATCTACTGTAATCTCATAGTCTCTATCTGCCTTCTTATGTTCCTCATAGTAGAGCCTCTTCTTCAGATTCTCTGTAAACAATCGTGTCAGTTCTTCTTTGTTATCCGGTGCACCTTTCTTCTCCTTCTGCAGTAAGCCAAGCACCTCCTTACTGGAGTAGGTAATTGCACTATGCAGTTCATTCTTCTTCATGGTTCTGCCTTCGATTGTAAGAATTGCAACTGCCGCTAAGATCAGTATGGTCAGGGAGACGATCCCTATCATTGCCTGCTTCATAACTCCTCCTAGGGTCTTACCCCCACATAGACTTCCTCCGTACCAGCATGTCCCTTCTCATCCTCCGCCCAGAGTCTGATTCGATAGATTCCTTCCCTCGGAAAAGTAAGGATACTCGATGTCATACGCACTCCATCCGGGTCAAAAATCTGAAGAACACGCACGTTGAGCGTGTTTCCACTCGACTTAGAGAAGGCTTCTGATGCATCTCTTATCGTGTCTCCTGCATAGATATTCTCTGGTGCTACAATCCTCGGGGAGCCTGATTCTATTACTTTCTCTGAGGATTGATAGCTTTCCATGGCATGAACCTCTTCCGGAAGGACTGCAGCATTTCCCAGAACCCCCATGAGTCCCTTCGTCTTCCCTGCCCCAAAATGCAGGAAGAGAAAAGCCGTGAGAAAAACAAGGCATACTGCACAGATAATACTTCCACCATATTCCCGAATTACAACTTGCATCTCTAGAACGTCCTCCCTATATAGCTTGCCATGGTCTGGCAGAAAGGCCCTTGCAAGAGAAAGAGGCACATAAGAAGCAGCATGATTCCTGCAAAGTAACCCAAAGCCGTTCTACCGTATTCTTCCAGTATCTCTTTCATACGCTTACCTCCAGGATCAGATAGACAAATCCCAGGACACCAGCCATTCCCATAATGGAATAGAATATTGCCAATCCATAGTCTTCCATCAGCTCTCTCATAAGATCTCCCCCTTCAAATACTTAATCATCCACCTTAACACTCTGTCTCTGTTTTATAGAATATCTGCGTAGATACACTGTTTCTGATTCATAGAATATCTGCGTAGATACACTGTTCCTGATTCATATTCAGAATCGGTATCCGATAATGATAGATAAGTTCTAAGGACCCATAGGTCGAATATTCTCTGTCACGCGGCTTCATCAGCTGAACCTTAAGTTCATATCCTTCCTGCATGGCGTCTGCCTTACAGTCTTCCACCACCTGAGATGAGTAATTACTGCAACTAATACGCGATGCATAGGAAGATGCTGATCGTTCCGCATTCCTCGCATCAATCGATGCACTCGAGATCCCAATTCCCAGATAAACCAGAAGCAGGAGAAAAAAGCAGCCCACAAAAGACTTGATAATCGTATCCATTTCACCCTCCTTACTTAAACAAGGATATCGCCCCTGACAGATCTAAGATAGATTACCCAGCCGCGCCATATAGACGATGAAAAGTAAAACCATATCCACTGCCAGTTTGAATCCACCCGTAATCTGAGGTGCTAAAAACAAGGCATACATCCCCGCCATGGCATCTTCATTCTTCAGTCGATCAGCTCTATCCGTCAGAGCCTGATTGCGACGGATGATATCTCCAATCTGAGCCGTCACATCCCCTCCTGTTCCCTCAGAGATCGAATAGAGCATCTTCATAGAGGAGCTCACCTCCGGAAGTCCATATTCTTCCAGAAAATGCAGGTAGGGTTCCATTCCTGCCGGATTCACCTGCATCTCATATACCATTTCCAGAATCGGTTCCTTCAGAATCTCCGGAGCATCGTCATAAGACTTCTGTATGGCAACCTGTACGTTATCACTCTGTAGGAGAAGGGAGATCTGCATTAACCATTTAGGGAAATCCTTCTCCACCTGTCTCATCACACGCTTTCTAGCTGCGCGATAAGCCATTTTCCCAAAGATTGTCTCCCTCTTATACTTCTTCATTCTTTGTGCTGCCTTCAGCACATCTTCCGTCTTCTGCTTTTGGTCACAGATCGCATCATCCTGGGAAAACTTGCGATCTGCCAGATAGAAGATCCATAGATCTGACAAGAGGACAATCAATGTCACTGCCTGGGCAATAGGATTATCTGCGACATCAAGTTTCAGTGTCATACTGAGAAGATAGATCATAGAGCAGAGCAAAAGCGTCGTGATGATCGATAGGATGACCCTGGTCCTCTCATGCTTCTTATCCTTCAGAAGTTCATAATTACGATCCGCCCACATCCTTCTCGATTCCAGAAGGAGCAGAATAGCATTCCCGTATTCGCCACCATTCTTCTCTACATCAAGCGAGAAACTATGCATACTCATTAAGCCACTGTAAGGATACGCCTGATAGATCAGTCCCAGAGCCTTCCTCTCCACATCAACTTCATCAAATGTGTGATTGATTACCGACAAAGCCTCTTCTATACATGTCTTCATCTCACCATCCACAAAGAGCTTCGATACATCCTCCAGTGTCTCTAATACCTTCCCCGTCTTCTGAAAAGAATAGAGATACTGCTCCATATAGATATTCAGATCCGAGAAGCGCTTCTGGTTATACCGGCTACGGTAGGTATTCATGAGAAAGAAAGGGAACATCAGTAAGGTTCCGATGCAGAGCAGGATCTGCGTAATCCCCTGTAGCCGAAAGAGCCGCCCCAGAAGTATGGTAGAAAGGAATGCAATCACGTATAAAACTATGTTCTTCTTCCAGGAGAATACATAGCCATATTTCTGTAATTCTTCAGAAATATTCTCTCTTACCGCCATAGGTCACTCCTCTTTCTGCTACCCTGGATAGCTCGTCTGCAATCCGCTCCCTGAGTTCTAGCTCATCTTCACGATTCTTCGTCTCTTCTTCGACATCAAGTGTTTTGAAATATACCTTATTATTGATGGTTAACAGATCTGTTAGCCTTTCACTCTTTGAATTATCTACCTTGGAATCCTCTGTTCTGGTATTCTCTATCCTGCTATTCTCATTCCAGATATCCTCTGCCCTGCTATCTTCTGTCTTGCTATTCTCATTCCAGATATCCTCTGCCCCGATATCTTCTGTCTTGCTATTCTCATTCCAGATATCCTCTGCCCTGTTATCCTCATTCCAGATATCTTCCGTCTTGTTATTCTCATTCCTGATATCCTCTGCCCTGCTATCTTCTGATCCGGCAGGCTCCGTCTGCTCTTCCGAAAAAGGCGAGCAAATCCCTTCGTTCTCAAATCTCTTGCGAATTACCTCCGGCAGTTCCTCTGTTATGACCCTGCCATCTTCTACCACCATATAGATATGATTCTCATGGTCTTCACGACTGAAGAAACAGATCTGATCAATATATCGCCTGTTCTCATGGAAACCCGCATCATTCCGAACCTCCTTACGACGGATCAGAACCGCAAGATCTATGAAGGAATAGACATCATTCTCAACTCTCTCTTCCGCCTTCCCATCTCCGATCATATTCACGATACGATCTGGAATCTTACGAACATCATCGGTATGAAGAGTTGTAATACCACGAACACCGGTAGAGAAACCTTCCAAAAGATAGCGAACCTCTTCAGACCTGGCCTCTGACAGAAACATCCAGCTCGGGTTCAGACGCAGGCAGGTCTTAATCGCCTTGGTATAATCCATGGACTCACCGACCTTCATCTCGACGCAGTCCTTCCCTGGATTCACGCTGCTGTAATGCCATTCCGGATTATCCTCTATGGTGATCACTCTGGCATTCTCAGGGATATAGGATGAAAAGAACTTCGCACACTCTGTCTTCCCGACACCAGGATTGCCTGCAAAGACAATATTCATCCTCGCTCGAATACAGTTCTTCAGCAGAGTAAGGATCTCCCGGCTTGCATAGCCACTACTGATTGCATTCTCTTCCGTAAGACGCACTCTGGGCAGGGATTTCCGAATACAGAAGGTTCTCTTCCCCTGGCAGACAGATTCATGGACAATCGTGACCCTTAAGGTATCTGTCTCCGCCTCTAGTACAGGACTCAACTTATGGAAGGGACGACTGACAGCATTCGCGATTCTCTTAGAAAATCCTTCCACGAATTCTTCTGACAGTTGACAGTTTTCTGCTATATATCGATGGGACCTGCAATCTGTAATCCACACTTCTCTTCCGTTGAAGTCGATGTCGGTAATATCATCATCTTCAACAAAAGGGAACAATGGACCAAAGTATGCAGGTCTGTCCTCTTCTCTTATCTCAAATCCACTCCGTGACAACTCATTCGCCTCCTACTCCCTGCTTCGCCGCGGCGGAGGCATTACTGAAGAAATCGCTGATCAGACTACTGAAGGCCTGACCCACAACACTGTTTCCATCGCTTCCAATCAGGAATCCAACCAAGGCGACCAGAGCAACAATTGCCACGACCGTTATCAAGGCCGGACCATATTCCTTAATAATATCCTGCATGTTTTTCCTCCTACAAAACTGTATTTCTTCAAGTTCTTCCGGAATTTCAATCCGTACAAAGAGAATACTCTGCCCTGACGTCAAAACCAATTAAGAATATCTAAAATCTACAACCGCTTTCTAAAGAATTAAGGAAGGAATTATAAAATCTTCCTAAATAATATGAAATAAAAATAAAGACCGCATTTTCATGCAGTCTCATTTTACGCAGGCTCTATGGATGTGCTAAAATAGATTCCGTTCCGTAACGTACGAAACGATCTATATTTATGAAAAGGAGTCCTATTATGGCACAGAATCCGATTGTAACCATTACCATGGAAAATGGCGATGTTATGAAGGCTGAGCTCTATCCTGAGATTGCGCCCAACACCGTCAATAACTTCATCTCTCTTATCAACCACAACTTCTACGATGGTGTTATCTTCCATCGCGTCATCAAAGGCTTCATGCTGCAGGGTGGCGATCCGGACGGCACTGGAATGGGCGGCCCTGGCTACTGCATCAAGGGTGAGTTCTCCGGCAACGGCTTCAAGAACGACCTCAAGCACACCGCTGGTGTTCTCTCCATGGCACGTACCGCAGTTCCTGATTCTGCCGGTTCTCAGTTCTTCATCATGCACAAGGATGCGCCTCACCTCGACGGACAGTATGCTGCATTCGGCAAGATTATCGAAGGCATGGACGTCGTTAACCGCATCGCTGAAGAGCCTACCGACTGGAGCGATCGTCCTCTTGGCGATCAGGTAATGAAATCCGTTACCGTTGAGACCTTCGGCGTGACCTATCCCGAGCCCGAGACCTCTGAAGAATTCTAAGCTGAGCTGACCCTCAGGGACCAGGTTCAAAATGTAAGGCAGCCTTTTGCCTGGCATACGAAAAAACAGCGCACTTCCTATTCCTAGGATGTGCGCTGTTGTCTTATTTCAGTGCCTTGAGAACGCTTGCTGCGCGTTGCAGATCTTCGCTCTTCATATCGAATACACGGCCTGCATCTGCCTTCTCAGCGAATTCAGGATTCAAGGGAAGCTTGCCAAGAACTGCGAGCTGCAGATCCTTTGCAACCTCTTCGATGTGGCTCTCACCGAAGACCTTGATCTCCTTGCCACAATCCGGGCACTTGAGATAGCTGTAATTCTCAACAATTCCGAGAACGGGAACATGCATCATATTCGCCATGTTAACGGCCTTGGTCACGATCATACGAACCAGATCCTGAGGAGAGGTTACGATGACGATTCCGTTAATCGGAAGGGACTGATAAACAGTCAGGGGAACATCGCCGGTTCCAGGAGGCATATCTACCAGAAGGTAATCTATATCGCCCCACATCACATCCGTCCAGAACTGCTTTACAGCGCCTGCGATGACTGGTCCGCGCCATACGACGGGTTCTTCTTCAGAATCGAGCATAAGGTTGATGGACATAATCTTCACGCCATTCTCAGCTTCCACGGGATATGCGCCATCCTCGGTACCAGTGGTCGGTCCGTGAACACCATACATCTTAGGAATGGAAGGTCCGGTAATATCTGCATCGAGAATACCAACCTTGAATCCCTCTGCGACCAGGTAATTTGCCAGCATTGCGGTTACGGAAGACTTACCAACGCCGCCTTTACCACTGACAATACCGATCATATGCTTAACATGAGAATGCGGATTGGCCTCAGTGTAGAAAGGATCCTCTTCCTGCTTCTTCTTCTCTTCCTGCTTCTTCTGTGCTTCCGGAGACTTTGCGAGAACGCGTGCTGCTCTCTCTTCCGGTGTCATGTTATCTGCCATAGTAATACTCCTATTTCTCCCTTCGCATCACCCGATGGAAGGGGCTTCATTTACGTTCCTTATTTATATCATAAATATAGAGCTTGTACCATTCGACTTGCGTGGTCTCTACCACATTTCCGGCCAAAAAACCAACTTGCGTAGTCTCTACCACATTTTCGGCCAAAATCCCCACTTCCGAGCTTATCTGATTGGTTTCTCTGTACTATTTGGGTTTCTTTATCTGATTGGATTCTCTGCACTATCTGGGGTTCTTTATCTGATTGGATTCTCTGTACTATCTGGGTTTCTTTATCTGATTGGATTCTCTGTACTATCTGGGTTTCTTTATCTGATTGGATTCTCTGCTTTCTTCTTGAAGATCTCCTGAAAGGATTCTTCGTAGGGCGCGCGGGCGATTCCATACTCCGTAACGATTCCTGCAATCAGATCGTGGTCTGTTACATCGAAAGCAGGATTGTATACCTTAACATCACGTGGAGCCATACGCTTCTCATACCACATCTCTGTGACTTCTTCCGCTTTTCTCTGCTCGATTACGATATCATCACCAGTCTTGGTATTCATATCGATGGTCGAAGTCGGAGCACAGATATACATGGGGATTCCATACTGTTTTGCAACAGCTGCAACAACGGATGTTCCGATCTTATTGGCGGTATCACCATTGGCTGCAACGCGGTCGCATCCGACAAAGATTGCATTGATAAAGCCTGCCCTCATCGCCGAGCCTGACATATTATCACAGAGCAGAGTCGTATCGAGGCCGGAGGACAGCAGTTCGAATGCTGTCAGTCTTGCTCCCTGGAGAAGAGGTCTGGTTTCATCACAATAGACACGGATGTTCATACCCCTTTCCTTGGCCAGATACATGGGTGCTGTTGCTGTTCCGTAACGCACCGTTGCGAGTTTTCCGGCATTGCAGTGGGTCAAGAGACCATCTCCATCCTTAATCAGGGTAACGCCGTACTCACCGATACGTCTGCAGACCTCTATATCCTCGTCACGAATCGCAATGGCAAGATCATGCAGCATAGGAAGGAGCGTCTTACGGTCTGCATCCGGATGTGCATCCACCAGATCCTGCATATGCTTAAGAGCCCAGGACAGGTTAACAGCGGTCGGTCTGGATGAATTCAGGTAGTCCGCAGTCTTATGGAACCACTGGTGGAATTCTTCCGGGGCGTCGGGAGGCATATCTCCTGGCTCCATTCCTACGGGAAGCTCTACATTTGCATCAATGTCTCTTCCTATAGAAAGAACGTACATCGACAGAGCAGCAAATACGCCAATGGCGGGTGCACCGCGGACTTCGAGCAGATAGATTGCATCATACATCTCGCGGGCGTAACGGAGATCCTTCAGGTCGATCTCCACAGGCAGCTTGGTCTGATCTATGATTCTTACCGCGTCCTCGTGCCCATTCAGGGCGACGGTGTCGATATCCATGATATTCTGCATATATGCCTTCTTCTAAATCAATTCCAAATCTATGGACCATGTATAAGTATAACCGAATCGAGGCAGGTTTTAAATATGGAGCGAAACGGAAGATGCCCGCTCATCTCAAAGGAGAGCGGGAACAAAAAAGGACGCCTCCCTGTGGGAAGCGCCCTCAACATTCATCCGAATCAGACAGGAATGCAGTTGTATTTTCTTGCAAATTCCTCATCGGACTCGCAGAGAACGATGATGCCGCGGATCAGGTTTACAATTCCCGGGATCGTAGTCCAGCAGAACAGTACATCAACGATTCCGAGACCGATCTTACCCATATAGAAGTTGCCGACTCCGATGTCACCGAGAAGAATGTGGAGCAGGCCACATGCAATCTTGCTCTTCTGAGGAAGCGGATTACCGAACTGGTCGGTCGACGGATAGGTGGCAAGGGGTGCATATTGGGGCTGCTGTGAGTAGAAGTTCTGCTGAGACTGACCCTGGGGCCGACCGTAGAAGTTCTGCTGAGGCTGGCTCTGAGGCTGGCCATAGAAGTTCTGCTGAGGCTGACCCTGAGGCTGGCCATAGAAGTTCTGCTGAGGCTGACCCTGGGCCTGGCCACTATAATTCTGCTGAGGCTGGCTCTGGGCCTGTCCACTATAATTCTGCTGAGGCTGGCTCTGGGCCTCCGTGTTAAAGTTCTGCTGCTGATGCTGATCAAGCTGTGCATTATCTGCAGGCTGTGTATTCTGATTAAATTCCTGATTCTGATCCATAATATACCCCATCTCCCATCACTTGTTTACTACTATCACTTTATAATAACACTTCCTATATATGTATGCACTTGCAAATTTATACATCTATCGTCTATGGAAGCAGGATGCAATGAATTATGATTCACCTTTTAATCCTATTCCCTTTTTCCTTTCAACATCTTCAGTAAATTAAAGTATTAAAGTTTTTGTTATAGGTATAATCTATAAGTAAATATAATTTATAGGTATTTTTCAAAATGTAGAGCCTGCCGTAAGATAAGACTTGTTAAAAGGACATCGCAAATCTGATCCGCACATCAGACGAGTCCTGGGAAAAGGTTAAAGGAAAAAGAAAAAATAAAAAGAAACGAACCATTTGGTTCAGGAGGAAAGAAAATGAAAAAGAAATTACTTGCACTCGCACTTGCAACAGTAACCGTTCTTGGTGCATCTTTTACCGGATGCGGTTCTTCTGGCAAAATCACTGTTGCTGTTCCTAACGACACCACGAACGAAGCTCGTGCACTTCTGCTTCTCCAGGAGAATGGCCTTCTCAAGCTTAAGGAAGACGCAGGCATCACTGCTACTGTAGCAGACATCACTGAGAATCCTTACGACATCGACTTCAAGGAAGTTGAAGCAGCTCAGGTTCCCAACGTTCTTAAGGATGTTGATTACGCAGTTATCAATTCTAACTACGCTCTTGATGCAAAGCTTAACCCCTTCAAGGATGCACTTGCAATCGAAGGTTCTTCTTCCGCATACAGCAATGTAATCGCTGTAAAGGAAGGAAACGAAGATGCAGATCTTACCAAGGCTCTTGTAGCTGCAGTTGAGTCCCAGAAGGTTGCAGACTTCATCACAGAAAAATATGAAGGTGCTGTTGTAAGTACAATTGATCATCCTACTGACGGATTCGATCCATCTGTTGATTATGACGCTCTTGCAGGTCAGACCATCACTGTTGCAGCATCTCCTACTCCTCATGCTGAAATCCTTGCAGTTGTAAAGGATATTCTCGCTGAGAAGAACATCAATCTTGAAGTTACTGAGTTTACCGATTATGTACAGCCTAACAACGTTGTTGACTCTGGTGAAATCTATGCTAACTACTTCCAGCATCAGCCTTACCTCGATGATTTCAACGCTGAAAACGGAACCCACATCGTATCTGTTTCCGCTCCGCACGTTGAGCCCATGGGTATCTATGGTGGAAAGAAATCTTCTCTTGATGATCTGAAGAAGTAATTCTTTCAAAAATATATTATAATGGAACAGTCGGTTTCCCAATCGAAACCGGCTGTTTCTTACGTAGGAGGATACCAAATGATAAAACTTGTGCACCTGAATAAGACCTTCGAGTCTGGTGACCAGGCAGTCGATGCATTAAAAGACATCACACTCACTGTAAATGATGGCGACATCTATGGAATTATCGGAATGAGCGGGGCCGGAAAATCTACTCTGGTTCGTTGTATCAATATGCTCGAGAAGCCGACTTCCGGAGAAATCCTGATTGATGATGTCGATATGGCAAAGCTCTCCGCAAAAGAGCTTCGTGCAAAAAGAAAAGAAATCACAATGATATTCCAGCAGTTCAACCTGCTCATGCAGAGAACCTGTCTTAAGAATATCTGCTTCCCTCTGGAATTATCCGGAATTTCCAAAGCAGATGCTGAAAAGCGCGCACGTGAATTATTAGATCTGGTTGGTCTTCCTGACAAGGCAGAAGCTTATCCCGCACAGTTATCTGGTGGTCAGCAGCAGCGTATTGCAATCGCACGTGCTCTTGCAACCAATCCTAAGGTTCTGCTCTGCGACGAGGCAACTTCCGCTCTGGATCCTAAGACCACACATCAGATTCTTGAACTGATTCGCGAGATTCATGATAAGCTCGGCATCACAGTTATTATCATCACTCATCAGATGAATGTTGTCGAAGAAGTCTGCAACCGTGTTGCAATCCTTGACCATGGTGTTGTCGTTGAAGAAGGTGACACAACTACTGTCTTTTCTGCCCCCAACTCTGATGCAGCTAAGCGTCTCGTATATCCGGATGGTTTCACTGATGCTGTCTTCAGCCCTGGTCTGAAGAAGATCCGTGTTGTATTTAATGGTTCAAAAGCTACTGAGCTTCCTCTCATCGCTTCTCTTGCAAGAGATAAAGGCATCCTTGCCAGCATTCTCTTCGCTTCTACCAGAAGTATCGGCGAGAAAGCATATGGAACAATGATTCTTGGTATTAATGACAGTGATGCCATTGTTCAGGAAGCAATCAATTATATCAGACAGACTGAAGACATTGATGTAGAGGAGGTACAGTAAGATGGCAGATTTATTTTCTTCGGAGGCTCTGCAGGAGACCTGGCAGATTCTCTCTAACGAGTTCCTTCTCGCAACATGGGAGACATTCTATGTAACGATTCTCTCCACTTTCTTCTCTATTGTCATTGGACTTCCCCTGGGTGTTCTTCTGGTAACCGGTGAGAAAGGCGGAATCAGACCTCTCCCTGCACCTTTTATGCATTTCCTTAACGTTATTATCAACCTGCTTCGTTCTGTACCCTTCCTGATCCTGATGATCCTGGTTATGCCTCTTACGAGACTGATCATGGGCACCGTTGTCGGAACTGCTCCTTCCATTATTCCTCTGGTAATTGCAGCCTTCCCCTTCGTATCGAGACTGGTTGAGTCTTCTCTTAGAGAAGTGAATCCAAATATTATCGAAGCTGCTGAAAGTATGGGCGCAACCCCTATGCAGATCATCTGCAAGGTTATGATCCCTGAATCCGTCCCTTCTCTGATATCTAACTTCACCATCGCTATCACAACCATTTTAGGTTATACCGCTATGTCCGGTATCATCGGTGGTGGCGGACTCGGTAAGATTGCTATTAACTATGGCTACTATCGTTATAAGTACCTGGTTATGATCTGCGCTGTCGTCCTTCTGATCGTCATGGTTCAGGTATTCCAGAGCCTTGGCACCAAGCTCAGTGTGAAACTTGATAAGCGATTAAAGAATCGATAAAACCAAGAACTGAATTGCTAACTGCATCACCCTAATGGTAATAAGTAAGAGGCCCGGACATATTGTCCGGGCCTCTCGGCATTCTGAGATATTG
The DNA here is from genome assembly GCA_900316625.1 of uncultured Lachnospiraceae bacterium. Classification (GTDB taxonomy): domain Bacteria; phylum Bacillota; class Clostridia; order Lachnospirales; family Lachnospiraceae; genus Lachnocurva. The sequence continues at coordinate 66,434 of ONDO01000002.1, read as the reverse complement.
ATCAGATTGGCACTAATTAAGCGCGACGAGCCATTGCCTGCTCGAAGTCTCTGGTGCCAGCGAAGATCTCGTTCTTGTACGGATTCTTCTTCTGCTCGATAGATCTCTTGATGATAACAGAGATGCACAGAACGTTTGCAACAAGAGCAAGGATAGCTACAACACCCTGCATAGTAGGATTAGCAGTTATACCAGCTGCCTCGAGCTGCTGAACGGAAGTGATCTGAGTCATATCGAAAGCGGTTACACCGTTCTCTACAGCACCGCCATAGACGGAAGGAAGAACGGAGAAAGGTTCGGTAATCTGGAACAGAGGGAATACCTGTGCGAACATACACCAGATAGCAAGGGTATTGGCACGGTTCTGAATCCAGCCGCCCTTGTTCCAAAGTGCATTAGCAAAGGTAGGAGCAAGAAGCAGTGCAACACCACAGTACCAGGTATGGGTAGGAAGGTTGCAGTAAGTGTACTCAAAGTTCCATACATCATAAGCAACGATGAACCATACGGTCATGTCAGGCCAGAGCATATCCTTCTCACCCTTGGAGGAGTAGATTCCCCACCAACCGGTCATACAGAAGATGTTGATAACACCTGCGATGGCGTTAACGATGTTCCACCAACCGCCGTAGAGCCATACGTTCTCAGAAGAGAACCACCAGCCACCTGCAAGTCCGCCAGCAGCGAATCCCTTAACAGCAGACTCGATGTCGGATGCAACAGCGATAAGGATGTTGATACCAACGATAACGAAAGGCCAAGGCTTGAACCATTCCTTTGCGCCGATACCCCACTTATACTTAAGCATGATGAAACCTACACAGCCGATATCTGCTGCATAGAGCTTAGCATAATGGAACCAACTATTCATGTAGATGTGTGTGTGATTGTTAACTGCCCAATCAACGCCAGCGCCAGCTGCAACTGCGATAACGATGAAATAAACAGTAAGTGCGAGAGGCAGAATAATGAAAACTGCGATTCCGCCGAGTTTGGTGCGACGTCCGATTTCGTTCATGATAATCAGACCAGCAAAGACCAGTACCCATCCGAGTAACTGCATCAGAGCCTTGTCGCCATAAAGCTGAAACAACATAGTACTCCTCCTTACTTGTTTCTACTTCTAGTAACATACAAATTTTAAGTCTTAGTTAAATTCTTAACAATAAACACTTTTATTGAATTGTAGTCATAGTTTTAAATTTTCTTGTTGACATTTTACAAATACAAAGTTCCTAATTGAAACTTTTTCGCTACATTTACCATGATGTGCTGACTCATGGTCAATAAACAGGACATAAAAAAGTTATAATTACCTTCTATTTTTCCGAAAACTCGTGCACGTACACAAAGTGTCTATGCGATAGTTTCCTTATCTTACATAAGGTACATGAACTCTCATAGGGCGCGATCCGGTTATTTCTGTTTTTCCGCCCTATCCTGGCGGCACTTCTGCTCCTCCCATAGGGCGCGATCCGGGTATTTCTGTTTTCCCGCCCTATCCTGGCGGCACTTCTGCTCCTCTCATAGGGCGCGATCCGGGTATTTCTGTTTTCCCGCCCTATCCTGACGGCACTTCTGCTCCTCCCATAGGGCGCGATCCGGGTATTTCTGTTTTCCCGCCCTATCCTGGTGGCACTTCTGCTCCTCCCATAGGACGCGATCCGGGTATTTCTGTTTTCCCGCCCTATCCTGGCGTCACTTCTCTCCTCCCATAGGGCGCGATCCGGTTATTTCTGTTTTTCCGCCCTATCCAGGCGGCACTTCTGCTCCTCCCATAGGGCGCGATCCGGGTATTTCTGTTTTCCCGCCCTATCCGTCCTCTCCTCAGCGTCCGAGCGGCATTATGAGCCCCTATTCAGAGGCAATCCGAAGAAAAGCGTCTGTTATAGGTAAAATACCGTCCTCTGAACAGCAGCTCTTATCGCGGCTTGAAAAGGGTGCTCATAAGCTAGCAGCTCTGGCAACCAAAATAAGACCTCAGACGACCGATCAAGGGCAGACAATCGGGTAGCCAGATAAGGACAAAAAAGCACCCCAGGAGGAGGATCAGAAGATCCGCCTGATGGGGCGCTCTATATTTCCCGAAGGGATTACGAATTCAGCCTCTGAAACAGGTCAGTGGGAAGCAGGTCCAAATCCACCGAAGGATACGTTTCGGCAGCCTTGTAATCATATTTTCAATCCATACACGCTAGCGGGCTGCCCTGCCACGAAGGGTCAGAACGAAGTCCGGAGAATAAGGATACGCATAATCCCTTGAAGTCCGGAGAATAAGGATGCGCATAATCCCTCGAAGTCCGGAGAATAAGGATACGCATAATCCCCTTGCTGTCCATAGTATAAAAGTAGATAGCTGGAGATCAGAGACATCAATCCTTGTTAGCGTTGTACTCGTTGATTGCCTTGGTCAGTGCCGGAACAATCTTGTTCAGGTCACCAACGATACCATAATCAGCTACATCGAAGATGGGAGCGTTCTCATCCTTGTTGATAGCGATGATGATGTCAGAATCTTCCATACCAGCTACGTGCTGAATTGCACCGGAGATACCGATTGCGAAGTAAACCTGAGGACGAACGGTCTTACCAGTCTGGCCGACCTGGAGATCCTTGGGCTTCCAGCCGTTATCTACGACTGCACGAGAGCAGGATACGGTTCCGTGAAGAGCGTCAGCGAGGTCTTCAAGAAGCTTGAAGTTCTCAGCAGAGCCAACACCACGACCGCCAGATACGAGGATCTTAGCATCCATGATGTTCTCAACCTTGGTGGTATCCTTAACGATGTTAAGGATCTCAACGAAGCGGTTGTTCTTAACGATTCCGGGATTGAATTCAACAACTTCTGCCTTTGCGCCAGGCTTGCGCTCAGCCTTAACCATAACGCCGGGACGTACGGTTGCCATCTGAGGACGGTTGTCAGGGCAAGCGATGGTTGCGATGGTATTTCCACCGAATGCAGGACGGGTCATGAGGAGCTGCTTATGCTTCTGCTCTACGCCTTCCTTAGCTTCCAGAGGGAAGTCACCGATCTCAAGCATGGTGCAGTCAGCGGTAAGACCGGTAGCTACACGTGCAGAAACGGTAGGACCAAGATCACGGCCGATTGCGGTTGCACCGACCAGCATGATCTCGGGCTTGAACTCATTGATAACACCTGCAAGAGCCTGTGCATAAGGCTCGGTACGGTAGGTCTCGAGTTCAGCATCATCTACTACGATAACACGATCAGCGCCGTACTCAGCAAGAGTATCAGCCAGATCCTTCACATTATGTCCGATCAGAACAGCGGTAACAGTCTTGTCATCGAGTTCCTGAGCCAGTTCTTTACCTTTGCCGATAAGCTCCAGGGAAACACCTGTAATCTTATGATCAACCTGCTCGGCGAAAGTAAATACACCCTTGTAATCTTCTAATGCCATTTTATTCACCTCTCTGTTGATTAGATAACATGCTTCTCAGTAAGCTTACCCATGATGTAGTCTACAGCGCCCTGAGGATCGAGATCCTTAACGGTCTCGCCGGCACCCTTACGTACCTTATCGGAAGCGCGTGCAATCTTGGTAGGAGATCCCTTCAGACCAAGATCCTTATCATCTACATCCTTAAGATCAGCTCTGCCCCATACGGTAACTTCGCCATTATCGAATGCATCGAAGATTCCGCCAGGAGTCATGTATCTGGGTTCATTCAGTTCAGAAAGTGCAGTGATGAGGCAAGGCATCTCTACCTTGAGTTCATGATAACGGTCATCAAACTGACGCTTAACGATAACAGTGTTACCTTCAACCTTGATATCCTCTGCATAAGATACAACAGGAAGTCCAAGGTGCTCAGCGATCTGAGGACCAACCTGAGCGGTATCACCATCGATAGCCTGACGTCCGGTGATGATCAGGTCATAGTCGAGGTTGCGGATTGCACCAGCGATGGTGGTGGAAGTTGCCCAGGTATCTGCACCGCCGAGTACACGGTCGGTAACAAGGATTCCACGGTCAGCGCCCATAGCCATTGCTTCACGAAGTACATCATCTGCCTTGGGAAGGCCCATGGTAAGAACGATAACTTCTGCGCCGGTCTGCTCCTTGATACGAAGAGCAGCCTCAAGGCCGGCCTTATCATCGGGGTTCATAATGGTGAGCATAGCACCACGGTTCAGTGTTCCGTCCGGGTTGAAGACAACGCCGCCCTTAGTATCCGGAACCTGTTTAATACATACAACGATTTTCATGTATTTGCTCCTTTTTCTTTGCAAGACTAAGCCAGAAGGTTGCCGGAGATAACCATACGCTGAACTTCGGAAGTTCCTTCGTAGATCTCGGTGATCTTTGCATCACGCATCATGCGCTCAACATCATATTCTCTGGTGTAACCATAACCACCATGAAGCTGTACAGCCTTAGTGGTAACTGCCATTGCAGCTTCAGCAGCGAAAAGCTTTGCTTCAGCAGCTTCAACAGAGTAAACCTTCTGAGTAGCCTTAGCCATTGCAGCTCTGTAAACCATCATCTGTGCAGCATCCATACGAGCCTTCATATCAGCAAGCTGGAACTGAGTATTCTGGAATGCAGAGATGGAGCGACCAAACTGCTTACGTTCCTTAGTGAACGAAACGGCACGATCGAGAGCACCTTCGCCAAGACCAAGAGCCTGAGCTGCGATACCGATACGACCACCATCAAGGGTATGCATTGCATAACCGAAGCCCTTACCTCTCTGTCCGAGAAGAGCGTCCTTAGGGATCTTGCAATCCTGGAAGATCAGCTCATAGGTAGAGGATCCGCGGATACCCATCTTCTTCTCCTTGGTTCCGAAGGTGAAGCCCGGAGTACCCTTCTCAACGATGAATGCGGAGAAGAGCTTCTTAGCACGGCCTCTCTTATCCTGAACGATATCGGTAACTGCGATAACGATATAAACATCAGCTTCCTTACCGTTGGTGATGAAGCACTTAGAACCATTCAGTACCCAGCCATCTTCCGTCTCAACAGCCTTAGTCTGAGCGCCCTGAGCATCAGTACCTGCACCAGGTTCGGTCAGTGCGAATGCACCAAGCTTCTCACCCTTTGCAAGGGGAACGAGATATTTCTGCTTCTGCTCTTCGGTACCCCAGAAGAGAATAGGATCACAGCAGAGGGAGCTGTGTGCAGAAACGATAACTGCGGTAGTACCGCAAACCTTAGCGAGTTCCTCAACGCACATAACGTAGGTCAGGGGATCGCATCCCTGTCCGCCATATTCCTTGGGAACAGTAATGCCGAGGAATCCACACTTAGCCATCTTCTCGACGGTTGCTCTGGGGAATACTTCGGTCTCATCAACTTCCTGTGCGAACGGCTTTACTTCCTTCTCTGCGAAATCGCGGAAGAGGTTTCTAGCGAACTCATGCTTTTTATCAAGCGTAAAATCCATGGATCTTTTCCTCCTAAATATGCCTTAGTTCTTCTTGTCTACAGGCTTCTTATCTTTGAAACCATTGGAGTAGTCATAGAATCCGATGCCGCTCTTAACACCAAGATGACCAGCACGAACCATCTTACGAAGAAGAGGTGCAGGACGATACTTGGAGTCGGAGGTCTCATTGTAGAGAACTTCCATGATTGCAAGGACAATATCAAGTCCGATGTAATCACCGAGTTCGAGGGGTCCCATAGGATGATTGCATCCAAGTTTCATAGCATTGTCGATACCTTCGATATCTGCAACGCCTTCAGAATAAACGAAGATACCTTCGTTGATCTCAGGGATAAGGATACGGTTAACAACGAATCCAGCGGACTCATTCACCTGTACGGGAACCTTGCCGAGCTTCTCAGCGATTTCCTTAACCTTCTCTACCATCTCATCGGGAGTGTTACCACCCTGGATAACTTCGATCAGCTTCATTACAGGAGCAGGATTGAAGAAATGCATACCGATGATCGGCTTCTTGAGTCCAGCACCGATCTCGGTGATGGAAAGGGAAGAAGTATTGGATGCGAAGATGCAGTCCTCATTCTTGACGATGTTTTCCTGAAGTTCCTTGAAGCAAGCCTTCTTGATGTCCATTCTCTCAAGAGCTGCCTCAACTACGAGATCAGGATCAACAGCGATGGTGTTAAGACCGGTCTTGATCTTGCCCATGATGGCATCAGCCTTAGCCTGATCGATCTTCTCCTTTGCAACGAGCTTATCAATGTTCTTCTTGATCTTGCCCTTGCCGCCTTCAGCGAACTCTTCTTTGATGTCGCAAAGATATACGGTATCAACAGCATCATTCTGAGCGAATGTCTGTGCAATACCGGAACCCATGGTGCCTGCGCCGATAACTGCTACTTTCATGTGTTTCCTCCTGTTTCTATACTCTTGTCATTCTGAGTATTTCTACCCATCTATATGAGAAATATAGACCGCTATTTCACCTTCGGTCTATACTTCTCTGTTTTTACCTTTTTATGGAAGCTTTCGATCAGTCACGTTCAACGATAGTTGCGCAACCCATACCACCGCCGATGCAAAGAGTAGCAAGGCCCTTCTTAGCATCTCTCTTAACCATCTCATGAAGCAGGGTTACGAGGATACGGCAACCGGATGCTCCAACAGGATGTCCGAGTGCGATCGCACCACCGTTAACGTTAACCTTATCCATATCGAATCCGAGGTCACGAGCAACTGCTACAGACTGTGCTGCGAATGCTTCGTTTGCTTCGATCAGATCCATATCAGAAACCTTAAGTCCGGTTTTCTTCATTACTTTGTTAACAGCAGCTACAGGTCCAACACCCATGATGGAAGGATCTACACCGCCAAGTGCACCAGCTACGAAGTAAGCCATAGGAGTTGCGCCAAGTTCCTTAGCCTTAGACTCAGACATAAGAACAACTGCTGCAGCACCATCGTTGATTCCGGATGCGTTACCAGCGGTAACTACGCCGCCTTCCTTACCGGAACAGCACTTAAGTTTGGAAAGAGTCTCAACGGTAGTACCAGGACGAGGGCCTTCATCGGTATCGATAACGATATCGCCCTTCTTACGATCATGAATAACGTAAGGAACGATCTCATCCTTGAACTTGCCTTCTGCGATAGCCTTCTCGCACTTCTGCTGAGAGTTAGCAGCGAACTCATCGAGTTCTTCTCTGGTAAGACCCCACTGCTCAGCTACGTTCTCAGCAGTGATCATCATGTGATACTGGTTGAATGCATCCCAAAGTGCATCATTAATCATGGTATCGATGAACTTACCATTGCCCATTCTGTAACCAAATCTAGCCTTATCAAGAGCGAAAGGAGCACGGGACATGGATTCCATACCACCTGCAACAACAACATCAGCCTGACCTGCAAGGATCATGTTAGCTGCTTCGTTAACGCACTTCAGACCGGAACCACACACAACGTTCAGGGTAACTGCAGGTACTTCTACAGGAAGACCAGCCTTAATGGATGCCTGACGTGCTACGTTCTGGCCAAGACCAGCCTGGATAACACAGCCAAACTTAACTTCATCAACTTCTTCGGGCTTAACACCAGCGCGTTTAACTGCTTCCTTGATTACAGTTGCACCAAGGTCAACTGCAGGAACGCTGGCGAACTGTCCACCCATCTTACCGATAGCAGTTCTGACTGCACTAACAATTACAACTCTTTCTGCCATGTCATTACTCCTTTTCAATAATCCTACTCTGTAACTATTTCCTTTTTATTACGTTAATTTTTTAACAAAACATGTTAAAAAAAATGTGGGCTGTTCACCCGACAAATGGAATTATAACACCGCCTATCCCCACGTACAAGCGGATTTGTGTGCACTTTTCATAAGAAATTACTGTTCATTCGGTCATTTTCTTAGAAGTAAACAGCAAGCAGTTTCTTTAGAATGTTAATTTCATAACAATCTTTCGGAACTATCTTATCCGTCTTCGGTTTCCAAAGTTTATTTTCTCTTTCGAATTTGATTGCACTATTCTAAATACAAAAAAGGGCCTGCCACAAGGCAGGTCCGGAAGAATCCGTATTATGTTTCTTTCTCCTCCCTTTTTATATCTTACTTATTCGATCGTCGCAACATCTTCTCTGTAGATCTTACGGAAGAAGGTAAGCGTCAGAGCCAGCGATACCACTTCCGCAATAGGGAAGGACCACCATACATTGGTAACTTCACCGGTAAGAGACAGAAGCCATGCGACAGGAATCAGGATTACAAGCTGTCTTCCCAGGGATACCATAAGAGAATAGATACTTCTCGAGAAAGCCTGGAAAACTGATCCCAATGCGATACCAACCGCAGCCAGAGGGAAGTGAATTGCTATGATACGAAGTGCTGCCGTACCAATCGTTGTCATGTCATCTGATGCATTAAAGAGCTTAAGTAAGAGTCCCGGGACCAGTTCGAAGGTCAGGGTTCCTACTGCCATAATGCAGAAAGCCAGGAAGATAGCAAAGCGAAGGGCCTCATCGATTCTCTTCTTCTTCTGCGCGCCCAGATTATAGGCGAGAATCGGAATCAGACCATTATTCATACCGAAGACCGGCATGAAGAAGAAGGACTGCAGCTTAAAGTAGACACCGAAGACTGCGGCTGCCGTCGTGGAGAAGCCCAGAAGAATACGATTCATAAGATAGGTCATAACGGATCCGATGGACATCATAAGAATCGAAGGAATACCGACGGCATAGATACGACCGATGACCTTGAGTTCCGGATGAAGCACGCAAGACAGGCTAAAGTGCAGTTCCTTATTCAGTTTCACATTAAGAATCAGTGCAATGATTGCCGCTATCGTCTGTCCGATTACAGTTGCATAGGCTGCACCGGCCACTCCCATCTTAGGGCAGCCGAGAAGACCGAAGATCATAATAGGGTCTAAGATAATATTGATCAGCGCACCGCAGAGCTGGGAAATCATGGAGAGCATGGTGCGTCCGGTTGCCTGCAGAAGTCGCTCGAAGGTAACCTGGAAGAAGAGACCAAAGCAGAAGCAGCAGACGATGGAGAGATAGCTGTCACCTAGTCTTACAATCTCTTTTGCATTGGTCTGGGTGTGGATAAAGGGATCTGTTCCGAAGATTCCAATCAGTACGAAGACAAGGGCGCTACAGAAAGCCAGGAAGACACCATTGTTCGCTGCTGCATCGGAGCGATCGAACTTCTTCTCACCGAGAGCACGGGACAGCATGGCATTAATACCAACGCCGGTTCCTGTGGATACCGCAATCATCATATTCTGCAGGGGAAAGGCCAGAGATACAGCCGTCAGCGCATTCTCACCAATCTGCGCTACGAAGATGGAGTCAACTACGTTATAGAGGGCCTGAACCAGCATGGAAATCATGATGGGAAGAGACATCGTAATAATAAGCTTCTTTACATCCATAGTACCCATCTTGTTTTCCTTCATGGGCTGATTCACGGGCTGATTTGAATCCTGATTATTTTCCTGCACAAGCTGTTTTGATTCCTGCATTCTGTCTCCTTATATAATCATCTTTTCATTCATAAATTTCTCTAAAATCACAAACTCACATATTATAGAAGGATTTAACTATTTACGCAAGATACCCTCCCTGTACAATCACAGAGAGGGTATTCTTCGCAAATGTAGAACCTTCCATCAGAAGGCATGTTCTCTAATTAAGAAGCGACATTAAAGAAGGTATGTCCACCAAGGGTAAACTGATCTCTTACTTTTTCTGCCTTAGGCCAACCACTGGCAATACAGCCCTGAAGTGCTGCCGGCGTCATGAAGAAGAGCTGGTTCATCGGACCATTCGGTGCGGAGTATCTCTGTCCGGAAATTGCTGCAGCTGCAGCCTGTCTGGACTCTGCATCAACCGACTCGGGATGGGACAGATAGAATTCCATAACGGTCATACCGGTTTTTACCCAGACTCCGTTTTGCTTTACAACCATCTCTCTTCTGGTCGGCTCGAACTGATTCCTTGCATAGACAACATCACGTATGTTGTTCTGTCTGAAGGAAGGACTATAGACACGGTTCATGATAACGGATGCTACTGCAAGCTTACCAGCATATCCCTGATTTCCTGCCTCCGCCTGAATAATCGCACTGAGAATTTCCTGTTCTGATGCACTTGCTGCATAAACACTGCCTGCGGATGTGGAGATTCCGAATGCCTTTCTGGCATCTTCTGCTTCCTTTGCTTTTTGCTCTGCCTCTGCAAGAGCCGCTTCATAAGCAGCCTTACACTGAGCAAGCTGGGTGCTCTTTGCTGCAACATCCTGCTGAAGAGGATCAATTTCAGCCTTCACTGCATCCCTTGCGGCGACAGCATCATTGTAAGCTTTCTGTGCCGATTCTACATCTCCGGACTGATTCTGAGCCGTCTCGAGAGCAGTCTGGGCTGCCGTTACATTCGCCTCTGCAGATGACAGTCTCTGCTGTGCTTCCTCAAGTTTAGCACTGGCTGCATCATAAATCTGCTGGGCCTGATCATAGGAAGCCTTACTTCCATCTGCAGCCACCTGAGCATCTTTCGCAGCCTGCTCTTTTGCAGCAAGTTCTGCTGCTGCCTGTGCCTGCGCTTCTGCTACCTGCTTAGCCATTGCGATATTCGCAGCCGTTACCTGTGCTTCAATCTGAGCAACCTGCTGCTTATAGCCACTGATTTCCTTATCAATCTCGTTCAAATCCGTCTGTGCAGTTGCAAGTTCGGCATTCTTCAGATCTAGTTTCTGATTTGTAACACCAAGCAGTTTATTGAGTTCATCCTGCTTGTCATTCATCGTCTTAGAATATGCTTCCAGATCACTCTGCTTCTGGTTCAGTTTCTTGGATTTGGAATTAATCTCTTCCACAATCCCTGTGTACTGCTCCAGGATCGAATCATTATAGTTCTGAATTGCTATGATATATTCTGCTCGACTGAGAAACTCCGACATGGAACCGCTCTCGAAGAGCATGGAGATCATTGATACACCCGAGTCTCTCTCATAAGTGTAGACGATCTGCTCCTTCATCCTGTCATACATCGCTACTTTATCAGCTTCAGCCTTGGCAATATCATCATTCAACTGAGCAATATCATCGTTAGTCTTCTCATACTCTTCCTGCGCATTTTCAATCTCAGAACGTACGGATGCGATGTTATTGTTCAGAGTCTTCACATCAGATTCGAGCTTATCCTGCTCTTTTTCCAGATTCTTAACATCCTTTGCCTGATCTTTTTTCTTCTGTTCTGCTTCCTTCTGTTTCTTCTCGAGTTCTTCCTGCTGTTTCTTCAGTTCATCACTCTGTTCCTGAAGATTCTGGGCATGAGCAGCAGTTTTAAAGACCGGCATCATGGTCAGAGAGAGCGCCATGAGAAGTGTCATAACTTTAATGTAAATTTTATTTTTCATGATGTCTCCTTTCCTGTCGCTTTGTTAATCATTCTATCTAGACTTTTGAAATCTTACTTTCTGATTTCACAAATATAAGGCTTACCATAAGTAGACCATCTTTGCAACTTTTCCGCCACTCCAGAGCTTGGCTCGTCCAAATCAATGTTATAGAACTACTTCCTGAAGCTTGCTCTACTTTGTCGAAGTGGAAATGCTCTCTACTGCTACAGCTCCGCCTCTGGTGACTTCAACACGATGGAATTCCTTCTTCAGAAGTGCGACCAGCTCATCATTTCTTCTGGGCGATAAGGTCGACTCCAAGAGAACGCCATCCGGACCGATGTCGACGGGGTTTACATTTCCCGAAGCGTGGTCGAAGACGGACGCAATGCGGAATATCTCTGCCTTACCGGCATCATCGAGGCCGAGCACCTTGGCATAGAGGATTTCATTCATATGGATGGCACGGCCGGTCAGGTCGATAACCTTGATCACCTCTACCATGCTATTCAGCTGTTTCTTGATCTGCTCAAAGGTCACATCATCGGAAGTAACACAGATGGTCATGCGGGATACATCCTGCTGCTCTGTGGTTCCTACGGTAAGACTCTGCAGATTATAGGACTTACCGGAAAAGAGTCCGGAGACCTTAGCCAGAACACCGACTTCATTCTCGACGTAGAGGGCGATCCAGCGATCTTTCATTTTCGTATTCGTCGTCATGCACTTCCCCTTATCTAGAGTTTCTGTCTCTTGGGCATTCTTCATAGAATCATATCGGACACCGGACCGCCCGGCTTAACCATAGGCAGTACAAGTTCATCCGAAGAGATCATGAATTCTATAATCATGGGTGCCTTTTTCTCCTTCGCCTTCTCGAGTGCAGGAAGAATATCTTCTGACTTCTCTACGCGAATCGCTTCGACTCCATAGGCATTCGACCACTGAAGGAAGTCCGGAACGTAGGGCGGGCAGGCAGGGTTAGGACCCTTGCAGTCTGACGGGCAGGTATTACGTTTCCGAAGGCAGGTAATAGAGTAGCGCTTGCCATAGAAGAGCTGTTGCTGCTGACGTACCATGCCTAGATACTGGTTATTGAAGATACAGGTGATAACAGGAATATTCTCCGTCACTGCAGTAGCCATCTCCTGCATGTTCATCTGCATACCGCCATCACCGGTGATGCAGATCACCTGGCGATCGGGCGCGCCTGCCTGGGCACCGATGGCTGCCGGGAAGCCGAAGCCCATGGTACCGAGACCACCGGAGGTGATCAGCTGGTTCGAAGCTACAAGCCTGGCATACTGGGCGGTCCACATCTGGTGCTGGCCGACGTCGGTAACAAGGATATTCTCCGGGAAGACCTGATAGATATCCTCGATGATCTCCTGGGGACAGAGTCCGCGGTCACGACGCATCTTTTGAGGATGCTCTTCCTGCCAGGAATGGATCTGATCTAACCACTTCTGATTGTCTGTGTCTTCTGCCCACTCATTCAGCTTCTCGAGGGCCAGACGAGCATCAGAAACAATGGGAACATCCACAACTACATTTCTCGAAATCGATGCCGTATCTATATCGACATGGATGATCTTCGCCTTAGGAGCGAACTCATTCAGATCTCCGGTGATACGGTCGTTAAAACGGGTACCGATGGAGAAGAGGACATCGCACTGACTGATTGCCGTATTCGACGCATAACTTCCATGCAGGCCTAAGTTACCGATGAAGTTGGGATCGGTTGTCGGAAGAGAGCCTCGTCCCATGACTGTGGTAACAACCGGAAGGTTCATGGTGTGGACGAACTTCTGGAATTCTGCTTCTGCTCCACTGATCCTTACACCGCCGCCAGCGATTACCACGGGCTTCCTGGCGGAACGAAGAAGCTTATAGGCTTTCTTCAGCTGGCCGATATGAACGGATTCATTGGGCTTATATCCACGGATAACCACCTGCTCAGGATATTCGCTGTCGCCGGACTCCGTCTGAATATCCTTGGGAATATCAACAAGAACCGGGCCGGGTTTGCCGGTGCTTGCGATGTAGAAAGCCATCTTTAGGATACGTCCCAGATCTTTTCTGTCGCGTACGGTCACACCATACTTCACAACAGAGCGGGTCATTCCGACGATATCAACTTCCTGGAAGGCATCATTACCGATCAGGTTCTGGGGAACCTGTCCGGTGATTACAACCAGGGGAATACTGTCATAATGTGCATCCGCAATCGCAGTAATGGTGTTGGTCGCACCAGGGCCACTGGTTACCAGAGCGACGCCGACCTTGCCACTGGCGCGGGCATAGCCCTCCGCCTCGTGAACAACTGCCTGTTCATGACGTCCGAGGATTACATGGATGTTGTCTGTCTTATAGAGCTCATCCGTCAGTTCATTGATCATGCCGCCCGGATACGCGAAGAGCGTATCAACACCTTCCGCTTCGAGCGCCTTAACGAATAATTTTCTTCCGGTAATATTCATTACAGTCACACTTTCGTTTCTGTGTTTTCTTTTCCCTTATATTGTTCTTAATTATGTAGTCATGAATTCGCATCCAGCGGTTCAAAATCTGTACCCGAGGATCCGCATTCTGCGGTTCAAAATCTGTACCAGAGAATCCGCATTCTTCGATTCTCCATGATGTACCCGAGGATCCGCATTCTACGGTTATGCTCTACATTTCCGAGGGAATCACTTCTTGCGCTTCCAGGTCGTGTAGTGGTAGATGACGTCGTAATAGGTCTCTTCCTCACTCTCATCTACCATCTCCCATTCGGGATCTGCTTCGAGATTCGGGAAGAAAGCATCTGCCTCATACTCCATGTCGACACGGGTCACATAGGCCGTATCACAGTAAGGCAGGAGGTCACGATAGACACGCTCGCCACCGATGACGTAGATCTCCTGGTCGGGATAGTTCTCGACCATCTTCAGGAGCTCATCGATGTTATGACAAATCTCAGCCTTGGGCACGCTGTACTTAGGATTTCTGGACATAACGATGGTCGTGCGGTCCGGCAGGGGGCGCTGTCCAGGGAAGCTCTCTAAGGTGTGTCTTCCGCAGATGACCACGTTATTCAGGGTGTGGGCGCGGAAGAACTTCATATCATTGGGAATCCGGATCAGAAGTTCGTTCTTAAGGCCGATGCCCCAGTTCTTATCTGCATTGACGATCATTTTAAACATAGGATTTTCTCCTTCTACTAACAGACCGGGTCAACTCTTAGACAGTTAGACTGCAATAGGGATATCCTTGATCTGGGGACCATGCTCATAGTCATCGAGACGGACATCATCTTCGGTAAATGCATAGAAGTCCTTGATCTCGGGATTGAGCCAGAACTTAGGTGCCGGATGCTGCTCTCTCGTAATCAGTTCCTCGATCAGAGGGATGTGGCGATCATAGATATGCGCATCTGCAATCACATGAACGAATTCGCCAGGCAGCATGTCGCAAACCTGTGCCAGCATGTAGACCAGTACGGAATACTGGCAGACATTCCAGTTGTTCGCAGCGAGAACATCCTGAGAACGCTGATTCAGTAGCGCATTCAGTACATGCCTTCCGGTCTCCTTATCCACGGTCACATTGAAGGTCATGGAATACGCACAAGGATAGAGGTTCATCTCAGACAGGTCTGCATGTGTGTAGATATTCGTCATGATACGGCGGCTGAAGGGATGTGTCTTCAGGTCGTAGATGACTCTGTCGACCTGGTCCATGTACCAGACATCTCCCTGATCATCTTCTGCCTTCTTTACATGCTTCATATAATCATCGCCGAAAGCCGTCTTCAGGTCCTCGACATTGATATCGCGGTAAGGATGCTTTACGGACATCTGATATCCATATGCCTTACCAATGGTACCTTCCTCATCCGCCCATTCGTCCCATACATGAGACTTGAGATCTGCGATACGGTTAGACTTCATCTGCCAGATCCAGAGCATCTCCTGGACGCAGGACTTGATTGCTGTACGACGCAGGGTGATTGCAGGGAACTCCTCACGCAGGTTGTAGCGGTTGACCACACCGAACTTCTTCACGGTGTAAGCCAGGCTTCCATCCTCCCAGTGAGGACGCACCTTCTCACCTTCTGTGCTGGTGCCGTTGTCGATGATATCGCGGCACATGTCAACGAAGATCTGATCAGCTCTGCTCATGTGTTACTCCAATCTATTTGAATCCGGAGGGTAACCTATCGATTACGATTCGATTCCCGGCTCTGCTTCTTCGCAAATGTAGGGCAAACCGATAATTTCCCAATATGAATGTATTATCCGTTTCATTGTAATGAATCTGTCGTCAAAATACAACATTTGCAAGGGTTTGGGGCAAATCCTGCTTCGCATCCTGCCCGCCAAAAGCGTCAGGGCATAAAAACAGGACCTCCGATAACTATCGAAGATCCTATCCTGAGTGAATTCAATTCTTAGTCCAAATCCTGCTTCATCTCCGGTTTAACATGCTCCTTGTTATGGACCGGAATCCCATACTTCTTACGAGCGTTGATACGCACGATCAGATATCCCAGGAGGATGCCCGTCATATTCAAGAGGACATCATCCACATCGCAAGCCCCTCTTCTGGTCAATAACTGTATGATCTCAAGGCAGATCAAGGTCAAAAGCCCAATCCCAAAGAGCTTGATCCAGCGAAGGATCCGCCCTGTAAGTCCGGATAAGAGCATAGGCAAAGGAATGAAGATTACGATATTACCAATAATATTTGCAAATACCAGATAAGGTTCAATGCGATTGTTCTTCAGCGCAATCATATAATTCCGAATCATGTGGAAAGGCACAAAATTCGTCGCATGTTCCGCATATTCCTTAAAAGACATATCCGGCGAATATGATATCGGTCTCATAAAAAGAATACCGAATAATATCACTGCATAGAATACAAATAAAGTTATGCAGATCCAAAAACGTTGATTTCTCATCTGTCTATAAATCCAGTCTAGCCCGCAGCTACTTATTTAATTCCAAGATTATATCACGAAACCATGATTCCATGCGTGAACAATACGTGACTAACTACTCCCACGGGCAAGCCTGTGAGTTTTACGCCACAATTTATAACAATAGCGACAACCGAGGTGCGGCCGGGACTTCGAAGGTTCGAAGTCTTTAGCTGCGCTCCCGGTCATGAAAAAGCGGTCATGAAAAAGGGGATCTCCTTATCGGAGACCCCCTTTTTCATGAGAGAGCGCGAAACGGGGCTCGAACCCGCGACCCCGACCTTGGCAAGGTCGTGCTCTACCAACTGAGCCATTCGCGCATATTCTGTACCTGTCGTTTGTTTAAGTTTGTTGCCTCATCGCTGACGACTTGTATATAATATCGAATCCAATACTTGGTGTCAACACTTTTTTCAAAAGTTTTTTATCTTTTTTCAATTTCTGGAATCGATTGGTAGAAAAGCCCGTAAATACGGGTTTTCTCCCGTTCGTGAAGTTTCGGATTCGGCGAAATCATTTTGCGCTATCGCCATTATCCAGGTTGAAATTCATAAGATCCGACAGATCCACTTCTGTTGTCGTAGGATTTGCCTTACGATTTGCTTCTACCTTAGCATGGATAGAATATGCTACCCATCCAATGATAAGGAGCGCAAGTACGAGTCCGAGAAGAGCCCAGAGACGGCGAATCCATTTCTCACGAGCAACAATCTTCTTACGGTTCTGCTTTAACTTCTTATTCTGTTCAACTTTCTGCTGAGACATAATTCATCCTCACCTAGATCAAAGACCGGCATATGCCTGTCTTATGTAGTCATGTACGTAATTTTAGCAGAGTGCTGTTTCGCGCTCACATTATGCAATTCTATATCAATCAAAGGCCAATTGCAATTCATCATTGCCACACAATAGAACTTAGCCATTGATGGTCTTACGTTCCTTTTCGACATGAGAAATCAGATTAGTGAAGTAATTGACGATCTCGGCGTCCTTACCTTCCTTGTACTTCTCGATATATTCCTTGTCCATCTGATAATCCGCTTCATTCTCTGCCAAAAGGTACTGGTAGAGATTCAGGATAGAAAGTTCATCATCAGATAATTCGTTCAGTTTCATTTTGTTACCTCCGTCTTCCAACTATTGTAGCAGATATAATGACTCATGCGCGTAGCATACGATATTCATCAAAAAAAGATCCACCGCCATAACAGCAATGGATCTTCCACATCCTAAGGATCGAATTAGAGTCTTCTTGCACCATCAGCAGCATCTGCGATGTAGAACTCAGGGGTCTTGCCGGTCTCATTTTCATAAGCCTTGGTGATGGCAGCCTTGAAAGCGTCTGCCTTATCAGCCTTAACGATAGATACAGTGCAGCCACCGAATCCGCCTCCGGTCATACGGGAGCCTACAACATAAGGAAGTTTCCATGCCTCTGCTGCAAGAATATCAAGTTCAGGGCAGGATACTTCGTAATCATCACGAAGAGAAATATGGGACTCATTCATAAGCTTGCCGAAAGCTTCGATATCATCTGCACGAAGTGCTTCAACAGCCTTAAGAGTTCTCTGATTCTCGAAGACAGCATGATGTGCCCTCTTCCTGTTGATCTCATTCTTAATGACAGATTCATTCGCGAGATAGGTCTCTTCATCGAGATCACCAAGAGTCTTGATATCAAGAACGGTCTGAAGATCTGCAAGAGCCTCTTCAGATTCACGTCTTCTGTCATTATATGCAGAACCGGCAAGTGCATGCTTTACCTTGGAGTTGGTGATAACGATCTTCTCATCCTTAAGGTTGAGAGGAACATACTCATACTCCATGGTTGCAGTGTCAAGGAAGATTGCATGATCCTTCTTGCCCATTGCAGATGCGAACTGATCCATGATACCGCAGTTCATTCCGTTGTATTCGTTCTCGGAATACTGACCCATAACCGCACAATCAACCATGGTCATATCGATGTCGAAGAGGTCGCGGAGAATAACCGCTGCAACTTCCTCGATGGATGCAGATGCGGACAGACCGGAACCGGCGGGCATGTCAGACAGCATTACCATATCGTACCCTGCAGGTACGTGGAAACCATTCTTCTCAAAAGCCCAAATAACGCCCTGCTGGTAGTCATACCATACTCCATTATCATTGGGAGCAAGCTTGGTAATATCTGCTTCCTTAACGCCATCCTTAGGATAGGTCATATTGTACCAACGAACGATATTATCATCTCTCTTGCGAGCGACTGCGTAATTACCCATAGACAGAGCACAGGGGAAAACATGTCCACCATTGTAGTCGGTGTGCTCACCGATCAGATTCACACGACCCGGAGCGAAGTAAGAACGGATATCCCCCTCATCACCAAACTTTGCTTTAAACTCAGCGAGTACTTCATCAATAACGCTCATTGTATTCTCCTTATATTTTGACTAGATCTATTCCAGGTCAGGCACCCCTCTTACCGTCCCAACCTTTCATCCCTCCAGGTTAGTATAAACTCTACGAAACCTTTTCGAAAGTGCATATTCGTGTTTCTTTTTGCTAAATCCACGGAATTGCACATTTTTATGCCCCAGAAATACTAATGGCTTCCGGAATCCCTGAGAGATCAGGACAATGTTCCTCGAAATTCCTGATATATTCCAGGAATTCCTGAGGAGGCAGTGGCTTAGAGAAATAGTATCCCTGAATCAGGTTTGCACCTGCGCGAACAACGAATTCCAACTGCTTCTTGTCCTCTACACCTTCCTGTACCACCTGGTATCCCATGGATCCGAAGGACCAGATCAGGTTCGAAAGCAAGAGTCTCGAATTCACATCATTGTCTGCGTCCCGAAGAAGACTGATATCAATCTTCAGGTTCTTATAACGTTTCTTCATAGCGTCTGACAGATTCGAATAACCCGTTCCGAAATCATCCATGGAGAAACCAAAACCAAACTCCTGAAGTTCACGTATATTCTCAATAAAATCATCTGATCCTTCCAGATCAGCTGTCTCCGTGATCTCCAGGTTAATTCGATCCGGTGTCAGATGATACCTGGCAAGAATCTCCTCAAAATCATTCTGGAGACCATTCTTCATAAGCTGATAGATGGACATATTGACTTCGATATATTCGATGCCAAGTTCTTCGAGATGATTCTCAGCATATAGCCTGCAGGATTCCTCGAAGACAAACTTTCCTAATTCATTAATAAGACCACTGCTCTCTGCAACGGGAATGAATTCCGCAGGTGATACAAAGCCAAGTTCCGGAGTAATCATACGCACCAGAGCTTCTGCCGTCGTAATCTTATGGGTCTTAGAATTCCAGATCGGCTGATAGAAGACCCTTAAACTTCCTTCACTAAGAGCATGACGAAGAGCATTCTCTACGTCCTTCTCCCGGCTCAGATATGCGAAATCTTCACCCTCTAAGATCTGAACCCCTGCACCTGCCTTATCGAAATCCGCATCCAGAAGAGAAATAATCTCATCCTGATTCTTGATATCCTGAGGAATGGCCGCTTCTGCAAGAACCGCATCAAACACAACAGACATGTCTCCACACACCCAGCCATCAGAGAACCTCTCTCTTATCTTCTCTGTATTTGCCTTCACCTCGTCATCCTGGCAGAAGAAGATACAGACGAAGACACCCCTTCTGATGTAGTAGACATCCAGTCTTCGGGCAAGTCTTGAGAGGAAACCATTCACGCTCTGTATCAGTGTCTTCTGATTCTTCTGGGGCAGAATACGAGCATAGAGATCCAGATTCTTGATACGAACAGCTACGATATGAAAGTGGGTATTGGTTTCAATAAGACGTGTAAGATCGATCAGAAAGGCATTCCTGGTAAGAGCATTCGCCTCCGGGTCTCTTGCTGATTCTGTATTCTCGATTACCATCATGGTGCCAAGCAGTGCCATAACTTCCGCAAAGAGTTCTACCTTCATCTCCTGGAAGAAGAACTGAATGCTAACACCAACCATAGCAGCGATGAAGAAGTAGATCATGCTGTAGAGCACACGCGGCGTTACAGCTTCCCGGTAGCGAATCAGATTGATAATACCACCCAGAACATAGACTGCATTAATCACATAGATTACGATTTCCAGATCACCTCTTGTGAAGTGACCTGCCGCATCGTAATAGAAAACACGATTGTGGATGGGATTTAAGAGAATGAAGACCTCCTGTGCAATCGTCGGAATGCATAAGAGAATCTTCCACCAGCGGGGCTTATTACGGATGGAGCCATTGACGGACATGACATAGAGCATGACCAGAACACCCAGAAGCGAATGGAAGAAGAAGTAGTGAGTCTCCCATGCAATGGTTTCCGGTAATCTCCGTAAGGTTAACCCCAGATATTCCAGTGCTCCGGTCCAGAGGTCAGCCGTCGCAGAGAATACCAGCACAAGCATTATCGTAAGAAAGAGAACGGTGTGCCTGGTATGAAATCTACGATTGATAATCAGAAAGATAATACAAAAGAGTCCAAGTACGATCGCACTTGCGTCAAATGACATGCTTTCTATGGTTGAGATCATTTCGCTCCCCTTGTAAAGTAGTCCCATGGTTCTTCTATTATTGCACCTAGGCCAGATAATGCAAGCGAAAGAATTAGTATAACTAAATGATAGAAAAGTGTTTCATTGCTTTCATGATGCCATCATTCTCCGGTGTGTCCGTCACATACGTCGTGTATGGATCAAGTACCTTGTCATGCTGCTTCATAGAGATTGCATTCCTGCAAACTTCGAACATAGCAAGATCATTCGAGGAATCGCCGAATACATAGGCATTCTCCGGGCGAATATTACATTCTTCAAGAAGTAGAAGAAGAGCCGTTCCCTTGGTGAATCCTCTGGGAACACACTCATAGAACCCATGTCCACGATATACAATATCGAACTCCTCACCGAACTCCGCCTTAATACCTTCGATATCACTGTTCTCATCTGTCTGAATGCAGAACTTGGAAATCTCGTATTCTCCTTCATAAGGTTCAGATGAAACTGCACCAATATCTGCCGTCATCTTACGAACGCGTTCTACATCCGGAAGTCCGACAGGATTCTCACGATAATGCACACTATCGGAGCCCTCCAGGACAAAGGCTGCCTTATATTTATAATCAGCTTCAATCAGACGTCTGGTGGTCTCATGAGAGACTGCCTTATAGAAAGTTCGTTTGCCGTCAATTACAATCTCTGTACCACAGCCAGCCAGCATACCGTCCATCTCAATCTGAGACTCGAAAGTACGCAGCATGGAATAACATCTGCCGGAATTGATAAAAGCAAGATGGCCAAGCCGTCTTGCTTCCTCAATCGCCTGTCGTGCGGAATCCGGAATTGTATGATCATCACCGATTAAAGTTCCATCGATGTCGAAAAACATCGCAATTCTGTCTTCTGCTCTCACGCTTCATCCTCCTTCAGCATCTCGTCCATGGTGTGCCAGCCGAGTACCGCGCACTTGGTGCGGGCAGGCATGTGGGCGATATCCTGGAGGATACCGGCTTCTTCAAGTTCTTCATGTTCTTCTTCGGTAATGCTTCCGGTGATCATACGATGGAAGATCTCGCCGAGTCTCTTCGCTTCATCAACCGAACGTCCGATGATGAGGTCAAGCATCATGTCTGCAGATGCCTGAGAGATAGCACAGCCATCACCCTCGAATCCACCGTCCACAACTTCTCCATTCTCTACCTTGAGAGAGAGTGTGATGTCATCACCACAAGAAGGATTTACACCCTCGAGGGATAAGTTAGCTCCTTCAATTTTCTTCTTGTGTACGGGATGGATGTTGTGATCCGTAATGATCTCGTTATAGAAAGTATTATTTGCAGGCATGAATAACCTCCTGAACTAGAAACCTGATATTCCCTTACGGGTTGATCTATATCTCTGACTTAGTCCTCGTATCCCATCTCGCTTCTGATCCTGCCAAGGCAGGAAAGGAAGGCTTCGACATCTTCTTCGTTGTTGTAGAAGGCGAAGGAAGCTCTGGTCGTGGACATGACGCCAAGGAACTTGTGCAGAGGCTGTGCGCAGTGATGGCCAGCTCTGACTGCGATGTTCTGGCTGGAGAAAATCTCAGCGATGTCATGGGGATGTACGCCGTCGATAGCGAAGGTTACAATTCCATGATGATCGTAAGGATCTTCGGAGCCTAAGACATGCACATGAGGAATCTCCCTGATGGCATCCATGGCAAGCTTGGTAAGCTGGTTCTCGCGCTCCTCAATCTTCTCGAATCCGAAACGCTCTATGAAATGAATTGCGGCCTCGAGGCCTACTGCTCCACCAACATTTACAGTGCCGGCTTCGAACTTATGAGGAACTTCCGCATAGGTGGCTCCATCGAGACGAACATATTCGATCATCTCACCACCGAAGAGGAAGGGCTCCATCTTATCTAAGATCTCGTACCTGCCGTAGAGTACGCCGATTCCCATGGGCGCATACATCTTATGACCGGAGAAAGCAAGGAAGTCTACATCGAGATCCTGAACATCCACGGGCATATGAGGTACAGACTGGGCTCCGTCGCAAACAAAGACCGCACCGTACTTATGTGCAAGAGCCGCAAAGCTCTTCACATCGTTGGTACGGCCAAAGATGTTAGACACCTGTGTCATGGCAACGATCTTCGTCTTGTCAGAGATCTTCTCTTCAAGACGGGAGAGCGGCATATTCCCATCCTGATCCGGCTCGAGATAGGTGATGGTCGCACCGGTTGCCTTCGCAACCTGCTGCCAGGGCAGCATATCACTGTGGTGTTCCATCACGGTTGTGATGATCTCATCTCCAGCCTTAAGCTCGTGCATACCATAGGCATAAGCTACCAGGTTCAGACTCTCTGTTGCATTGCGGGTGAAGATAACTTCCTCCGGACGAGATGCGTGAATGAATCCGGCAACCGTCTCTCTTGCATGCTCATATACATTGGTTGCATCGATGGAGAGCTCGTAGAGTCCTCGCATGGGATTTGCATTATTCTTCTGGTAATATTCGTCGACAGCAGCCGTTACGCAAGGCGGCTTCTGAGTCGTTGCAGCATTATCAAGGTAAACGATCTTACGGTTGATGAGAACCGGAAATTCTTCCTTGATCTTCTGATCTTCTTTCGTCATTTCTCTTCCTTACTCTTCGATTGCATCTCCAAGATATTGGGCAATCTCTTCACGGGTCTGTGCATCAGCAATCTTGGCAGTCACTGCATCGATTCTTGCACGAGCCATCATCTCATAGATCTCGCTCTCATCCATTCCTCTGGAGGACAGATAGAACATCAGGCTCTCATCCAACTTACCGATGGAAGCGCCATGATTACCTTCAACATCTTCTTCATCACAGAGGATGACAGGGATGGTCTGGTTGATGACATCATCGTCCATGAGAAGGACATTCTCGAGTTCATCACCCTTGGCACCGGCACAACCTCTTCTGAAGTCGATGGTTCCACGGAATACCTTCTTTGCATTGCCACGAAGAACACCGTCAGCATTCATAACACACTTGGTCTTCTTACCGGTATGATATGCAACATAGTTCATATCCAGAACCTGATCAGAGAGCACCATATATCCGATGTCCGTCTGAAGCGAAGCCTTCTTGCCGGTCAGATTATTATAGGCACCCTGATAGGTGTTCTTGCCGCTCAGGACAAGCTGGGTCAGGGTGAAGTTACCAAGTTCATCCACCTCACCACCGATATCATTCAGGAAAGTGAACTTGTCGCCAAGCTTCTCGACCTGTACCAGGGTAAGACGTGCATCCTTTGCAACATGATAACGGGTCTGGACCGCTGCAGTAGCAGCTGCATCTCTTGTAGACTCGAAATTCATGATCACAGTAAGTTCTGCACCTTCTTCCACATAGATCTCAACCGCATTTGCAGCTGCCTTATCCGCCTCATAGTTAAATGTAAGGCGAACCGGTTCTCCGGAGTCAGACGCTTCCTTCTCTCTACGGATGCTAAGCACCTTACAGCCGGAAGATACGATCAGGCGATCCATATCCTCTCCGAGCGCCGTCTTGTCATTAAGACCCGCCTTGTTTTCTTCCTTCACAGATACGCCACCGGGAATGTCGGACAGGATCCTGCCCTGACTTCCTACTGCGACATTGTCTACCTGTGTTTCATTCATGTGGAGCCAGTTCCAGGTAGGGCTTGGAATCTGGTTCAGAATCATATTCATGTTTTCCATTCTTCCAATCTCCTTAACTGATCGCACCCTTCATCTCGAGGCGGATGAGGTTGTTCATCTCAACTGCATACTCCAGAGGAAGTTCCTTACCTACATTGTCAGCGAATCCTGAAACAATAAGGGCTCTTGCATCCTCTTCACTCATACCACGGGACATAAGATAGAAGACGGTCTCATCAGAGATACGACCAATCTTTGCTTCATGTCCTACATCTGCATTCGGAGTACGAATGTCCATTGCAGGAATGGTATCGGATCTGGAGATATCATCCAGCATCAGAGATGCGCAGCTTACGGACGCCTTGGAGCCTTCTGCATTCCTGGTCATAACAACAGAAGAACGGAAGGTAGAGATACCGCCACCCTTAGAGATGGAACGGGTATTCACGTAAGAGGAAGTCTCGGGTGCGTTATGGAGCACCTTACATCCGGTATCCAGGTTCTGGCCGGCACCTGCGAAGGTGACACCGGAGAACTCAGATCTCGCACCCTTGCCGTTCAGTACGGACATAGGATAGAGATAAGATACATGAGAACCGAAGGAACCGGAGATCCATTCGATCTTACCGCCCTCTTCCACCTTGGCACGCTTGGTGTTGAGGTTGTACATGTTCTTAGACCAGTTCTCGATGGTGGAATAACGAAGCTTTGCATTCTTACCAACGAAGAGTTCAACTGCACCTGCGTGCAGGTTTGCAACATTGTACTTAGGCGCGGAACATCCCTCGATGAAGTGAAGGTCTGCGCCTTCTTCAACGATGATCAGGGTATGCTCGAACTGTCCTGCACCTGCTGCATTCAGACGGAAGTAAGACTGAAGAGGAATCTCCACCTTAACACCAGCCGGAACATAGACGAAGGAACCACCGGACCATACCGCACCATGCAGTGCTGCAAATTTATGATCATTGGGAGTGATCAGCTTCATGAAGTGCTCACGGATCATATCACCATAGGGACCCCAGAGAGCGGATTCTACATCAGAGTAGATAACACCCTGCTCTGCGACTTCCTTCTTCACATTGTGATATACAAGTTCGGAATCGTACTGTGCGCCGACACCAGCCAGGGATTCTCTCTCTGCCTGAGGGATACCAAGCTTCTCGAAAGTATCCTTGATATCAGTCGGAACATCATTCCAATCGTTCTGCATCTTATTATCCTTCGGACGAACATAGGTCAGGATATGATCCATATCCAGTCCTTGGATGGAAGGGCCCCAGTTGGGCATCTCCATACGGTTATAAATCTCGAGAGATTTCTGACGGAAGTCAGCCATCCATTCGGGATCATTTTTTTCTTTTGAAATCTGTGCAACGATTTCCGGAGTCAGGCCCTGTTCCAGCTTAAACGCATCCTCATCGGAATACCGGAAATCATACATGCTCCGATTGATATCGGATACAACTGCTTTTTCCTTCATGTGGGCACTCCTTAATTTTCCTGATTCAGATACTTTTCAAATCCGTTCTCATTGATGTCATCAATGATGGATGCATCACCCGAAGCGACCAGACGACCGTCAGCTAAGACATAGGTCTTATCAACCTTTAATGCCTCAAGGATTCTGGTAGAATGCGTGATGATGATCAGAGCACCACCAACCGACTTCTTATACTCTTCAATACCCTGGGATACGGTACGGACTGCATCGACATCCAGACCAGAGTCGGTCTCATCTAAGATTGCAAGGCTTGGCTTTAACATGAGGAGCTGAAGGATCTCAGCCTTCTTCTTCTCACCACCGGAGAAGCCGACATTCAGATCACGATCTGCATAAGACTCGTCCATCTGCAGAACTTCCATGGTAGCCTTAAGCTGCTTCTTGAAATCCCAGAGACGAATATGCTCGCCAGTGCGGTTCTCAACTGCTGTACGGATGAAGTTAGACAGAGAGATACCGGGAACCTCGATCGGGTTCTGGAAAGAGAGGAACATACCCTTCTTGGCAATCTTATCTGCACTGAAATCAGTGATGTCTTCATCTTCGAAAGTGATGGAACCACTGGTAATCTTATAACGAGGATCGCCCATGAGGGTGGATCCGAAGGTAGACTTACCTGCACCATTGGGTCCCATGATAACGATGGTCTCACCACGGTTGATATCCATAGAGATTCCGTGAAGGATCTCCTTCTCTTCTTCCGGTACGGATACGAAGAGGTCTCTTACTTTCAGCAGTTCTTCTGCCATGATATTCCCTCCTTGCAAAACGCCTGTGGCGTCTTTATCTGTTTTTAATTCCTAGTGTTTTACTAGATTTTATTTCCTATGGCATTATATCACGAAAATTCAATTTCACAAGGACCTTGCATTATTAAATTCTTCTAAAGTCTTCGATTCGCCCTACATTTCCGAGGGAAGCTTAGTCATGAAAACCCTGAAGAATCTTATAGAGTTCCTGGTAGAGAATGGTCGCTTCCTCTCTGGAGATATTCAGGCAGGAGCTCATCTTGCCGGGGATCTCCCTGGCCTTCTTCTTCAGGCTCATTCCCTCATCTGTGATCTCTACATCGACGACACGCTCATCTCCCTGGCTTCTCGTACGCTTTACGAGGCCGGCCTCTTCCATCTTCTTCAGAAGCGGGGTCAGGGTGCCGGTGTCGAGGAAGAGACGCTTGCCGAGATCTCCGACGCGAATCTTCTTCTCTTCCCAGAGCACCATCAGGGTGATGTACTGGGTGTAGGTAATCCCGAGCGGTTTCAGGTAAGGGGTGTACTGTTTCACCACCTCGCGGGATGCCGCATAGAGGGGAAAGCATAGCTGGTTTTCAAGCAGGAGTGGATCCTTTTCCTTCATATTTCCCATAATTCTTCTTCTCCCTATGATGTAATTCATCGCCACTCTTGGTCCACTTGCATATGACACAAAAATAGCGGGGGCACAAATTGCCTTCCGCCATTTTATCATACAGGGCCAAATCCATGTGCCAATAGTTCAAATTTTATTGTACACAATGTAATGCAAGGTGACCATTGGTACACTTTCTTATATCTTCTTCGTAAATGTAGATCAATCGAAAAGCTTTGCGACCTCAGCTTTAAACTTCTTCATATCGTAGGTAGGTTCGAATCTGCCGATGACATTGCCTTCTCGGTCAACAAGGAACTTCGTGAAGTTCCACTTGATCTTGGAATTCTTCTTATAGTCTTTATCCATCTTCAGAAGAAGTGCGCTCATTGCAAGTGCTGCAGGGCCGTGGCCAAAGCCTTCGAAGCCCTTCTCTTCCTTCAGATAGGTGAAGAGGGGAAGTTCGTTCTCGCCATTCACATCAGACTTCTTCATCTGAGGGAAGCGGGTGTGATACTTAAGCTGGCAGAACTCATGAATCTCTTCATCGGATTCCGGTGCCTGGCCTGCGAACTGGTTGCAGGGAACATCAATGATCTCAAGCCCCTTATCATGGAACTCTTCATAGAGTTCTTCGAGGGGTTCATAATGGGGAGTAAAGCCACATCCCGTAGCCGTGTTTACAACAATAACAACCTTGCCCTTCATGTCAGCCATGGAAAGTTCTGTTCCATCCGCCATAGGAACAACCTGATCATAAAATGTAGCCATAAAATATTCCTTTCAAAATACGGTAGTCTATGGCGTAATTATATTGTGCAAAATATAATGTGTCAACACATTTTATTCTCATTCCTCATTTCAATCTGATTACATTCCCATCCGCCTCGCTTACTGACTACTTAGATCATCTGGGTTCTCCTTAAGATAATCCTGGATAATCTTCGCTGCCCGCATGGCTCTTACGGTCTGGACAGCCCGCTCCACTGCCTCTTCATGGCGGAGCTTTGCTTCCTCTTCTTCCCGAAGACATTTTTGTCTCTCTTCCGCTTCCTTCTGAAGTTCTATGAGATGCTCCTTCTTCCGTCGATTGGCTTCCCGATCAACCTTGCGGATTCGTTCCGCTTCCTTCCTGCGACGATTCCCTTCCTGAATCTGGGACTTAGAACCCAGAATCTGTGGACCCGAAGCCACTCTCGATGTGATTTGGATCTCTGGATGATCCTGCAGATACTGGTAAGCCGCCTGGATGTCGTAAATCTGCCAGGCGAGGTCCGGATCCGGGTCTGCATCCGGATGAAGTTCCTTCACCAGCGTATGGTAAGCCGCACGGATCTCATCCTCGCTCACCTCTCGCTCGAAGCCCAGGACACGCAGGGCATCCGCTCTGTTAGTGAATGTGGTCATGGTCATCCTCCGCTTCCCATCTTTGCAGCAATGCTCCAATGAAATAGAGGGAGCCGAAAGCTACAACCTTCCTGCCACTCTGCTTTGCTTCCGAAAGGGCGGTAGAAAGCGCATCCTCAAGTGTCATACATTCTGCGCTTAATAGACCAGCCTCCTGATAGAGTTTCGCCAGTTCTACCCCTGGAAGAGCCCTGGGATTATCTACCGTCACCGTGATGACCCGGTCTGAAAGTCCTGCCATGAGAGCTACCATCTGGCTGAAATCCTTATCGCGAAGTACTCCTGTTAAGAAGATGTAAGGGCCCTTTCCATAGAGATGTAAGAGACTGTCATGCAGGGCCTGAATGCCCTGGGGATTATGGGCACCATCGATCAGAAGGAAAGGATCTTCTGACAGGATCTGCATACGGCCAGGCCAGGATACCCTGCTTAGCCCTTTGCGGATCATGTTCTCAACTTCTTTCCCAGGGAAAGCTGTCTCCTGGATCAGGTAGAGAAAGGCAAGCAGAGCAGATCTCAGATTCTCCTTCTGATAATCACCAGAGAGAGAAGAAGGATAGCGGGTAAGATAAGTCTCTACTTTGCGCAGAAGACTCGGGCTGTCTATAATCGGGCTTCCCAGTTCTGTAGCTACTTCCCGGATGGCAAGTTCTGCTTCCTTCTCATTCTCTGCAAGAACAAGGGGAATACCCGCATGAAGAATACCAGCCTTCTCCCTTGCGATCTGGTCCAGACTATTGCCGAGGATTGCTGTATGGTCCAGGCCGATTCTCGTAATCATTGTCAGAACCGGAGCCTGTGAAAGCCCCGAAGTCGAATCCAGTCTGCCACCCAGGCCCGTCTCTAAGATGACATAGTCACATGCCTGCTCCTTGAAGTAGAGAAGTGCCATCACAAGAGCATCATCGAACATGGTGTCTTCAATCTCCGGATGCAACTCAAGTTCTGTCAGAATCTCCTCCCCGAGTCTCTCTACATCCTCATGCGAGATCTTCTCTCCGGACACACGAATTCGCTCTGCGAAGTCGATCAGATGCGGGCTGGTAAAGAGTCCTGTTCGAAAGCCGGCTTCTCTTAAGAGCTGATCTAAGGTCGCAGCCGTCGAGCCCTTGCCATTCGTACCCGCGATGTGGATAATCTTCATCCCCAGATCCGGGTGATCAAATAACTCCAGCATCGCTTTCGTCACATCCCTACCCGGAGCCTTACCGAAGCGGCGCTTGTTATATATCGTATTTGTAATCTCCTTGTAATTCATATCATGCTCTTTATCTATCTACTGTTTTACCAAATAAGAAGTGCATATCCTCTTCCTGTCTGTGCATATGCCTTCCACAGAAGAAAGGGCGTTGTCCCCGCCTGTGCGTATGCCTTCCGCAGAAGAAAGGGCGTTGTCCCCGCCTGTGCGTATGCCTTCCGCAGAAGAAAGGGCGTTGTCACCCCCGCCTGTGCGTGTGTCTTCCGAGGGCGTAAAAGCAAGCGGTCGTTACTTGACGAGCAGGACCGAAGGGAACTGCGAGTTTAGTAACGTGACCAGCGCAGCAACGAGGCGCAAGCCGTCCCTCGGAAGACATTGCACAGGCGGGGGACAACATCACTAACCCTCGGAAGGCATTGCACAGGCGGGGACAACATCACAAACCCTCGGAAGGCATTGCACAGGCGGGAGACGACATCACAAACCCTCGGAAGGCATTGCACAAAAAAGAGAAGCAGCACGCTGCTTCTCCAGAATATACTATGCAAACGTTGCTTACACAACCATGATGATACCACCGTCGTTTGCGTACATGGAACTGACACCCCTGGTATCAACAATTACGATGCGCTTAAAGTTCGCCTTTGCTTCAAGTTTCTTCTGAAGCATCGCTGCACGTTCCGGGCAATTGCAATGAGAGATTGCTACCACACGGTTCTCAGGATCCGGGGTAACCTCCATCATGAGATCTACCATCTTATCAAGAGCCTTGCTCATGCCTCGTCCCTGGCCAAGCTGCTGAATGGAGCCCTCTTCTGTCGAACCCATAATTGGCTTGATGTTCAGGGTATTCGCAATCATTGCCTTCAGAGCGGACAGACGGCCCGCCTTACGCAGGGTCTCAAGTGTCTCGAGAATGAAGAAGGTGTGCTGGGTTTCAATATAGGCATCCGTTCTACGGATTACTTCATCAAAGGAGAGCCCCTCCTTCTCAAGTTCCGCGATCTTATCCGCAATCAGGGTCTGACCTATGGATGCAGACTTGGAATCGAATACATGGATCTGCTTGGGTTCTTCGTCATCGTCTTCTAATTCTTCATTGATGAGATCCTTAGCCAGGCAGGCACTGTTATAAGATCCACTCAGCTTGGAGGACAGAGTAATCACATAGATTCTCTCCCAGTCTCCACGCATCTCACGCATATATGCATCCGGAGAAGGGCAGGCAGACTTGGGCGC
The DNA here is from genome assembly GCA_900316625.1 of uncultured Lachnospiraceae bacterium. GTDB lineage: Bacteria > Bacillota > Clostridia > Lachnospirales > Lachnospiraceae > Lachnocurva. The sequence continues at coordinate 35,306 of ONDO01000002.1, read as the reverse complement.
ATTCGCACTTTCTTTGATCATCCTGAGGAACTCCGCCTGATTAAATGTCTCATCATCGATAATCTCCTGGCTGTCCACAGTCAATGTCAGCGGAACATTGCAGAATGATTCTGTATTCTGCATCTCTGGGAAGAGTTCTCCACAACTATCGATCAGGATTCTATACATGAATGCCTCCATTGTTACTCATCATAGGTACCTAAATACTACATCACAATGTAGTAATTGTAAATCTGTCAGAACTTAAAGGTCAGGATGCAGTCCTCATCCTGGGTAATATAAGAGATGCTCTCCTGTCCAACGTAATCCCTGATATGGGAATCGTCGATGAAGAAGGATACTGCACTTAAATAGTCCTCTTCCTTGTCGAAACGGATGGATACCATCGTCTCGCCCTGTCCATAACGACTTGCAATAGCATTACCGATTGCATTGCCATCGAAGCCTATGAAGTAGAGTCCTTCCTGCACGAAGTAGGAATCCTGCATGGAATCACATTCCGGCAGGGGGAAGTAATCATTCGCCGTATGATTTCTCATGAGAGTCTTGCTATCCGTATTAAGATAGACATAGTTCACTCGCTTGGCTTCATTCTGATTGTGATCCAGGTAACGACTGTTGCCCCAGGTCACGTCCATGTAATAATACTTTCCATCAAGCAGAAGGAGATTCCACGCATGTGACTCCCCGTCTGCAACACCGGTCACAACCGTAGACTGGATGCCCAGTTCTGAGAGCAGATAACTGGCGGCATCGCTGTAGCCCTGACAGACCGTTGCGCCTCCTAAGAAGGCCGAGAGAATGTTCTGATTATTCTCGATGGCGGTATCATATTCCACGTTCTTGATCAGAGTCTCGAAGACATACTTCGCCTTCTGGTAGTCCGTTGCTTCCAGTGAGATTCCAGAGAGATAGTTCTCCACCACGTGATCAATCTGTGCCTGATACTTGGCCTGTTCCTCTTCTGTCATGGTGAAGCTGGGACTAAATGTAAGGCTTGTGATCTTATCTCCGCGCGAGTAAGTATTATAAGTATAACCATAGACCCAGAAGAGTCCGCCATAATCAGCCATGACACAGTTATATGCCTGCTCAAGGACAGCCGCATCCAGTGTCGATACACTGACATCTGTTTTCCGATTCATGATAGCATCGTATACCTGGTCATAGACTAACTTTCCATCTTCGGAGAGTGTGGAATAGGCATACTTACTCCCTGATAGACTAGGAGCTTCTTCTGCCGGGACAGAGTCCGGGGAGAGTACGATCGTTGCAATGTCTGTGTCCCCATTCTTCAGCCAGGGCGCAACCTCTCCGGTAACTGCAACATAGGCTGCTGACGCCGTCTGGATTAGAGACGCACGCCATTCCCACATCAGAAGAAGGGCGAGAATTACCATTCCCGTCCCAAGTATGCGGCTTAATACGTGTGATTGCCTTCTATTCATAGACCTCCATTAGATACACGAAAAGCGGTGAACACCATCGGTGCTCACCGCTTCCTCCCCGTTTCCCAAATACTACTTTTATTATATCTATATATAATGAAAGGTTTGAAAACAGTTTTTCCTACTGGAAAGAATTACTTAACGACTGTTACGTTAACAGCCTGAGGACCCTTCTGGCCGTCGGTTACATCGAACTCGACCTTAGCGCCTTCTTCGAGAGTCTTGAATCCTTCCATGTTCAGTCCGGAATAATGAACGAAAACGTCATTACCATCCTGATCGGAAATGAAGCCGTAGCCCTTCTGGTTATTGAACCACTTTACTGTACCTGTCATGTTGATAGTACCTCCAAAGATGTAAAACACACTGCCGGTTACCGTTCGTCCAGCACTTCACTTAAGGTATCACAACACTTTAGAAAAGTAAAGTAAATTGTCTATACATTCCTATCAAGATTCAGCCCATTATCTCAAATGGAATTCCGATGGATTCCAGATACTCCGGGAGATATCTGTCCCAGGCTGCTTCTGCTGACTTATCCATCGTGAAATCTGTCATCGAGACACCAGTCACCAGAGATACGCCTTCATGGTCGTATCGCAGGTTCAGGTAGAGTCCTCCGACTCCTTCCGGGGAGGCTTCATATCTTTGAAGGACTGCCTCCGTCGCCGGCCGGGAAGTCACGAGAACTAAGCGAAAGGCGTTCGGCGCTTTCTTCCCCTTAATTGCATCAAAGAGGATGGAACGTACTTCTGCATAAGGAATGAAATCCCCCTTACTCTTCCGTTCCTCATAATCTTCCTTGGAATAGAATTCCTGCCTGAGATGTCCATCGACACTTAGGGTGAGCCCGGTGAAAACTTCTGCCTCAGCGAGCAGGAAGCTGTCGAAAGTCTCTTTGGCGAGGACATGATTCATGCATAATGCCACATCTGTGGCCTTGAGTGCACGCATGTTTATGCCTCTCCGTTCTCATCTCCGAGTCTGCGCAGAACGTCACCGATCACACCGGTACCGTCGGTCAGAGCGCGGCCTACACGGCTGATGGTAGCGGTGCTCGCATTGGTTGCGTCCTGGATGTTGAGATAGGTCTTACCTTCCTCGAGCATCTTGGCCACATTGTATCTCTGTTCCATCGCGAGAAGCTCGGAATCAGAACATACATCCTTGAAGAATTTGAAACATTCCTCTTCCGTTTTGAGTGTCAGAATAGCCTTGTAGAGTTCTTCGGTATGTGCCTTCTTGTCTCTTCTTGCCATTTATAACAGCCTCCTCATACCAGGTTTACTGGGTGTCTGCAGGGAGTCGCTCCTGCTTCGTTACTGAGCGCATCTCGATCAGAGGCGCACCATTGCCATTGACATAATCTGCTGTGATCGTCACGGTTCCGATATTGTCGTCCTTGGGAACCTCATACATGATATCCAGCATGAATTCTTCGATAATTGCACGCAGTGCTCTCGCACCCAGTTCCTTCTCCTTCGCCTTGTGAGCGATGGCATGAAGGGCATCATCCGTGAATACGAGATTCACTTCATCGAGGGCAAGCAGTTTCTGATACTGCTTAATGATTGCATTCTTCGGTTCCGAGAGAATGCGAACCAGCATATCCTCTGACAGTGTATTGAGGACACAGAGAACCGGAAGACGTCCGATGAATTCCGGAATCATTCCGAACTTACGGAGATCTTCTACCGTTACCTTGGTAAGGATGTTCTCATCATCATCGTACTTGTCCTTCAGGTCCGATACGAAGCCCATAGCAGAAGACTTGTTCAGTCTCTCCTTGACGATGTCCGCAAGATCCGGGAAAGCACCACCGCAGATGAAGAGAATATTCTTGGTATTGATTGTCGTCATGGGAACCATGGCATTCTTGGAACTTGCGCCAACCGGTACCTCGACATCAGAGCCTTCGAGCAGCTTCAGCATACCCTGCTGAACAGCCTCTCCGCTGACATCTCTCTGATTGGTATTTTTCTTCTTGGCAATCTTATCAATCTCATCGATGAAGACGATACCTGTCTCTGCCTTCTCTACATCATTGCCCGATGCAGCAAGAAGCTTGGAGATAACACTCTCGATATCATCACCGATGTAACCTGCCTCTGTAAGGGAGGTTGCATCTGCAATCGCAAGAGGTACATCTAAGAGCTTGGCAAGCGTACGTACCAGATAGGTCTTACCAGAGCCTGTCGGTCCAATCATAAGAATGTTGGACTTATCGATCTCGATGGAGTCCATCGTATTGGTCGCAACACGCTTATAGTGGTTATAAACCGCAACGGAGATAATCTTCTTTGCCTGATCCTGGCCTACAACATATTCATCTAATTTTGCACGGATCTCGTGGGGATGCGGAATATGCTCGATATCAAATACAGGCTTAATATCCGGTCCCTTCTTAGCTTCCTGGGGCTTCTTCTTTTTCACCCTCTGGCTCTCCGGAATATTATTGGGGAAGAGGGAAGAGAGGTCTCCGAAGTTTAAAAGGCCGATGCTGCCCAAGTCGATATTGTTCAGATTATGAGCATCATCTGCTGCATTGTTCCCTCCACCGAAGCCGAAACCGGCCATAGAGTCAAAGGTCTTCTGCATACAGTCTTTACATATCGCAATATTATTCGGAATGTGTATCATCTTGCCGGCTGTAGATTCCGGTCTGTGACAGATGTAGCACACATCTTCCAGTTCTTTCTTATTGTCCTGGTTTTCGCCATCGCCTGGAATGGTATCCTTATTAATTTCGTCTGACATTGGATGCCTTTCTATACATTCATATTTTAACGCACGAAAGCAGATTCGTTCTCATTATAGGGAACGAATCTGCGAAACTCAACCTTATGACCATATCTTTATTCTTTTTTCAGAAAGGACAGAATTTCTTTATAATACTTCTCCCGGTCTTCCATCAGCGAATTGAAGATCTCATGACGAGCCTCAGGAAAGCGTACCAGCTTACAATCCTTAAGTTTTGACGCGAATCGATCCTGGCCTTCAATCTTCACCATGTGATCCTGACCAGCCTGGAGAAGGAGGATCTCATTTTTCACCTTACCTACATCTCTCTGAGCCTGTCTTACCGCACGAAGCGCTGCCCTTGACCAGGCATAGCATGCAGAGTAGGTCTGATAATGCTTATCCAGAAGTCTCTGATCAAAGGTGTAATTATATCTGGCTTCTGACTTGGTCGAGGAACCGATGAAATTACGGACGCCATCGAAAGCTCCGTGTCCCGGAATGTAAGCTTTCTGCTTACGAGCAAGAATGGAATAGAAGACCAGGATGTAGGTCGCGAAAGCCGGAATGTTACCGGAATTCATCTTGAGTAGCGGAGAGGACAGAATCACTCTCTTGAAGTCATCCGGATACTTCTCAATATAACGTGCGCCCACCAGGCCACCCATAGAGTGTGCCAGGAGGAAGATCGGTGACTTCGCATCTTTCGATACGATCGTATCATAGAAGAGCTTCTGATCTTCCACATATTCGTTGAAGTCAGAGACATAGACCATATCGTTCTCTACCCCATCCCTGTCAGAGTAGCCGTGTCCTCTCTGTTCCAGGAAGTAGATTCCGTAGCCCTGCTGCCAGAGATACCAGGAGAGTTCATGATACTTGCCGAAGAATTCGCAGTATCCATGCATGATCATGATACGTCCGATCTCCTGGGGATTCGGAAGGCAACAATAGTGGAGCTTTAATCCATCCGCTGCCGCAAGATACCCCTCTTCCATCGTCTCCTGGATCCAGGGACGAATTGTATTATCCATAAAGGGGCGAAAATCGTCTTCCCCCAATAATTGTAACTTCCCGATCAAAGTTTTTCCCCCTGATTCAGAATCTCCATTGCCATGTCCGGATAGTTTGTGATAACAGCATGGACATGTGCTGCCTTACACATCTCAACATACTGAGGCTCGTTGACCGTCCAGACATTGAGTTCCAATCCTTCCTTCATGCATTCCTCTACAAAGCCAGGGAACTGGAGATTATAGAGTGCAGGATGCAGTGCCTTGACACCATACTTCTTGCCATAGGAAGGCATATCGATCGTACCATCTGCATAGAGCAGTCCGGTCTGTGCCGTGGGATCGATCTCTCTGATCTTCTCAACAGAATAATGATTGAAGGAAGAATAGATGACACGATCTTCCATTCCATACTTCTTCGTCATCTCGACAATTCTCTCCTCCAGCTTTGGATAGAATACGATTCCGGTCTTCAGTTCGATATTGATCCAGAGTTTGGTCGGCTTGATGAGTTCAAAGACTTCTTCCATGGTCGGAATCTGTGCTGACTCATATTCTTCGAATCTCTTCGCAAGCTTTACAACCTCACCACCCTGCATCAGATTCTGATAGGATGCGTCGAGAGCACGAATCTCATCAAAGGTAAGATCCTTGACCCAGCCCTTACCATCGGTGGTACGGTCTACGGTCTCATCATGGATGACGACAATCTGTCCATCCTTCGTCAGCTGGACATCGAGTTCGATTCCATCTGCACCCATATCGATTGCTTCCTGAAAAGCAGCCAATGTATTCTCCGGTGCGTAACCACTTGCTCCGCGGTGTGCCCAAACGAGTGCTCTCTCTGCCATAATATCTCTCCTTTTTATCTAATTTCGACCATTGGAAACCAAATCAGCCGTTTTGTTTTCGTGAATGTATCTATCATACCATATCTGTCCGCGAAAGAATCCAAACAATTATCTTCTATTTATGATAGGATAAGTACATTGATCGTGTCGGAGGCACAGCATGTACATCCAGTTAAAAGGACAAATTCTATCATATGAAAAATGCGGCCAGGGTAAGGATCTTATCCTCTTACATGGCAATGGAGAAGACCATACCATCTTCGATGAACTCTGCAAGAGACTAGAAGACAGCTTCACCATCTATGCCATTGATACCAGAGGCCACGGTGGCAGTGCGACTCCAAACGAATATCACTACCGCGAGATGGCAGAGGATATCTCCCTCTTCATCTCTTCTCTCGAATTAGATCATCCCATCGTTCTCGGTTTCTCTGACGGAGGCATCTTAGCACTCCTGACTGCGATCAATCACAGTGATCTTCTCGCCGGCATCATCGCCTGTGGTGCAAACCGCACTCCCAAGGGCCTGCAGCGCAAAGAACTCCACGAGATCAAGCGCCGCGCCAGAAGAGAGAAGGATCCGCTTGCCATCCTTATGGCAACCGAACCTGATATCACGGATTCTGAACTCTCCCGCATCTCCTGCCCAAGTCTCATTGTTGCAGGGGAACGTGACCTCATCCTCCCCAAGGAGACGGAAGCCATCGTCCATGCTATTCCGGGAGCCAGATCACGTATCTTCGAAAATCAGGACCATGGTTCTTATGTGATTCACAGCACGGTACTCGAGAAGACCGTAAGAGAATTCTATATGTATCTGTAACATCGATATAGACGAAAAGTCCTGCAGACCGCAGGACTATTTTCCATCTATATATTCCATTTTTAATAAATAGGATCTAGTTGGTAAGGTAAAAGATTGCCAGCTGGGTCCTGTCACGAAGTTCGAGTTTCTCCAGAATGGAGGAGAGATAATTTCGCACCGTACCTTCTGACAGGAAGAGCTTATCTGCAATCTCCTTATTCGAGTATCCATCTCCCACCAGCTGAATCACCTCATATTCCTTCTCGGTAATGTCATGTTCCCTGTAAGAGAAACTACTCTTCTCTTCCTTCCGTCCACCATGTACTGCTTCCGAATTGTTCTTGTCCACATGGCTCATGAGTTCCGGCAGTTTATCCACCACCGCTCCACCGAAGACGGACTGACCATTCAAGGCAGCCCGAAGGGAAACAGGGAGGGATTTATAATCCTGTTTTAACAAATAGCCCTTCACTCCGAGTTTCAGAGCTTTCACGATATATTCATCGTCAGAAAATGTCGTCAGGAAGAGAATAACCGCATCCGGATGTAGCGATAGAATCTTCTCGGCTGCGTCTAGTCCTGTCATATCCGGCATACGGATATCTGTGAGAAGAAGGTCTGGATTCCGTTCTTCATAGAGGCGAATTGCCTCTGCTCCGGAATTTCCTTTTCCAATCACCTGAAATTCCGGATCCGCAGAGATAATCATCTCCAGGGACATGGTAATCAGTTCATCATCATCTACAATCAGTATTGTTTTCGGCTCACTCATATTCTCTCTGTCTCCACTTCTCTCACGGCATTCCTCAATGCCATAAGACTTCTGTCCGCAATGCAAGTCTGTTTACTTCCTGGCTAATCTGACATATACGGTAAATCCATCATCCATATAGAAGTAGGCCTCTCCGCCGCATGATCTCGCCCTCTCCCGGATATTCGCCAAGCCGATGCCTTCACTTAAGCCCTGCTGCACGCGACTTCTATCCTTCTCACTCACACTGCCATTATCTGAGATGGATAGGGTGATAAATCCAGGATTCTGGTGCAAAATCACCTTCACTCTGTCACCGGTCGAATGCCTTAGGATATTGGTCACCGCTTCCTTGGTAATTCCGATGACTGCCAGCTTCTCTTCCCTCCCGATCTCATTTTCCAGCTCCAGATCTGTTTCTATCGTGAAGTTCGTAAGTTCTGCCATGATCTCCTCCAGATTGTGTCTTAGATCAATCGAATCATCATGGAGATCGTGGACCGATTCTCTCATCTTGGCCATAGCCGAATCCATCGTCTCCGCCAGCATCTGTAGCTGCGGCGCTATTGTCTGATCCTCACTCACCGTTCGGATTGCCCCCAGGAGCAGAATTCCCCTCGACAGAATATGACCCACATTATCATGAATCTCTCTTGCGATACGATTGCGTTCCGCCAGAGTCGCAAGATGCACTTCCTGGTCCTGTTCATTTAAGAGCCTTCGGTTCTGCTCTCTTAAGACCTCCGTCAGTTCCTCACTGTCATCCCTGGTCCTATGCAGTTCCTGTCGCATCTTCTCATTTGCGTGATTCAGATGCAGGAGCAGTAGGCTGGAAATGAAGGACAAGACAGTTAAGAGGATGGGAAAATATGGACTCCTGTCTCCATTCGTAAGCAAAAGGTAGCCTGCCACACCGATGTAAGAGGAAGCAAAAAGGATCCATGCCAGGATTTGGGATCGTTCTTCATTTCTCGCGTCAGCGAGGGCGGAAGCTTCTAGAAGCGACAAAACGCAGAGCGAGGCCGCCACTGTAGAAGTGGTGACCTGGTCTGCGTTAATCATTATGATGAGTTCCAGCGCTGCTAAGCTTCTGATCACGAGATCATACATTGTAAACTTCCTTCTTCTTGGAGATGATGAGTCCGGCCATGAAGAAGGCTGCTGCAAACAGAAGCTGGAGACCCAACTGTGTTGCAAAGGTTGTGCTCATAATCTCGCTTGCAGTGGTACTCACGATCCACTGATTCCCCATAATGTACCAGTAGAGTGGCATAAAGTGTGCAACTCTGATGACGGCATCTGACAGATATTCCAATCCGACGAAGACTCCACAGAGGAAGCACATGGATAGATTAATCATATTGGCTATCATATTCACGACGGTGTCTTCTTTGGCAATCGTACTGACGAAATATCCGATGCCGATACCGACAAACATTGCTGCAAAAGCATTGATTACGTAGTAGGGAAGTTTGGTAAAATCCGTCACGCCATGAACGAGGGAGTCAAGTACCGTAAAGCCAATGAGAAGGACGGTGACGCCAACTGCCATCGTAAGCAGGGCCAGGATCAGTTCTCCATATCTCCTGCGGAAGCTTGTTCCTCCCACGCGGATTCTGGCTGCAATATCTTTCTTCTTCAGGGCGGTAAGTAAACTGCCGGAGAAAACGATCAGCATCATCATCATGGAATAAGCATCAAATCGGAAGAGAACACTCATGCGGTCTTCCATATTGGGATTCTCCAATATACTTACCTGAGACTCATCGGCTTCCTTCATGTCTTCGGCGGTATTCCTAATCGCCGAGGACTCATCGTAACCACTCTTTAAATATACCATAAGGTAGTTGAGATAAGTATCTATCTTTTCTGTCATAAGATAGCCACTGGCACTCTGTCCGTTCTTGATGTACTGAATACTGTCCTTGGTATCTCCCTTCAGGAGCTTATCTTCGAAGCCCTGGTCTATGAGAAGCACATAGTCCTTCTGTTCAAAATTCACATCATCATTTAAGTTCTGCAGTTCTCTGTCACTTACAGTACGAAGCACCTCAACCTCTTCATTGGTCTCGAGGTAATCGGTCAGACCTCTGGATAATTCGCTGTCATCCTGATCGATTACGGTTACACGAAGACTGGATTCCGAAAACATCTTCTCATTTTTGCCTATCTGGGCATTGGCCTGCATCGGTCCGAAAACCGCAAAGATCATGAAGTAGACAATGAACATGCTGCGATATTCTTTTAGCGACTTGATCACTGCTTTAAATACTGGCATAATTTCTCCTCCTTAAGATGCAGGCACTGACACCAAGGGTTAGTGCAATCATAAGAAGCATGATCATAACATCCGTGTAGAACCTGTCTGTTTTTCCGTAATTCGAGATGACATAGAGACTATCCGTAAATACCGATGCCGGATTGATACGATTTAAGATGGGGACATGATCTTCCACCACCTGCTTCATAAAACCAACCATAAGTCCCGACATAAAGGAGCAGACCATAGAGAAGGCAAGTGGCATCATCACCCTGGCGTTTTCCTTCTTGAAAACAGATCCGAAGAAAACGCCAAAGCCAATACCAAGTGCAGAACCCAGAAACATGATGAGGCAGATATCGACGAGAGCAGCGCCAAAGCTGATTTGGAGAACATACTGGATATAAAGCACTACAATGATGTTACTGATTCCCTGAAGCAGGGTTCCTGCCAGGGTTCCTGCCAGTACTGCGACGATACGATTACCAGGAGCGGATTCAAATCTCTTGCCACAATCGGAGATATTCGCACACATGGGATACATCATTTCTGTTGAAATCCAGGAGCCAAAGAGTGAGGACATAGCAAGCAGGGCAAAGAAATATTGCAGATACTGAGACACTCCATTCCCAAAGGTATGCTGCTCTAAATATTCGTTCTGATCAGAAAGTGCACTGATGGCTTCCGAAAGCTTGTCCGGATGGTCCTTTGCAATTCTCTCAAGCATAGACCTACTGGTCTTATACTGCTTCATGATCTGACTTAAGATAGTTGAATCTGTACCGGTACTAAGTACTTTAAGGGAGATTTCTCCACCATCATTTAAGTAGTAGCCCTTAATCTCCTGATCAAGGATTGCCTGATTGGCCTCCTTCTCGCTGGCATAGCGTGTAAGCAAAATAATCTGTTTCTTCTCCTCATCTCCACCGGAGATGGACTCTAACATCTCTCCATAGGGATCCGTATGAATAAGGGTACCGTCCTCCTGCATCCCTTCCGTCTCGTAATCACCCAGGGTTACATATCCGGCAGGAACAATATGAAAGGTGTTCGGATCATCCTTAATCATACTTCCGAAGCCGAAATGAAATGCAGTTGCAAGAACAAGAGGGAAGAGGAGGTTCCAACCAATGATCCAGAACTTCCTGGATATGTTCTTCAACTGATAGAAGAAGATATGTGAAAACATCAGTCTCTCAGCTCCTTTCCAGTGATTTCAAGGAATACATCGTTTAGAGTGGGGAGTTCTGTTGTTACTCTTCCAAAAGGAAGCTGCTTTTCAGACAGGAAGTTTAAGATATGAACCAGATTATGTTCACCGCCGTCACACTTAATGATGACGTCTTCTTCGTCTATACGCACATCATAGACATGGTTTATATTTCTGATCTGGTCTAATAATTCCTTCTCATGTACCGGCATATTGATGCGGATGGTCTCGCGATTACGAAGGCTGGACTTGAGGCTCTGGGAAGTACCTTCCGCTTCGTTCTTGCCGTGATCCATGATGACAATTCTGCTGCAGAGTTCTTCTACCTCCTCCATGTAATGGGATGTGTAGATGACTGTGGATCCCTGCTCATTCATCTTACGAATGCCTTCAAGGATTGCATTACGGCTCTGGGGATCAACTGCAACGGTCGGCTCATCAAAGAAGATAAGTTCTGGCTTATGGGCGATTCCGCAGGCGATATTCAGGCGACGAAGAAGGCCTCCAGACAATTTCTTAGGCTTCTGTTTTCTGAATTCGGTAAGTCCCGTGAACTCGAGTGCTTCTTCAATACAGGCTTTTCTCTCTGCCTTGTCCTTGATGTAGAGTCCGCAGAAGAAGTCAATATTCTCTTCCACAGTAAGCGCATTCAGCACTGCTACATTCTGAGGCACAACGCCGATTCTTCTCTTGAGGTCGAATCTCTCCGGACTCATCTTCTGTCCGAAGACTTCGATGCTGCCCTTGTCATAATTTAAGAGAGACAGAATACAGTTGATGGTGGTGGTCTTACCGGATCCGTTGGGGCCAAGGAGACCAAGGATCTCACCTTTCTTCACTTCCAGGGAGAAGTGATCCACTGCGATGTTCTCCCCGTATCTCTTCACCAGGGAATCTACCTTAACTATATTTTCACTCATAACTCTTTCCCTCCCATTGGAGTTATTATCTGTTTGCAAGATTATAGTAGTCCAATGGAGCGATGCCCTGTAGTGAACATTGTCACTACTTCAGATATGACAATTGTCATAAATCTCCCTTTATCCTGACCGATTCCTGCCAATACCCGAACACGCAGAAATACCCTCCCTGCCGGATTGGTTATTTCCAGCAAAGAGGGTACATATCATTACAGCACAGGATTTTTATTTATTTAGTTTATTTTGTCTGCTCTCTGATGACATCAGCCATGTCATACATGCCGGCAGCCTTTCCTGCCAGGAACTTGGCTGCAGATACTGCACCGTTCGCAAAGATAGATCTGGAATATGCGGTATGGCTGATGGTGATCACTTCATCCAGACCTGCAAAGATCACATCATGATCACCTACGATAGTGCCACCACGAACTGCGGAGATACCAATCTCCTTAGGATCTCTCTGCTCTCTTCTCTGAGAACGATCATAGATGTAATGATATTCATTGCCTGCAGCTTCATTAATGGCATCTGCCAGGGCAATTGCAGTTCCGGAAGGAGCATCCAGTTTGCGATTATGATGCTTCTCAACGATCTCGATATCAAAACCTGCAGGAGCAAAAACCTGAGTTGCCTTCTTTAAGAGATCGATGATGGTATTAATACCAAGAGACATATTCGCAGAACGAAGAAGAGGAATCTTCTTAGCCGTCTCATCCACCTTCTTCAGCTGCTCTTCCGAAAGTCCGGTGGTGCAGAGAACAACCGGAAGCTTCTTCTCTACACAAGCATCCAGCAGGCCATCTACTGCTGCCGCATTAGAGAAATCAATCACTGCATCGGCATCCACATTGCAATCAGCCATCTTCTCAAATACAGGATAGTCATTGGGAGTGCCGGTATAAACATCTACACCCGCAACAACTTCGGCATTCTCATCTTTTGCAATAATATCCGTCAGTACACGACCCATATGGCCGTTACAGCCATGAAGAATAATCTTAATCATTTCTGTCTTCTTTCTTTTATATCTTCCAATTTCAGCTAACACAAACTCCGCTCTTAGGAGAACATGTACAATCAGGAGCGGAGTATATCTTGCGTTAAATCAATCATTTCAGAATCCCGTACTCTCTCATTACTTTCTCGAGCACGACGGCTTTTGCAGCATCCATCTCGAAGAGAGGTGCGCGAAGCGGTCCTACCTCGAGTCCCATCAGGTTCATGGCCTTCTTAACAGGGATCGGATTGACTTCGGAGAAGAGAGCGTCTACAAGAGGAAGCATCTTCAGCTGCATCTCTTTTGCCTTCTTCACATCTCCATTTAAGTATGCCATGCACATGTCATGCATATCCTTGGGTGCTACGTCAGCGACAACAGAGATTACACCGATTCCGCCTAAGGACATCAGAGGAACAACCAGTCCGTCTTCACCGGAATAGAGGTCTAACTTACCATCGAGACGATTCATCATAGCAGCAGTCTGGGCGACATTACCGACAGCATCCTTGATACCAACGATGTTGGGGTTACGCTTTACGATCTCTGCGACCGTATCAGGCTGGATATTCACACCGGTACGACCGGGTACATTGTAGAGAATGATGGGAAGCTTGGTCTCACGTGCGATCATGGTGTAGTGCTCTACCAGACCCTTCTGGGTTGCCTTATTGTAATAAGGTGTAACAACAAGAGCCCCGTCTGCTCCGGACTCTTCTGCTTCCTTGGTCAGCTGAATCGCAGTCTTGGTGCAGTTCGAACCAGTACCTGCAACAACCGGAATTCTGTGATTCGTGAATTCTACAGCTGCCTTAATAACATCGCGATGTTCTTCCATCGTAAGGGTAGATCCTTCACCGGTGGTACCTGCGATGACGATGCAGTCAGTACCTTCCTTGATCTGCCAGTCAATGATCTCTTCGAGCTTGTCATAGTTTACAGACATCTCTGCATCGTTCTTCATTGGAGTTACGATTGCTACACCAGAACCAGTAAATATTGCCATAAGTCTCTCCTCTTTTCCTGACGGATCCTCTTCTTTCACTCATCGAAATCCTTGCCGGATGCATATCCTTCGATACCAAAAAAACGACCCATCTACTGATGAGCCGCTCCTATACGTTTAAGAATTACTTCTTCGGATAGCGCCCCATCTCTTGTAAGATGACAGTTACGGAAGTATTCCTTCCGTTCCCAAGAACAGTCATTGCAGTGTGACTGCCTTTCGGCGCTTCTCCCTTCCACAGATCTTCTCCTGCCTCTGCGGCATCCAATCTGCTACTTATGATCAGCGCAACCTCTACCATAAATATGTTCTTTTATTTCGTTCATCATAAAAATAAGAACGAAACCATTATAGATACTGTACTTTAGCTTGTCAACGCAAGGAAATGTGAATTCCTATGCTTCTACAGGCTTTTCACAGACAATATTCAGTACTTCATCTGCTGCGTCGCGAATAGAATCCGGCAGGGTTCTTCCTGTCAGAATAATACTGGTAAATATAGAGCGTGCACCGAAGATCTGTATCAGTTCTTCCTCGGATACAACACCATTCTCCACCAGGCCTAAGATCTCATCGAGTACGAGAATGTCGCAGTTATCTGTGGTCAGAACCTTCTTCGCAAAATTAAGACCGTTCTCGATATTCTGCTTCTCTTCTTCCTGTTCTTCCTTCGTAAGACTCTCGAAAGCTTCTTCGCTACGTTCAAAACGGAAAAGTCTGACTTCCGGCTCTAATCTCTTGAGGAATTCAATATCTGCTGCTTCCTTCATAAACTGAATCACAACAGCGCTTTTACCTTCTGCGGCGGAACGAATCACATTCCCCAGTGCTGCGGACGTCTTGCCCTGACCGGTTCCGTAGTAGACCTGAACCTTACCCTTGTCCATATTGCCTCCACTAAATTGTTACAATATTGTTACAGACGAGTGAATTGTTGAATACTATAGCACACGAAATGGTTCCGTGCAATATGCCATTCTTCGACAGATCGCTAGTTATTATGTACAAGTGGACACTTCCCGACGTTCTATATTTATAAAAAAGAAATGAAAATATAAGACATTGATTGAAATTGTCAGATTCTGTGATAAAATGTTAAAGTTTTGAACTGTGTATGTAACTATGAATTTATATATAAGAAGAAAGAGTGATAAGAATGCTTCAATCCAGAGACGACATTCGTAACGTTGCAATTATTGCACACGTCGATCACGGTAAGACAACTCTCGTAGATGAACTCCTTAAACAAAGCGGTGTATTCCGTCAGAACCAGGACGTCGAGGACCGTGTCATGGATTCCAACGACATCGAGCGTGAGCGTGGAATCACCATCCTGTCCAAGAATACCGCAGTAACCTATGGCAACACCAAGATCAACATCATCGATACTCCGGGCCATGCTGACTTCGGTGGCGAAGTTGAGCGTATCCTGAAGATGGTTGATGGTGCGGTTCTTGTAGTTGATGCTTTCGAAGGTGTTATGCCCCAGACCAAGTTCGTTCTGATGAAGGCTATGGCTCTGAAGCTTCCGGTTCTCGTCTGCGTTAACAAGCTTGACCGTCCGGACGCACGTCCCCTCGAAGTTCAGGACGAAGTTCTCGAGCTCTTCATGGACCTCGATGCTCCTGATGAACAGCTTGACTGCCCCTTCATCTTCGCTTCTGCAAGAGAAGGTTATGCGATCAAGAACCTCGACGATGAGAAGAAGGATATGACACCTCTCTTCGAGGCCATCCTCGACTTCATCCCTGCACCTAAGGGTGATCCGGATGCAAATATGCAGGTTCTCGTATCCACCATCGACTACAACGAATTCGTTGGTCGTATCGGTATCGGTAAGGTAACCAACGGTAAGATTCGTATGAATCAGGATGCTGTTGTTGTTAACCACCATGACCCGGATAAGAAGGATAAGGTTCGTATTACCAAGCTCTTCTCCTTCGACGGTCTGAAGAGAGTTCCTGTAGAAGAAGCTTCCATCGGTGACGTTGTTGCAATCTCCGGTATCGGCGATCTTCACATCGGTGACACCATCTGTGATACTGCAGCTCCTGAGGCAATTCCTTTCCAGAAGATCTCTGAGCCGACCATCGCCATGAACTTCATGGTTAACGACTCTCCTTTCGCAGGACAGGAAGGTGAATTCGTAACTTCCAGACATATCCGTGACAGACTCTACAAGGAACTGAACACCGACGTATCCCTTCGTGTTGAGGATACCGATTCTCCTGATACCTTCAAGGTCAGCGGTCGTGGTGAGCTTCATCTGTCCGTACTGATCGAGAACATGAGACGTGAAGGTTACGAGTTCGCAGTTTCCAAGCCTGAGGTTCTCTTCCATACCGATGCAAACGGCAAGAAGACCGAGCCGATCGAAATCGCATATGTTGATGTACCTTCTGAATTCCAGGGAGCTGTTATTCAGGAACTCTCCCAGCGTAAGGGTGAACTTCGTGGTATGACCCCCATCACTGGTGGTTTCATCCGCCTCGAGTTCCGCATCCCTTCCAGAGGACTGATTGGTTTCCGTGGTTCCTTCATGACCATGACCAAGGGTACTGGTATCATCAATACCATCTTCGACTGCTACGATGAGTACAGAGGAGACATCGGATTCCGTGAGAACGGCTCCCTCATCTCCTTCGAGACCGGTGAATCCGTAACTTACGGTCTCTTCTCCGCTCAGGATCGTGGAACCCTCTTCATCGGACCCGGTGAGAAAGTATATGCAGGTATGGTAATCGGTGAATCCAGCCGTACCCAGGATATTGAGATCAATGTCTGCAAGAAGAAGCATCTGACCAACACCCGTACTTCTTCCTCTGATGAAGCACTTACTCTTACCCCTCCCAAGGTAATGTCCCTTGAGCAGGCAATGGACTTCATCGATGCAGATGAGCTTCTTGAAGTAACTCCTCAGAGCCTTCGTATTCGTAAGAGACTTTTAGATTCCCGTGATCGTAAGAGAGCTGGTTTCAGAAGCCAGGGCTGATCCCAGGACAGAGTTTCTTTCTGCCTCGGGCCGATTACAGGACAGAGTTTCTTTCTGCTTCGGGCTGATTCCCAGACAGAGTTTCTTTCTGCTTCGGGCTGATTCCCAGACAGAGTTTCTTTCTGCTTCAGGCTGATTCCCAGACTGAGCTGGAAGAATCGAATTCTTTTATAAGAAATATAAGGCTTCCAGCATTCATGTGTTGGAAGTCTTTTTTATTATTTTTTTACATTCGACGAGAATCAAGTGGTGTACAATTTAAGTTTAGAATCAACTACTAACGAATTCTTTACGAGGTAATTATGGCTCTTCGAACTCTTAATTTCAGCGATCCTCTGATGAAAGCGCTGAAAGCCGTGAATTCCATCGGTGGAAAGACCTTAACGGAAGAAGATCTGAAAAAACAGAGAAGCAGTATGGAACTTGCGGGCAAGGTTGCAAGTCCTGCATCCGGTATTACAATTGACAGTTTCTCTCTAGGCAGCATCGCCTGTGAATGGATTCATCCGGATCTTGCCCACAATCCCAATTACGTTATTCTATACTCTCATGGTGGTGGCTACACTTGTGGAGGTCTCTCCTACAGCCGTATCCTGGCTGCCAAGCTCGCTCTTGCCACAGGTTTCTCTGTCATCTCCTACGTGTATCGTCTTGCCCCGGAGAACCCCTACCCAGCGCAATTAGAAGATGCCAGAAGCATCTTTGACTATCTTCTTCAAGAGGGATATGATCCAGAGCACATTCTGGTTGCCGGCGATTCCGCCGGAGGCAACTTAAGCCTCTGTCTCACTCAGGAACTGCTAAATGAGGGAAGTAGAGCACCACGCATGCTTCTTCTCTTCAGTCCCTGGACCGATATGACCGCCAGCTCAAAATCCTATACGAGATATCAGGAGAAGGATCCCATCCTGACCTATGATTTCATCGTATCCGTTAGGGATGCCTATATAGCCGGTGCCGGGGATCCGAAAGATGCGAGATTCAGCCCGCTCTTCGGTGATTTCACCGGATTCCCGCCCACCTATATTCAGGTCGGACGAAATGAGATTCTGCTCGACGACAGTACGAGACTTGCGAAAGCCATTCAGGCTGCCGGAGCAAGTGCTGAGATCAAAATATTTGAAAATGGCTGGCATGTCTTTCAACAGATGCCACTCCCCCTCGCCAATCGTGCGATGAAGGAACTTGCCAATGTTGTTTCCAGAACGATTTACAATACACATTAGGAGAAAAAATGGGACGCGAAAACTGGTACAAAGTCGATAATGTAGCCAAGGTCTTCCTGGCTACCGCCGACAAACGTGACACTAGAACCCTAAGAGTCAGCTGCACTCTCTGGGAAGATATTGATGCCAAGACCCTGCAGGAAGCCGTCGAATCTGCCATTCAGATTCGCCCTCAGTTCCAGGTCAGAATTCGACGTGGAATCTTCTGGCATTACATGGAAGACACCGACCTTCTGCCCATTGTTGAAGAAGAGCACGGCCGTATCTGCCCCCAGCTCTATGTGCCGGGTCACGCCATGCTTCACTACAAGGTAACCTATCACCGGAACCGTATCAATCTCGACCTCTTCCACGCTATCTCCGATGGTACCGGAGCCCTCGAATTCCTTAACATCATTGTCTTCGAGTACCTGAAGCTCAAGTATCCCGGCAGATTCGAGGAACTTGCCATCCATTCTGGCGCATCCGAAGAAGATCTGAACCAGGATAGCTACAAGCAGTTCTTTGGTGGCATGGGTCTTATGACCTCTTCCTTAAAGAAGGCTTATCATCCCAGCGGACTCAAGCTCCCCTACGATCAGCTGCAGTTCTTCGAGGTTCACATGCCCTCCGACAAAGTCTTACAGAAGGCCAAGGCTCTGGGTGTCTCCCTTACAAGCTACATCGGCGCCCGTTTCATGCTTGCGATCATGGAAGACATGCCCCCTCGGAAACGTAAAACTCCCATAACTGTATCCTTACCGGTGAATCTGAGAAATTACTATCCTTCCTATACCTCCAGAAACTTCTTCAACAACGTCAATGTCTCTCATGTCTTCGATGAAGATATCAGTCTGGATGATCTGGCGAAGGAATTCGATGAGAAGCTGAAATCGAATCTGACGGAAGAAAACATTAAGAAGCAGATGGATAACTTCGAGACCATGGAGTATGTTGCTCCGGTTCGTGCCGTTCCTCTCTTCATCAAGCAGTGGGCTGTCCGTTACGGAACCAAGGTATCTGATAAGAAAGTATCCATGGTATTGTCTAACCTTGGTGTACAGCGTCCGCCTGAAGAAGTGAGATCCATGATCTCAAACTATAGTGCATTCTGCAGTTCTGAGAATCTCTTCTCGACCATGTCGAGTTACAATGGCGATCTTACCTTAGGAATCTCTTCTCCCTATGTAAGTACCAAGGTAATCAAGAACTTTATTAGAGAATTATCAAATGATGATATCAAGATCAGAGTCTATGCAACGGAGGTGATTCGCTAATGAGAACCTGTCCTTACTGTAAAATCGAAGTCGGTGGCGATCTGAAGAAGTGCCCCGTATGCCAGAGTAAATTAAGTGGTGAGGCGGAAGCTACCTACTTCCCTGTACAGACCACACTGAAGATCACATCCTTCTTCTATAAGATTCAGCTCTTTATCGTATGGGCTGTTGTCATCGCCGGCCTCGGTGCTGACTTCATGTTCGACATCCGTCCCTGGGCTGGTTTTGATTTCCACTGGAGTCTCCTGCTTGCCATGTGGCTGGTTGTCTTCGAATTCGGCATCATGCGTCTCTTCAAGAGGGGCCTGAGTTCTTCGCGCATCATGACCTTGTTCGTATTCATCGTGCTGATCATGTTTTGCATCACAGCTTACTACTTCGACTTCTTCCATCTGGCTACAGATTGGGTTGCTCCGATCGTGGTTATGCTGACTCTGGTTGCAAACTTCGTTCTTGCCATGATTGATTCGAGTGGTAATGCAATGATCTACCTTCTTACCAACCTCTTTGTTGGCATCCTGCCTTACATCGTCTTCCGCTTCTCTGGAAGAGATTGTCCGGTTACCTGGATGATCTGCCTGCTGGCGAGCGTCATCCTCCTCGTGGGTGCGATCATCTTCAAGGGGCGTGAGGTCGCAAGCGAGATTCATCGTAGGCTGAATGTGTGATCCAGCTATGCAGCCCTAGTCTTGCATCAATGCTCCCCAGGGAGACTTTCGTCGGCGGATCCGACGGATGTGGTTCGGAAGGTCTTCTCACAAGTGGGCTTCAGGTCAGCCCACTTTATGTGATTCACTCTATGAGATTCGGAAGGTCTTAGAGTTCACTGGGCATAGTCTGCTGATCACAAAGGCTGATCTCGAGGTTGCCATTTCGGATACGAAGATCGTCGATCATTCGCTTTGTGGATGCTTCATTCTTCAGGGTCACGGAATAGGTAAGCTTGAAGAGAGAACCCATATTGGTTGTCTTTACTGCATTGAGATGATAATTCTCAGTATACCGGCTGAGGACATCGTCAAATTCATGTGCATAGTCGAGATCCTCGGGTACTGTAATGCGGAGTAACTTCTCTTCACTTCCCAGGATGGAATCACAAGAGAGGTTGAAGACAAGGATGATAATACCGAGGATACCTGCAAAGAGGACTGCATAACCGAGATAGCCCATTCCACAGATCAAGCCGGTTCCCATTGTAAGAAAGATTGCTACAATCTCACGTGCAGTTCCGGGCGCGGAACGGAAACGTACCAGACTGAAGGCTCCTGCGACTGCGACACCTGCACCGATATTGCCGTTTACCATCATGATGACAACGCAGACAATTGCCGGAAGTAGTCCTAAGGTCAGCAGGAAGGACTTGCTGGGCTTATTCTTATAGGCATATACCATGGATAAGAAACAACCAATCAGTAGAGATACCAAGAGGCAGATCAGGAAGCCTGAAACATTGATTGCTGTTGTATCGAAAATTCCCTGAAAGAAATTCATGTACTATCTCGCTTTCTAATTAATTCTAGAATTAACATTTTATATATTGGTTTATATAATAATGTATATTCCTGTCATCTATTATCACACCATGTCGCTGTGATTTTACATTGCTGTCAGCACACCATTCACATTGCCGTGGATGCCGGCTTCTCTCCTTACTCTTTCCCAGCCCTTATCACGTTCATCGTCCACCTGATAAGCTCTTCCATATTTCGAGAAGGAAGTTTCATTTAGATTATATTTCTTGAGTATTTCCACAAAATACAGTGGAATAGCTCCTCCGGCCTTCACTTCCATCAGAACTCTGTCTTGTGGGACCAGGCGTTCTCCGTAGAAGCCGCAGGTGAGATCAAGGTCTGTATTTCTCCAGAGGATGTTACTGTCAAAGGTGACGCGAAACTCGTGATCATCCTTCGCATAGAAGGCATCTCTGTCATACATAAGAAGTTTCCTTGGAGCAAGGCCCGGATATCGAGAGAAGCTATAATCAATCTCTCTCATGATCTGCCCGTCTCTGCCTTCGAAGGATTCAAGGAGAACCTTCTTCGCCAGTTCTTCCTCTGCGGTGAGATTCTCTCTTGCGGCCAGTCGAAGATAAGTTGCGGAAACGTCCTCTTCCATGGTGACCCGTCTCTTATATACGACGGATTCATACTTCTTCTTCAGTTCCAGAAATGTAGGGCTTCCCACCTTAGCTATGCCATAACTTCTCAGGCGGAGCTTCTCCTTGTAGAGTGGATGTTCCAGGGAACGTCTGGCCAGGATGTAATTCGGTGTGTCGAAGTATAAGCTCTGTATTCTGCTGTGCCCGTGAGGATCCGCTTCCATATAGGATGCCATCTCTTCCTCTACAGCCATCATGGTTTCACTGTCCATGGCGTATTTCATCTCGTATCTCTTGAAGATCATCTGATCTGCCATAAAGCACCTCCGTTCTTCATGAGACCACTATAGAGGTCGAACCTTAATCGAAACTTAAAGTACAAAAAAGATTCCCAATCATGGGAATCTCTTTTAGGTCATTCTTCGCTATCATCCGCCGCCTGTTTGATGAAGGTGCCATCGTTTGGTTCAATGAAAGCCTAACTTTTAAGGAACGCTTTAAAAAGGATCAATAAAGCAGATCTTATACTTTCTGTCTCTTCTTATAGGCAGATGGCGACATATGATATGCTTCCTGAAAGACACGATTGAAAGTTCTCTGGCTCTCAAATCCAGAATTCAAGCAGGCCTCCGTGATGGACTGATCCGTATACTGAATCAGATGGGTGAAGTGAAGCAAACGGGTCTGATTCAGATAACGGTTAAAGTTCATATGAAAGGTCTGCGAGAAGATTCGGGAGAGTGCATACGGACTGACATAGAGTTCCGCTGCAACCGAGGTAAGTGATATGGGTCTTGTATAATTACGTGCAATATATTCTACCAGTCGATAGACAATATCCGAATCACCAACCGATTCTCTCTCCATCAGATTGAGTCCTGCCAGGAGTCTGGCCAGAATGATCTGTAAGTAAGACTGGATCAGAATTCCCCTGTAACCACCTTCATCCTGCATCCTACGACGGGAATGTCTGGCTGCCCATTCAAAGGATTCGCTCTCTTCTAACTGACGGAGAATATAGAATACTTCCTTTGGATAACTGCCGGCTTTGATTACCGGATCAAGAATCGTCTTGTCCTGGAGAACAGAGCTGAAGGCCGGAACCAGCGTTGCATCTGCATGCAGGAAGAGCACCTGTCCCGGGGTGGTATCAAAAGACTGATAATGATGAATCATCTCCGGGAATACCAGTGCAATATCCCCTTCTTCCATATGAAAAAGTTCCCTTCCTACGCCAACTTCAAGACTTCCACTTTTGACCAGAACAAGTTCCATTGCCGTATGGAGGTGGGGCGGAATGTGTTCTGCCTCTCTTGTATAGATTTCAAAATCGTTTTCTTTCTTCTCATATACGGGATACATACTACTCCTCGTTAACTTTTGGCGAAATTTGCGAATAAACCACGAAAATGTTTTCGTTTAGCAAAGTACTGATTTACTACACCAGATCATATGACTATTTTTCATTTTCCGCAAGATTTGGCTACTTTTTGTCCCGATTTGGCAAGAAGGAAACCAAAAATGGCTGTATAGTTTATCTAGTTTCAAGGAGATAATTTAAGTGAAACAATTCAGAAAAAAGTAGTAAAGCTCATTTCTTACTACGGAAGCATCTATCGCAGTTCTTTCTACATTATGTGATCGTGCTTCATACAAACAGTCAAAAAACGGATCTGTAGGTAATTTTTTCCCCTACTACCCCCCTCATCCTACAGATCCTTCCTATATACCGACCCCCTCTTGAATTCAGACAGCGCAAGATGCGCCTGTCTGTTTTTCGTTTACAGGAATCGATAAGAAAAGCAGAAGACGCTCTTCTAATTGTTCATCTTTTCGTAGATCTCTGACAGGTATTCCCAGCGTTCCATCTTCTCTTCGAGGGCCTGCTCTGTCTCTTCCTTTTCTTTGGTCAGCTCATTCAGCTTCACAAAGTTCGATGCATTCGCCGCCATTTCATTATCAATCTCAGGAAGACGTGCTTCCAGTATTGCTATATCTTCCTCAATGGTATCCCATTCTCTTTGTTCATTATATGAGAACTTAATTTTATGTTCTGACTTCCAGCTCTTCTTTGATGGAGCCTCTTCTGACAGTGGTCCATTCTCAGCAACTGCACCACCTTGAGCCTTTGTACTTCCAGCAGCTGTACCACTTAGAGCCTTTGTACTTCCAGCAGTTGTACCACTTAGAGCCTTTGTACTTCCGACCTTCTTATTACCTGCTTCTGCTGCAGAGTCAGACTCTGCTTTACATTTACGACGATAATCCGTATAACCGCCCTCATAAGGCTTAATTCTCCCATCGCCTTCGAATACGAAGAGACGACTTACGATGCGGTCGAGGAAGTAACGGTCATGGGATACCGTAATCACAATGCCTTCGAAGTGGTCAAGGAAGTCTTCAAGGATGGCCAGGGTCTCGGTATCGAGATCGTTCGTCGGCTCGTCAAGGATCAGGACGTTGGGCTCCTCCATAAGCACACGAAGGAGGTTCAGTCTGCGTTTCTCTCCACCGGAGAGCTTGCCAATCAGGCCATACTGCTCATCCGGAGGGAAGAGGAAACGATCTAACATATTCGATGCAGAGACAAGGCCTTCCGAAGTGCGGACATATTCTGCGGTATTACGGATATAGTCAATCACACGGATATTGGGATCCATGTACTCGATGCCGTGGCTCTTGTCTTCATCAAGCTCCTGGGCATAGTAACCGATCTTAATGGTCTGGCCGATCTTGATATCTCCGGATGTCGGAATCTCACGTCCGGCTATAAGCTTCATCAGAGTTGTCTTGCCGCAGCCGTTGGGTCCGAGGAAGCCGACACGATCATCTCTCTGGAAGACATAGCTGAAGTCACGAAGGATGACCTTCCCATCATAGGACTTGCTGATGTGCTCCATCTCGATGGTCGTCTTGCCCATTCGGGAAGAGAGGGAGCCGATGGATTCCATCTCCATCTTCTTATCAATTACAGGTGCTTCCTGGTCACGAAGAGCCTCATATCTCTGGATGTGAGCCTTCTGCTTGGTGGAGCGGGCACGGGCGCCACGCTGCATCCAGGCTATCTCCTTGCGAAGGATGTTCTGTCTGGTGCGTTCCGAGGCTTCCTCGTGCTGCATTCTCTCGGCTTTCAGTTCCAGATAGCCCTGATAATCACTGTCATAGGAATAGATCTGGCCATGAGATACTTCCACAATTCGATTACAGATATCATCTAAGAAGTAGCGATCATGGGTGATGAGAAGAATGCTGCCGGAATAAGAATTCAATCGTTCCGTCAGCCACTCTACCATCTCGATGTCCAGGTGGTTGGTAGGCTCGTCTAAGAGCAGGACATCACTGGGTGCAAGAAGTACCGCAGCCAGTGCTGCTCTCTTCCTCTGTCCACCAGAGAGATGGTCAATTCTTTCCTCCGTATCATTCAGTCCCAGATGATTCAGAATCGTCTTCACCTGGGCATCAAAACTGGCAGAACCAGCCTCGAGAGCGTTGGTATGTACGTTATGGAAAGCCATCTTACGAACTGCATCGAGGAGGCTTTGTCCGGGTGTAAACTCCGGCTGCTGGGGAAGATAGGACATGACGAGTCCGTTCGCCAGAGTGATCTTACCTCCATCCGCTTCTACAACACCTGCTAAGATCTTAAGCAGGGTAGACTTACCGGTTCCATTGACGCCGACGATTCCAACGCGCTCTCCGTCTTGCATGGAGAAATCCGCTTCATCTAAGAGAACTCTCCCCGTATATGCTTTTTTCACTTTCTCTGCGTTAATAATATTCATTCTTAATAACTTTCCACGGGATTCCCAGAGCCAATTCCCGGCTAATTTATGTCATTTCATTCCAGGCTAAATTCTAGCATGCCTTTCGCCCTTGAAATATCTGAATCTTTTTCGGATGTCCGATGTATTTTCAGACTCTTCTGTGATAGAATATTATTAAGCAAAACGAGTCTGTTTACAGGGGGTGTCGTTATGGCAAAACAACTACTGGTATCCATAAGCCGTACCTACGGAAGCGGCGGACATGAGATCGGACGACGGCTTGCAGAGCGCCTCGGCATCGGCTTTGTTGATCGCGAATTATTAGATCACATTGCTGCAGAGAAGGGTGTCGATGTCAAGAATCTCGAACGCTATGATGAGCGTTTGAAACTTCCCTTCTTGTCCCGTACCGTTAGAGGACATAGCAATGCACCGGAAGAAGCACTCGCCGAGATGCAGTTTGACTACATCCTGAAGAAGGCTGCTGCCGGAGAATCCTTCGTCGTCATCGGTCGTTGCGGTAACCAGGTTCTCAAGGATTATGAGTGTCTTTCCACCATCTTCATCAGTGGTGACATGGAATCCCGCATTGATCGTATTACGGAGATTCGTGGCATGGACCGCGCCAAGGCAAGAGCAGCCATTCGAAGGCACGACCGTGCCCGTCGGGCATATCATAACCATTACTCTTCCAGGAAGTGGAATGATCTGGCTGCCTACGACCTGGTACTGAATTCTTCCAAGCTCGGCATCGAGAACTCCATCGATGCCATTCTGCATTACCTTAAGTTAAGGGATATGCTTCCGGAAGGAGCTCTTGATTTCTGAGGAAGAAGATCTCACCCATAAGCAATAGACAGGGAACTGTGAAGGCCTCACAGTTCCCTATTTTCATGCCAGAACGATTTAGTCGAACTTCAGGATCATCTCGAGCACACGACGCACTGCAAGATCCACTTCTTCGTCGCTGATCAGATTCTTCTCATACGCTTCCTGCAAACGTTTCGGATAGCCACAGCCCATCTTCACGTCATTGCCTGCCTTGAGTTCGAGATAATGCTCGCCCATGCCCCACCAGTCTGTCATCACGAGGCCCTGAAAGCCCCATTCATCACGGAGAATACCAGTCAGAAGGTCCTGTTTCTCAGAGGCCTGTGCTCCATTGATGAGGTTGTATGAAGACATGATACAGTATGGCTCTGCCTCCTTCACGATAATCTCAAACTGTTTTAAGTAGACCTCACGAAGAGCACGCTCGGAAACGATAGAATCCGAGGCCTTACGGTTGGTTTCCTTATTATTGACGGCAAAGTGCTTGACCGCCGTGCCGATGTGCTCCGACTGGATGCCACGAACGGTTGCTGCACCGATCTTACCGGCAAGATAGGGATCCTCGGAATAATATTCGAAGTTTCTTCCGCAGAGGGGACTTCTGTGAATATTAACGGCCGGCGTCAGCCAGATGCCGATATTATTCTCCTTCACCTCTCTTGCTGCTGCACGACCGACTTCTTCTGCAAGTTCCGTATTCCAGGTGCAGGCCATCATGGTCGCGCAAGGGAAGGCCGTGGTATTCACACCACACTCAGGATTGATGCGAAGGCCTGCAGGGCCATCTGCGGTCATCACATTGGGAATGCCATATTCCCTCTGGTTACCGATACCAAAGGTATTCGCCACACCGGTATTGGGCTGGCCACCCAGCATGGAGAACTTATTCTCCAGGGGGAGAGCCGCGATGAAGTCCTCCATGGACATCCGTCCCTCTGCCACATCCAGGAAGGTCGGATACTCATTCTCCGGCTGACCGAAGGCGCAGCGAGAACGCACATATCTAGTCTCCGGCAGGATAGACTCCAGCTTTCTCGGGTCCTGTCTGGGAAGATCCGCATCAGAGAAAACCTCATGTGCTGTTCTGTTACACTCCACCCTGTCATAATGTCCATCCGCTCTCAGGCGCTTCGTAAGGCGAATCGGATACGCTTTGGACGACAGCTGCTCTACGACGGAATCTTCGTAAATGTAGAGCTTCTTCGAGATCTCCCTGCTATCTCTTACATTCGCTCCTACATAGAAGCGGTAAGCACCTGCCTCAAGTACCCAGGCAGACTCAGCAATTCTTCCCTCATCATCGTAAGATGCCATCTGTGCAAGGGGAAGCATGAGGTCGAATTCCTCCACTTCTCCCGGCGCAAGTTCTCTTGTCTTACGGAAGGCAATCAGCTCTCTTGCCGGCTTATCCATCTTCTCATGCGGTGCTTCGACATAGAGCTGTACTACTTCTTTTCCGGCACATTTTCCGGTGTTCTCTACTCTTGCATGGAAGACAAGCTTATATCCGCCACCTCCATTTGCTTCCTGCTCGATCTCATCTTCTTCCATGAGACAGCACTCGAGGTCATATTCGCAGTCATCCTTCTCCAGTCTTAGGTCTACGATCTTCATTTCAAAATCGGTATAAGAGAGACCGAAACCAAAAGGATAGACCACCTTGTCTCTGGCGCCGGGAATCGTCTCGAAGTAACGATAACCGACATAGATATCATCCGTGTATTCTGCGAAGTTAATATCCTCATGGAAATTCTCCGTGGAAGGATAATCCGTCAGTTTCCCGGCAAAGGTATCGGTCAGATGGCCGGACGGATTGGTATCGCCGCAGAGGACATCTGCCGTTGCAAGACCACCCTCCATGCCGCCCTGCCAGGACATAAGAACAGCATCAATACCCTCTTCGCCAAACCAGGAAGAATCGACCATACCGCCGACATTCATGACGACAATGACCTTAGAGAAGGCCGCCTTGGCGCGATCAAGGAGGGCACGTTCCTCGCGGGTCAGATAGAAATCTCCCTCCGGGAAAATCTTCGCTGCCATCCTGCGCTCCCATCCCTCGCCAGGGTAGGATTCATAATCGAGTTCAATGGCCTCCCTGCGAACGCCGGGAACCGTGCGGTCCCAACCCTCACCGGAGAAACGGCTGATAGACACTACAGCCGTATCTGAGAAAGCCGCGGCGCGATCGAAGAGTTCGTCCGGGATCTCTGCCTCTGCCACAAGACCGGGTATCTGTCCCTTCGCGTATTCTGCCTTCACATAATCCTGATAGAAGCCCATGAGTTCATGGAAGATTGCCACCTTGCCCTCAGCTTCCTTCAGCTTCATGCCTTCATAGATGTTTCGGCTGTAAGCTACCGTAACATCGCCGCTGCCGCCACCGCCCTTGACATAGTCGATGCTGGCCTTCCCCAGGAGGACAATTCTCTGCCCCTTCGGGAAAGGTAAGACCTGCCCTTCATTTCTCATAAGGACCATACCCTCGCCTGCAGCTCTTCTGGACAGATCAATATGTTCCTGACAGCCGGTCACACGGCGTCCATCCCTGCCTAAGGGGGTTCCGGGTTGATAGTTGAATCTCTGCCATTTTGCCATGAGATTTTCCTCCTAATATTCCAATAAAATCTCAGATATACTTCACTGTCTCAGAAAGTTCCTTGCGGGATGCGTGGTTGGGAAGTGGCTGACCTGCAGCTTCCTCCGATGCATAACCGAGATCTAAAAGCATCACCGGAACTTCATTCTCGGGAAGATCAAATACTTCCTTGGCCTGGTCAGGATCGAAACGATTGAGCCAGCAGGATTCCACACCCAGATCCGCTGCCGCCAGCATCATATGGGTAGCAACAATGGCTGCATCCTCAGGACCGGAATGATACTTCGCCCCCGGATACTCGTATTCTCCGGTCTTATCGTAGCAAACCATAAGCACCGTTGGAGCGCCGTATCTGCAGACAGTAATATCATCTACCTTCTTCAATCCTTCTTCCGACTGGATGACATAGACTCGCTGGATCTGGGTATTCTTCGCTGTGGGAGCCCAGCGGCCTGCCTCAAGAATGGCATCTAACTGTGCTTTCTCAATTTGTCTGCCATCGTATTTCTTACAAGAGTATCTCTTGGTAACCAGTTCCTTAAAGTCCATCACATAAACTCCTTTCAAAGCTAAGTTCGTCACCGGTATTCCGGGCGTATTCTTTCGCTAAAACGTCGAAAAAGGGCCTTCGGATTGTTTCTCCGAAGACCCTTTTATTTTACTATGCCCGAAGCCAAGCTTCCAAGCAATTTTCCTATTTCTTTTCTATTTTGCTGTCATGAGAAGTCACTTACTCATTGGCGTACTCTCTGTTGATCGCCTTGCTGGCAGCCAAAATCGGCTTGAGGAATACAGCAAAGATGACTGCATTGGCTGCATACTCCAGGAGAAGTCCGGGAACCTGTGCAAGACCTGCAACCAGCCCACCATAGAGGAAGCCACCTACCAGGGTATAGCCCACCAGTGGAATCAAAGTGGATACGATTTCTCCGGTAAGTCCCCATGCATACTTATGCTCCTTACCTTTCTTCAGGAAGAAGTAGAAAACGATGGGCATGAGAGCCTTGATTACCAGTGTCGGGAGCGTATAAACCGGGAAGGAAGTAAGATCCGCCAGGGCAGATCCAAGACTTCCGGCGATGACGCCATAAGGGGAAGGGATCAAGACACATCCCAGGAGAATAATACAGTTTCCAATATTGAAATATCCCAGGGGAATCGGAACCTGAATAAATCGAGTGACAACAAATGTAAGTGCAGCGAGGAGTGCGCACTGCGTGAGTTTCTTAACATCCATAATAGTACCTCCTATTTTTCACAACGCAACTTGTAACTATTATAGAACTATTAAGAGTGATTACTACTAATATTTATCTATACCCTGTTATAGACGGTCATGTACCTAGTAACTGCCTACATGCCAGGGGACGGCTCTCGCCTCGTTGCGGCGCTGGTCAATTCTGGGACATGGCATAATAGCGAGCATAGGTTCCTTCCTGGTCCAAGAGGTCATCATGATTACCCTGCTCTGTGATGCGACCGTCTTCAATCACCACGATATGGTCTGCATTTCGGATGGTGGACAGACGGTGAGCTATCGTTATGGTTGTTCTACCCTGACTTAACTTCTCGAGACTCTGCTGGATGTACTGTTCACTTTCGTTATCCAGCGCGGAGGTTGCTTCATCCAAGATTAGAATCGGAGGGTTCTTGAGGAAGATACGAGCGATGGAGATTCTCTGCTTCTGTCCTCCGGACAGGCGGGTCCCTCGCTCACCTACATAGGTGTCATATCCATTCGGCAAAGTATCTACAAACGCAGAGAGATTAGCCATCTCTGCTGCCTGCATGATCTCTTCATCACTGGCATCAGGTTTTCCATAAGCGATATTCTCCTTAATGGTTCCATCAAAGAGATAAACCTCCTGCTGTACGATTCCGATCTTCTCTCTCAGGCTCTTAAGATGAATCTTCTTGATATCCTGACCACCAATCTTAATCGAGCCACCTGTGACGTCATAGAAACGAGGAATCAATGAGGTGATCGTTGACTTACCTCCACCGGAAGGGCCAACCAGAGCCAGGCTGCTTCCGGAAGGCACAGTAAGAGAAACATGGTGCAATACTTTCTCCTGCTTATCGTAATAGAAACTTACATCATCCATGACAATATCGCCGTGGGCATTCTGCATATCTTCCGCATCCGGATCATCTTCAATCTCGGGCAGAGTCTCTACCACTTCAAGGAAACGTGTAAAGCCTGACATACCCTTCTGCAGCATCTCGGTAAGTTCTACCAGAATCTTGATAGGGCTAACAAATACACCAATATAGAGAGCAAACATTGCCATGTCTCCGGCTGTCATCTTGCCCTCTGCAATCAGTAATCCACCCACAGTCAGAGTCAAGGCATACATTAGTCCCTGGAAGAACATGTTAGTGCTGTGGAAGACGCCCATGGCGCGGTAATTCTCCTTCTTCGATGCCAGGAATGCATCATTACCGGCAATGAACTTATCCCTCTCAATCTCTTCATTGGCAAAGGCCTGAACCACACGAATTCCGGAAAGGGAGTCCTGTAAGGTTGCGTTCACCTCTCCAATCTTCCTGCGGTTATCCAGGAAGGTTTCATGCATATGCTTATTCTGGCGCACAGAGAAAAAGGCCATAACGAGCACTGTTGCAGCCAGTACCAGGGCCAATTCCCAGTTGATCATAAACAAGAAGATAAAGGAACCCACAATCTTAACTGCTGAGATAAAGAGATTCTCCGGACCATGATGTGCCAGTTCAGAGATATCAAAGAGATCTGAGATCAGTTTGGACATCATCTTACCGGTATTATTCCTGTCATAATAGGAAAAGGACAGTCTCTCATAATGTTCAAAGAGTTCCTGTCTCATATCACGTTCCATCTTGGCACCCATAATATGTCCCTGACAGGTAACGTAATAATTACAGAGCGTCTGGATCACATATGCCAGGAGAAGACCAATTCCAATATAGGGAATCTTCTGAAAGATAAGGCTCTTATCCTGCAGAAAAAGTGTCTTGGTCAAAATCCTAAGAATCTGCGGATATGCAAGATCTACAATACTGATCACTGCAGCACAAAGTAGATCCAAGAATAATACCACCTTATATGGTTTGTAATAAGAAATAAATTTACGTAATGTCTTCACAGTCATACCCCGTAAAAACTAGTATCCATCTGTCTTGTAACAAATCATATTGAATAATCTAAATTGGCATTGTAACATTGTTTAAAGGGAAACTCTACAGAGAGTAGACTTTCCACTGAACCTTTTGTAGAGCGCATTCTACTTCTAAGCGGTTTATAACAGAGCGCTGCAGTGCCATGGTGTAATTGTCACAGGACAGAAGAGATTTGCCCTACATTTACGAAGCAAAAACATGATGGGCGAAAGGAGTCAAATGAATCCGGAAGCAATTGGAAAATTCATCTCTGAGGAACGCAAAGCCAAAGGCCTTACACAAAAGGAACTGGGCGAGGCACTTGGTCTATCTGACAAAGCCGTATCAAAGTGGGAAAACGGCAGATCGATGCCTGACCTTGCCGTAATGGACGACCTATGCAAGCTTCTCGATATCTCCATA
Organism: uncultured Lachnospiraceae bacterium; assembly: GCA_900316625.1. Lineage (GTDB taxonomy): Bacteria > Bacillota > Clostridia > Lachnospirales > Lachnospiraceae > Lachnocurva. Next base: position 2,982 of record ONDO01000002.1, on the reverse strand, counting down.
AACGAACTTCTGTCCGGAGAAAAATTGTCGGAAGACAGTTATACCAGAAAGGCAGAAGAAAATATGAAAGATCTTATGAACGAAACCACACATGCCAACCGGGCGAGTCGCATCGGCTCCGTCCTTTTAGGCTCTGTTTGCCTGATCGCGGTGATTCTCTTGACCACGCTCTCTTTCGGAGGAACAATGACCTACGGAATGCTCCTGGATATTCCGTCACTTATCTTCATGCTATTTTGTATTGTTCTCTCCCTTGCCTTCTCGGGCAACCTTGGGAATTTCGGCAGAGGGGTATGCCTGGCATTCTCTCATAGAAGACGTGAAGCCGCTTCCGAAGGAGATATCCATAATCTTGTGAACACTCTACGTTTCACATCCAGAGTCTCTATTCTCTGGGGTATTATCATTGGCCTGCTTACCTTTTTCGTAATGATGCGAAGTCTTGCCAAACCTGAAACCATTGGCCCAGACCTTGCCGTTTGCGTCCTCACCCTTTTCTATGGACTTATCTTCGCTGTCTTCTGCGAAATTATTGCAGCAAGACTTAGGGCTCTGAACTAAAGTATTCTTTATCACCTGACTACTCCCACGGGCAAGCCTGTGGGTTTTGCGCCACAATTTATAACAACAAGTGCAATTACTTTCCAGAAAATAAAAGTGCCAAATTCGCAATTCATCTTACGAATTTGGCACTTAAATCTTCTTATATCATCTGAATTGTTATACAACCGACAGCAATCATAACCAGTCCGATACAGGTCTTCAACAGGCCAACCTTGGGCCTCTCCTTCAAAATACAGATGCCTAAGAGTGTTGCAATGATCATATTGATCTGTCCCAGGAGGAAACCCTTGACCATGCCATTTAAAGAGATGGAATAGAGGAAGGCGATATTCGCAAAGCCATACAAGGTTCCCACCGCTGTCATCACAAGCCCATCCCTGTTCATGACATCTCTTCTCTTCTGCCGCCCTACGACATAGACCAGGAGGTCTACGCTAAACCAGATACCCAGGGCCTGTGGTGCGAATTCCGACATGGGATTCCCGTTCACGATCAGTTTGGGAAGAAGACTGTAGAGCCAATAGCCTGCGGTCGTAAGAACAAGGAGAAGCACAGCCTTTTTATCGGTCTTCTCTTCCTCCTTCTTCACCAGAGGAAATACCACGTTACTAACAACAATTCCCAGCAGTATGATGAGAACACCCAGCATACCGAGACCGATCTGCCTACCACTCTTCCACTCTCCCAGGATCAGCCACCCCAACAGAGCATTGCCGACGATCTGCAATCCGGCAGAGATGGGGAAGGTTCTTGCAACTCCCAGCCTCTTATAGCATTCGAACTGTCCATACATTCCAATCGGCCATGCAAATCCAGACAGAAAGGACAGGACAAGAGCAGGTGTTGACATGGTTGGCGGATTCAGGAAAAGAAGCACCAGAATCGCAACAAGGGCATTTCCCTGTGCCGTTCCCTTAAGCTGTATCCAGCTATTACTCTTGGTATAGTGCAGAATCAAGGGAAGAATTCCCCAAAGCATAGCAGGAATCAATCCTATTAAGATAGCAGTCATTCATATTCCAATCTAAGAAACATAAGCATATCGTTTGCATAACCGATCACTTATTCAGTGCTCGGGAGAGGATCCTCTTCGCATTCTCTACGCGCTCTTTACTCGGTGCTTCCACCCCCTCGAGTGCATAAGGAAGTCCCAGTTCTTTCCACTTGTACACACCCATGGAATGATAAGGCAATACGTCAATTCGTTCGACATTCGACAGCGTAGACAGGAAGTCCGCCGTCTCCTCCAGGTACTCATCCACATCGGTAATCCCCGGCACCAGGACATGTCTGATCCAGACCGGCTTATGAATCGAATCCAGATACTTTGCAAATTCCAGAATATTCTCATTCGAGTGTCCGGTCAATCTCTTATGTTCCTCTGGATCAATATGCTTGATATCCAGAAGCACCAGATCTGTCTTCTCTATAATTTCCTGAATCTTTTCGAAGGCTGCCCCCTCGGAAATGAAGGGCTGACCCGCAGTATCGATACAGGTATTCATTCCGCGCTTTTTTGCTTCGGTCAGAAGTTCCAGGAGAAAATCTGCCTGCAGGAGCGGCTCTCCTCCGGACACGGTAATTCCGCCGGTTTCTCCCCAGTAATTCCGGTATCTCTCTGCCATATCCAGGATCTCTTCCACTTCGCGTATATCATCCTTAAAAGCATGGTCGACCGAGATCTCAGCGACTTCGCCTGTTGCCAGTCTTACCTTCGCGGGAAATTCGTTGTTCTTCATCACCCAGGTATCGACGTTATGGCAGTACTTGCATCTTAGGGCGCAGCCCTTTAAGAAGATGATGAATCTTATTCCGGGACCGTCTGCGGATCCAAAACTTTCTATCGAGTGTATATAACCCTTCATATGGTTCTCCTTCTCCCTACGTCCTCCCCTGGCACAGGGTCTACTCGCGACCGGTTCTCCATACGTCCTCCCTGTTTGCAAGGGGAAGGACTACTTTACAGAATATCTCCAAGATCACTTAGCAGACACTGATGTCTAATGGAGCGGACTACTTTGCGGGATATCGCGTTGATCGCTTCGCAGACCCTGTTTGCAAGGTGTGTGGCTGCACCTACTCCTACACCTTTTCGTAACTGAATAGAGTCTCCCTATAGGGGGCTTAGTCGTCGGGGCCTGAACAGAAATGGACCCTTGGAGACCGTGGCGAAGCGTCGGTGCTTAACGAGCGTCGCTTACTCTCCTCTCGTTCTTATGTGTAACGCGAGTTTAGCATCCGTTACGCTGAGCAACGAGCGAGAGCGTGTCTACAAGGGGCCTTTCTGTATCGGGACCGAAGCGACTCCACTCCCGGTAGGGAGACTCAATCAGTCACGAATGAATTACATCTTCTCGTGGAAGGTACGGCTGATTACGTCCATCTGCTGTTCCTTGGTAAGGTCGATGAACTTAACTG
>ONDO01000044.1 GCA_900316625.1 uncultured Lachnospiraceae bacterium | reverse complement strand
CCCCAGCAGTTCAAGCAGCTTCTGATGGTTTCCGGTATCGACCGCTACTTCCAGATCGCTCCCTGCTTCCGTGATGAGGATGCGCGTGGAGACCGTTCTCCCGGAGAATTCTACCAGCTGGATATGGAGATGGCATTCGCTTCCCAGGAAGATGTATTCGCTGTCATTGAGGACGTTCTTCCTCCTGTCTTTGCTAAGTATGGTACATATGACAGAGCATCCGGTGCTCCCTTTGTACGTATTCCTTACCTTACCGCACTCGAGAAGTACGGCTCCGACAAGCCCGACCTTCGTATCGACCTTACTGCTCAGGATGCAACCGACCTGATGAAGGGCCTCGGCTTCGGACCTTTTGACGAGGAAGGTGCTGTCATGAAGGCGGTTGTGATCTCTGATTTCCATGAGACCAGAAAGTTCATCGACAAGACCGTCGAGGAAGTTGGTGTTCAGGCTGGTTCTAAGCCTTACTGGTTCCGTTTGGACGAGAAGGGTGAGATCGTTGGTGGTATCGCAAAGTTTGTAGCTTTGAAGAAGGACGAGATTGTATCCGCACTTGGTATCGAGAAGGAATCTCTCGTTATTGTAACAGCTGGTACGAAGACTCAGGCACAGAAGACTGCAGGTGTGTCCATTAAGACCTTCGGTGCAGCTCTTCCGAACCACATCGACAAGGAACAGTATGCATTCTGCTGGATCGTAGACTTCCCCATGTATGAACTCGGTGAAGAGTCCGGCGAGCTGGAATTCTGCCACAATCCCTTCTCTATGCCGAAGGGTGGATTAGAGACTCTGGAGAAGGCAGAACGTGGTGAGATCGATCCTCTTACCATTATGGCAGATCAGTATGACCTGGTTGTTAATGGTGTCGAGCTGTCTTCCGGTGCTGTACGTAACCACGATCCTGAGATCATGGTGAAGGCATTCGAGCTTGTCCGTCTCGGCGAAGATGACGTTAAGGCGAAGTTCCCTGCCATGTACAACGCCTTCTGCTACGGAGCACCTCCTCATGCAGGTATCGCTCCCGGTGTGGACCGTATGGTTATGCTTCTTGCAGGTGAGGATTCTATCCGTGAGATCATTCCTTTCCCTATGAACAAGAATGCACAGGATATCATGATGGGCGCTCCCGGAGAAGTTACCCAGGCACAGCTTGACGAGCTTCACATCGCAGTTACCGCTCATGAAGATGAGGATGAATAAGTAATTACAGAGATATAGAACGTCCCCTACTTGCCATGCAAGCGGGGGACGTTTGAGTATCTTCGATATCCAATAAAAAAGGGTGCAATCCTGTGGCAGCACCCTTTTCGTTTTAAATTTATCTTGCAGCGGCTTTCATGACTTCGCAGATGTACATGGTGTGAAAATCTCCCTCCTTCTTACCGGTCTTATACTGCGCATTCAGAATGTCTTCGTCTAGGATCTGAGATGCAGTGATCGGTGTTGCAGAGAGCTTTCTGCAGAAGAAGAGGAGATTCGCCTCATCGATATAAGGAATCTCATCATCGAGACCGACGTGAAGTCTTGCTTCCTGGATCTTATTCTCGTTACGTCCGGAAACAGTGCCGAGGAATTTGAGAGCCTGCTTGTAATCTTCGGAGAAGAAGTTGATGGAAAGCTTATCTGTATTCTCTAAGAGATCATGAGTATAACGAGATTCACGAACATAGAGGGTTACGCAGGGCTTGTTCCAGATGGTTCCGAATGCGCCCCAGCTTACTGTCATGGCATTGGCTCCGCCCTTCCCGTCAGAGACAACGACTTCTGCCCACTGCTTATCGAATTTTTCAAAGGGATGTGTCTCGAAGAAATCGAGAGGATATGGCTGAAATGCATGCATAACTCTACCTCCTGGTCCTGAATCGGGGATGATCATATCTAAGCACTGAGAGATCTTGTATCCATAGATCAAAGTGCGATTCATCGAATCTAAACCCATTATATATAGCGAAGCAAAAGCCTTTCAAGGCAAAAGAGACTTATTTAATGAAACTTTCAGAAATCATTACGAATAAGGGGAAGGGTAGAGGAAATCTTCTGGTATTATGGGGAGGAAAATGCAAAAAAAGAACCGGCTCGTAGGGGGACGAACCAGTTCGAAAGGGGGTTAAAAAATATAAAGGGGAAGTGACATTAAGAATACTTGATTGGGGGGATGTATTTCTTAAGTCACTTATTATTATATTCTGAAAAGGAAATTGTACAATTGATAAAATGACAAAATCTACAAAAAGAATGAATAAAAATTGTGCAATATTACTGTAAGTCGGCATGGGAATAGACTTATGAAACAAGATTGGGGAGACAGGAAGCGTCGATAAAGCTTCTTTTATCCTGCTGTTAATTGCTTGCGATATGCCGTGGATTCGTTGTCTCTAGGCATTTTCTATGATAAAATTCATCTTGTATTATTGGATTTTTACATGAGGCTCATTTTGGCATATACAGGAAATAACAGTAATCAGAAATCTAAGAACAAAGCTCCAAAATACGATAAGCAGGGCAATAAGTCGGGAAAGCCCAACATCAAAGCTCCGAAATACGCTAGGCAGGGCGATAAGTCGGGCAAGCTCGACAACAAAGCTCCAAAATGCGCTAGGCAGGACAATAAGTCGGGCAAGCACGGGAAGCCTGCGCATGCTCTCATGAAGCAGGCGAAGAATCCCACCAGGGAACAAAAGGCAGTTGATCCCGCAGCACTTCGCGAGAGCCTGATCTTGAAGTTCGACTCCCTAATTACGTCGGACAATCCCCGTACCCTTCTTAGCCAGATTCGTCAGCTCCTAAAGGATTGCCCCGGCGCCCTGAGGGACGAGGATGTCTTCTATTCCTATGCAACCGTCGAGCCGATCATTCTGGCCTGCCTGACTCATGAGGATGCGAAGACCCGCAAGAACGCAGCTCTGGTGCTCCAGACCATCGCAGAAGAACCCTCTGCTGAAGTGGCATCCTATCTCTACGCCGCCTACAAGGCCGAGGAGACTATGTTCGTCCGCAGCGCATATCTCGAAGCTTTGAAGTGCTTCGACTGCGAACCCTATCGCGCTGAACTTATGGAACGCCTTACATTTCTGAAGGAAGAGAGCTGGGCAGAAGGAGACCTGAAGCATGTGCGCGAGGAACGCCATGCCATCGAGTCCCTCTTCGAAGCACCCGCTTCGGAAATGAAGAGCGAATTCAAGGGTCTGGATCGTGAAATGGGGATTCTCCTCGTCATAGATGAAGCGGTGCGCGAGGCCGCTCAGACTGAACTCGGCGCCGGTGCCAGGGTGGTGCCCGGCGGTGTGAGACTGACCACATCTTCCTGGAAGAAGGTGCAGTCCTGCAGACTCTATAAGGAAGCACTTTTCCCGGTTCCCCTGCGTAAGGGAAGCCAGATTACGATTTCGAATATGGGAAGCCTGGTTGCAGATTCCAAACTGATCCCTATGGTGGATGAACTGCTGAAAGCGGCGGGGGATTCTACGCAGACGGGCAGCGCGGGAGAGAATGCCGTCAGTGTAGGCAACGCGGCTGAGAATGCTGGCAGTGTAGGCAGCGCGAGAGAGAATGCCGTCAGTGTAGGCAACGCAGCTGAGAATGCTGGCAGTGTAGGCAGCGCGGGAGAGAATGCCGGTGCAAGAGAGCATCCCTTCCGTATGGAGATTCGCTCTTCTTCAGATGAGGACAGAAGTGGCACGGTCCTGAAGCGTGCAGCCGCAGAACTCGAAGAAGCATCGAAGGGCAGACTTCGTAATTCGAAGACCGCTTACGAATTCACCCTGGTCCTGATGGCAAAGCGTGATGGAAGCCTGAGCCCTTATATCAAGCTCCCGGACAGCACAGATCACAGATTTGATTACCGTAAGAATTCGGAAGCAACGTCTATGTCGGCAGTTATGGCCGCAGAGGCTGTGCAGATGATTCGTCCTTACTTAAAGGATGGAGCCCAGGTGATTGATCCTTTCGCAGGTGTGGGCACGCTTCTGATCGAGAGGGCCAAGGCTGTGCCGCATGGAGATCTCTATGCAACCGATATCTACGGACATGCCGTCATCGGAGGACGCGAGAATGCAGAACTTGCGGGTGTGAATATCTCTTATATCAATCGGGATTTCTTCGATTTCAAGCATGATTATCCCTTTGACGAAGTGATCACGGAATTCCCGGATCTCTTCAATAAGGAAGCAGAGGAGAAGGAGGAATTCTTCCGCAACTTCTTCCGGAGTGCCATGGAAGTGACGGCCGACAAGGCCATGCTCTTCCTCATCTCTGCAGAAGATAAGGCCATGCACAAGCATATCCGCCTGAATCCGGAACTTCGCATCGTCTCTGAGATCGAGTTCAGAGGCCATGAGAAGATCTACGTTATTGATAAGAAATCCTGATAAGCAGGGTGAGATTTCAGATAAGACATACAGACCTGTAGCAAGATGACTGGCAGCTAAGACGACAGGTAAGATGACACGCAATACGACATGCAATACGACATACAATATGACATGCAATACGACATGCAATACGACATACAATATGACATGCAATACGACATGCAATACGACATGTAATACGACATGCACAGAAAAAGGCGCTTGGTATGAACATTAGCAGAAAAAAGATTACGGAAGATGAACGTTTTGAGAGACTTCGCATTCTGAGAGAATGCGCTGTTTCCGGTGGCCTCTACCTCCAGTATTTTGAGAAAAATGAAGATGGTTTTCTTCTGCTCCCGGGAACCGAGCAGGTGTCAGATGAATTCTATCCGACCGAGTTTTATGAGCTCTTCACGGAAGCGATGAGAACGCAGCTGCTCGATCAGTTCCAGGACGACCTATTAGAGGATGTTATCATCTCGAACCTTCCGGCACCAAGGCTGCAGGCTGGTATCTGTGTGCGCGATGCGAATCGTGATGTGAGTGCAGTGATCATTCTGCAGGGTATCGACCGCGATGCTGCAGGTAACCATTCTGCCTACCACGATGCCGCAGATGACCATTCTGACTACCGCGATGCTGCAGATGACCATTCTGCCTGCCGCGATGCTGCGGATGACCATTCTGCCTACAACGATGCTGCAGGTGTCCGTCCCGCTTATCGCCTGACGGATATGGACGCCATGAACATGGTGATCCGCGTTGTGACAGACCTCATGTATCAGCAGAAGCAGATTCAGAATAAGTCACGAGAAATGCAGGGCACACTCGAAGATGTGCGTGAGCGTAGTGACCACGACCGCCAGATGTTAGAGCGTAATTCCGTTATGACGGAGATCCTCGGTCAGCTGGAATCAGAGGATGAATTCCTTCAGGTTGCAGAACAGGTTCTGGCACTTGCTGCCGGACATCTGGGTGTGACAGAGGCAGGACTCTTACGTATCGACCCTGCCAGCCGCATGGTAGATATGATTGCAGAGTATGCTGTACCGTCTGATCTGCAGATGAAGCAGGGTATCCAGAAGTGGAACAAGGAACGCCTCCCCTTCTTCACCGGTCGTCCTTATACCATCTCGGCAGGGGCAGAACTTCCCGATGCTTTCCGTTATTATTTCGATGAATTTGCCATTCGGGCGGGCGCTTTCTATCCGCTCTATACCGATGATGTGGCTTCCATGTATATCCAGTTTACGAGTCATGGTGACCGTAAGTGGAATGCAGATGATCTCAAGTTCTTAAATGATGTAAAGAAGGTTCTGCAGTCGATTCTGACCAAGCGTATCACCAGAAACTCTCTGACTTCTTCCTATGTTACCCTCGAAGCTATCTTAGAGCATGCAGGTTGTGGCATCGAAGTCGTAGATCTCGCGCATCATCAGAGTCTCTACGCAAATCAGAACTTACGTGATGCGATAACAGATCCGGCTGACCGGGAGAATCTCGAAAGCATTATGTTTCTGCCGGAGGTAGAGATCCGCAATCATCATGAATTCTACGCAGAGCATTCACAGATGTGGTTCGACCTCACCTTCACCGCGATTCAGTGGGTGGATGGCCGCCAGGTAAGACTGATGACGGCATATGATATCACCAAACTCAAGCATTATCAGAATAGGATCGAGCGTCAGGCGAATACGGACTTCCTGACCGGACTGAAGAATCGTAAGCGTTGTGAGGAGGAACTCGCAGATGAACTGAGACGGGCCATCCATAATCAGGCACAGGGGGCCTTCCTCTATATCGATATGGATGACTTCCGTGATATCAATGACAGCTTAGGACATGCTATGGGCGACCTCCTGCTTCGTCAGGTTGCAGAGCAGCTTACCAGAGCCGGTGGCATGAACAGCACGGCTTATCGTTTTGGTGGCGATGAATTCGCTCTCCTCATTCCGGCCAGGAGTGGAAGAGAGATCGATGCGATCATCCACAAGGTGCAGAACGTCTTCGCCGAGCCGTGGCTGATTGAAAATCAGGAATACTACTGCACCATGTCCATGGGCGTCGTCTACTTCCCGCATGATGGCGAGGATGTTATGACCCTCTTAAAGCGTGCAGATATCGCTCTTCGTACTGCAAAACATGATGGAAAGAACCGTACGGAGAGATTCAATGAGACTCTGCCTGGAACTTCCACCAGAAGACTCGACATGGAACAAGCAATGCGCCGCGCAGTAGAAGAAGGTTGTAAGGAATTCGAGGTCTACTATCAGCCACTCATGGATGTAACCCATCCGGACCACAAGTGCTGTGGAGCAGAGGCTCTGGTTCGCTGGAAGTCCAAGAAACTCGGCTTCGTAATGCCTTCGGAATTCGTTCCTTTCGCAGAGTATCTTGGACTGATCGTTCCGATTGGAAAACATGTCCTCTTCCAGGCTTGCCGTCGCTGTAAGTATTGGAATGACTTCGGACATCCGGAATATAAGATCAATGTTAATATGTCGGTCGTGCAACTGTTGCAGGAGAATATCGTTGAGACAGTGAAGGAAGCCTTGGATGAAACCGGAATTAATCCTTCGAATCTGACGATTGAGATAACAGAAGGTCTGGCAGTGCATGATATGAAGCAGACGGCAGCACTGCTTGGAAGACTGCGTGATCTCGGCGTCCGCGTAGCACTCGATGACTTCGGGACAGGATATTCGTCTCTGAGTTATCTCCGCAATATGCCGCTGGATGTCATTAAGATTGATAAGTGCTTTGTAGACAATGTCGGAGAAGACCAGTTCTCTGATGTCTTCGTGAAGACTGTGGCAAAACTCGCTGATGTCATCGATGCGAATGTTGTCGTAGAAGGTGTTGAGAAGCAGGATCAGGCGAATGTCCTCAGTACGATGAATGTCGACATGATCCAGGGATATCTCTATGATATGCCACTTCCTCAGGATGAGTTCGAGAAGAAATACGTGGAGAATGCCTAAGAAGAGGATATCCTTGGGTTGGCGTGAATCGAAGGAAGCACCGACCTCCAAATGTTAGATTATTGATCTGACTTTTTGGGGTCGGTACATAAGAAAAAGCGGAAGAAATCGCACATTTCTGTTTCGAAATATGACCCTGAGTATTATGAAATTGACTAGGAGGTGATTTTTATGACTCTTGAAGAAAGAGAACGCAAGGCGCATCAAATTTGTCCAAACCCGAGTCCCATTTTTTACAAAACTTTGCGAGCAGAAGCGGAAGAGGACGAGAATTTCTTTGCGGCATATAAAATGTGTTCCGTTGAAGAACATCTGTTGCTTTTGTACCTGGGCATCGTGGTTAATGACGGCAAAATTCTTCCCGGCAGGCGAGATCACGCTTTGCGAGAACGTCTGTTAAAAAATGTCGGCCTTGATACCGGTACAGAGGGTGAAGATGATTTGCTGCGGCAAATGAAGGTTTGCGGATATGAATGAATTTTTAATACGCTGTGAGCAAGAAATCCCCTACCTCTATAGGTGGCAGAATTTCTTGCGCCTACAATTGAATCATAATTTCAAGTTGAAAATCAGCGCTGATGAGTGTAATCTAATTTCAGAAAGGTCTCCATTAACCTACTAGCCTGCGAGTTAGTGAAGAGATGAACTTTAAAGAAGGTCTCCATTAACCTTCGGATTATCCGTAAAGAGATGAGCTTTAATGAGTGGGAAGCTTAAGCTTCCCACATTTTTTTTAGGGGATTGCAATGTTTAAGTTAGATGGAAATTTGAAATTCGCTTTAACCGAATGGAAAGAACGACATAATTAAGATTTATTGCGGTAGCTTTGCTACCGCTTTTTTCATGTTTTGCTTTCAGAAAATTAAATGAGCGAAGCGAATTTTGCATAAGGGCTGACCTCATCAAGCAGGAGATGGGGCGCACGAGGTCCTGTGGACCTCGGTTTGCGCCGACCGAGCTCGGCTTGCCGAGCGAGAACTTGAAGCCTGGGCTTCAAGTTACGCTCCGGCAAGCAAAAAGAAGAAGGTCTAGGCGAATGCCTAGACCCTCTTCTTTTTTCATGCAGGAGATGGGACTTGAACCCACACGACATTGCTGCCACAGGCACCTGAAGCCTGCGCGTCTGCCAATTCCGCCACTCCTGCGAACAAAGACTACTATACAGAAATACCGAGCCCAAGTCAACAAGAATTTTTCGGATTCTGCAATTCTTGCGAATCCCAGGTCCTTACATGGAATTCCTGTTTTCCCCTCTCCGTCTTGTCTAATTCAACCGGAATGTCTATGATTGTAAATCATAATGATAACTGAAGAACAAAGAGGAAAGACTATGTCACTTTCATCCATGACCATCCGCGCAGCTTGCATAGAAGATGCAGAAGAAATCCTGGCAATCTACGCACCATATATTTTAGAGACAGCCATTACCTTTGAGTATGACGTCCCTTCTATAGAAGAATTCCGTCAGAGAATCGCAGACACTCTTGAGAAGTATCCCTATATTGTAGCGGAAGATGAGACAGGCAAGATCCGAGGCTACGCCTACGTAGGAGAATTCCATGCAAGAGAAGCCTATCGCTATTCGGTAGAGACATCCATCTATATAGAGAAGGACCGGCGACGATCCGGACTCGGACGACTCCTCTATGATGCCCTCGAAGAAGAACTCGCAAAACGAGGAATCCAGAATCTCTACGCCTGCATTGCAGCACCGGCAGCGGAAGACGACCCCTATCTTACGAATGACAGCATTCGATTCCATGAGCACCTCGGCTATGAGCTCATCGGAAGATTCCATTCCTGTGGCTATAAGTTTAACAGCTGGTATGATATGGTGTGGATGGAGAAGATGATCGGGGAGCATGATTTCTGATGGAAGACTTGACACTCCACACGACTAAAGTCGTGGGATTCTTGCTTCAACCACTACTGCGTTCCTAACAAGTTACCTTGTTGGCTCGTCTTACACAGTGTCCACAA
>ONDO01000047.1 GCA_900316625.1 uncultured Lachnospiraceae bacterium | reverse complement strand
ACTGGTAGACATAAGTGATCCCGCTCCGTTTATCAAGGCTTCGAATGATACTGGACATCTTCATTCCTCCTACTTCATAGCTTGGTATTATTATACCACACTATGTAGGAGAAGGCAATGAAAACATGTCATTTTTTTAGTATTTATGCGGCTTTCCAGCCATTTTCATAGTGGCAACATAGGTTGGAATTCCGGGAATCTAGGATGACAAAAGGTAGTAATTTCGGAATTCAATCGTTAACGGTGATGTATGAATATATCAAGGTGAATAACTATTAATAAATAATAGATATAAAAAACTCCGAGGAGAATTCTGTGGGGATTTTCTTTATTGTGGTACTTATGAAAAAAGAGCAGAGGAATCAACTCCTCTGCTCTTCTTTTTCTGCTATAAATCCTAATGCTTTAAAAGCTTCTAATACCGCCAGTTCCTTTTTACTCTTCAATTTCGGAACGTTCTTGGCGGCACCGGGCTCAAGCTTATCAGCCCCGCACTTATCCCTGACGGAACAAACACTTGATTTGCTGATTTCAAACCCATATGACCTCTTAACCCATTTTCTGACGCCTCCGATTGACAGCGGATATGAATTCTGCCGTTTTTCGGACTCCTCTTCAAATGGGTTACGAAAGCCACAAATCAAGTAAATGCGCGTTTTGTACACCTTTATGGATAGGTGTTCGTCAAAACGTGCTGGCGTGGACTAGACGGGAATTGAACCCGTGTCCAAAAACCCATCCCCTGTTCTTCTACGAGTGTAGTCACTTTACTGACATTCCCTCCACCGCACGGGAAGAGACACCCTTACGGCTTTAGTAGCTTCATGATACGTCCTACGCAGCAAAGCTTATGCGCAGTCGTTTCCTACATGTTTGAAGCCCGTATCTGTTCGTGTAGGTGCAATCAGGCGGACTCGCAGCGATTAGGCTGCGTAAGCTAAATTATCGTTAGCGTTTAAATTTAAGTTTGGAATTTAACGCATCACCCTGCGACTCGCTTCACCAGCTTCAGAATCCCTGTCGAAACCTTTACTAGCCCGTAAAGTAGCTGGAAGAGAAAACGCCATCTCTTCCATACAAGTATTATATCGGTCAAAAAGTATCCGTCAATAGGGGTAGATTCGAATTAACCGAGATTTCTAATTTTGAAATCGCGTTCTGCTTCTCGCTTCTGGTCTTTGTTCGCAATATCTCTTCTCTTATCATAGAGTTTCTTACCACGGGCAAGAGCGATTTCCACCTTAACCTTCGATCCCTTGAAATAGACTTCCACCGGAACCAGGGTATATCCCTTTTCCTTGATCTTCTGTTCTATCTTGAGGATCTCAGATTTATGCATCAGCAGTTTTCTAGGGCGAAGGGGATCACGGTTGAAGATATTACCCTTCTCATAAGGCGAGATATGCATCTGATAGATCCAGACCTCTCCATCCATGATACGAACCCAGGCTTCCTTGATGGAGCACTTGCCGCTGCGAAGCGCCTTCACCTCTGTACCAACAAGTTCAATACCACATTCGAAATACTCGTCCAGGAAATAATCATGACGGGATTTCGGATTATTTGAGATCATCTTTTTGGAATTTTTATAGTTTTCACTCATGATGTCACCAACAAACACTTATTTCATCAGCTGAAAATCAATGGTTCTCGTCTCCGTATCCGCACCTTCCACACGAATGGTAACCGGCATTCCCATCTTAAAGGTTCTTCCGGTGCGTTCACCTACCAGTTCATAGCTATTCTCATGATAGATGTAATAATCATCTGTTATGTTAGAAATGTGGACCAATCCTTCAATGGTGTTAGGAAGTTCTACATAGAGCCCCCATCCGGTAATGCCAGACACGACACCATCATAGACTTCACCGATATGCATCTGCATATACTGAGCCTTCTTCAGCTTATCTGTCTCTCTCTCCGCTTCATCTTCCCTACGCTCTAACTGGCTGGTCTGTGTTGCAACAGCAGGAAGAATCTGACGGAAATGCTCGATCCGCTTGGTGCTCAACTCACCATGTAGCTTCTCTTTAATGATTCTATGAATCTGAAGATCCGGATAACGTCTGATCGGGCTTGTAAAGTGACAATAATACTTCTCAGCCAGTCCGAAGTGTCCCAGAGGATCCGTCGTATACTTTGCCTGCTGCATACTACGCAGTATCAGACGGCTGATCAGAGCCTCTTCCGGTCTACCTATAATCTTATTCATAAGATTCTGGATATCCTTCGGACGAAGTTCATACCCTGCAGGATGAATACTCAGGCCAAAAGCCTGAATGAAGACACCCAGATCATGAATCTTATCCCCATCCGGTTCTTCATGGCTACGATAGAGAAAAGGAATCTCTGCTCTTGCAAATTCTTCTGCAACGGTCACATTCGCAAGGATCATGAAGTCTTCGATCAGTTCGTTCGCAGAACTATGCTCATAAGGAACAATATCGATAGGATTTCCCTTTTCATCAAGAATAATCCTGGTCTCAGGGAAATCAAAATCAATGCAGCCATTATCATGACGTCTCTTACGAACGATCTTAGAGAGAGACAGCATATCATCAAGCATATCAGCAATATCTGCATACTTCTCTCGTTCTATAAGGTCCTTGTCTTCTGTGATCAATTTGACAGAATGATATGTCATTCTGTGCTTAATCTTCACAAGGGTTTCAGCGATCTCGTGAGAGATAACTCGTCCATCCTTATCGATGGTCATAAGGCAAGACAGAGCAAGACGATCCACACCTTCATTCAGAGAGCAGATTCCATTGGAGAGAGCCTTCGGCAGCATAGGAATCACGCGGTCCGTAAGATATACAGAAGTTCCCCTCTTAAGTGCTTCCCTATCCAGAGGAGACTTCTCTCTTACATATTCAGAAACATCCGCGATATGTACACCAAGAAGGTAGTTGTCACCGTCTCTCTGAAGAGAGATGGCATCATCGAGATCCTTAGAATCTTCGCCATCAATCGTGACCATTGTGATATCTCTTAGATCCAGACGTCCTCTCATCTGCTCCTTGGTAACAGTTCCAGGGATTTCGTTCACCTGGCTCATCACTTCATCCGGGAATTCGGAAGGAATACCGTATGCTTTTACAATAGACAGAATATCCGTGCCTGGTTCATCGGGCATACCCAAAAGTTCGATGACGATTCCTTCCGGCTGCTTACCATTCTCACCATAATCAGAGATGGTTGCCAGAACCTTCTCCCCATGTCTTGCACCAAGTTCACGATGTTCAGGGATGTAGATATCCTGCTGAATCTTCGGATCATCGGGTGTAATAAAGCCAAAAGAGCCTGTCTTCTCATAGGTACCCACTACCTGCAAGAGTTCGTGGCCAAGAATCTTCGTGATCTTTGCCTCTCTTCTCTTCCCTTCCGGGCTCTTGGGAAGGAGGGCAATCTCAACCGTATCCTTGTGGAAAGCTCCATTAATGTTATCCGGGTTGATGTAGAAATCCTGCTCATATCCTTCAACAGTTACAAAGCCAAATCCCTTGGGATGAGCCGTATAGATTCCCTGCAGTTTCTCCTGATTAGAGATACTGTAACGGCCAAGGGCATCCTGTTCCAAGCTTCCATCCAGAAGCAGTTCATCTAATATCTCATAGAGTTCACTACGCTTTCCCTTGGGCACATCAAGAATCACAGCCATTTCTTTTGCCTTCATGGGAACATAGACGGGATCATTTACGAGAGCAAGAACATTCTGTCTGCGGAAAGTATGCTCCGGTGACTGTACCACAACAGACTTAGTTCGATTCAGGTTCTTCTGCTTCTTCGGCTTATGATCCTTGGGTTTGAAAGCATTCTTGGCAGTTTTCTTCTCTTGTCTCAGCGGCTTTTCATTCAGGGTCTTCTTAGACCTGCCTGAAAGCTTTTCATTACTTGTCTTTTTCGACTTGCCTACAGACTTATCACTGCTTATCTTTTCTGACTTACTTGCAGGCTTATCACTGCTTGTCTTTTTCGGCTTAGTTGCAGGCTTATCACTGCTTGTCTTTTTCGGTTTAGTTGCAGGCTTATCACTGCTTGTCTTTTTTGCCTTACTTGCAGGCTTATCGCTGCTTGTCTTTTTCGGTTTAGTTGCAGGCTTATCGCTGCTTGTCTTTTTCGACTTACTTGCAGGCTGCGAAGCTTTCGATTTTTTTGTTGCATTTTCTTTCTTAATGGCTTTCTCTTCCTTAGCCTTCTTAACGGCCTTGGTCTTCGCTGTCAGCTCATCGATTGCATTTTTCTTTTTCTTCTTAGGCTTCGATACGAAATCATCAGCCACTTTAAAATCACTCCAGCTCAATTTATACCTTTCTTAATTCATCCATTGAACGTCTCATATAAGAGCCTACGTCTTTCGATATTCAAAAAAAGAGGCCATCGCTGCTGCGATGACCCCGTTATTCTTAAATGCTTCCAACATTAAGTAATGCAGCACATACGAAGAACAAGACAACCAGAACTGCTGTAATCTTCGCAAGCATTCCTTCTTTGGAACGGCCCTTATTCCTAGCCCAATATGTATCAGATGTCTGACCTGACAGAGAACCAAGTCCAGCATCTTTACCCTGCTGCATAAGAACGATAACGGAGATCGCCACACTGACGATCACGAAAAAAATCATAATCACAATTTTAAATGTGCTCATTTTATCCTCCTGACATTTTCGCTTTCGCGAACTTAGATATCTTATCATATGCAAGATGTTAAGGCAAGCCTTCGCACAAAGATTATTTAATAGCCAAAAATGAAATTTTAAATTCCACCATTAATACCAGAGGTAGATGTTAGTCTTGCACAGGTTGCGTTTACTCTTGCATACAATTGTACTATGATTGCC
>ONDO01000003.1 GCA_900316625.1 uncultured Lachnospiraceae bacterium | reverse complement strand
AAATTACAGAGGACATAAGTCGTTGGATGTGTTTTGTGATAAATTCAGGAGTCGTATATGCGAAAAATACGTTGTTCATACGAAAGATTATAAGAGGGATAATGGTATTAGTTATATCCCGGTATACATGGTACCGTTTTTATAAAAGGTTGTGACAGTGAACTACTCCGACTTATAGAAGTCGGAGTAGTTCACGGAAGGTTATATGCCTGCTGATTATCAGAAGAAAATTGAGGATGCTTCTACACTGGACGAACTTTTTACTCTGTGGCGCGGGAAAGAACCGGAATCATTTGAATATACCCACGGCAAGAGAAGCATTCAGGTAAATATAGACCATGGGAAGAATAGGGAGTAAACGAATGGTAAGAGAAATCATGAGGGATGTCTTCTTTCTCGCACAGAAATCGGAGCCGGCGACGGAAGCTGATCTTCAGGTCGCGCGTGATCTTTTGGATACGCTGGAAGCACATGCAAACGAGTGCGTCGGAATGGCGGCCAATATGATCGGCGAGAAGAAGCAGATTATCGCCGTCAATATGGGCCTTGTCAACGTAGCTATGCTGAATCCGGCTATTCGTAAGAAGACCAGGCCATTCGAAACGGAAGAGGGCTGCCTTTCTCTTACTGGAACCCGGAAGACAAAGCGGTTTTGTGAAATTGAACTGGAATACCAGGATCTGGACATGAAGAAGCATGTTCAGAGATTTACCGGCTGGACCGCGCAGATCATCCAGCATGAGTGCGATCATTTGGAGGGGATTATCATATGACAACAGAACGCCTCATCTTCAGAGCCTGGGAGGAAAATGATGCCGCTGATCTGTTCGCGCTTGCTAGTGATCCGCAGGTCGGACCGGAAGCTGGCTGGCCGCCGCACAAATCGGTGGAAGACAGCCTGCAGATCATCCGAAATGTCTTGCAGACGCCGGAAACCTATGCGCTGATCCGAAAGGAAGACAACATGCTGATTGGCTGCGCAGGATTAAAGATGGGAAAAGATTCGTGTTCAGGAAAGCAGGACGAGCCGGAGCTTGGCTACTGGATCGGAAGGCAATTCTGGGGCAAGGGTTATGCAACGGAGGCCGGAGAGAGACTGCTCCGTCATGCTTTCGAAGACATGAACAGCAACGCCGTATGGTGCTGCTATTACGATGTTAATGCGAGATCAAAGCGCGTGCAGGAAAAACTTGGGTTTACCTATGTGCGGACGGATCCCCAAGGAGACACCCTTCTCGGTTATACACTGCCGGAGATTGAGAATGTCCTTAGGAAAGCGGATTTTGATGGGAGAAGGGGGATTAGAACAGCCTTGCTGTGACTGCCGGACGGATCTCAGCAACGAATCGGAATTTGTCAATGGCAGAACGTCGCGCATTGAACGATTCCGTCAGATGATTTGCCTGCAGATGCGTTGATTGATTCTGCCAGGTTAATGTGTTCTATGCCGGTGCGCTGTTGGAGAAGAGAGTTAGCTGTAACTACATATTTGAGATAAATGTCCTTTATTGGATGGCGAAAAAACTTTAGGCAAGAGATCAATGTCGGTCATATGACCGATGAAAGGAGATGTATACAGTGGCAGAGCTGTTTGACATAGTCGGTGAAGACTTTTTTAAGCCACTCACCAGCCTGTTTAAATATATATATGTCGATTGTCTAAACATCATATATGACGCGTATCGAACAGAGCTGTCCTATGGTGCGGACAGAGACGTTCTCGTGGCCAAGCTAAGTTATTATTTCGAATGTATGGGAACCGGCGACATCCAATTTGAGGATGAAACAGAGTCATTGAAGGATTCTAAATCCAAGGCTTCGACTTTCCTTAGGAAGCTTAAAGATTATGGATGGGTAGAGTATGACATCGGGAACGATCAAAAGATCCGCGTTATAATGCCTAACCATTCCGTTACATTAATACAGACGATTAATAGTATTACGGATCAGAAAGAGATGGAGTATCAGAGTGAGATTTCAGCGATTTATTCGTTGCTTACCAATGAAGAACTCCTTTCGAGACCATATGTCCAGGTTGTAAAGCCGGTCTATGATCATACCTTATCGCTATTTACGGAACTTAAGAAGCTTAATACCAGTATCCGAAAGTATATTGAGGAGATAACGTCTGATAAAACGGCAGAGGAAATATTGGAGAACTTCTTTAGCTATCACGACGAAGTGGGATCAAAGGCTTACCACAGAATCAAGACAAATGATAATGTGTCCAGATTCAGAAATACAATTCTTCGTAGATTGCAGGATATGCTTGAGAACAAGGAACGGTTTGAGCTGATTGTTCAGGGCTTTATGAACATTGAGGGCGTCAATGATTTTGAAGAGGCTTCAGATATTGTTCACGGCATGATTGCCGAGACGATAGATCGCTTTAGATCATACGATGAGATTGTTGATGAAATCGACCGAAGAAATTCAAAATATATCCGAAATGCTGTTGAGCGCGCAAAATTTCTGCTTCTTAACAGTAATAATGCAGAAGGCAAGATTTCAAAGATACTGCAATATATGGCGGATCAGTTTAATAAGGATGAGGAAAACAATCTCACGGAAGATGCATCTACAGACATTTGTAGACTTTTCAATATATTTCCACAGGGCTTCTTAAGTGGGGAGTCGTTAAAGGCAATACCCATTTCAAAGAAGATTACCGAGGTTGATGAGCTGACAGATGGCTTCATTTTGACCGACGAAGAAAGAGAACGTCGAAGGTTAGCGATAATAGAGAAAAATAAGAACAGATTCTCCAAGAAAAATATTAGTGCTTTCGTTGATGAGATTCTCGAAGGGAAGCAAGTAGTAAAGGCATCGGAGATAGAGGTTTTGTCTCGTAGGGATATGATTCGAATCATATTCATATACCTGTATGGAAAAGAGGATAAAACGGAGTATATGATTAACAGCTGCGGAGAGCTGATAGAAAAAGAAGGGTTCAGGTTCCGAGATTTTGAAATCAAGAGGAGGATTCGTTGATGGAGTTCATAGATGTCTTAGAGAACATTCCGAAAGATAAATTCAAAGCAACGGCAAATAAGCTTCTCAATGAGTGCTTCATCATTAAGAAGAATAAGGATACCGTCTCAGAGTATAACTTTATCCTGAACTATCGAGATTATTTCGTGTCGTTATTTGATGTACTCGGATATGAATTGGTCATTCAGGAAGATCAGGGCGTTATAGGAATAAACAACCCCGCAGGCACAGGGAGAATACATTTGAAAAAGATTGAAAGCATGCTGCTTTTAATTCTTCGTCTCTTGTATATCGAGGAAAGAAAGAAGGTTTCCCAGACTGGGGATGTCATTGTGATCGTTGATCAGGTTTACGACAAATACAACATGCTTAAGATGCAGAACAAACTTGATAAAACAACACTCCGAAATTCAATGGGTTTATTCAGAAGGTATCATCTGCTCCAGAATCTGGATTCTGATATGTCAAATCCGGATACGAGAGTAATCATTTATCCTTCGATATTACTTGCCGTTGCCAATACAAGTTTGGACGACTTGTATCAATCGGCAAAGGATAAGCTCGATAAGTATGGTAGAGGAGGAGAAGATCGTGCAGACAGTTCAGACGATGAAGAAGCTGACGAAGATTAAGCTGATCAACTGGCACTATTTTCAAAATGAAACGATCAATGTTGATGGATCTTTTCTTCTAAGCGGAGAAAATGCATCCGGCAAATCGACAATTCTTGATGCGATACAGTTAGTGCTGACTACAAGTACAAGGTCGTTTAACCTCGCGACTACGGTTGGAGAGAAGCGAAGCAAGCGTGACTTGAAAGGTTACGTTCGTTGCAAGACCGGCGAAGAGGGCAATGCATATTATCGCACGGGAAGTGTGATTTCTTATGTTGCACTTGAATTTTATGAAGAGAGTA
This sequence comes from uncultured Lachnospiraceae bacterium, assembly GCA_900316625.1. Taxonomy (GTDB): domain Bacteria; phylum Bacillota; class Clostridia; order Lachnospirales; family Lachnospiraceae; genus Lachnocurva. The sequence continues at coordinate 95,576 of ONDO01000003.1, read as the reverse complement.
AGGATCGCTTTTTTACCATTGGAGTGAAAATCGATTCCCCGGATGTGGAAAGTGAACTGAAGAAGAAATGGTTTAAGGTTGAGGCTCCTATTGATGCCATCAATTTTATTGTGGGAAACAAGCCAGCTTTAGACGAGCAATTTACATCAAATGGAAAGAGAGTTCCCTTAATACAGACGACATCAGAAGCCAAAAATCAGTTCAGAGCAAGACTGGGCCATCTCGATGAGAACTTCTTTGAGATGATTCCGAAATCTATCGCATTCAAGCCGATGGATAACGTAAAGAGTTTCATCAATAAGTTTATTCTCCCGGAAAAAAAGATTGATGTGGATACTCTACGAGAGAATATTCGTAACCTGCGAGAAATGCAAACGATACTTGCGGAGGTGCGTAAGCAGATCGATCAGTTACAAGCCATACTGTCCAAGTATGAGGAATTAAAGGAAAATGATAAAGATATTCTGATCATCGATATTTTACTTAAGCTGGCTTCTTTGGCAGATAAAGAGCAGAAGATAGAAGCGGAGCTTGAAAACAAGACAAAGAAGGAGAGTGCGTTTTCTCGCAAGAATCATGATATTGAGGAAACCGAGAAATCTTTGAATTCTTTAGTCGAAAAGCATAACGAAGTTCAGGTCGCAATCAAAACAAGTGATTGTGCGACACTCATTGTTAAGCTTCAGAATGAGCTGAATATCATTGAGGAAAAGAAGAAATCTCTTCAGGAGAAGATGAAAGGATTGTCAGCTGGCCTGGTTAAGACGGAAGCTGCAGTGCGAGCTATAGGCCCTGACAATAGTCCGGTGACAGCACTTGAAGTGAGATCAATTAATGGCACGGACGTAGACGACGAGAGAAAAACAGATATTGTTGTATCTCTTGGTAGCGTAATAGAGAGGGAAACGAGTGCCGCTTACGAGGAACAGTCTGCATGTGCACAGAGGCTTCGAGAATCCAATGAAAAGAAAGAGCAGCTAAAGAGAGAAATAGAACTCTTGAAAAAGAACCAAATGAGCTATCCGCCAAATACGGTCAGATTGCAGAAACTGATTGCTGACGAACTTGCAAGTCGCAGGATTGACTCAGAGGTAAGGGTATTTGCGGATCTTTTAGAGGTAACTGAGCCTGAATGGCAGGACGCAGTGGAAGGCTACTTAAATACACAGCGATTCAATTTGATCGTAAATCCGGATGTATATGATATCGCTGCAGAAGTATATGACAGACATAAGAGTGAAATACATACGGTTGCGCTTGTTAATACAGGTGCACTGGATTTAGATGCATTAACAGATGATTCGAGCTTGGCAGGAACTGTAAAAAGTGAGAACAGATATGCGCTTGCTTATGCAAGGGAAATTCTAAATAGAGTCATACGTTGCAAGGATGTTAGAGAATTGAAACAACATAATGTTTCTATTACTTCTGGTTGCATGTTGTATCAGGGTAAAGCTGTACGAAAGATCAAGCCCGAAGTATATAAGACACCTTATATCGGCAAGTATGCCTATAAAAGACAATTGGAAATTAAAACTGAAGATCTCGTGCGGATTGAGGAAGAGATAAAAGGATTGCAGGAAAAGAGAACTACAATCGCTGAAAAAATCACAGCATTGCAGGGATTTAATCAGGAACTACTTTTAGGATACGTTAGTGTACCTGGCGAACTGAAGAGTGTGACTGCGGATTTAGCGCGTGTTAAGGCTGAACTGAAAGAGGCAGAATCGGATCCTAATATTATAGAACTGAATTTTAAGGCTCAAAAACTGGCGGAGGAGATTGAGAAGCAGAAGAGAATTCTTGACGGATTAAAGAAAGATGGCGTGAATCTTGAACGTGACTGTAAAGACATACTTGATAAAATCGAGATCTTAAGAAATGAATGTGAATCGCTGATGTGTGAGATTGATGTGATGACAGCTGACTATCCCGGAGCGCGGGAAGCTGCTAAGCAGAAGCTTGATGAGCATCTAAAGTCCAAGAATGCTGGGACAATTTTTGAAAATTACTTGCCCCGAAGGAAAACCTTGGAAAATCAAAGGACGAGAAAGTATGGTGATCTTACTTCTCTTCAGACAAAGTATAAGGATGGAGAGCTTGGGACAGGTGATTTGGAAGATGTAATCTCGGCCTATAATACAGAGTTTACAGAATTATCTAAACACGACCTTATACAGTGCGAGGAAAAACTTGAGGACGCACGCCAAGATTGCGAGCTGGAGTTCAGAGAGAATTTTCTGTCGAAGATGCGTGAAAACATTGAAAGAGCAAATGATATCTTTGCCGGGCTTAACAAATCACTGAAGGGTATCAAGTATGGTCATGACTCATACCGGTTTATTCTGAAATCCAATGCCATAAAACAAGGACTGTATGACATGATTACTTCAGATATAAATATCGGTGGGGCAACATTGTTTTCCAGCTTCTTTGAAGAACAGTATCACGAAGAGATGGAGGATCTGTTCTCTAAACTCACCGAGTCTGATACAGCAGGAGACTCGATTCTTCAGGAGTATACCGATTACCGTGGATATCTTGATTATGACATTGAAGTTACCTCCAATGGAAAGCCTCAACTATTTTCAAAGATTTACGGTGAAAAGAGTGGTGGAGAAACACAGACTCCTTATTATGTGGCTATTGCAGCATCGTTTGCACAAATGTATAGCCTTGGCGACAGCATTCGGATCATGATGCTGGATGAGGCTTTCGACAAGATGGATGATGAGCGTATTGAGAGCATGATGAAATTCTTTAAGGATCAGAATTTCCAGGTGATTTTGGCAACACCTCCGGCAAAGATGGAGATCATCGGAGAATATGTGGATGATATTTTTATAGTTTACCGAGAAGGTTATAACAGTTTTATAGAGGCGTATGCTTTATGAAGAAGTATGAAGGCGTAATACTGAATGTTCTTTTGGATCAGTATGAGAGAAGCAAAAGCTTTATCGGGGCAAATAAACAGAATCAGTCGTTCAGTAAAAAGATAGAAGACTTGTTTCCAGACTACGCAGATGCGGCACAGTATGATGTGTTTTCAAGTGTAAATGAACAGGTCCAGAATCTTGAAAAGACCGGAATGATTACGGTTAAAAGGAAAAAGAGAGGAAAGATTGAAACAGATGTGATTGCGTCCGTTCAGCTTAATCTCGAAAAACTGAGTGATGCATACAGATTACTTGGAAGACGGCCGAAAGCTGATCGGAACGATGAAATACTGAGTTTACTAAACCAGTATATGAATTGTACGCCGCTACTACATGACTTTTGCCAGGAGCAGGTAGATAGAATAAACAGTAATAGGAAGCCTCAGTACTCGGGTGATTTGGTCAAGCTTGAGCGGATTTTGAAAGTGCTTGCTGAAGTAGAAAACGTCGAGGAAGAGGTTTTTATCCGGAATTTCTCTATCCGAGTATTAGGCGATTCAAAAGCATTTGATAAAATAAAGACATCTGTTGTATCGATCTTGTGTAAGTACGGTGAGTACGCGGATAAGGATCATGTGTTGGAAAATCTGAATATCGTTAATAATCCGGGGTACGTTTATGCTAAGGGGAATGGGCGGATTACGGTATCCGGACAAGTAATTGATTTTGGCAGTTTGGATGGTGACTTAGGACTGAGTTCGGCGCTTCTGGATAACATCGAGAGTGTGCAGGTTTATGCGTCCAAGGTTATTACTATTGAGAATCTTACGACCTTCAATAGCTATGCGGATAAGGATGCATTTGCTATTTATTTAGGCGGTTATCACAACAGCATAAGAAGAAAGCTGATCCGGAAGATACATGAGCAGAATCCGGATCTGGCTTATTTCCATTATGGAGATATAGATGCAGGAGGATTCAATATTCTGTTGGACCTGCGTGCTAAGACTGGCATTTCTTTTGTGCCGTACAATATGGACGTTGCAACGTTAGAAAAGTATAAAGATTTTACCAAGAAGCTTACAGAAAACGATAAAAGCCGTTTGAAGAATCTGCTTGGTGGCGAGTTTGACTTGGTAGTTAGATATATGCTTGAGCATGACTGTAAATTGGAGCAGGAAGCGATAGAGCAATAGACACTAATGCTGAAGGAAGTTATTATGAATGAAAATACGAAGAAAGTTCCCCTGTTCGGCAGCGGTTCTTTCTATATGCGTGCATTGGGACTGGCCCTGCCGATTATGCTGCAGCAGCTGATCCAGAACCTGGTGTCTCTCATTGATAATTTTATGGTGGCAGGACTTGGAGATATCTCCATGTCCGGTGTCAATGTGGCAGGACAGCTTCTCTTTGTCTTCCTTGTTTACCTGAATACAATCTGTATGTCTGGAGGAATCTTCCTGACCCAGTTCTTTGGGGCTAAGGATGAAGAAGGAATGAAGCAGGCATATCGCTTCAAGATCATTATGGGACTTGCTGCATTCATTCCATTTACCCTGGTGTGCCTGATCTTCCCCAGGGAAGTATTATCCCTTCTGCTGATTGGGAATACACAGGCAGATCTGATTCTTGATGAAGCGGTAAGCTACATACGTCTGGTTTTCTTTATGGGAATCCCCATGACGATCTCTATGTGTATGGCATCCTCTCTGCGTGATATCGGTGAGGTGAAGCAGCCGCTCGTTGCAACCATTATCGCAACGCTTACCAATACCTTCTTTAACTGGGTATTAATCTATGGAAATCTCGGTGCTCCCCGAATGGGAGTAAGGGGCGCAGCAGTAGCAACGGTCATTGCAAGAAGCGTGGAGCTTGTGCTCTTCATTATCATCTTCCTTAAGAGAAGACCGAAATTCTATGTTGGAATCAAAGAATTCCTCCATGTAGACTGGAAGCTCTTCGGAGAGATTCTGAAGAAGGGATCTCTGATTCTCTTCTGCGAGATGGTATGGGTATTCTCTGAGACACTTACGACAGCGGTTTACAACGGACGTGGTGGTGCAGATGTAGTATCCGGAATGTCTGCTAGCTTTGCGATCGCGAATCTCTACTTCGTTGCTTTTGGTGGAATCTATTCTGCTACGGCGGTTATTATTGGAAAGTCCCTGGGCGAAGGAGACCTTGAGCTTGCAAAGAAACAGAAGCGCTGGCTCCTATCCGGTTGTGGCGTGTTTGGCTGTGTCATGACGGTCTTTGGGCTGTGCACGACCTTCCTGATTCCGATTGTCTTCGGAAGACTGAGCCGGGAAGCGCTTATGATCTGTAGGGAGATGGTCATCCTCATGTCCTTCTTCATGCCGACCTGGGTATATATGAATGCACAGCAGGCAATTGCCCGTGCAGGTGGTGACACCAAGATGGGCGCCTATACAGATGCGGGACTTACCATTCTCATCCTGATCCCGGCTGTCCTGCTCCTGGGCATCTTCACAGAGGTTGGACCAGTCTTCCTCTATGGCGTGGTAAAAATACTTGATATCATCAAGGTATTCATCTTCCACTTCTGGCTGAAGAAGGAACTCTGGCTTCGAAATCTTACGGTTGAAGAAGACCAGAAGCTGGATGCAAAAGCATAAGTAGTTATAAATTGCGGTGTAAAACCCACAGGCTTGCCTGTGGGATGAAAGCCGCTTTTCTATGTAAAACTACATTTTTGCTACTTGACATATACATAGACTGGATATATAGTCTATGCATATGAGGCGATACTTTTACAATAACAACGCATCATGATGAGAACATAGAGGGATTATAAATAATGGCACGTTCTAAAAGTAATAACGTACAAATCAATATTTCTATTCCGTCTGAATGGAAGGCCCAGCTTGAGAACCTTGCACGCATCTATTCTGTCGAGGAAGGTGAGACCATTACATTTCTTGACCTGATGCGCAGAGGAATACAGGAAAAATATCAATTAGGAGAAAAAGACAATGAGCGAGGAACAATATCATAGTGCTTCGCATTGTAAATATCTGACGCAGTATCATATCATCTGGTGCCCTAAGTTCAGATTTTCTGTCTTGCAGAAAGGCGCTGACGATAAACTAAAAAACATCCTTGCTGACATCTGCAATCAATACGGATATGAAATCAAAGCATTGGAAGTGATGCCAGACCATATACAAATATTCGTGGATTGCCCGCAGACAGTTGCCCCCTGCGATATAGTAAGGACGCTTAAAAGTATCAGCGCTATTGAAATGTTTAAGGCTTTCCCGCAGTTGAAACAGTTTTACACCCGTTGTGGAGTGTTATGGTCAAGAGGATATTTTGTATCAACGGTAGGACATATAAGCGAAGCTACAGTTAAGAAATATATCGAGGAACAGAAAAATCATGACTGAAGAAGAATATAGGAAAGCATTGAAGCAATTTCATAAACTTTCCGACAGGCATATCCTTGTTGCTGAAACTGATATGCCGTATTCTGATGTCTTGAAGGTAGTTACTCTTTCCGATAAGATACGCAAAGCAGGTAATGAACTGGTCGGGCTTATGAGAAAGAATTATGACCAGTTGCTGCGCACAAAGAAATACCGCAAACTGCTCAAACTTTATGGCGACGTCCAAGATAAAGATAAGCGCAAAGCTCTGGCAGGGCAACTTAACGAAATGCAGTCTGAATATAACGTCACATGGGATTTTTGCAGAAAGTCCATGATTCCGATAGGCAAGAAATATGGTATAGATGCCATATTCGCCCTCACCAAAGCTGAGGATGTATGGCGTGGTATCGAAAAATGCTTGTGTGGTAATGGTAAAAGTATTCATTTCTCAAAATACGGAGAACTACCTTGCATTCGAGCAAAACAGATAAATCGTGGTATTCCAATGTCTGTAAAAGATGACAGATTGCAATTCAGGCTTGGTAAAACTCTATTTGGGATACAGGAAAATGACAGATTTCAACAGGATGAAGTAGATGCCGTTTTATCTTATCTTGCCGAACCAGAGAATATAGATAATAAAGCTGTTAATACACTGATCGAAGATGCCTGCTGCATAGATACATACAGACCATGCTATGCTACTCTCGTGCCTAAGCTGATAAGAGGCAAATACAGACTATATCTGCATCTAACCATCGAAGGAAAGGCGATGCCTAAATATGACAAGTACGGCAATCCCCGTCACATATACGGCAAGGGTACGATAGGCGCTGATATCGGAACGCAGACGGTTGCATATACATCAGATACCGAGGTTGGCTTAAAAAATCTTTCGGAGCGTGGTAACAGTATCCAGACATCCGAAAGAAAGGAACGACTCCTTTACCGCGCCATGGACAGGTCAAGGCGGGCAGCGAATCCACAGAATTATAATGATGATGGCACGATTAAGAAAGGTCGTAAGACCTGGAAATATTCAAATCATTATAAGAAGCTGAAATCTAAACATGCTGAATTGTGCCGTATCAATGCAGTAAACAGACAGCTCGCAATAAATGAGGATGCAAACCATTTGCGAAGCCTCGGAGACATATTTGTGACAGAGCCTAAAAATGCAAGCAAGCTGATGAGGAGGGCTAAGGAAACTACTAAAAACAGTAAAGGCAAATTTAACAAGAAAAAGCGTTTTGGAAAATCTATAAAGAACCGTTGCCCTTCGGGATTTCAGACTACAGTAGAAAAGAAGTTTAAGGTCACGGGTGGTACATATATAGAAGTTCCGAACAATTACAGGGCAAGCCAGTACGACCATACGGCTGATGATTACATCAAAAAGAAATTGTCTGACAGGATGTATAAACTCCGTGATGGTACTGAAGTACAAAGAGACTGGTATTCATCATATCTGCTTTATTGCTACGATTATAGAACACAGAACATAGATAAAGAAAAATGTATTGCACAATTTAAGGCTCAATACAACAAAGAAAAAGCCCTAATCGCATGGATTAAGGCTAATAAGATCAGAATATTAAATAGCGGAATCAAAGTAGCTTAACAAGTTAATATCAGGGCGATTGACTGTACGTCCTTGCTGAAAAGCAGAAATTTGCCGTTAATGTGGTCGTTGGATTGCTTGGTAATAAAAGTCCTGGTTCAAATAGATTTACACTTGTAGCTCCAAAGCCTGAAAATGGTGTACGATTGCAAGCTAAACTTGGCAACCAGAACCCCACGGGCTTGCCCGTGGGAGTAGTCAGATTCCGGATGTGCAGGATGATTATACGAGAATCCACAATGCCCAGCAGGCGCGTGGTATCGAGATGAGTGGCAAGGCCAAGCTGATGGACCGCATCAAGCATACATCAGCTATTATCTTCCCTCTGCTCTTCTCGACAATGGAGAGAATCGACGTTGTTTCCAATGCTATGGAGCTTCGAGGATTTGGTAAGAATAAGAAGCGTAGCTGGTATTCAGCGAAGAAGCTTAAGGCAGCGGATTACATAAGTATGGCTGCAAGTGCGGTCTTCGCAATTGCAGCCTTGGTGTTCACTTTCTATGACGGAAGCAGATTCTATAATCCCTTCGTGTAAATGTAAAGCTTACTCTATTGAGTTGGAGTTCAATATTCGGTTCTTTGGCCCTACTTACCGCTTTCTCCGTAATTCGAGAGGACGCGGGCGGAAGGGTCATTTACGTTACAGCCTTCCCAGGATTGGTTGGGCATCCAGAAGGTGGTAACCATCTGGGACTGACCGGGATAGTATTTCTCGAAGATCTCGCGATAGAGCAGAGACTCTTTGGTGAAAGGACGAGCGTGGGAATATTTCCGGATCTTTTCCGAAAACTCCGAGTCGGTATACTTTTGCGAAGCATACTCGATGAGGTCGTCTCTAAGGGAGTGGCCGACAGCATCGGAGAAGGCTGCCTTCTCACGCATGAGAATGTCGTAAGGAATCAGGTTATCTGCTTCGAAGGCATGACGGAGGAGATACTTGCCTTTATGATAGATGTTCAGCTTCTTCTCGGGGTCGATCGACATAACATAGCGGACAAAGGCCAGGTCGCCGAAAGGCACACGGGCTTCCAAGGAGTTGGCGCTGATACAGCGGTCTGCGCGGAGAACATCATACATGTGAAGTTCGCGGATACGCTTCTCGGCTTCTTCCTGGAAGGCCTGGGCGCTGGGCGCGAAGTCAGTGTACTTGTAGCCGAAGAGTTCATCGGAGATCTCGCCGGTCAGCAGGACACGGACAGAGGTGTTCTCGTGGATGTACTTGCAACAGAGGTACATGCCGATGGAAGCACGAATGGTCGTAATGTCGTAGGTGCCAAGGGCTTCGATGACGGGTTCTAATGCGGCTAGGACATCTTCCTTTGTGATGATGACTTCATGATGGTTTGAGCCGATGAAGTCAGCGACCTCGCGGGCGTACTTGAGATCGATCGCATCGATATCCATGCCGATGGCAAAGGTTTCTAATGGTTGCTTGGAGAGCTTGGCTGCAATGCCGCAGACAAGGCTGGAATCCAGGCCGCCGGAGAGAAGGAAACCAACCGGAGCATCCGCATCGAGACGCTTCCTTACACCCTCCACCAGTCTGTCATGGATCATCTTGGAGACAAGCTCCGAAGAGTCGTAAGAGACGCGTTCCACTTTCGAAGGGTCGAGGTAGGATACGAATTTGCCATCTACGTAGTAGTGACCGGGAGGGAAGGGAAGAATCATGTCACAGAGGCCGACCAGATTCTTCGGTTCAGATGCGAAGAGAGTGTAGCCAGAAGAGTCGATACCATAATAGAGTGGGCGGATACCGATGGGGTCCCTGGCGGCTACAAAAGACTTCTTTTCGTGATCGTAGAGTACGAGGGCAAATTCAGCATCCAGCATCCCGAAGAGCGAAAGGCCATACTCATGGTATAGAGGGAGAAGGATCTCACAGTCAGATTCGCTTCTGAAGTCGTAACCGATGCGGATGAGTTCTTCCTTCTTAGAACGGAAGTTATAGATTTCGCCGTTGCAGATCAGTACATCCTGATCCAGGGTAAAGGGCTGCATGCCCTCCTCATTTAAGCCCATGATGGCAAGGCGGTTAAAGCCCATAAGTCCACCGGGGACAGGGGTGATCCGCTGCATGTCAGGGCCGCGTGGGATAGAACGATCAAGGGCTTCCTTGAAGGTGTCGAAGGATGCAGATGGACTGCACCAGGCGAGAATTGAACACATTTTTCTTTTTCCTTATCTAAACGAAATTATCTAAGAGAGAAGAGCAACTGGTCGTAGGTCGGGTAGGTGAGGTATTCCTGAGGAATGATGGCCTCGGCAGTATCAACCGCCTTACGTACGTCTTCCATGTCAGCAAGAATCGTCTCGTGATACTTTACAGCTCTCTTCTGTTCGTCAGCTTCGGATTCAGCGCTTGCTGTATCCTCTGCAAGCTTCTTCAGGCTTGCGTTGATAGCCTCGGAAGAAGAGGACAGGGTTTCGAGAATCTCCTTCTCATAGGAAACAGAGATCGTATCAGAGAACTCCTGCTTCTGTAATGCTTCTGCAGTGACATCGGACATATAGGAGAGAAGTCCGGTCGTGAAGTCCTTCTTGACCATATCCTGCAGGGTCAGGCTCTCGATATGGATCAGCTTGGAATAGTTCTCCAGAAGAATCTCATAGCGGGCACGGAGTTCGGTCTCGCTAAAGATGTGATAGGCAGTGAAGAGGGCAATGCTGTCGTCTTCAATCAGTGCTGGCATTGCATCCGGAAGAGACTTTAAGTTAGGAAGGCCTCTCTTCTCAGCTTCTGTAAGCCATTCGTCGGTATAACCGTTACCATTAAAGAGAACTCGCTTATGCTCTTTCAGGGTTTTCTGCAGAAGCTTCATCAGACTATCCTGAAGCTTATCTTCAGAGGTTCCCTCGAGTTCTTTTCTCATATGTCTAAGAGAGTCTGCGACTGCAGTATTCAGGATGACATTCGGATCTGCTACGGAGACAGAAGAACCAGGCATACGGAACTCGAACTTGTTACCAGTGAAGGCAAAAGGAGAAGTTCTGTTACGATCGGTAGTATCCTTGGTGAAGGTCGGGAGAATCTTGGCACCGATATTCATTAAGGTATGTTCTGCATCTTCAGGACTAATGCCCTTGTCAATGGCAGAGAGAATGGACTCAAGCTCGTCACCAAGGAAGATAGAGATAACAGCGGGAGGTGCTTCGTTGGCACCAAGTCTGTGGTCGTTACCTGCTGATGCAACGCTGACACGAAGAAGCTTTGCATACTTATCAACAGCTGCAATGACAGCAATCAGGAAGACAAGGAACTGGGTGTTCTCAGCGGGAGTCTTACCAGGTTCAAGCAGGTTCTCACCCTCATCAGTAACGATGGACCAGTTGACATGCTTTCCGGAACCATTGATTCCTTCGAAAGGCTTCTCGTGCAGGAGGCAGGCCATATTGTGACGGTCTGCAACCTTCTTCATCATCTCCATGGTCAGCTGGTTGTGATCTACGGCGATATTTGCGGTTTCGAAGATGGGGGCAAGCTCATGCTGTGCAGGAGCAACCTCATTATGTTTGGTCTTAGCAGGAACACCAAGCTTCCAGAGCTCTTCATCGAGATCATGCATGAAGGCAGATACCTTGGGTTTTAAAACGCCGAAGTAATGATCTTCCATCTCCTGTCCCTTAGGAGCAGGTGCACCGAGAAGGGTTCTTCCACAGAAGAGAAGATCCTTTCTCTGCATGTAGAGATCCTTATCAATCAGGAAGTATTCCTGTTCGGAACCAACGGTGGTATCGACTCTCTTTACTGTGGTATTGCCAAGCAGGCGGAGCATTCTTACAGCCTCATGATTGAGAGCGTCCATAGAACGAAGCAGGGGAGTCTTCTTATCCAAGGATTCACCGCCATAGGAGCAAAATGCAGTGGGGATATAAAGTGTGCCATCCTTAACAAAGGCAGGAGAGGAAGGATCCCATGCAGTATAGCCACGTGCTTCGAAGGTGGCGCGGATACCACCGGAAGGGAAGGAAGATGCATCCGGTTCACCCTTGATCAGTTCCTTACCAGAGAAACTCATGAGAACGGAACCATCCTCCTGAGGAGTGATAAAGCTGTCATGCTTCTCAGCGGTGAAACCAGTCATGGGCTGGAACCAATGGGTGAAATGTGTAGCACCCTTTTCAATAGCCCATTCCTTCATTACAGCAGCAATGGTATTTGCGGTTTCAAGTTCCAGAGAAGTTCCATCCGCAATAGTCTTACGGAGAGCCTTGTAGGTTGCCTTGGGCAGGCGTTCTTTCATGATACGGTCATTAAAAACCATACTTCCATAGAGTTCGGGTACTGATGCCTTAGACATATTGTATCTCCTTTCGATGCTTCGAGTTTTTATGTAGCAAAAAAGGCGCCCTGAGCAGAATAGTCTGCCCAAAGCGCCTTTGCTTTGCTGTTCATAATTTGATGTTATGAATCATAGAACTCAGAAAAACATATGTCAAATGTTTTTTGAAAAAAATTTTTTGAAGGACTTGCAGCAAAAGAATTTACAAATGAATTTTTCGGGCGTATATTATTGAACGTGTTTTTTATATTAGGGCGACAAAGGTGTCAGAGAGAGAGGCAAAAGACCTCTTACTTTTCGACACCTTTTTTCGTGAGTATCTGATGAAATGCAAAAAAGTGTGCGACGGCAAGAGTGTAAATCGATGGAGGAAGCAGATGGTTAAGTATGTATTTGTAACAGGTGGTGTTGTATCTGGTCTTGGAAAAGGTATTACAGCAGCTTCCCTTGGAAGACTTCTGAAGGCACGCGGTATCAAGGTCACCATGCAGAAGTTTGATCCTTATATCAATGTGGATCCTGGAACCATGAACCCGATTCAGCATGGAGAAGTCTTTGTTACAGATGATGGTACGGAGACAGATCTTGACTTGGGCCATTATGAGAGATTTATCGACGAGTCCTTAGACCATAATGCGAATGTGACTTCAGGTAAGATCTACTGGTCCGTTCTGAATAAGGAACGTCATGGAGATTATGGCGGAGGAACCGTTCAGGTCATTCCTCATATTACGAATGAAATAAAGTCCAGATTCTATCGTAGTGAAGATCAGTCTGAAGACAGAGTTGCAATCATTGAGGTGGGCGGTACAGTTGGTGATATCGAGAGCCAGCCTTTCTTAGAAGCGATTCGTCAGTTCCAGCATGATGTCGGACGTGAGAATGCCATTATGATTCACGTAACGCTCATCCCTTATCTTCGCGTATCAGGCGAGCTGAAAACAAAACCGACGCAAACCTCTGTTAAGAAGTGCTTAGAAATTGGAATTCAGCCGGATATCCTGGTATGTAGAACAGAGATGGAATTGTCCCAGTCTCTGAAAGATAAGATCGCCCTCTTCTGTAATGTACCTGCTAAATATGTACTACAGAACCTGGATGCAGATTCCCTCTACTCTCTTCCTCTTATGATGGAGAAGGAGCATCTCGCAGATGTTGTATTGGAGTGTCTGCACATGCCGGTGCCGGAGGCAACGGGTTTAAAAGAGTGGGAAGATATGGTAGAGGATCTTCGCCATCCGACAGATAAGGCAGAGATCGCAATTGTAGGAAAATATATTGCTCTGCATGATGCATATCTGTCCGTTGTGGAGGCACTAAAGCATGGCGGTATTAAGAATCATGCCGAAGTGAATATCCGATGGGTGGATTCAGAGGAGATTGAGAAGGAAGGAGCAGAGAAGCTGCTTGCAGGAGTGGACGGAATTCTGGTTCCTGGTGGTTTCGGTGACAGAGGTACTGAGGGAATGATCATGGCAGCAGGCTATGCCCGTGAGAAGAAGATTCCTTATCTTGGTATCTGTCTCGGAATGCAGATGGCAGTGGTTAGCTTTGCAAGGGATGTCTTAGGATTCCATGATGCAAATTCGACCGAATTCGCACCTGATACTCTGCATCCTGTTATTGATCTGATGCCGGAACAGAGGGAAGTTGAGGATCTTGGTGGTACAATGAGACTTGGAGCATATCCTTGTAAGGTTAAGGAAGGAAGTCTCGCATATCGTCTCTACGGGAAGGCTGAAATCTCAGAGCGTCACAGACACAGATTTGAATTCAATAATGATTTCCGCCAGGCAATGGCAGATGCAGGATTGACATTATCTGGAATCTCTCCGGATAATAGAATTGTCGAGATGGTGGAAGTGGAAGGGCATCCCTTCTATATCGGAACCCAGGCCCATCCGGAATTCAAATCAAGACCCAACAAAGCACATCCTTTATTTGCGGGACTGGTAAAAGCAGCAGTGGAATATCACAAGTAAAAGAAGAGGAGCACCTTATGGAATCGAAAACCAAAGAACAAGTGTTACAGATTATCGAAGAAGAAGATATTAAGTTCATTCGTTTACAGTTCGCAGATTTTTTCGGTGTATTAAGGAATATTGCGGTAACAGGAAGTGAGATTGAGAGAGCCATCGAAGGTGGCAGCTATATCGACGGATATCACATTCGTGGTGCTAAGGAGATGGGCCTTCGTAAGATCTATCTCAAGCCGGATATTGATACTTTCGCAATTCTGCCCTGGCGTCCCCAGCAAGGCAAGGTTGGCAGATTCCTCTGTGACCTTACTTATGAAGATGGCAGGATGATCAAGGAGAGTCCGCGCTTCATTCTGCAGAGCGTTTTAGATCGTGCAGAGAAGGCTGGTCTTAGCTTCGAAGTCAATCCGGAATGCGAATTCTTCCTCTTCGATACAGACGAAGAAGGGAATCCGACCAATGAGACGAAGGAGAGAGCCATGTATCTGGATATGGCACCCCTGGATTCCGGTGAGAATGCCAGACGTGCTATTATCTTCGCTCTCGAGGAATTAGGCTTCGAGATGGAATCTTCTCATCACGAGGACGCACCGGCGCAGCATGCGGTAGCCTTCAAGAGAGCATCCGGTGTCAAGATGGCAGATCAGATCCTGACCCTCCGAAATACCGTAAGGACAATCGGTGCAAGAAATGGATTTCATGCAACCTTCATGCCTAAGCCCAGAACAGACCTTCCAGGTTCTGCTATGGCAATTACACTGACTGGTACAGCGGAGACGGTCGCCAAAATGACATCCGCCACTGATGTCTATGGTATGAGTGAATTAGGAAAGCAATTCCTGGCAGGTGTTCTGCATCATATGCCTGGTATGTCTGTAATTGCCAATCCCATTGTGAATTCCTATAAGAGAACCGGAGCTCGCTTCTGCTCTGATAAGGGGATCTTCTGGTCACAGGAGGACTATGAAGCTCCCATCTGCCTTGTAAAGGACGGAGAGAATGATACCGCAATCCGCTGGGAACTTCCGGATGGGGCAACCAATCCCTATCTTACCATTGCGTATCTGATTGCCAGTGGGCTCGATGGAATTGAGAAGAAACTTATGCTTCCGGAAGCAGACACCCGCGTTGGTAGTCTTCCAAAGACACTGAAGGATGCAGTGGATGAATTCCGTAAGGACGCATATCTTACCGAGGTTTGCGGTGAGAAATATGCCAAGATCTACCTCGCTTCGAAGCGAGGGGAATGGGATTCCTACGCAAGTGAGGTGACGGACTGGGAGATTCGTGAATATCTGCATCGTATCTAAGGAGTGCCTATGACACAGATCCTGATTGCCTTCCCGGCGGGATCCATGTCGGAGAAAATCCGTCTCCTCCTTTTACATGCTGGTTTTACGGATACTCAGATTGTCTCCGGCGGTGGTGAGGCGCTGCGAAATATGAGAGAACAGAATATTGGAATCCTGATCTGTCCCGTCCGCATGAAGGATATGGACTATACGGAAATTCTTCCGAATCTTCCGGCTTTCTGGAGAGTTCTTCTTATGGATTCTGCGAAGAATATTGCATCTCGAAGAGAAGATGATGTGATGGCAGTTGAGTTGCCGGCCAAGGGCGCGGCAATCCTAGATACTGTTGCCATGATCTTAGGTGAGCTGGAATATGCTTTTCGAAGAGAGAAGAAGAAGGAAAAAGCAAAGCCAAAAAAGAGAAGCCCGGAAGAACAGAAGATGATCGATGATGCAAAAGCTCTGATCATGGATCGAAATCATCTGACGGAAGAAGAGGCCTTCCGTTACATTCAGAAGACAAGTATGGACACCGGTCGCTCCATGGTAGAGACGGCTGAGATGATTCTTACCTTCCAGGAAATGTAGGGCAGTTTTTTTCTGTTTCTCAAAAAATGTATTGACATGAACATAAGTCAAGTATAAGATGAATTAAATTCAAAGAATGAGCAGACAAAGGCGTCTGCAGAAGACTCCGAAAGAATTCTTTTCGGTTGTTTCTTCTGCAGACGCCTTTTTGAATGTGTTATCAGTATTCGACTGGCTGCTTCATGATAACAGGAAAGGAAAAAGAAATGGCATTAAGTGAGGAGTTACTATACAACGAACGGGAACATGATGCCTGCGGTATCGGAACTGTCGTGAATATCGATGGTAAGCCGGATCACAGAAATGTGGAAGATGCACTGACCATTGTTGAGCGGCTGGAACATCGCGCAGGTAAGGATGCGAGCGGAAAAGTCGGTGATGGTGTCGGCATCCTGCTTCAGATATCCCACAAGTTTTTCTCCAAGGTTTGTGCAGACCAGGGGATGGACCTTGGAGAAGCGAGAGACTACGGAATTGGTATGTTCTTCTTCCCTCAGGACAGGGTAAAGAGAACCATGATGCAGCGGATGTTCCGTGTCATCGCAGAGAAGAATGGGCTCATGGTTCTCGGATGGAGAGATGTACCTACGGAAGCAGGCATACTGGGCAAGGCTGCCTATGACTGCATGCCCTATATTTCTCAGGCCTTCTTAAAGAGACCGGAGGATACTGCACAGGGAATCGACTTCGACCGTAAGCTCTTCGTTCTAATGAGAGAGTTCGAGCAGTCCGCAGAGGATACCTATATCTGCTCCCTGTCCAGTAGAACGATTGTCTATAAGGGAATGTTTCTGGTTACCCAGTTGCGTCGTTTCTATACGGATCTGAGAGACAAGGACTATGAATCTGCGATTGCGATTGTCCATAGCCGTTTCTCTACGAATACAACTCCCAGCTGGAAGAGGGCCCATCCTTATCGTATGATCGCTCATAATGGTGAGATCAATACCATTCGAGGAAATGTAGACCGTATGATTGCTCGTGAGGAGACCATGTCTTCCCCGATTCTCGAAGATGACATGGATAAGATCTGCCCTGTTGTGGACAAGGATGGTTCGGATTCTGCAATTCTTGATAATACGCTGGAATTCCTCTACATGAATGGAATGGATCTTCCTCTCGCTGTGATGGCGACCATTCCGGAACCCTGGAAGAACAACTCTTTCATGGACCAGGAGAAGGCAGATTTCTATCACTATTATGCGACGATGATGGAACCCTGGGATGGACCGGCAGCGATCCTCTTCTCCGATGGAGATATGGTGGGAGCGTCTCTTGACCGTAATGGTCTTCGCCCCAGCCGTTATTACATTACCGATGATAATCGACTGATCCTGTCATCAGAGGTTGGTGTTCTGGAGATTTCTGCGGAGCACATTGTGAAGAAATCCCGTCTGATGCCAGGAAGAATTCTTCTGATCGATACCAGAGAGGGACGCCTGATCCCGGATGATGAGGTTAAGGAATACTATGCGAAGAGAAAGCCCTATGGTGAGTGGCTGGATATGTCGCTTCTGCATCTGGAGGATCTGAAGATTCCCAACAAGAAGATTCCGACTTACGAACAGAAATTAAGAGATCGTCTGTATAAGGTGTTCGGTTATTCCTATGAAGATGTGCATGAGATGATCCTGCCCATGGCTGAGAATGGCCTGGAGCCAACGGTTTCGATGGGTCACGATGTTCCTCTGGCTGTATTGTCCGAGAAGCATCAGAATCTCTTCTGCTACTTTAAGCAGCTCTTTGCGCAGGTTACCAATCCCCCGATTGATTCCCTGCGTGAGAAGATTGTTACGGATACCACGGTCTATATCGGATCAGATGGTAATCTACTCGAAGAGTCCAGCCAGAACTGCAGAGTGCTTGAGGTTAACCATCCTATTCTGACCGGTGTTGATATTCTGAAGATTCGTTCTCTTGATCAGCCGGGACTCCGTTCGACCACCATTCCGATCCTCTATTACAAGAATACCTCTCTGGAGCATGCTCTGGAGCAGCTCAATGTTCAGGTTGACCGTGCTTTTGAGCGTGGATACAATATCATCATTCTGTCGGATCGTGGCGTCGATGAGAACCATGTTCCCATGCCGTCCCTTCTGGCTGTTTCTTCTGTGGAACAGCATCTGGTTCGTACCAAGAAGCGTACCGCAGTCTCCCTGATCCTGGAGTCCGGAGAGCCTCGGGAAGTGCATCAGTTTGCAACTCTTCTGGGCTTTGGCGCGCGTGCAATCTATCCATATCTGGCACAGGAATGCATTGCTGAACTGATTGACAAGGGCATCCTGGATAAGGATTATCATACGGCCATCGACGATTACAATAAGGCTGTTCTCATGGGCATTGTTAAGATTGCAGCCAAGATGGGTATCTCTACCCTGCAGTCTTATCAGTCTGCCAGAATCTTCGAGGCAATTGGTCTCTCCAAAGAGGTGATTGATAAGTACTTTACCGGTACTGTCAGCCGTATCGGTGGTATCGGCCTGAAGGAGATCGCAGAAGGAGTTACCTTCCGCCATGATAATGCTTACGACCCGCTGGGACTGACAGAAGATACAACCCTTGATAGTAATGGATTCCACAAGTTAAGATCCGGCCCCAAGGCAGAAGATCATATGTATCGTCCGGAAACCATTGTTACTCTTCAGCAGGCGGTACGAGGAAAGAGTTACGAAACCTTCAAAGAATATACCGCCCTTGTGGATGATGAGAAGCCCCATACCCTCCGTGGACTTATGGACTTCGCGCCCAAGAATAAGCCAGTACCCATTGAAGAAGTAGAACCGATTGAATCTATCGTGAAGCGCTTCCAGACGGGTGCGATGTCCTTCGGCTCTATCTCCCCGGAAGCCCATGAGACGATGGCAATTGCCATGAATCAGTTAGGTGGAAGATCGAATACCGGTGAAGGTGGAGAAGAGGAAAAGCGTTTCGGAACAGATAAGAATTCTCGCGTGAAGCAGGTCGCATCCGGCAGATTCGGTGTGACAGAAGCTTATCTGGTATCCGGAGATGAGATTCAGATTAAGATGGCACAGGGTGCAAAACCTGGTGAAGGCGGTAACCTGCCTGGAAGAAAGGTATATCCGCATGTAGCACGTACCCGTTATTCCACTCCGGGTGTGTCTCTGATCTCACCCCCTCCTCATCATGATATCTATTCCATTGAGGATCTGGCTCAGCTCATCTATGATCTTAAGAATGCAAACAGAAGAGCCAGGATCTCTGTAAAACTGGTATCGGAAGCTGGTGTAGGTACCATTGCATCCGGTGTCGCAAAGGCTGGTGCTCAGGTTATTCTGATCTCTGGATATGACGGAGGTACCGGTGCGGCTCCCTTCTCATCCGTACACCATGCAGGTCTTCCATGGGAGCTGGGTGTTGCAGAAGCACACCAGACCCTGATGGAGAATGGCTTAAGAGAGAAGGTTATTCTGGAGACAGATAGTAAGCTGATGACCGGAAGAGACGTTGCAATTGCTGCCCTCCTCGGTGCAGAAGAATATGGATTTGCAACCGCACCGCTGGTATCCATGGGATGCATGATGATGCGTGTATGCTCCAAGGATACCTGCCCTGCAGGTATTGCAACCCAGAATCCGGAACTGAGAAAGCGCTTCAAGGGTAAGCCTGAGCATGTTATCAATTTCATGTGCTTTGTTGCACAGGAACTGCGTGAATATATGGCAATGCTAGGCTTCAGAACCGTTGACGAGATGATTGGACGTACAGACTGCCTGATGGTTCAGAAGAATCCCATCACCCATCGCGCTGCAACTGTTAACCTTGCCGGAATTCTGGATGATCGTTTTGCTGGAGCAGAAGGAAGGCATTTTGATCCGGCTAAGGTCTATGACTTTGAACTCGAGAAGACGGTAGATGAACGTCTGCTCCTCCCGGAATTCAAGGCTGCGATTGAGAAGAAGACAGGGCATAAGGCCAAGGTAAGAGTACTGGGAACGGATCGTACCGTGGGTACCATTCTCGGTTCTGTTCTGACGGAGAAATTCGGTGAGAGCCTGAAGGAAGATACCTATCAGGTAGAATGCGAGGGTTCCGGTGGACAGTCCTTTGGCGCCTTCATTCCCAAGGGACTCACGCTTCGACTGGTCGGCGATGCAAATGACGGCTTTGGAAAAGGTCTCTCTGGAGGAAAAGTCATTGTAGTACCTCCGAAAAAGGCCGCTTACAAGGCATCAGAGAATATCATTGTTGGTAATGTTGCACTCTACGGTGCAACCAGCGGTAAAGCTTATATTACCGGTGTTGCCGGTGAGCGCTTCCTGGTACGTAATTCTGGAGCAACTGCTGTAGCGGAAGGCTGTGGTGATCACGGTCTGGAATACATGACCGGAGGACGTGCGGTTATCCTGGGTCAGACCGGTAAGAATCTTGCAGCCGGAATGTCAGGTGGTATCGCTTATGTTCTGGATATGGATCATGATCTCTATCGCAAGCTGAACAAGGATATGGTCAGCATGACGGAAGTAACAGAGAAATATGATGTTGCTGAACTGAAGTCTATCCTACAGGATTACGTAAAGGAAACAGATTCTCTTCTTGGCAAAGAGATTGCAGATCATTTTAACAAGTATCTGCCCTTCTTCAAAAAGATCATACCGAATGATTATCAGCGTATGATCGTCGCTATCAGTAGATTTGAGGAACAGGGTATCTCTCACGAACATGCAGTAGAAGAAGCATTCGAAGAGATCAGTAAGGGCTGACAGGAGGGCATGAACAATGGGTAAGCCAACCGGATTTTTAGAATATAAGAGAATAGAGAATAGGGACATCCCTCCGCAGCAGAGAATCGAGAATTATGATTATTTCCACGAGGCTCTGTCCGATACGGAGAGAATGGAGCAGGGTGCACGCTGCATGAATTGCGGTGTGCCGCTCTGCCAGAGTGGAATGAAGTTACATGGAATGGTAACGGGCTGTCCGCTCCATAATCTGATTCCTGAGTGGAATGACGAGATCTATCATGGCCTTCCTGGCTATGCGTATTCCAGACTGCAGAAGACAAATTCTTTCCCGGAATTCACGGGAAGAGTCTGCCCTGCTCTCTGTGAGAAGGCATGCACGGAAGGAGAACATGGTTCTCCGGTAACGGTACGTGATAATGAACTCTATGTTATCGAGAAGGCATATGAAGAGGGAACGCTGAAGCCCAGAATTCCTGAGAACCGTAGTGACAAGAAGATTGCCGTCATAGGTGCGGGGCCTGCCGGACTTGCATGCGCGGATCTTCTGAATCGTCGTGGACATAATGTCACAGTCTATGAGAGGGAAGACCGGGTAGGAGGACTTCTCATGTACGGTATTCCCAATATGAAACTGCCTAAGGATGTGATCCAGAGACGTAAGGATCTGATGATAGAAGAGGGCCTTGTCTTCTGTACCGGTGTGGATGTCGGCAGAGATATCACATACGACGAACTGAAGAAGCGCTACGATGCCATTGTGCTCTGCTGCGGCGCGAAGAAGGCTAGAAGTCTGCCTGCGGTTGATCCCGAAAAGGTGGATGGCGTTTATTATGCGGTTGATTATCTGACGCAGGCCACCAAATACCTGTTAGATGGAAAAGTAAAGGGTGGACGTGCGGAGGCCAAAGATTATAAGAACCTCGCAAAATATGCTTATGGAAAACATGTTGTAATCGTCGGTGGTGGTGATACTGGTAACGACTGCCTGGCTACCTCGATTCGTCAGGGGGCGAAGTCTGTATTACAGTTAGAGATGATGCCCTGTCCCCCTGTAGAAAGGGCGGCATCGAATCCCTGGCCGGAGTGGCCGAAAACGTTGAAGACAGATTATGGTCAGGAGGAGGCAATTGCTCTCTTTGGAGATGATCCAAGAATCTATGAGACGACCGTGAAGTCTGTCGAGACCAAAAAAGATGGTGGAATTAAGGCGATTACTACCGTACAGGTTTCTTTTGCTGCCGGAAAGATGACAGAAGTGGCTGGTTCGGAGAAGACCTACCCCTGTGACATGTTACTGATTGCTGCAGGCTTCCTGGGGGCAGAGGACTATGTTCCAGAGGCTTTTGGTGTAAAGGAAACCAATCGTAGTGTGATCGAGACGGCGGAGGGAAGCTATAAGACTTCCGTCCCGGGAGTATTTACAGCGGGCGATATGCATCGTGGTCAGTCTCTGGTTGTCTGGGGTATTGTAGAAGGCAGAGGGGCTGCCAAAGAGGTGGATGAATATCTGATGGGATATTCCGCTTTATAATTTTATAATTTTTTGAAAAAGGGTATTGACGGATTTTTGCAAAAAGTCTATACTCCGAAAACATAAAGAACGACAAAGAAGTCGGTTGAGGAAATCCTCGACCGACTTTTTTTGTTTCTTTGGCAATAACATGGGTTAACACATGTTGTGCATAGATATTAATTGGGATTCGAAAGGAGAATGAAAATGGATATCAGTTTAACATCCGTCATCTGGGTGCTGATCTGTGCGGCATTGGTTTACTTTATGCAGGCTGGATTTGCACTTTGTGAGGCAGGTCTTACAAGAGCAAAAAACACAGGTAACATTCTGATGAAAAATATGATGGACTTCTGCATCGGAACTCCTTGCTTCTGGCTCATTGGCTTCGGCTTAATGTTCAACGGAGGCCTTGGTGGACTGGTCGGCAGACCGGACTTTTTCATCCGCGGTATGTATACCGCAGAGAACAGCACCGTAGCCCAGGGAATCCCCCTTTGGTGCTTCGTTATCTTTGAAACCGTCTTCTGTGCAACAGCAGCAACAATCGTTTCAGGCTCCATGGCAGAGAGAACCAATTTCAAAGCTTATTGTGTATACTCTGCAGCAATCTCTCTTCTCGTCTATCCGATTACCGGACACTGGGGCTGGGGCGGTGGCTGGCTCGCTGGAATGGGCTTCCACGATTTCGCCGGATCTGCCCTGGTACATAACGTCGGTGGTGTTATCGCTTGCCTTGGGGCAGCACTTCTTGGACCTCGTATTGGTAAGTATGGCAAAGATGGTAAGGCAAGAGCAATTCCCGGACATAACCTGACGGCAGCAGCACTTGGTGTATTTATCCTCTGGTTCTGCTGGTTTGGTTTCAATGGTGGTTCTACCATCGCAATGGACAGCGCGGATGCAGCTTACGAAGCAAGCCTGGCATTTATGACAACAAACCTTGCAGCTGCTGTTTCAACGGTAGTTACCATGGTCTTCACCTGGTTCCGTTATGGTAAGCCGGATGTATCCATGACACTGAATGGTTCACTTGCAGGTCTGGTTGCAATTACAGCCGGTGCTGATTGTGTATCTCCTGTAGGAGCTTTCTTCATCGGTCTTGTTGCTGGATTCCTTGTAGTACTCTCTGTTGAATTCTTTGATAACATTGCGAAGATTGATGACCCCGTTGGTGCGGTATCTGTTCATATGGTAAATGGTATCTGGGGCACCCTTGCTGTTGGTCTCTTCTCTACAGGTGATGATGGAGTAGGTCTTGGCCTCTTCTATGGTGGTGGATTTGCTCAGCTGGGCATTCAGGCAGTTGGTCTTGTAGCAATTGATGCTTTCGTTCTTGTAACAATGTTCATTATCTTCAAGCTGATCGATAAGACGATCGGCCTTCGAGTTCCGGAACAGGTTGAAATCGATGGACTGGATTATCATGAACATGGTCTGACCAGTGCATATTCCGGTTTTGCAATCTCTGATGTAACAGATATGACCGTGGATGCAAATGAGAATACGGATCTGGGAACGGATGTATATGAAGAGGCAAGTGAGGCGAAGATAAGCGCTGCAGTTCCTGTACATACTGAAGCAGCTCTCGCTCCTGAATTAGATACCGGAATGCATAAGGTGGTAATCATCTGCAAGCTTGCAAAGTTCGATGCCTTGAAGAAGGCGATGAATGAACTTGGTGTCACCGGCATGACCATGAGCCAGGTCATGGGTTGTGGAATCCAGAGGGGATCCTCTGAGAGATATCGTGGTGCAATTGTCGATTCCACTCTGCTCCCTAAGACTAAGGTAGAAGTTGTTGTTGCAAAGATTCCTGTAGAAGATGTGATAGAGGCTGCGAAGAAAGCGCTCTATACAGGCCATATTGGTGATGGTAAAATCTTTGTATATAGCATTGCCAAAGTTGTTAAGGTAAGAACCGGAGAAGAAGATATTGCAGCACTCCAGGATGTGGAATAAAAATAAAAGATAGCAAAAGCTAAGTTCGCCGGGCAGTTTCTGCCCGGCATTTGGCGTGAAAAGGAAAAAGAATATGGTAAAGATTAACGACAATTATGAAAAACTCCCGGGAAGCTACCTCTTCTCTGACATTGCAAAGAAAGTATCAGCCTATCAGGAAGCAAATCCCGATCAGAAGATCATTCGTCTGGGAATCGGTGATGTAACACAGCCTCTGACGGATTCCGTCATCAGTGCTCTTCACAGTGCTGTGGACGAAATGGGACAGGCAAAGACCTTCCATGGATATGCTCCGGATCTTGGATATGAATTCCTTCGCACAGCGATTGCAAAGCATGATTACGAAGAGCGTGGATGTGATATTGCAGCGGATGAAATCTTCGTGTCAGATGGTGCAAAGAGTGACAGTGCCAATATTCAGGAGATCTTCTCCTTAGATAATGTAATTGCAGTCTGCGACCCGGTTTATCCTGTATATGTTGATTCGAATGTTATGGCAGGAAGAGCAGGGGATTATGACGAGGAACGTGGTCTCTTTGACCGCATCGTTTATATGCCTTGTGATGCAGAGCATGGATTTGCTCCTCAACTTCCAGAGCAGGAAGCTGATCTTATCTATCTCTGCTTCCCTAACAATCCGACCGGAGCAGTCATCAATAAAGAAGAACTCCAGAAGTGGGTGGATTATGCGAATGAACATAGCTCCATCATTATCTATGATGCAGCTTATGAAGCATATATCAGAACAGATGGAATTCCTCACAGTATCTATGAGTGTAAGGGAGCGAGAACCTGTGCCATCGAACTCCATTCCTTCTCCAAGAATGCAGGCTTTACCGGTGTGCGTCTTGGATATACCGTAGTTCCCAAGGATCTGGTTCGTGACGGAGTAGCTCTTCATAAGCTCTGGGCAAGAAGACACAGCACCAAGTACAATGGTGCGCCTTACATCATTCAGCGCGCGGGCGAGGCCGTCTATTCCGAGGCAGGTCAGAGAGAAGTAAAGCAGCTGGTAGATTATTATATGAAGAATGCAGCCTATATTCTGAAAGGATTAAAAGAGGCTGGATTTACAGTATCCGGAGGTGTGGATGCACCATATATCTGGCTGAAGACACCGAATCAGATGACCAGCTGGGAATTCTTCGATGAATTATTAGAGAAGGTCGGCGTTGTCGGTACACCTGGATCAGGTTTTGGACCTCATGGGGAGGGTTATTTCCGTCTGACAGCCTTCGGAAGCTATGAGAATACGGTCGAGGCCGTAGACAGAATGACAAAGCATTTTCAAAAATAAATAAAGGTATTCTCTAGAAGAGGAAGGCAGGGAATGTGGCAGATAGTTGTGCCTTCACTGGTATTTCGGGTGTACATCCATTGTATTTCATATATAATGGAGAGCCTAAGATACAGTTAAAGGAAATATGGTTTGAAGAAAAAGATTTTAAAATATGTTTCGCAGAGTGTACTAGGCATGATTGGGGTATCCGTTTATATTTTGGCGGATACCTATTTCATCTCCTATGGTTTTGGTGCAGATGGACTGACGGTGCTGAATCTGATTCTGCCGATCTATGGCCTGATCTATGCGATTGGACAGATGCTGGGCCTGGGATTCGCGGTTAGTTACAGTCTGGACAAGGGAAGAGGAGAATCGACGGATGGCTACTTCCTGGCAGCCATACGCTGGTGCCTTATCATGAGCCTGCCCTTCGTTCTGCTGGGGGCCTTCCTGCCAGAGCAGCTGCTTGGTATGATGGGGGCTGATCCTGTACTGGCAGAGATGGGGAAGAATTATGTTCGCCTCATTATGTGCGGATCGCCACTATTCATGATGAATTACGTGCTTCTGGCCTTTGCACGCAATGATCATGCGACAGGGATTGCCATGGTGGGGGCTTTGGCGGGCAGCTTCTATAATATTGTGTTCGATTATGTCTTCATGTTCCCGCTGGGATTTGGTTTTCCGGGTGCGGCTCTGGCAACCGTGGGCTGTCCGGTCATATCCATGCTGATCTGTCTAACCCACTACATAAGTCCGAAGAACACTGTGGGAATGAAGATGGAGAACTTAAATCCTCACCTTCTGAGAAGAAGCAGTGCGCTGGGGATGTCAGGTTTTGTCGGAGAATTCTCCTTCGCGGTGACGTCTCTGGTATTTAACTTCATGTCGCTTACCCTGGCGGGTAATGTTGGAGTGGCAGCATATGGTGTGATTGCGAATATCGCACTGGTCTGTACCTGTATCTTCAACGGTGTGGCGCAGGGTATGCAGCCACTCATCAGTCGCTCTTATGGTAAGGGGGAGAAAGCGGAGGTGGCTTCCCTTCTTCGGACGGGCCTTCTTATTATGTTTGTTACATCTGCTCTCTTCCTTCTTCTTGGAATTCTGTTCGCAGAGCCCATGGTTGGCATATTCAACAGCCAGAAGGATGAAGCACTGGCGTATTATGCAGTGCCGGGCTTGCGTCTCTACTTTACAGGCTTTTTGATTGCAGGCGTGAATGTCTACCTGATTGCATATTACTCGGCAACAGGAAGGGAGAAGCCAGTGATGATAGGTTCTATCCTCCGGGGAATGGTTTTGATTGCTGGATTTGCGGTTTTATTTGGTTTTCTCTTCGGTATGAATGGAATCTGGTTATCCTACCTGGCTGCCGAAGCAGGAACCTTGCTGGTGCTTTTGATGATGCAGAGAGTGTCGAGAGATGATTTGAAATAAGTAGGAAGAGAAGATGGAGGGCTTGGTATGGATCGAGACAAGATAGCGTGTAAGTGCAACCATGTGACTTACGGTGATATCGTGGATGCCGTAGAAGCTGGGGCAAAGACCTTCGCTGACGTACAGGAGAAGACCAATTGTGCCAGAGGCTGTGGAAAATGCCAGGAATTCATCGAAGTGATGGTAAGGAATGTTCAACTCTTCCCGGAAGACTATGAGTAAAGAGAATCTCATAGGTTAATAGAGCATTGCGAAGAAGGATGCACCGATGACGGTGAGGAGTCCACTGACAACGATGGCCAGGGAAGACATGGCGCCTTCGATCTCACCCATCTCCATGGCACGCGCTGTACCGATGGCGTGGGAACAGGCTCCGATTGCCAGTCCCTTCGCAACGGGATCCGTGATACGGAATAACTTGCAGACAGTATCTGCAAGAACATTGCCTAAGATACCGGTAACGATGATGACAGCTACGGTAATGGTGACGATTCCACCGAGCTCTTCAGAGACACCCATACCAATGGCGGTAGTGATGGACTTTGGGAGCAGGGTGACATAGTCTTCATGAGGCAGACGGAAGAGAATGCTCAGCAAGAGGACCGTTGCCATGGAGGAGATTGCACCGCTTACAAGACCGACCGTGATGGCAAGCCAGTTCTTCTTCAGTCTTTCTAACTGCAGATAGAGAGGGATGGCAAGACTTACGGTTGCAGGAGTCAGAAGATAGCTTAAGTACTTGGCGCTGACATTGTAATTCTTATAGTCGACACCGAAGAGCTCTAACATGATCATGACGAAGATGATGGAGATCAGAAGGGGATTCATGACAGAGAGCCTGGTCTTCTTTTTGATCAGCATACCAAGGAAGTAGCCGATAATACTAATAACAACGCCAAAGGTGGCGGAACTTGCTGCGATATTATTCATCGATATCCTCCAGTCTGCTCTTTGCGATTTCCCTACTGATTGCTTCGTCAGTACGGGATGTTGTGCGATGACGGATCTTCATAACAAGCTGGGTGGTACGACCGGTGACGATCATAACGACGACGGTTGTTACAAAAGTAATAACGATCATGGGAATCAGGACAGGTCTTAAGTCATCCCATGCTACGAGGAGACCGACGGCAGCTGGAATGAACATCATGGGCATGATATCAATCAAGAATTCTGCAGTTGCCTTGACGTGGTAGATCTTGATGACGCCAGTCACAAGCAGGGTCAGCATGATGACCAGACCGTAGATACTGCCGGGGATCGGCAGCGGCAGGATGTAATTCAGGAAATCGCCCAGGCAGGTGACAGCCAGAATTACAGCAAATTGCTTCATATATCTCATA
Source organism: uncultured Lachnospiraceae bacterium (assembly GCA_900316625.1). Taxonomy (GTDB): domain Bacteria; phylum Bacillota; class Clostridia; order Lachnospirales; family Lachnospiraceae; genus Lachnocurva. The sequence goes on along the minus strand of ONDO01000003.1, from coordinate 67,305 downwards.
TTTGGCTCTCTTTCGATGTATTTTCTTCGTGAATGATTATATAATCAGAAGAGTGGTTTTGAAAAACTACGCTTGACATCCTATCATGAAATACAGGATAGGAAAATTGTTGTTACAGAAGAATTCAAGAAAATACAATATATAAGAGTTTGAAATAGAAGCAGTAATATTGCCATCGGTATGACACTCTATCCGAAGAAGATCGAAGTGCCTGAGGAAGAAGAACAAAACGAAGGAAGAGCATGAAGAGAGTATTATCGCAGGATGAAGAAGTAATCTTCGGGAACCTGATCCGGGAACTTGCGGAAGATACAAGAGCTCTGAAAATGAAGAGCTTCATCCAGCATGGAAGAATTACGACCTATGATCATTGCATCAGTGTGGCGAGGGAGGCATTCAATCTCAATCGCAGACTGCATATGCATACGGACGAGAAGAGGCTTGTTAGGGCGGCATTCCTTCATGATTATTTCTTATATGACTGGCATGATCATGGAGACAAGCTGCACGGTTATCATCATCCGAAGATTGCAGCAGAGAATGCAGTTCGGGATTTCCATATCACGGAGCACGAGAGAAGAAGTATAGCAAGCCATATGTGGCCCTTGAATATCTTGACTATTCCTGCATCCAGGGAAGCATGGCTGATTACGATTGCTGACAAAATCTGCTCGTCAGAAGAAACACTACTAAGAAGATAGAGAATTGTTCTTCCCATAGTGAATGACAGGGGTTGGTTATGAGAGGTTTATTGTGAAGGCGTTATCGGATAAAAGTGCCATCTGGTTGAAATGGATTCTGGCAGGAAAAAGAATGAGTGAAAGACAATGATAATTGCTAGGTATTTTGATACATTTATTATATTCAGCGTGATTGGTTGGATCTATGAATGCCTCTACTGTACTCTGAAGGGGGGCCATTGGGAAAACAGGGGTTTTCTCTTTGGACCGGTTTGTCCTATCTACGGAAGCGCAGTGGTCATTGCCCAGATTGTATTTAGACTATTACCGGAACTGCCAAGTCATTCAGATTATCCCATCTGGGCCATCTTTGCCATCTGTTTTGTTGGTAGCGCAATTATTGAGTACTCGACCTCCTGGGTATTAGAGAGGATATTTCATGCGGTATGGTGGGATTACAGCGATATGCCCCTGAATATTCACGGTAGAATCTGTTTTCCGGCAAGCTGTGGTTTCGGAGCAGCCGGCGTTGTAGTGGTTCGCTTTATATTTCCTCTGATCGAGAAGGCGGCAGCGCTTACCCATCCCTTGCTGAATGAAGGTATGATGCTGGTCTTCAGTATGATCCTGGGAATGGATCTGGCACTTACGGTAGCCAGTCTGACCAAGATCTTAGAGAGAATGAATGCAGCAGAAGAAGTCTTCAATTCCAAGATCGAGAGTGGATACCAGGCTGTAAATGCCCGTGTGGAGAGTGGATATCAGGCTGTGAACAACCGCGTTGGTAATGGTGCCCAGATGGTGCAGGATGCAGCGAAGGATGTCATGGAAGGCCTGACCAATCGAGAGCGTTATCATCTGCGTAGTATGCGTGGATATCGTCCGGTAAGGCGGGCAACGGAAGTAAAGGAACATGCGAAAAATCTGTTCCGTGCAGTTCAGCAGAAAGCAATAAGAAGGAAAGAGAATGAAAGCACCGAAGATCATATTCACTGATATTGATGGTACCATTCGAGAGGCTTCTGGTCATATTCCAAAGAGTACTGTGCGTGCTATGATAATCAGGCAAAAGTGATGAAATGAGGAAATAATCCTATGACATTAAGAGATCTATCCATTGGTCAGACGGCAACAATCATCGAAGTAGGCGGAAGTGGGGCACTGCGCCAGCACTTCCTGGATATGGGCGTAATTCCCGGAGAAGAGATCTCCCTGGTGAAGTTCGCTCCCATGGGAGACCCCATGGAACTAAGGGTTCGCGGATATGAGCTCACCCTGCGACTGGATGATGCAGAGAAGATCATCGTCGAAAATGTTAGAGCCAGCCAGAGCCTGGAAAATCAGCCCAGGAAGCAGTCCCATAAGGAAGCAGAGCATCCCGGTTATGGCGAAGAGGAAGATACCAAGTCCTATCATAAGGAACATGACAAGGCCAAGATCGTAAAGGGAAAGCTGACCTTTGCACTGGTCGGTAATCAGAATTGTGGTAAGACGACCCTCTTTAATGAACTCACGGGTTCGAATCAGCATGTTGGCAACTTCCCCGGTGTTACAGTGGACCGGAAGAGTGGTGCCATCAAGGGATATCCGGATACGGAAGTCGTAGATCTTCCTGGTATCTACTCCCTCTCTCCCTATACCAGCGAGGAGATTGTGTCAAGGCAGTTCATTCTCGACGAGAAGCCGACGGCAATCATCAATATCGTGGACGCGACCAATATCGAACGGAATCTCTATCTGACCATGCAGCTCCTCGAGCTCGGGCTTCCAATGGTGCTTGCTGTCAACATGATGGATGAGATGAGAGGAAATGGTGGTTCCATCCGCATCAATGAGATGGAGTCCCTGCTACAGATTCCTGTCGTTCCTATCTCCGCAGCCAAGGGTGAGGGAATTACGGAGCTTATTACTCATGCGATTCATATTGCAAAGTATCATGAACTTCCCGGACGATCTGATTTCTGTGATAAGCAGGATCATAAGGGGGCGGTCCACCGTGCTATGCATGGAGTGATGGCTCTGATCGAAGATCATGCGGAGGATGCAGGCATTCCGCTTCGCTTCGCTGCGTCGAAACTGATTGAGGGAGACAGCATCGTAGAGGAAGCCCTACATTTAGACGAGAATGAGCTTGATATGATGCATCATATCGTAAGTCAGATGGAGCAGGAGCGTGGATTAGATCATGCGGCTGCCATTGCGGACATGCGCTTCATCTTCATCAAGCGCCTCTGTGATGAGACGGTCATAAAGCCAAGAGAGAGCAGGGAACACGAGAGAAGTAGCAAGATCGACCGGATCCTTACGGGAAAGTGGACCGCAATTCCTATGTTTGTTGGAATCATGGCCCTGATCTTCTTCCTTACCTTCAATGTGATCGGACTCTTCCTGCAGAATCTGGTGGCTGCGGGAGTGGATGCACTTACTGAAGTGGTGGACCAGGGGATGACAGCGGCCCATGTTTCGGCGCCGATTCATTCGCTTGTGATCGATGCGATCTTCAGCGGAGTGGGAACGGTTATAAGCTTTGTGCCCATCATCGTTGTACTCTTCTTCTTCCTGTCCATTCTGGAAGATAGCGGATATATGGCGAGAATTGCCTTTGTTATGGATAAGCTGCTTCGTAAGATAGGACTGTCGGGAAGATCCATCGTTCCGCTACTTGTGGGATTCGGTTGCTCTGTGCCGGCGGTTATGTCGACGAGAACCCTGCCTTCGAAGAGAGATCGTAGGATGACAACCCTCCTGATCCCCTTTATGAGCTGTTCAGCCAAGATGCCGGTCTATGCCTTCTTCACGTCGGTATTCTTCCCCAAGGCAGCCATGCCGGTTATGATGCTCCTCTATTTTGGAGGAATAGTGGTGGCCATTCTGGTTGCGCTGATCGGTAAGAGAACCATGTTCAGAGGAGAAGCAGTTCCTTTCGTAATGGAACTTCCCAACTATCGTATGCCAGGGGCAAAAAATGTTCTGCAATTGATGTGGGACAAGGCGAAGGACTTCCTGCAGAGAGCATTTACCTTTATTTTTGTCGGTACGATTATTGTATGGTTCTTACAGAGTTTTGATTTTCGGCTGAATATGGTATCGGATTCAGCGAACAGCATGCTAGCAGCAATAGCCGGGCTGATTGCACCGGTATTCGCTCCCTTGGGACTAGGGGACTGGAAGATTGTTACTGCAATCATCTCAGGTTTCATGGCAAAGGAATCCATCGTGTCTATGATGACAGTGCTCTATGGGGGAAAAGAAGGCCTGGCTCTGGCTATGTCTGCCCAAGGTGCGGCAACCTTCCTGACTTTCTGTCTGCTCTACACACCTTGTATTGGTGCGGTTGCATCGATCAAGCAGGAACAGGGTAGAAGATATGCAGTGATGACCGTTATATTCCAGTGCCTGGTAGCCTGGATATGTGCATTCTTCGTGAAACTTATATTCGGTCTATTCTTAGGATAGGATTCCATTGTTATTTCAAGATCCAGTGATCCCTGGTCAAGGTTAAGTGTGAGTAATTTCTGAAACTTGTGTGAAATTTTGGACCAAGGCATTGAAATGTGATAGTGCTTGATGATAAGTTAACCAGGTAGGAAAAAGAAGCATCTGAAAGAGAGGGTACAAAATGGATATCTACAAGTGTGGAAAATGCGGAACGATGGTAGATGAGATCAAACACGTTGGATGTCATCCCAGTTGTTGTGGACAGCCTATGACCCTGCTTGTTCCTGGTACATCGGATGGAGCAGTTGAGAAGCACCTTCCCGTAGCAAGTGTAGAGGGGAATAAGGTTTCTGTTGTGGTTGGTTCTGTAGAGCACCCCATGTTAGAAGAGCATTTCATTGAATGGATCGCAATTGAGACAAGTAACGGAATGCAGAGACGTTTCCTGAAAGCAGGAGATGCACCCAAGGCAGAATTCCTTCTGGCAGACGGCGAAGAATGCGTAGCCGTATATGCATACTGCAACCTGCATGGACTGTGGAAGGCTTGATCGAAGTAGCAAAATCCGATATAGGATCATAGAAGAAAAGGACGTTCGTGGAATCCACGGACGTCCTTTTTTCTTCGAGTATCGAATAAGGCGCACGGGTCGTGCATCGCCTGATTTTCGTATACTGTTGAGCCAGAATTATTTGATGGAATTGAAGGTCTCGACAATCTTCTGGTCCGGAGCCGGAGTCAGAAGAGATACGATGATGTCAGTCAGGAGTCCTACCAGGAAGGAAGGGAGTAACTCATAGATGGCAAATGTGCCACCCAGCTGAGAGATACCGAATTTCCATGCGAAGACCATGATACCGCCGGCAAGCATACCAGCTATGGCGCCTGCCTTGTTGCTTCTCTTCCAGAAGAGTGCGAGGAGCATTACAGGACCAAATGCGGCTCCGAAACCAGCCCAGGCGAAAGATACAATGCGGAAAACAGATGCATTGGGGTCCCAGGCAAGAACCACACCGATGATGGCAATGATGATCAGGCTGATACGGGATACGACCAGACGGGTTGTCTCGCTCGCCTTAATGTGGAAGAACTTGGACATGAGGTCGTTCGAAATCGAAGATGAAGCGGCAAGGAGCTGAGAATCAGCGGTTGACATGGTAGATGCCAGAATGCCGGAGAGAACAATTCCTGCAAGGATGGCTGCGAAGAATCCGTAACGGGAGAGCAGCTGTGCGATATGTACAATAATGGTCTCAGACTGGGAACCATCTAAGTCAGCAATCACACCGGCACGACTCATGGCAAGACCGACTATACCGATAATGATGGCGACGGCCATGGAGATTACAACCCAGATCGATGCAACCCTACGGCTGAGCTTTACTTTTTCATCATCTTCGATTGCCATGAAGCGAAGTAAAATGTGGGGCATACCGAAGTAACCCAGCCCCCAGGCAAGAAGAGATGCAACCGTAAGAACAGGATAAGGGGTAGCACTGGCAGTACTTACATCATATGCATGTGTCATGGAGAGATATCCGGGAAGGGAGGCTGCATTTTCGGCAACAGCGGAGATGCCACCGGCCTGAGCAGTACCGAAGACCAGGATAATGATCAGGGCCAGAGTCATAATGATGGACTGGATGAAATCTGTGGTAGAAGCTGCAAGAAAGCCACCCATGGCGGTATAGAACATGATGACGATGGCAGAGATGATCATTGCTGCATGGTAGTCCACACCGAAGAGGGAGTGGAAGAGTTTGCCACATGCGGCGAATCCGGATGCCGTGTAGGGAACGAAGAAGACAACGATGATCAGTGCTGAGAGTGCGGTCAGAATATAGTGTTTGTCGCCATAACGATTGCTGAAGAACTCGGGAACCGTGATGGAATCTGTCTTCTCAGAATAGATACGCAGGCGTCTTGCAACCAAAAGCCAGTTGAGATAGGTTCCGATGGCAAGTCCGATGGCTGTCCAGCCGGGTTCCGCACATCCGGACAGATATGCAACACCGGGCAGTCCCATGAGAAGCCAGCTCGACATATCAGATGCTTCTGCGCTCATAGCGGTAACGAGGGGACCGAGTTTTCTGCCTCCGAGGTAGAAGTCGCCAACGGTTTCTGTTTTCTCGGAAAGTTTGATACCAATGCCGATCATACCAAGCAGATAAACTGCCATGGCAACCAGCATGATAATCTGTGATGCCTCCATGAAATAATCCTCCTAAATAATTATGCAAATTTTCTGATAAATATACACCCAGCAAAGGAGAATGGCAATCCTTTCAGAGGAAAAAGAAGAATCAACGGATAGTTTTACATTTTCGAAGGTGCTAAAATAACGAAAGAATGTAACGGCATGGGGCCGGCGGCTACTAGATGAGGGGGTACTTATGTATAGAGCAGCAGACGACAGATACGAGAAGATGCAGTATAAGAGATGTGGGAAGAGTGGACTGATGCTTCCGCTGGTTTCCCTGGGACTCTGGCATAATTTCGGCGACAATGGCAATTTCGATAATATGAAGGATATGTGCCATACGGCATTTGATCATGGAATTACCCAGTTTGATCTGGCGAATAATTATGGACCGGAACCGGGGGCGGCCGAGCGCAACTTCGGCAAGATCCTAAAAGAGGATTTCCTGCCTTATCGTGATGAGATGATTATTACGACCAAAGCTGGTTATACCATGTGGGATGGACCTTATGGGGACTGGGGCAGCAGAAAATATCTGATGGCGAGTCTGGATCAGTCTCTGAAGAGGATGGGATTAGAGTATGTAGATATCTTCTATCATCATAGAATGGATCCGAATACTCCCCTGGAAGAGACAATGGAAGCGCTGGCGCAGATTGTTCGTTCTGGAAAAGCACTCTATGTCGGTCTGTCGAACTATGACGGGCCGACCCTGGAGAGGGCAGAGAAGATTCTAAGTGAGCTTCATGTTCCCTTTGTGATCAATCAGAATCGTTATAACATCTTTGATCGTAAGATTGAGGAGAATGGACTGAAGGAGACGGCGGCACGTCTTGAGAAGGGGATCATCTGCTTCTCCCCGCTGGCACAAGGTGTGCTGACGGATCGATATCTCGATGGGGTTCCGGCAGACAGCCGCGTGCGTACGGATGGAAGGTTCCTGAAGGAAGCGGCACTCGACCAGGAGAAGATGGAGAAGGTTAGGAAGCTGAATGCAGTTGCAGCTCGTCGTGGACAGACGCTGGCAGAGATGGCTCTGGCCTGGATTCTGAAGGATGGCATTGTAACATCCGTCCTGATTGGTGCTTCTCGCCCGGCACAGATTCTGGACAATATAAAGGCGATAGATCATCTGACATTTAGTGAGGAAGAACTGCAGGAGATTGACAAGATCTGTCTGGGTTTTGAATAAATACTTGAGTAAGTTAAAGTTCTGAAGCATAATACAGAAATAAGTGAGTTCTAAATAATAAGGAAAAAGGAAAAGAAAATGAAAAAGGTTGTCAAATTTGGTGGAAGCTCTCTTGCAGATGCCAAGCAGTTCAAAAAGGCCGGAGATATCGTTCGCGCAGACGCGACTCGTCTCTATGTAGTTCCCAGTGCACCTGGAAAGAGAAACAGCAGTGATACCAAGGTTACGGACATGCTGATTGAAGCATATCGTATTGCAGCCAATGATGGTGATCTGGACCGTCAGCTTGCGGATATTAAAGCTCGTTATGATGAAATTATCACAGGTCTTGGACTGGACTTCACACTGGATGACGAATTCGAAGTAATTGCGGATACCCTGAAGAAGGACCCTTATCTTGATTATGCAGCAAGCCGTGGTGAGTACCTGAATGGTAAGATTATGGCGAAGTATCTGGGATTTGACTTCGTTGATCCCTTCGATACGATCTTCTTCAATGAAGAAGGTTCGCTGAACACTTATAAGACAGAGAAAGAGATGAAGGCAGCACTCCAGAAGACCCAGGGTGCCGTTGTCCCCGGTTTCTATGGCAGAGGCAAGGACGGAAGAGTAAAGACCTTCTCTCGTGGTGGTTCTGATGTGACAGGTTCTATTGTAGCTGCTGCTGCAAGCGTAGATGTCTATGAGAACTGGACCGATGTATCTGGCTTCTTGGTAGCAGATCCCCGTATTGTTAAGGATCCGGTCGGTATTGATACGATTACCTATAGAGAACTCCGCGAGCTTTCCTACATGGGTGCGTCCGTACTGCATGAGGATGCAATTTTCCCGGTTCGTTCCAAGGGCATCCCTATCAATATCAAGAATACCAATCGTCCTCAGGACGAGGGTACCTGGATCGTAGAATCCACGGCAAAGAAGTCAGATTATACAATTACCGGTATCGCAGGTAAGAAAGGTTTCTGCGCCTGCCTGATCACCAAGGGTCTTATGAATTCCGAGATTGGTTTTGGACGTAAGGTTCTACAGTCCTTTGAGGACAATGGAATCTCCTTCGAGCATATGCCTTCTGGAATAGATACCATGACCGTTGTAGTTCATGAAGATGAATTCCTCGATAAGGAGCAGCAGGTTGTATCTGAGATTCACAGATTTGCTCATCCGGATTCCATTGAGATTGAATCCGACCTTGCATTGATTGCAGTTGTAGGCCGAGGCATGAAGTCCATGCGTGGTACCGCTGGAAGAATCTTCTCTGCGCTGGCACATCGCAATGTAAACGTACGAATGATTGACCAGGGTTCTTCTGAGTTGAATATCATCATCGGTGTAGCAAATCAGGATTTCGAGACTGCAATCGAGGCAATCTACGATATCTTTGTCAATACGCAGCTCTAATTCTGTGTTAGGAGATCTTTTCTGTTGGGACTGTCTGGCAGTTCTGCTGGCATTTATTCGTAGCAGAAGTAAGGCACCCATGGTCCAGCGTCAGATGCAGTATCATTAGCCGGTCCAGCCCCAGAATATTAACGATAGAAATTACCCTCCGTATCAAGGCTAAAGTCAGAATATCCTGCGCTATAAGAATTAAGGTGGTTCAGAATGGTTTCTGCCGCTTCTCCCGTCTGGGGAGTGGGGCAGAAATCATTTTTGCTTGTAGTCGAAGAGATGAGACAAGGCACAATGTGGACATCGACCGTAGGATCAAGAGCACCATCTGTAAAGGTAAAGGTCTGCTGATAGATAAAGGAGTCCTTGTCTGCGGGGTTATGATGACCTCCGTAGCAGAAATTACCCTGGCTGTAGGCAATCATCTTGCCATTGTAGATCTCAAATCCCTGTACGACATGAGGGTGAGAACCCAGAATGAGATCAGCACCAGCGTCGATTAACTGGTGGGCGAGAGTAACCTGTCTTTCATTGGCATAGTTTTCTCTTTCAACGCCCCAGTGTGGCATAACGATAATGAGTTCTGCGCCTTCTGCCTTTAATTCCTGGATACCATTTAAGAGGAACTGCATACGGGATTCGTTTAAGAGACAGGATGCGGCGATTCCGACCTTATGCCCATTTGCTGTGGTATAGAGAACGGTCTTGTCATTGTAAGCATAGGGGATTCCGGCATCGTTTAAAGCCTGCCAGGTGTCATTGGCACCGGTTTCGCCATAATCGAGGATATGATTGTTACCGGTTCCTACCACATCAATGCCGGCATCCTTAAGAATGGAAGTGAATTCAGGACGCCCCTTGATCAAAAATTCCTTATCTTGGCCGGCAGCTTCCGTATTAGAGAGGACGACTTCGAGATTCGCGATCGTAAGATCATCTGCAAGGAAGTAGTCCTTTACATTTTTCATGAAATAGTCAGAGCCATATGAATCATAGTAGTCAAGAAAAGAGTCAACAGTGGAGTGAATCTGCAGCTTTCCCAGGGAACAGTCGCCGACAGAAGAGATCGTAACTGTATCCGGCAGATTCTCTTCGACAGGTGTATCAGAAGACGAATCCGATGCTTCGTCTGAAGAATTATCTGGATCTTCTGCATCCTCAGTAAGCGAATCAGAGCTGACAGTATCTTCATCCAGTGACAGGGTCTGTCTGGTATCTGAAGAGAGGAAAGCAGGGAACTTTAAATTATCTCTATTCAGGAAGAGCAGGATACAGAGAATGGCAAGGAGTAAGAGTATAATCTCAATGATGGCAGCTTTTCGACTTGCCTTTCTGATTTTATCGGCTTGTCTCTTTATTTTTCGATCTGTCATGTTCTTTCCTCCTGATGATTATCATATTATAATATAACAATCAGTTTATGAATTGAAATGAGGAGACCAGGAAATTATGAAGAGTAATCTCATCAAAGACACAACCATGCAGGAAAGAATCGCCCTGGTTCGTAAATGGGAAGAGGATGAGGGATGTGAGTCCAGCGGGATCGACCTGATGGATTTCTATAATGACTATATTGATGGCAAGCGAGAAATCGCAGAGATCAATGCAGCATATAGCACAAGCTATGTAGCAGAATTTCCTGAAGAGGAAGGAAAGGGCTGTTCCATGGGAGGAAAATTCTGATGACAGGACGGCTTGATCGCCAGAACGACAATCGAGTATCACACAGAATTCTCGTGGTAGATGATGACCCGGAAAATCGCCTGCTTGCAACAGATATCCTCGATGACAGCTTCGAAGTATATAGTGCAGGCACTGGAAAAGAAGGTCTGGAGAAAGCACTTCATGGAGACTGGGATCTCATCATGATCGATGTTACCCTTCCGGAAATTGATGGCTTTGATCTGATGCATCGTATCATGAATGATCCTGCGAATGCAGACACATCCATTGTCATGATTACAGATGATGACAATCGGGAACTTGAAATCCGTGGAATCGAAGAGGGAGCGACCGATTTTATCCGTAAGCCATATGAGCCCAAGGTACTCTTCCAGAGAATTCGACATATTCTGGAATACCAGGACCTGAGGGAGAACCTCCAGACAGAGATCGCCCGTCAGACGATGGTGGCAGAACTTCGTAGGCAGAAGGTGGAGCATCTTTCGGATCAGATTATTGATGCACTTGCAGAAGCAGTCGATGCCAAGGACCAGTACACGAATGGTCACTCGAGAAGAGTTGCAAGGTATGCGAAAGAGATCGCAAGACGCATGGGGAAGACCCCCGATGAGCAGGAATATATTGAATATATGGGAAAGCTCCATGATATTGGGAAGATCGGTATTCCTGATGCAATTATCAATAAAAGAAGCCGTCTGACGGAAGAAGAATATCAGGAGATTCAGAAGCATCCGGAGATAGGAGCTAAGATTCTGGAGAAGATTTCGGATATACCGGGACTCGCGGTAGGTGCCCACTGGCATCACGAGAGGTATGACGGCAGCGGTTATCCTGATGGAATCCGCGGCAAGGATATTCCGGAAGAAGCGAGAATCATTGGAATCTGTGATGCATATGATGCAATGACCTCCAAACGTACCTACACAACGATTCGTCCTCAGGCGGAGGTAAGGGCAGAGATTGTACGTGGAATTGGAACACAATTCGATCCGGATCTCGCGCTCATCATGCTGCAGATGATAGATGAAGATACGAACTACGAAATGAAACAGAATATCTGAATTGAGACGTTCTCTTCCGAGATGCATGAATTTGCATGGAAGAGAACGTTTTCTTTACTATAATTTCACTTGATTTTTGCAATTCTATGAATTAACCTAAACAAGGCGAATTTTAAGTATTTATTAAATATACAGGTGTTGTTTTAGGAGGTTTTACCCATGGCTGATTGGAAGAATCTCGATACTCTTGAGTCCTATAAAGAACTTGAGAAGGTCGAAAAGGTTGATATTGCAAAGGAACTTTCCGGTGCAAATGGTGCAGAGCGTGTAAAGAAGTACTCTGTGAAGGGTGCTGCCGGAATGACCTTTAACTACGCTGCAAAGGCTGTAGATGATAAGGTTCTTGCTGCACTGAAGAAACTTGCAGAAGAGGCAGAGCTCGCAGATAAGTACGCTGAACTCTACAATGGTGCAGTTATCAATACCGGTGAGAAGAGACTGGTTCTCCATCAGCTGACCCGCGGACAACTCGGCAAGAAGATTGAGGTTGACGGTGAAGACAAGAGAGCTTTCTATGTAGAGCAGCAGAATCGTATTGCTGAATTCGCCAATAAGGTTCATGCAGGCGAGATCGTAAACGAGAAGGGTGAGAAGTTCACTACCGTAGTACAGATTGGTATCGGCGGATCTGATCTCGGCCCCCGTGCCATGTACCTTGCTCTGGAGAACTGGGCTAAGAAGAGCAAGCTCTTCAAGATGGAAGCGAAGTTCATCTCCAACGTAGATCCCGATGATGCATCCCAGGTTCTTAACTCTGTAGATGTATCCCGTTCTATCTTCATCCTGGTATCCAAGTCCGGTACCACCTTAGAGACCCTGACCAACGAATCTTTCGTTAAGGACGCTCTTAAGAATGCCGGCCTTGATCCTGCAAAGCACATGATCGCAGTAACTTCTGCAACATCTCCTCTTGCAGGCAACCCTGACTACCTCGATGCATTCTTCATGGATGACTACATCGGTGGACGTTATTCTTCCACTTCCGCAGTAGGCGGCGCTGTTCTCTCTCTTGCATTCGGACCTGAAGTCTTCGCTGACTTCCTTCTTGGTGCAGCAGAAGAAGATAAGCTCTCCACTGAGGCTGATCCTATGAAGAACCCTGCAATGCTTGATGCACTGATTGGTGTATATGAGAGAAACGTACTCGGTTTCCCCAGCACCGCAATCCTTCCTTACTCCCAGGGCCTGTCCCGCTTCCCTGCACATCTGCAGCAGCTTGACATGGAGTCCAATGGTAAGTCTGTAAACCGCTTCGGTGAAGCAGTTGATTATGTAACCGGACCTGTTATCTTCGGTGAGCCGGGAACCAATGGTCAGCACAGTTTCTATCAGCTTCTTCATCAGGGAACTGACATCATTCCTCTGCAGTTCATCGGCTTCAAGAATAGCCAGCTTGCAAATGATGTTGTGATCCAGGGTTCCACCAGCCAGCAGAAGCTCTGCGCTAACGTAGCAGCACAGATCGTAGCATTCGCATGCGGCAAGAAAGATGAGAACCCGAACAAGAACTTCAAGGGTGGCCGTCCTTCTTCCATCATCATCGGTGAGGAACTCAATCCCAAGACTCTCGGTGCACTCCTTGCTCATTTCGAGAACAAGGTAATGTTCCAGGGCTTCCTGTGGAACTTAAACTCCTTCGATCAGGAAGGCGTTCAGCTCGGTAAGACCCTCGCTAAGAAGGTACTTGCACGTGAGACCGATGGCGCACTCAGCGTATACAGCGATCTCTTAAACATCTAATGAACTATTGCCGAAGTAGACTTGCTTCGTAAATGTAAAGCAAAACGGGAAGTTGGACCTAAGTCCGACTTCCCGTTTTGTATTTCTATACTAAAGGCAGCCAGATGCCTGGTATTCACGAGAGAGTTCCGGGTGCCTTATATTTCCGAAGATATTACTGTGGACAGGAGATCGAGCCCACCTTCTCGATGGTCTGGTGGAGATAGGATACCAGGGGTGTCTCCGCGGCCTTATAGAGCATCTCCTTACCATCACGGCGCTGAACGATCAGACCGGCTGACTTTAATAGTTTCAGGTGATGGGATACGGCAGGGCTGGACATATCAATGGCAGAAGCAATATCCGTTACGCATTCCTCTGTATGGCAGAGCAGCCAGAAGATACGAAGTCGAGTCGGATCGCCCAGTTGCTTCATAGCATCTGCAACAGACTGGATGACGTCGTTATCAGGAATGTGGGAGATGATCTCGCCACAGTTATCGTTATGATGATGGGGAAGCTGATGTTCAGTAATCATGAGTTCTCTTTCTTCTTGCCATGTCTTAAAAGTTTCCGGCGCTTTCTACGCTCTTCAGCAATGGCGGCCTGCTGTTCTTCGATCTGGGTTGCCTGGCGGGCAAGATCCTCATCGGTGAGTGAGGTAAGCATAAGTGAACCGGCAATTTCAGCGGCTCGGTTTCGCTCCTTCAAGTCCCTGGTCTTCTCGTAGATAAAGCTGAGGACACTGAAGGTGATTGCGCCGATAAAGTTTACAATCAGATCCTTCATGGTATCGTTGATACCAATGTCCAGATAACCACCGTCTATGGTATAGGTCTTTCCATCTGCAGTATGGATTACGGTATCTGTAATATCATGGATTACAACAGGTGTCTGGCTGCCGGTTGGATCAAGGGTGATAGTGCCAATGTTTTTTACGATGAAGTCCTTCTGCATATCGACGAAGAAGAAGTGATCGAAACTATACTCGAAGAACTCCCAGAGAACACCGATCGTCATGGAAAAGCAGAAGCCAACCAAGGCCAAGTAGAAAGGTGACAGTTTGATGTGGTTGCTGTTTCGGTTCAGAATCTCAATCAGTGAGAAACCAATTGCTGCGCATAAGAAACCGTTGATGGTGTGAAGCATGGTATCCCAACCCGGGATGATTGTATAGTAGTGATTGATCTCGCCCAGAATCTCAGCTGCATAGATAAAGAGATAGATGAAAGCTTCAAATAGAGGCGGGAATCTTAATTTCAGTTTGACTTCCAGAAGTGATGGCATGAGGAAGAGTAAGAGAGACAGGATGCAGAGCATAAAACTCTCATAATTTTCCTGGATCAGACATCGTATCGCGGTCAGGATAACAAGAGCCCGTAAAACGGAGTATAGAATAAAGGTCTTCTTATTTAGACTGATGCGTTGTTTAAGATATTTGATCTTATTGCGTAGAGTCATAGGCTTGCCCCTTTCTTTTCCATTATTATAAAACCTTACGAGAACAATTAAAAGTTTTTCTAATCGTTATATTGACAATCATGGAAAAAGGAAGTAATCTATCTTCAGAACAATTAAACAAATATTTAATCGTAAACACAACAAGTTGATCTGTGATGGACCGAAGAATCCCAGATTGATATAAAAGGCAAAGGATACAAGAGGAGATAAGAACATGAAGAAGACTTATAAGATTGAAGTTGATTGCGCAAACTGTGCACAGAAGATGGAAGATGCAGCGAAGGCAACCGCTGGTGTTAAGGATGCAAGTGTAAACTTCATGGCACTTAAAATGAAGGTTGAGTTTGAAGACAGCGTTGATGAAAACGCTGTTATGGACGAAGTAACCAAGGCTTGCAAGAAGGTTGAGAGTGACTGCGAGATTTTCCGCTAATTGGATTTTGAGGATTGCTTATGTCTAAGAAACAGAAGAAAAACTTAATTCGTATCCTGATTGTTATGGTTATGGTAATCGCCCTGATCTTCCTTCCGGTGACCGGCTGGATTCGATTTGGACTCTATATGATCGCTTACTTAGTGGTTGGATACGATGTCCTTATCAAAGCGGGTAAGGGAATCATTAACCGCCAGCCCTTTGATGAGAGCCTGCTCATGGCTGTCGCAACCATCGGCGCCATTGGCCTTGCCCTCTATGAGAAGAGTGGTGATTATAACGAAGCCATCGCTGTAATGCTCTTCTATCAGATCGGCGAATGGTTCCAGGGCTATGCCGTTGGAAGGAGCCGTAAGAACATTGCAGATCTTATGGATATCTGCCCTGACTACGCCAATATCGAAGGCGAGAACGGAGAGCTTACTGAAGTAGATCCGGATGATGTTGAGATTGGAACGGTGATTGTCGTTAAGGCCGGGGAGAAGATCCCTATCGATGGCATCGTGGTAGAAGGCACATCCTTCTTAGATACCGCAGCCCTGACCGGTGAATCTCTTCCCAGAGAAGTGAAGCCCGGGGACGAGGTAATCTCCGGCTGCATCAACCAGAACGGACTTCTCAAGATCCGTACCACGAAGGAATTCGGTGAATCCACGGTATCCAAGGTTCTGGAACTGATCGAAGATGCCGGCAGCCGTAAGTCGAGGTCCGAGAACTTCATTACCAAATTTGCAAGAGTCTACACTCCGATCGTTGTATATTCCGCACTTGCACTTGCAGTGCTTCCTCCCATCGTAAGCCTGCTTCTGGGCTATGATGCATCCTGGCCTACCTGGGTCTATAGAGCCCTGACCTTCCTGGTTATCTCCTGCCCTTGCGCACTTGTGGTCTCTATTCCCATGTCCTTCTTCGCAGGAATTGGTGCAGCCAGCCATCATGGTATACTGATCAAGGGTTCCAACTATCTGGAAATCCTGTCTCAGACCAAGACTGTCGTATTCGATAAGACAGGAACCCTGACCAAGGGTGTCTTCGAAGTCGCAGCAATTCATCCTAAGGACATCGATGAGAAGGAACTTCTTCACCTTGCAGCTCATGCAGAGCGATATTCGGGCCATCCCATCGCAGCATCCATCCGCCGGGCCTATGTCGAAGAGGCAGATGATTGTTCCATAGAAGATGTCAATGAGATTTCCGGACAGGGTGTCACCGCTCAGATCAATGGCCATCGTGTAGCTGTTGGTAATAAGCTTCTCATGCAAAATGAGGGTTCAGAGTGGAAGGATTGCCACCATATCGGAACCATCCTCCATATTGCGATTGATGGTAGCTATGCAGGTCATATCGTAATCTCAGATATCGAGAAGCCTCACAGTGCTCAGGCCATCCGTGATCTTAAGAGAAGCGGTGTAAAAAAGACGGTCATGCTGACCGGTGATCGCAAGGAAGTAGCAGATCAGGTTGCTGCAGATCTCAAGGTCGATGAGGTACTCTCCGAGCTCCTCCCTCAGGATAAGGTTGAAAATGTAGAGCGTCTCATTCATGAGAAGCAATCCGAGAATGACGTACTTGCCTTCGTTGGCGACGGTATCAATGATGCGCCGGTTCTCTCCCGTGCAGATATTGGTATTGCTATGGGAGCCCTGGGATCTGATGCAGCAATCGAGGCTGCAGACGTTGTACTCATGGATGACGATCCTCTTAAGATCGTAACGGCGATCCGAATCTCCCGTAAATGCCTCCGTATCGTTAAGGAGAACATCTGCTTCTCCATAATCGTGAAGATTAGCTGTCTCCTTCTGGGTGCGCTAGGCATTGCCAATATGTGGTATGCCATCTTCGCCGATGTCGGAGTTATGGTGCTGGCTGTACTGAATTCTATCCGTTGTATGTTCTTAAAGGATGTTCAAGCAGACGAATAAGGCATATCTTAGAATCAGATTGTGAAATAGAATAAGTGTACCTGTATTGCTGCCCGGACCCAGTCGGCTCGGGCAGCTTTTTTTATGTGTAGCCTTTGATGGAATAGGAAGTGAAACTGTTAGCACAGCCTGACAACCGAACGATCGCAATAAGGAAGCCCTGAAGCTGGTGGTAAAACCCAACCTGATCAGTAGCAGTGACATACATGATTTTGATTATATGAATGTCATATCTCCGGACCGTAAGGGCATGGATTCCATTGGAGAGTCTATAAGTTGACGGAAGTCTTAGGAAAAGCGACAATAGAAGACAAGATTTTTCGCTTGTGAGGACAGGATATGAAACACGCAGTAATTGGCATCTTAGCACATGTAGATGCGGGCAAAACAACACTATCTGAGGATCTTCTCTTCCGGACCGGGGCAATTCGCAAGAAGGGTTCCGTGGATTCCGGTGATACGGTTATGGATTCGAACGCGATCGAGGCAGATCGCGGAATCACCATCTATTCATCAGAGGCTCTGATCCGTACAGATGCTATGGAACTTCAGTTGATCGATACCCCGGGCCATGTGGACTTCTCAGGAGAGGCAGAGCGCGCCCTGTCGGTACTCGACTGCGCTATTCTCGTTCTGTCAGGCTCCGAAGGCGTACAGAGCCATACAAGGACCCTCTGGGACCTTTTGCGACGACATCATATCCCGACATTTATTTTCGTGAATAAGATGGACATCGCACATGAGTCCGCTTCTGATCTCCTTCGGCAAATGAAGACCGAACTGTCAGATGGCATTACAGACTTTACAGATCTCTTCCAGTCAGGTCGTGGGGGAGAGGCTTCCGGGAGCAGGAAGACGGAAGAATATCTGTCCGGAGAACTCGCAGAAGAACTCGCATCCTGCCACGAAGATCTATTGAACGAATATATGGAGGCGGAGACACTAAAGAAAGCATCCGTTACAGAAATCATTGGCGAGGGACTTATCTTCCCTACGATCTTCGGTTCGGCAAGGAACAGTCAGGGAACCAAGGAACTGCTCTCCATTTTGGAAGAATACATGCCAGTGAGGAAGTGGCCTGAGGAATTCGGAGCTCTCTGCTATAAGGTGGACCGGGATCAAAAGGGGAATCGTCTGACCTATCTTAAGGTGACGGGTGGCCTCTTAAAAGCCCGGATGGAGATCGGCGATGAGAAGATCAATGAGATCCGCACATATGTCGGTGAAAGGTATGAAACCAGGCAGGAAGTTCCGGCAGGAGAACTCTGCGCTGTAACAGGCCTGTCAGAATCTTACAGTGGTCAGGGACTGGGTATACAGGAAGACCAGAATTCACATGAATTAGAACCAGTCTTCCGTTACAGGGTTCTGCCCGAGGGCGGTGTGTCGTCGCACACCCTGCTGCAGGCACTGAAAGAGTTAGAAGAGGAAGATCCGCTTCTGGATGTGGCCTGGGATCAGAAATCAGACGAGATTCGCATCAGCCTGATGGGACCGATCCAGAAGGAGATCCTCGCAACAGAATTAAGAGACAAGTATCAGATTGAAGCCTCCTTTGCCGAATCCAAAGTGACCTATCGTGAGACACTTCGTCAGCCAGTCGAGGGACATGGACACTTTGAACCTCTGCGCCATTTTGCAGACGTCTGGTTAAGGATGGAACCACTGCCAGCCGGTTCCGGAATCTCGGCAGTGAGTGAATGCAGTACCGATGAACTTGAAGAGAACTATCAGAGACAGATCCTAAGACGTCTTCTGTCCGGACGCCAGACGGGAGTTCTTATAAATGCGGATCTCACGGATGTGCGTTTTGTTCTGACGCATGGAAAATCCCACACCAAGCATACCGAGGGTGGTGATTTTAGAAAAGCGACAGATCTTGCCGTCAGAGATGCCCTGATTCACGGCATGGGCCAGGTTTTAGAGCCCTATTATAAAGTCCGACTCACAGTCCCTCTGGATAAGATGGGACGCGCCATGACGGATCTTACCAATATGCATGGCTCGGTTGAGACTCCAGTGACTCAGGGCACAAACTGTCTAATCGAAGGGCTGGTCCCGGTAACGGAGATTGCAGATTATCAGGCTTCGGTGAATGCCTATACGGGCGGCCTGGGTAGCCTGTCACTCGAACCTGGCGGCTATCTGCCTTGCCACAATGAAGATGAGGTAATAGAAGATGCGGGATATAACTATCGCACAGATCCAGCCCATCCTTATATCTCTGTCTATGTCCATCAGGAGGTGGCGCCTCCGGACCCTTCCCTGGATGGAAGAAAGGGAAGCCCCAGCCCCTACGGCTTCGATCCTGCAAGCGCAGGATATGAGAAGAGAAGCGACCAGCCGATGCGAGATGCTTCGGGACGTCTGATCGGAAATGGATATGGTGGTCCAAGGGAAGAGAAAGGATATCAGGGCTACGGTGGTCTGGAAAATGACCTTCAGGAGATTTTCGAACGTACCTATGGTAAAATAGAACGTAAGGATCTCGGACAGTCCCTCGTGATCGAGGCAGAAGAGAAGCAGGCCCGGGAGACGACAGAAGAGGCGAAAGCATCCTATCTTGCGGCGCATCCCAATCGGAAAGCGAAGCAGGAAAGCAAGCAGATGTCACGCAAGAAGTATGTCCTGGTAGATTGTTATAATCTGATCTTCCAATGGCCAGAACTTCGGGATCTTATGAATATTAATACAGACAGTGCCAGAGGCCGGTTACTCGATATCCTGTCGAATTATCAGGGCTATATCGGAGCGGAAGTGATTGCTGTATTTGATGCATATAAGGTAAAGGGCAATCCGGGAAGTGTCATGGATTATCACAATATCCATGTTGTTTATACCAGAGAAGCCCAGACGGCAGATGCTTATATTGAGCGTACGACGCATGAGATCATGCACGGCGGCGATGCGGATATTACGGTAGTAACATCCGATGGCTTAGAGCAGATGATTGTGATCGGTGAAGGTGCTACAAGAATTTCTTCCAGGGAGTTTATCCATGAGGTGGATCGAGTGAACCGGGAGGGACAGGAGAGCTATACATGAAGATGATCCATTGTGCAGATCTGCATCTTGATTCGAAGATGGAGAGTAATCTGTCCACGGAGAAGGCAAGAGAACGGAGAGAGGAACTGCTACAGACCTTCGAGAGAATGGTGGAAGCGGCAGAGGCGGGGAGAGTACGCGCTATTCTCATCGCAGGAGATCTCTTTGATAAACCACACAATCGAAAAGCAGCCAGAAGACGTGTTCTTGACCAGATTACAAGTCATCCCGACATCGACTTCTTGTACCTGAAGGGCAATCATGATGATACGGACTTTCTCGTGGATGTTCGCCCGGAGGATATCCCTTCGAACCTGAAGAGCTTCCGCCAGGACCAGTGGACCACCTACTTCTATGAAGAAGATGATATTACGATTACTGTGACAGGACGTGAGATTACAGCGGAGAACAGCCGTAATATGGCAACCGGACTGGTTCTGGATCAGGCCAATGTGAATATTGTCATGCTGCATGGACAGGAGTCCCTGTATGACGGGAATGATAAGGCAGAGGTGATCAACAGGACAGAGTATCGTGGTAAGAATATTGATTATCTCGCCCTGGGTCATATTCATTCCTTCCGTAAGGACAGACTCGATGACCGAGGAAGCTATTGCTATGCAGGTTGCCTGGAGGGCAGAGGTTTCGATGAATGTGGACCGAAGGGTTATGTCCTGCTCGATATCGAGGATCGACAGGTTAAGGCGAACTTTGTCCCTTTTGCTTATCGTACCCTGCACGAGGTCGAGGTTGAGCTCGATGAGGACATGGATATGCCGGCTGTGCTCAAGATGGTAGAAGATGCAGTCCTTGGAATTCCGTCCCAGGACCTGGTGAAGATCACCCTGAGCGGAAGAACGGATATGAACCTGGACCTGGATCTTCGACGCATCGAGAGAATTTTCGGAGAGAGATTCTATTTCGTGAAAGCTGTAGATCAGACCAGTTTGAAGATTGATTATGAGAGTTTTCGTAACGATCACTCCCTCAAGGGAGAGTTCGTTCGATTGTTGGAAGGCGAGGATCTCGATGAGAAGATGCGGGCTTCCATTATTGAAACCGGGATGCGGGCCATCCTAGGAGAGGACATTGACGAATGAGACTGGAATCATGTTATATCACCGGTTTTGGCCGGCTCTGTGACTTGAAGTATGATTTCAAGCCAGGTATGAATAAGATTCTTGAAGAGAATGGATGGGGTAAGACGACCTTTTCTGTCTTCCTCAAGTCTATGTTCTATGGTCTTCCTTATGCACCGCGCAGAAAGGAACTGACGGAAAGAGAGCATTACGAACCCTGGAGTGGCGGAATCTACGGAGGAAGCCTTACATTTACGACGGACAAGGGCAGTTATCGCATCGAGCGAACCTTCGGTAAGAAGGACATCGACGATACCTTCACGCTCATCGATACCAGCACGGGTCGCGAGTCGACGGATTACAGCGAGAAGGTGGGGGAAGAGCTATTTGGCGTAGACCGCGAGTCTTATGAACGTTCTATATTTATCCCTCAGTTATCCATCCAGGCTTCCATGACAGATTCTCTCAATGCCAAGATGGGCAACCTGCAGGCGGCGCGGGATGATATCAATCAGTTCGATGCAGCTCTAAAGCGTGTAGAGGATGCGAAGAAGGAGTACCTGAGGAACAGCCAGATTAATCCTGGTAAGCTGACGAAGATCAGGGAATCCATCCTGGAATCCAAGGCACAGGTGGAGGAGATTCCGCTTCTGACGGAGACTTATCTTCACCAGAGGGAGCTTCTGAATAAACGGAAAGCCGACCTGAAGGAATTAGAGAAACAGAAGAGAGAGCTTGGCCAGAAGATTGCGGAGAGAAGCCGTATGGAACAGGCCTTAGGTGCTTATCACGAGAAGAAGGCTCAGCTGGATCGAGACAGAGAGCGTCTTGGAATTCTCGATGATTTCTTCGCCCAGGGCGTGCCCTTGGATGAAGACCAGACAGCAGCGGAGGAGATGGACCAGAGAATCCGTGCGGATGAGACCAGCCTGCAGGAAGTGATTTCGAAGCTTCCGGAAGAGAGTGAGATCAATCGTCTCGATGCCCTCTTCCATAAGGAGATTCCGAGTGAGGAGGACCAGAATGCATGGAAGGGTCAGGCGGATCGTCTGATGGAACTTCGCATGCGGTCCAGAAGTGTTCAGATGTCGGAAAGCGACAAGCATGAGCTCATGGAACTGAAGGAATACTTCCACGGTGGCCTACCGGATGCAAAACTGGCGCAGAGCGTCCAGTCGGCTGAGCAGAAGCTGCTGACGCTCTATGGCAAGACAAACGAGCTGGAAGAGAGCCTGGAACGCGCAAAGTCTTCGAGTGAAGAGAAGGATCATAAGGAAGAACGCATCCGGGATGGAAGAGGCAGAACGCTCTTGGGACTGGTCCTGTCACTACTCTTCTTCGGAGCTTCTTATTCCTTTGTCTCCTTCTCGAAGAGTATCCGGGCCCCCTATATCTCACTAGGCTGCCTCTTGGCCGGAATTGTGATCCTGGGATTTACGATTATTGGTGCTGTCCTTCGCAGATACCGTAACAGGAGGGAACGCGAGGCAGAAGAGGCAAAACTCGGAGAGCTCGAAGAGAGAATTCTGGAACTTAGGGAGGAAGAGGAGAGACTGAAGAAGGTCGGAGATGCCTTCAAGGAGCATTATCCTGGCGAAGAAGAGTCTGTACTGGACCGACTTCGTGAGGTACAGAGGAAAGTGGACCGCTTCGAGCACCTGAAGAGTCTCGAAGATACCATGTTAGACCATACGTCAGGCGTACTGGATACCCTGTCTGACCTGCAGCTTACGCTTTATACCGCACTGCGTCCCTATGCTGAGAATTATGGGGCAGACCTCTTCCATGAGATGAACGAGCAAGATGTGATAGCACGACTGGAACGTGACTCCAAGGCGGAACGTGAATATCTGGACCGCCTGGAACAGATCGAGAGTCTGCAGAAGAGAATAGAAGAGAATCGAAAGAGTCTCGATGCATATCTGGGCCGCTTCCCCATGGAAGAAGGCGAAGATGACGATATTACAAAGCGTCTGACCGAGATTCGAAGCAATACCAAGCTCTATGGCCAACTGACAGAAGAAGCAGATGCTCTGGGCAAGGAGATTGAGGCTATGGCGGAAGAAGCTCCTGAGGAAGACGAGGGAACCATCGAATCCCTTCAGGAAGAGCAGGCAAATCTCGATGAGAAGATCGCTGAGCTGAATCGATTCATTCCCAAGGATGCAGAGGATGTGAGCCAGATCTCAGAGTCCCTGGTCCAGCATGAGGAAGAGAAGGACCGCCTGCAGGCCATGCAGGAGGAAGAACGCTACCTCAAGGAGAGAGTGAATATCCTGAATAAGACGGTGGAATATCTGCAGAAAGCCAAGGATAAGTTCCAGCTGAGATATATGAGACCCTTGCAGGATGGCATGAGAGTATATCTCGGCATGCTGAATCCGGGAGAAGGACAGGAACTAAGTCCGGAGGACTTCGAACTGGATATGGATCTGTCTATCCTCTTCCACTATCGCGGTCAGACGAGAAGCTCGGCCTACCTGAGTGCAGGTTACCAGGATCTCGCCTTCCTCTGCGCCAGATTCGCCCTGATTGATGTCCTCTATCGGCAGGAACAGCCCATGGTCATCTTAGATGATCCCTTCACGAACCTGGATCCAGAGAAGATCAAGGCGGGAACAGACCTCCTGGAGAGGCTCTCACAGAAGAAGCAGATCATCTACTTCACCTGCCACGAGAGCAGAATGTAATACCGCTTCGCAAATGTAGAACGTATTTCGGCCATGTGTCGGCTTTTCTTTGGAAAAGTCCTTGACACATGGCCCTTGTTTTGATAAATTTTACATGTTGCAAAAAGCAATACGCGGGTGTAGTTCAGTGGTAGAACACCAGCCTTCCAAGCTGGATATGTGGGTTCGATTCCCATCACCCGCTTATTTTATTTGAATTAATCATATGCGCTAGTGGCTCAGTTGGTGGAGCACGACCTTCCCAAGGTTGGGGTCGCGGGTTCGAGTCCCGTCTAGCGCTCTATTACGAAAAAGGGGAGGTCATTCGACCTCCCTTTTTCGTAACCGAGCCCGGCCGAGAACTCGAAGGTTCGAGTTCTCGCCTCCGGCTCGGTCGGCGCTGAACGCGGTCCACAGGACCGCAGCGCCCCGTCTAGCGCAGGATGAGTGGATCAAAGGGGGGTCTTCGCTTAAAAGACAGGAAAATGCATTCTCATCGGATATGTTATAATATCCCCAAAGTAAGAGAAGGGAGCGCTTATGAGAGATACAATGACAATGCGAGTATCTTCCATCGTGAAGAAGGATGGTAAGAAACTGGCTTATGTTACCTTTGAGGATATCGACAGAAGTGCTGAGGGAGTCATCCCGGTGTGTAAGATCATGAAGTCAGAGGGCTTTACTGATGAGGAGATAGGGCTGTTAGAGCAGTATATGAAGGATAATCTCGAAATCCTGAAGAATATGGCTGCGGATCTGAATCTCCTGGACGCACTTCGCAAATAACTAACGACTTATGGCGGGTGAAAAGCCTGTCTAAGCTTACCTTAGGAGCGTTCTATGTTTATCAATGACCAAAAAGCACGTGAGCAGGTGATCGAAGCAGGTCTTCGCATGAAGGCTGAGTCGCTGATTACCCGTACGTATGGCAATATATCGGCTCGTATCTCCGACGACGAGTTCGTCATTACACCGAGCGGAATCCCCTATGAGAATCTGAAGGCGGCGGATCTTGTGGCAGTGAAGATCGAAGATCTGTCCTGGTCTGGCGAGATCAAGCCTTCTTCCGAACTCGGAGTTCACGCAGCAATCTACCGTAATCGCGCAGACATCGCTTTCGTTATCCACACCCATCAGACATATGCGACAGTCTTATCCACACTGGGCGAAGACTTACCCGCACCAACTGTTACCATTGTAGACCCCTCGGAAAATGAAGGGCAGACGGATACATCCACGAAGGACGGTCAGGGAGCGCAGGCATCTTTTGGGCTGGATGAGGGCAGCCAGAATATGTGGCAGTTCTTCGGAAGTAGTGTTCCTTGTGCTGAGTATGGAATGAATGGTACAGATAAGCTGATCAAGGCTGTGGAGAGTCGTGTGCAGGACACACCGGATTCCCTTGCTATCCTGATGAGAAACCATGGAGCTATCTGCTTCGGAAAAGACTATAAGGAGGCAGCTGCAGTCGTTCGCTCCCTTGAAGATATGTGTCGTCAGATCTATGGTGAAAAAGTTGGCGCATATGAAGATGCAGAAGCTTATGAGAATGAGCAGGCCAAGTCGGATGTCATCGAAGAGATGGAAGCAGAGGAGAAGGAATCCAAGAAGCCGGTTCCTCCCAGAATGAAGGATCTCTTAGAAGAACCGATTCCGGAAGCTGATCTCTATCGCTATTGCACCGTATATCCCCTGCCGGGCAAGACGGCATACCTGTCAGCTCTGCCGGCAACCGTACTCTATAGCCAGCGCGGAGAAGGAATCCTTCCCTATATCGATGATTTTGCAATGACAGCGGGTATCGAGATGATCTCTGTTCCTGAGGAAGCAGGCGGTAAGGAAATTCTAAAAGGACTCCCGGAGAAGAATGGAGCCGTTTTCCTGACCGGCCACGGAGCTATCTGTGCAGGAACCGACGAGAAGGAAGCGAAGATTGTAGCTCTTCTGGTTGAGAAGAATTGCATGGCGGGAATGCTGGAGAACCCCGTAGCGATTATGAAGACCAATGCGAGAAAAGAGCATAAGCTCTATATGGATAAGTATTCCAAGCTGATCAAGACAAAGTTATAGTGCTTTGTATATGTAACGGACAGGAAGGCCACTACATCTTGTTGTGATGTTTTATTGCGGGTACAATACATAGATTTGCACAATATAATTATTAAATAGAGTATAAAAACTATAAGAAATGCACAAAAACTGATTGACAAATTGCCTAGTCAATAATACAATAGCATTAACAAATGACAGAGAAGTCAGAGATGAGGTGGCGAGTGCTTCACCGATTTGAAGATGGAATGTCGACGTATCAGACAAGTGATCAGATGAAGTGGCGTGTGCTTCACGGATTTGCAGGTCAGGAGTCGTAACCGGGGGAAGGCGGAAGCCTTCCCTCTTTTTCGTCTATCTGGCATGGGGAAGACAATCGCTGGTGATTGTCACGAATATTCACGATCGAATTTGAGTAAAGTCCTTTTTCATGTCATAATGCGAGAAGCTATTGTGGCTTTCTGACTCATGGAAAGCAGTAAAGAGAAGGGACCATATCGTGAAGAAATTATTCCCATTCCTGCGACCCTACCGCAAGGAATCCATACTGGCTCCGCTTTTTAAGTTATTAGAAGCGCTGATGGACCTGATTGTGCCCCTGGTAATTGCAGATATTATCGATCGAGGAATCGCTAATGGGGACAAGGTCTATATCCTGGAGCGCTTCATCTTCCTACTGCTTCTTGCAGCCGTCGGACTAGCTTTCTCGATCACAGCACAGTGGTTTGCTGCGAAGGCATCTGTTGGTTTTGCGACGGATCTAAGACAGAAACTCTTTGATCATATCCAGAGTCTCTCATATTCCCGCGTGGATACGCTGGGAACAGATACCCTGATCACTCGAATGACCAGCGATATGAATACGCTGCAGAATGGCGTCAATATGGTGCTTCGCCTTCTGCTCCGCAGCCCCTTCATTGTGCTTGGTGCCATGGTATGTTCTTTCTTCATCGATGTGAAGAGCGCCCTGGTTTTCGTAGTTGCGATTCCCATTCTCTCCCTGGTAATCTACGGCCTCATGGCCTTATCCATTCCCCTCTACCGCAAGGTGCAGGCTAAGCTTGACCGCGTTCTCGGCCTTACCAGTGAGAACCTCACCGGAGTGAGGGTCATCCGCGCATTCTGTCGCGAAGAGGATGAGGTAGCTTCTTTTGACTTCGCAAATGAAGAGCTTACCCATCTGAATCTCCTTGTCGGCAGAATCTCTGCTCTCATGAATCCCGTAACCTATGTCCTCATTAATGTTGCAACGGTTGTTCTGATTCAGGTTGGAGCCATCCGTGTGAATGCAGGGGTTCTCGAGACGGGTGCTGTCGTAGCTATGTATAACTACATGGCACAGATGATCGTAGAATTGATTAAACTTGCCAATCTCATTGTTACCATTAACCGTGCACTTGCATGTGGTGACCGTGTAGCACAGGTTCTTGATATCAATCCTGGCATGGAATTTCCGGAAGAACTCATCTCTCATGCGACAGAGCGAGATGGTGCAGAAGACAATCAGGCGGCAAGTGCAGCGGATGCTGTACATTTCTCCCATGTGTCCTTCTGCTATGAGGGTGGGGGCGACGAAGCACTTACTGACATCGAATTCACGGCTAGGAGAGGAGAGACCATCGGTATCATCGGTGGTACGGGCTCTGGTAAGTCGACGCTGGTGAATCTGATTCCCCGATTCTACGATGTGACAGAAGGTGCTGTCGAAGTGGACGGAATCAATGTAAAGGACTATCCCAAGAATGGCCTGACGGATCGTATTGCCATGGTTCCTCAGAAAGCAGTCCTCTTCGAAGGAAGTATCCGGGATAATCTGACCATGGGACTGACTGGTGTGAGCGATGAGGACCTCTGGAAGGCACTCGAAACTGCTCAGGCTAAGGAAGTTGTAGAAGGTAAAGATGGTAAACTCGACGCCGGCGTAGAACAAAACGGCCGTAATTTCTCGGGCGGCCAGAAACAGAGACTAACGATTGCGAGGGCCCTGGCAAGAAAGCCGGAGATTCTGGTACTCGATGATTCTTCGAGTGCACTGGACTTCGCAACGGACGCTGCACTTCGTAAGGCAATCAACAATCTCGAGGGAGATCTTACGGTATTTATCGTCTCCCAGAGAACGTCAAGTATCAGAAATGCGGACCAGATCCTGGTATTAGATGATGGTAAGCTGGTTGGAAAGGGAAGCCATGATGAGCTCCTGAAGACCTGTGAGGTATATCAGGAAATCCATGCGTCCCAGTTCCCTGGAGAGGAGGTGCAGGCATGAAGAAGTTCAAGAATAAAGGCAATGCTGCAACTCTGAAAAAAGTTCTGCATGAGATTGGAAGATATAGGTTCCTGCTCTTCATAAGTACCATTCTGGCTGCACTTACGGTATTCCTTCAGCTCTATATTCCCTTCCTCTTCGGTGATGCTATTGATGCACTGATTGGTAAGAGCCGGGTTGATTTTGGACTTGTTGCGGAATATTCCAAGTATATTACGATCCTGATCGTACTGAATTCGGTTCTGACCTGGGTGATGAACACCATGAACAACCGTCTGACCTACAGCGTTGTTCGAAATATCCGCGCCAAGGCAATCCGTCGTATTCAGAAGTTACCGCTCTCCTACCTGGACAGTCATTCTACAGGAGATGTGGTTGGTCGTGTCATTGCCGATTGCGATCAGTTCTCAGATGGACTTCTGATGGGTCTGACCCAGCTTTTCACCGGTGTCGTTACGATCGTGGTGACACTGGTCTTCATGATCCGTAAATCCTGGCAGATCACTCTGATCGTTGTTGTGCTGACGCCTGTGACCTTCCTGGTTGCCAGATTCATTGCCAGACGAAGCTACTCCATGTTCCGTAAGCAGGCAGAAGCAAGAGGCGATGAGACGGGGCTGATTAATGAGATGGTTGGTAATCAGCGTGTGGTTCAGGCTTTTGGTTATGGAAAGACTGCATCGGAACGCTTCGAGAAGATCAATACGGAGCTTCAGGAGTACTCTCAGAAGGCAATCTTCTATTCCAGCCTTACCAATCCCTGTACCCGAGCCGTAAACTCCGTCATCTATGCTTTTGTGGCTCTTGTGGGTGCACAGATGATTCTGATTGGAAGACTTACAGTCGGTGGTCTCTCCGTGCTTTTGACTTATGCCAACCAGTACATGAAACCTTTCAATGATATCTCTTCTGTTGTTACAGAACTGCAGAACGCGCTTGCCTGTGCAGATCGTATCTTCGAACTGATCGAAGAACCTGCGGAAGTGGAAGAGAAGCCGGAAGAACTCGGAAGTATAAAAGGGAAGATTAAGATCAAGGATCTGGCCTTCTCTTATGATAAGGACAAGGAACTGATTAAGGACTTTAACCTGGATGTGACGCCAGGTATGAGAGTTGCCATTGTAGGTCCTACCGGTTGCGGCAAAACAACCTTGATCAACCTTCTGATGAGATTCTATGAGACAGATGCGGGAAGCATTCAGGTGGATGATCGGAAGATTACAGATGTGACGCGTCATTCTCTTCGTAGGAATTATGGAATGGTTCTCCAGGAAACCTGGCTTAGAAATGGAACCGTACGTGAGAATATCGCTTTTGGACGTCCGGAAGCTACAGATGAAGAGATTATTGCAGCGGCTAAGGAAGCACACAGCTGGGAATTCATTCGCCGTATGCCGCAGAAGCTGGATACTGTTATTACGGACAGTGATATGAGCCAGGGGGAAAAGCAGCTTCTCTGTATCACGAGAGTTATGCTTTGCCACCCCCAGATGCTTATCCTCGATGAAGCAACGTCCAGCATAGATACCAGAACGGAACTGAAGATCCAGTCAGCTTTCGACAAGCTGATGAATGGTCACACCAGTTTCATCGTCGCACACAGACTCTCGACCATTCGTACTGCAGATGTAATCCTTGTCATGAAGGATGGGAAGATCATTGAGCAGGGGAATCATGATAGCTTGTTAAAAGAGGACGGTTTCTATTCGAAACTCTATCATTCCCAGTTTGAAGGAGTAGAAGCGTAAATCAAGAGCCACGTAAGTTACATGTGGGGGTAGCATATCACATGCTTACGTGACTCTAGTTTGTTCGTCTATACTCGTTTTAACTGTGTATTGGAAGAATTTATTTGTTATATCCCAGATCGTACTGGTGAATCCATTGATGGACCTTGCGAAGGGGGATGTTGAAGTGTTCTGCAACCTCCTCCTCAGTGACATTGTTCTCGTTTACATAGACTTTTACTTTCTGGAAAAGTTCGAGATCCTCGCACTGTGCGCAGAGTCCGTTGATTCTGCTCTGGGGAATAGGCTTTCCACAATTTCTGCATACCTTGCGGGAAAGCTCCTGCCTGAAAATATCTACTTTGCTCATTAATATTTGACCCCGCGGTTTATACAATAGATTTGAAGTATTATTGCCCCAAAATTATAGCATGATTTTTGTACTCTTTGAAGAAAAAACGACCCGCAGTCTGAACTACGGGTCGTTAATGCTGATCTGCCATTTTTCTCTCCTGGATTAATGCTTATTCTTGTCCTTATCTCTGTTATTATTGTCCTGCTCACTATCACTATCGTCGAGGCTGCTGGGGCGTATTGCGGTAACGCTGGTGACCTGCTGAATACGACGAAGGGAATTGCTGACGGCGTCAGGGTTTATCATATCGGCAGGATGCATTTCCGGAGGAGGGGGCTGTGTGATGGAGCCGACGATGCTAAACCAGAGGACATCGCCTGCAGATACATTGTGCAGATAGTTGACGTAACTGTCGCGAAGTTTATCACTCTCCTGGTCGAGCTTGGCCTGGAAGTTCTTTTGTTTCTCTTCAATGCGTTCGGTTTGAAGATGAAGTGTGTCAGCATTTGTTTTCGGGATCATTGAAATATCTGCTACTGTAATCATGATGGATTCCTCCTTTCTAATTCATATATCGGATTAATTATCAGATAACATTAGTCATAAATTATAAAATATCTGTAAACTATTTCATCTAGATTGCGAGGGATATAGGCTGGTGGTAGAATGAACAAAGAGTTTTGACTCATTAGATTTTTCAGCAGAAGAAGATAGATATGAATAATACAGTAGATCAGAGTAAACTCCCCATTGCAGTTTTTGATTCTGGAGCCGGTGGCTTATCCGTACTTCGAGAGATCATAAAAGAAATGCCCTGGGAAGATTTTATATATTATGGGGATACCAAAAATGCGCCTTACGGAACCAAATCATCCGAAGAGGTTAAGAATCTGGTATTTGGGCATGTGGAAGATTTTGTTTCAGAGGGTGTGAAGGCAGTGGCAATCGCCTGCAACACAGCAACCGCAGCAGCCATCAAGCCCCTTCGTGCAGCATACCCCAAATTACCAGTTGTTGGAATTGAACCTGCCTTAAAACCTGCAGTAGAGCAGAATCAGGGTGGCAGAGTGCTTGTTATGGCGACTCCCAGAACCTTACAGGAGGGTAAATTCCAGCGTCTAAAGGCAAGATTCGATGATCAGGCAGAGATTATTCTCCAGCCCTGTGCAGGACTGATGGAATATGTAGAACGTGGATGTACCGGAACCCAGGAAGTAAGAGAATTCCTGCGCCAGTTACTCTGGGAATACCTGGAGAAACCAGTGGATGCTGTTGTACTTGGGTGCACCCACTATCCCTTCGTAAAAGCAGATATCCAGGTAGTGCTTGGGCCAGGCGTCAAGATCTACGACGGAGCAGAAGGTACGGCGAGAGAATTACACAGACGTATTATCAAGTTTGGTGTGGAGAGAGAAGATCAGAACCGCAAGGGCTCCATCGATTTTCGGAACAGCGCTCCGACAGAAGAGAGATCGAAGCTCTATGAGGCGTTGATGAAGGCTCATTTGTAAGGGCCTGTCAGAGGAACCATACTCCTTGATTCGATGATGAGATACAGGTAGCTCCTGCACTAAGCACAGACATGACATCGTCCTTGTCAGATACCAGTCCACCGGCAATGACAGGGACGTGAGCGAACTCGGTAATCTTCTTAACAACCTTGGGCATAAGTGCCGGGAGAATCTCGATGACATCCGGATGAACGGTCTTGATCTGATGCTCCATATTGGAATATGCCATGGAGTCGATGACGAAGAAGCGCATGACGGTGAACATGTGAAGCTCACGGGCGCGGGAGATCAGGTTGGACTTAGTGGAGATGATACCATCCGCCTTGGTGCTTTTGTGAATGAAATCCACAGCGATCTCACGATTATGAAGGCCCTGGATCAGGTCGATGTGAACGACAGCGAGTTTGCCGGCAGCCTTGATCTCTTCTACGATATCGGCAATGTTTACGATATTACCATAGAGGACGAAGATGATACGGCTGTCAGAAGACAGGCATTTCTTTAATCCCATGTCGTCTTTGATGGCGGCGATAATAGGGGAATCTTCAAGAGCGTTTTGCATTTCGAGTGTCATGGGATGTCCTCTTCTAGCGTGTATAGAGTGAAGGATGTCGGAATCAGTCTTCTTTGGAATCCTGAGGATCATTTTGGGTGTCTACATTTCCGAGTCCGTGTTTTTTGATCAGATTCTCAATGCCATATCTTGTGGAGAGAAGGATTACAATGCTGATGACAGAAAGAAGGTCCTGCTGGGGAGTGGTCTCAAGGATGATCATATGACGGGCAATCAGGAAGATGAGTACCTCGATGACGGTTCTGGTATTGGGTTTTAAGAGCATCTTGAGAAACTCAAGGGCGACGGCAATGGCAAGTACATTTTCGAGGATTTCACTTAATCCGCTTTCTGTCATGCCGTTCTGCATGATATGAAGGTAGTCGGGGATCATACATATAATTGCAGCAACTGCTGCAATGGCTACCAGAACTGCCAAGAGATCTTCCAGCACGACTGCGATCATGGATACGATATTTAATGCTTTTTTCATCATTGGGATTTCCTCTCATGGTGATTATCTGCAGCACAGACAGTATAGCACACAAAAAAGCCCATTGCGACACATGTCGCAGTGGGCTTTAATATGACGAACATTAAGTATTCAGGCCTTAACTCCAACGTTCTTGGTTGCAATAACGTCTACTCCAGTATCGCATACATTGGCAAGAACAACATCACCGATCTTAACCGGTGCCTGAAGTTCGATGTCTTCGATGGCCTTCAAGATATCGAAGATCTTGCCCTTGGGAATGTCTTCCTTGGTCTTGCAGGATACCATGCGAAGCTCACCTCCCTTAACACGAACGGAACTGGTTACGATTCTGGTAGGATTGGTAACCTCCTTCATACCGTAGTTCTCACCACGCTTACAGGTGTTACCGGTTACGCTTACTGCCTTACCATCTTCGATGGTTACGGTAAGCGGGCAGCCCATAGGGCAGTTAATACAGGTAAGATGTCTTTCTTCTGTCATTTCTATGCCTCCTCGATCCTGATGGTGATCTCTTTCAGATCCTTCTGTGCAAGAAGATCGGATTTCTTAAGGATAACCTGCTCCATTTCGCCAGGAGCAAATACCTGCTTCTTACGGCGGGCTACGCACTCATCATCGAAGTAGGTAGCGACTGCGGAGTTCTTATATACAGCACCAACACGGAAACGTACGGTTACAGTTTCGTCCATCTCTTCAGGACGGATGAAAGCAGGAACGGTGTAACGAACACCGCCTGTAGGATTAATCTTAACGATACGCTCTGCCTTCTTCTCGCCATGGAGGATGAAGTTTGCTGCGTTCTTACCAGCCTGAGCAGCTTCCTGGGAAACAAAGTCAACCAGGTCATGTACGTGAAGTACGTTACCACAAGCGAAGATACCCTCTACATTGGTCTCCAGGGAATCGTTAACGATCGGTCCTCTGTGAACGGGGCTCAGTTCTACGCCGGACTGGCGGGAGAGCTCGTTCTCAGGAAGAAGACCAACGGAGAGAAGCAGAGTATCGCACTCATAACGCTCTTCTGTTCCGGGGATGGGCTTCATGTGATCATCAACTTCAGCGATGGTAACAGCCTCAACTCTTTCCTTGCCCTCGATATCTACGACGGTATGGGAGAGCTTCAGAGGGATGCCATAGTCATCTAAGCACTGTACGATGTTTCTCTTCAGACCACCAGAGTAAGGCATGATCTCAGCAACAACCTTAACTTCGGCACCTTCCAAGGTCATACGACGTGCCATGATCAGTCCGATATCACCGGATCCTAAGATGACAACTTTCTTACCGGGCATGTAGCCTTCGATATTAACAAGTCTCTGTGCAGTACCTGCAGAGTAGATACCAGCGGGGCGATAGCCGGGGATGTTTAGGGCTCCTCTCGGACGTTCACGGCATCCCATAGCCAGGATAACAGCTTTCGCATCGATGACGAACATACCATCTTCACGGTTCATAGCAGTGACCTGCTTGTCCGGGTTGATGTCCATTACCATGGTGTTCAGCTTATAGTCAATCTTGCGCTCGATTACCTGATCGATGAAACGCTGTGCATATTCGGGGCCGGTCAGCTCTTCTTTGAAGGTGTGGAGACCGAAACCATTGTGGATGCACTGATTCAGGATTCCGCCCAGACGGTCATCACGCTCGATGATGAGGATGTCCTGAATACCATTGTCTCTAGCGGCAACAGCTGCTGCAAGTCCTGCAGGGCCTCCGCCTACGATAACCAGATCATAATTCTTCATGACAGCCTCCTTAGACTCTCTTGTTATAGCCAATGACGATCTTAGACTGACCGCCGGTCTTAGTTACATCAAATGCGCTCATGGGAACTTCACGCTCGAGGATCTCCATGGTACGAGGGGAGCAGAAGCCGGCCTGGCAACGTCCCATTCCTGCACGGGTTCTGCGCTTTACACCATCAAGAGAACGAGCACCAAGAGTACGATGGATAGCATCGAGGATCTGGCCCTCTGTGATCATCTCGCAACGGCAGATAATCTGACCATATGCGGGTTCCTTCCTGATGAGTTCATTTCTCTCTTCGATGGAGAGCTTAGAAGGATCAAGGATGCCCTTACGGGTTCCATTGAAGTTGGGGTTCTTCAAAAGACCAAGCTTCTCGGCAACCATGTCAGCGAGATATTCGCCGATTGCAGGTGCTGAAGAAAGTCCCGGAGATTCAATTCCAAGAGCGTTGAAGAAGTTAGGAGCATCTTCTGCTTCGCCAATTACGAAATCACCACCATCTTCATGTGCACGAAGACCTGCGAAAGCGGTAATAACTTCTCTGAAAGGAATATTCTTAACAGAGAGAGCGGAAGTCTTAGGAAGAGAACCAAGGCCATCAGCTGTGGTGTTAACGCCTTCCTTATTGTCGATGTCTTCAGCGGTAGGTCCTACCAGGAGGTTACCATGAACGGTAGGAGTTACGAGAACACCCTTACCCATCTTAGTGGGAAGCTGGAAGATGGTGTGACGTACATGACTGCCGGCGGTCTTATCCAAGAGGTTGTACTGTCCACGACGAGCGGTGATGTGATACTTGTGGCTGCTTACCATGTTGTTGATGGCATCTGCATATACACCGGCTGCATTTACAACAGCCTTGGCTTTGATGGGCTTGCCATCGGTTTCGATGAGGTAATGATCTCCTTCGCGGGAGATCTTCTCAACAGTCGTATTTAAGAAAAATTCAACGCCGTTGTCGGCTGCGTTCTCAGCAAGAGCAATGGTCATATTGAAGGGGCATACGATAGCACCGGTAGGAGCGAAGAGAGCTTTTACAACACCGTCGGCGAGGTTGGGTTCCATCTCTTTTAACTCAGCTTCGTCTAAGATGCGGATATCCTTTACGCCATTTGCTTCCCCCTGTGCCTTGAGTTCATCAAGAAGGGAAGCGTCCTGGTCAGCGGTTGCAACGACAAGGGAACCATTTCTGTCATAAGGGAAATCGAGTTCCCTGGACAGATCCTCCATCATCTCAGAACCGCGAACGTTCATCTTGGCTTTCATGGTGCCGGTGTGGGCATCGAAACCAGCATGAACGATTGCACTGTTTGCCTTAGATGTGCCATCGCAGACATCTTCTTCACGCTCAATTACGCAGGCCTTAACCTGGTAGCGAGAGAGATAGCGTGCGATAGCGGAACCGGTACATCCTGCTCCGATCACTGCTACATCATACATAAATAATTCCTCCTTCATTGAATCCCGGAA
Organism: uncultured Lachnospiraceae bacterium; assembly: GCA_900316625.1. GTDB lineage: Bacteria > Bacillota > Clostridia > Lachnospirales > Lachnospiraceae > Lachnocurva. The sequence continues at coordinate 31,158 of ONDO01000003.1, read as the reverse complement.
CGTCTTTTCTTATTTCGATAAGTTCTTCTTTACTTAAAAAATGGACATAAAAAAAGCACGATAAATAAAAACAGCACCAGCTGCCTCATCTACCTTGCTCATCGTCTCCCGGTAAATATATAAGATTTTGTTGGTCGAAAGTTTTCCTTCGATGATTTATTTATAACACTTAATTATTGGAAACTCAATGCGTCTTGGGAGTCTTCCACGGAATTTGTTTGGTATCCACAAAATGAACGAGGAGATTTTGTGCGCTTTGTATATATGATAAAATGAGGATCTATAGGAACATATGATATGAACTACAGTGTATCAACTGAATCGATATCAATAAGGGGGAACTGGATGCGTACACCATATCAGAAAGAGAAATTACTGAAGATTCTGGAATTGCTGCTACATGAAACAGATGAGAATCATCCGATGAATGCCTCTGAAATCAGCAACCGTCTGAGGTCTGATCTGGGTGAGGAGTATGTGGTTGATCGTAAGTCGGTGGGCAGTGATGTACAGGCTTGTGTCAATGTGGGCTATGACATCGTACAGAAGCAGGGAAGAAAGGGTGGTTATTACTGCGCAAGTCGTGAATTCGATCTGCCGGAGGTGAAGATCCTGGCCGATGCAGTGTCTGCATCCCGTTTCATTACGGAGAAAAAGGCAAGAGAACTATTAAAGAAGCTCGAAGCGCTGACGAATCGCTTCGAGGCGAATTCCCTGAAGAGACAGATTGTGGTTCAGAACCGAACCAAGACAGACAATGAGAAGATCTACTATATTGTGGATGCCCTGTCACAGGCAATTGAAGCTGGAAAGCCTGTGGCCTTTCAGTATTCTACCTATAATATTGAAAAGAAGCGGGTGCCCAGGCATGGCGGAAGAATCTATGTGGTAAGCCCTGCATTTCTCCTGTGGGACAATGAGAACTACTACCTGGTGGCATATGATCATAAGGAAGAAGAGATAAGGCACTATCGTGTGGATCGTATGATGAAGGCAGAAGTGCTTGATGAACCCATGCAGGGGGCAAAAGAACGCAAGGCGCTTCGCAGAGATGATTATGCCAAGCGCACCTTTGGGATGTTTGCGGGTGAGACCAGAGAGGTCAGACTGGAGTTTGATGAGAGGATGGTGGATGTCATTCTGGATCGTTTCGGACTAGATACCCGTATGCATTATGTGAAAGCGGATAAAAAAGAAGAGCTTGACCGTGGCAGCGTCGATTCTGGCGTGCAGGAGGCGCCGAGAAGAGTACAGGCTGTGGTGGAAGTGGAAGTATCGCAGCAGTTCTTTGGCTGGATTACAGGTCTGGGACCTCATATGTCTATTGTGGGGCCTCTGGATGTGCGCACTTCCTATATGGAGCAGTTAGAGAGGACACTCGGGAATTACAGATAGCCTCCGTCCATGCCGATGATCTGCCCGGTGACATAAGCCGGCATCTGGGCAAGGGCGAGAACAGCCTCTCCGACTTCTTCGGGTTCTGCAAAGCGACCGGCGGGAATCTCTTCCGAGAGAGCCTGTCGGTCTTCTTCGGTAAAGATACGGTTCATGTCGGTATCAATGACGCCACAGGCGATGGCATTAACGGGAATGTTGGAGGGGGCAAGTTCCTTGGCAAGGGCTCTGGTGAAAGCGTTTACACCGCCCTTGGAGGCAGAGTAGGCAACTTCGCAGGAAGCGCCAACGCTTCCCCACATGGAAGAGATGTTAATGATTCTTCCTTCTTCCTTCTGAAGCATAGAAGGAATGATGGATTTGCAGTGGTAGAAGAGGCTGCTGAGATTCGTCTCTATGAGTTCCTTCCATTCTTCTGGACTTAGATCTGTAAGTAAGCCGACCTTGGAGATTCCTGCGTTATTCACGAGAAGCGTAATCTTGCCAAAGTGTGCCAGGGCAGCGTCTATAGTGGAGGCTACTTCCGGATAAGAAGAGGCATTACACTGATAGGTGCAGACGTCAATCATATAACGTGAATGAAGCTCCTGTGCGAAGGCGTCTAAGTCTTCCTTATTTCTACGGCAGGTCAGGGCCAGATTGTATCCGTTCCTGGCGAGCACCAAGGCAATTCCGCGTCCGATTCCACGGGATGCACCGGTGATGAAAGCGGTCCGGATCTGCATGTTCTTTTCTTCCATAATAGAAATCTCCTGAATGTGTATATCTCGTCTCTATACTATCACAGAATATCAAGATGTGGTATGTGGGACAGAGGGCAAAAGTATATACAAATCGAAATGTCAAGTATATTTTTTCAGAAAACTTTTGCCGGAAATATTGTCCTGTAAGATGGTTATGTTATAATCAAGTCATGACAGACGAAACACCTGTCAAATATATAATTAAAGGGGTTGATCATATGAGACTGAAAATCACCGGACGTAACATCGAACTCACTGAGGGACTGAAAGCAGCAGTGGAGGAGCGGCTTTCAAGACTAGACAAGTACTTCAATGACGACACGATTGCAAATGTGACCATGAGCGTTGAGAAGGAGCGCCAGAAGATTGAGGTCACAATTCCTATCAACGGCGGAGTTATCCGTTCTGAGCAGGTAAGCAGTGATATGTACGTTTCCATCGACCTCGTCGAGGAAACGATTGAGCGTCAGCTCAAGAAGCACAGACAGAAACTAATCACCAAGCAGCAGGCTGCGGACAGCGATTTCAAACAGGCATTTCTGGACGCAGAAGATGAGGAGGATGTTGAGCAGATCAAAATCGTTCGTTCCAAGAAGTTCGATATGAAGCCGATGTATGCTGAAGATGCGTGCATCCAGATGGATCTTCTGGGACATGATTTCTTCGTATTCCGTAATGCTGAGACGGATGAGATCAATGTCGTCTACAAGCGTCGCGGCAACACCTACGGCCTGATCGAGCCGGATTTCTGATACGAAGAGTAACTGAATAGCATCCGGCGCATGGCCGGCATTTTAAAAGAAATTCGTTTAAAATACGAATATATAGTGAATATTTCTTAAGGAGAACATCAAAGATGTTCTCCTTTTCTTTGCGAAAACGATAACTTTCTAAGAAAATAAAGCTTGTATATCTGCCAGATATCCGACATCTTTGCAGAATGATTATAAAATTCAGAAAAATATGTTGACTAATACAAATTTTTGTATAAAATCAAAAATTGAACGGCGTTCAGGTAACCAATCGTATCCAGAAAGGAAAATATGAAGAAGGGGAGTTAAAATGTGGAATGTGGATTGGGGCAAGATTGTGAAGGATGCCCGAATGGATTACGGAATGACACAGGAAGAGCTATCCTGGGGCATCTGTAATGTCAGCACATTATCACGGATCGAGACAGGTCGTACAGATCCATCACTACAGAACATTGAGGCTATCTTTAATAAGTTGGAACTGTCCGATTCCATGGTGGAATTGCTGGCATACGTATGCGGGGGCGAAGTTGCGAGGCTAAGAGCACTTGTCCGTCAGGCACTGATCTATGGGAAGACCCAGAGAGCGGAAGAGATCCTGACGGAACTTAAGCCCTACGTTTGCGAAGAGAACAAGGAAAACCGGCTTTACTTCGAGTTCATGCTCTTCATGAGCAGAGTGCAGTATCTGTTGGATATGGGAATGTCTCTGGAACAGGCAGAGCAGAATCTGGGGGCAGAGGCATGCGTCTGGAGAATGATCAACTTGCTTCATCCGAATGTGGACCCGTCTGTGAGAGACTTCTCGGATTTTGGAAGTATGGCTTATACCAACACAGAGCTGATGATACTGAATGCGAATGCCATGGGGGATTGCCATAGTGGTGATGTCCTAAGAGGAAAATCGAAGATGGAGAGCCTCTTTTCAATCGCCTACCGTCTACATCGGCCGGGCGAACAGTACCACGCTATGATGGCGGCCTTGTCTATCAATCTTGCCAGCATATACATGAAGGACAGGGATTATGGATTGGCAGAACTGGTTCTACATTATGGAATTCGGCAGGTGATGCATGCGTATCGTCCGGATCTGCACATGAAGATGTTACGCCTGTCATGCGAGTTGAATGGGGCCCTGCATCGCTATGAAGCTAGAAATGATGCCTGCTTTGCACTGCATACCATCTATGAGTATCTTCCGGTGGATTTGCGCCCGGTGGCTCATTTCGATGACTTGTGGAAATTGCCAATAGAGGTATTTATTTTCTAAGGGGAGTATGGTCCTGGGGGAGAAAGAAACGGCATGGAAGGAATTTCCGTGCCGTTTTTCTTGTATGCCTTCGAAAATCGCGGTATGATAAGGGAAGTTTTGTGATAAGAAAAGAGGAATATCTATGAATATAGTAGTTCTTGCAGGCGGACTCAGCACGGAGAGAGATGTCTCTTTCGTCTCCGGAGGAAAGGTGTGCGACGCCCTTCGCAGCAAAGGTCACAAGGTGCTTCTGCTCGATGTATTTATGGGATACGGCGATGAGGAATGCGACGTAGCGGATATCTTTCAGCATACAGAGGAAGCAAGCGTTAAGCCTGCGAAAATCTCATCCCAGGCACCGGATCTCAAGGCGGTTTGTGCGAGCCGTAAGGATCAGTCCAACAGCTTCTTTGGACCCAATGTAATCGCTATCTGCAAGCTGGCTGACATCGTTTTTCTGGCTCTACATGGTGAGAACGGTGAGAACGGTAAGGTGCAGGCAGCTTTTGATCTGCATGGAATCCGCTATACAGGTAATGGCAATCTGGGATGTGCAGTTGCAATGGATAAGGAAGTGACCAAGCTCTTCCTTCGTGATGCCGGTGTTCCTTATCCCAAGGGAATTGCTCTGAAGATTGGAGATAGAGCAGAAGGCTCCTTCCGTTCTCAGATTGTATATCCCTGCGTAGTTAAGCCTGCATGCGGCGGCTCATCCATTGGCGTATCCATCGTAGAGGAAGAAGCAGAACTGGATGCTGCACTGGATGAAGCTTTCCGCTGGGAAGACAATATTCTGATCGAGCAGTATGTAAAGGGAAGAGAGTTTTCTGTCGGTGTTGTCGACAAGAAGGTACTTCCCATCATCGAGATTGCTCCGAAGGAAGGCTTCTACGATTATGAGAATAAGTATAAGCCAGGCGCAACGGTAGATACCTGCCCTGCCCAGATCTCTGATGATGCAACGAAGCGTATGCAGTCTTATGCGCTGAAGGCTTCTCTTGCACTTCATCTTCCGATCTATAGCAGAATTGATTTCCTGATGGACGCAGATGAGAATATCTTCTGCCTTGAGGCGAATACTCTGCCCGGAATGACTCCGACCAGCCTTCTGCCCCAGGAGGCAGCGGTTCTTGGAAGGGATTTTGCAAGCCTCTGTGAAGATATCATTCGAATCTCACTTGAGAAGAACAACGAATAAGTAGGAGGACGACTATGATGAATCATATGTCGCCTGTTGAGATGGAAGCTGCCGTACATGGGCAGCTTCTCTTCCCTCAGGACATGGATGAAAATGTAAAACAGGCCTTTCTCTCCCAGAATGCAAACGGTATTGTGATTGACAACCGTAAGGTAGTGGAGGGCGGTGTCTTCGCAGCGATTAAGGGCGAGCGCGTCGATGGCCACGACTTTATTCAGGATAGTTTCGCAAATGGGGCCCTGCTCTGCATTTCCGAAGAGGATCCTGGGGACTTCCTGGAATCCAAAGATCTGCTGGCTGGTCCGATTCTTCGTGTTGGCTCTACGGTGCAGGCACTGAGAGATCTTGCAGCGTATTATCGTTCAACACTGACGATTCCTGTGGTGGGAGTTATCGGTTCTGTAGGTAAGACGAGTACAAAGGAAATGATCGCGTCTGTTCTGGGGCAGAAGTTCAGAACACTGAAGACGGAGGGAAATCAGAATAATGGCCTCGGTCTGCCGCTTACCATCCTCCGCATTGACAGTGAGACAGAAGCAGCTGTTGTGGAGATGGGGATCTCCATGTTTGGAGAGATGCATATTCTTGGACGTATCGCACGCCCGGATTTCGTGGTCATGACCAACATTGGCAACTGTCATCTGGAGAATCTAAAGGACAGAGATGGTGTACTGAAGGCGAAGACAGAGGTTTTTGAGCATCTGCATGAGCCGGCGACTCTGGTTCTGAATGGGGATGATGACAAACTTCGCAGCGTAGGGAAGGTGCCCGGCGCAAAGATCTATTTCTATGGGGTAGAGAATCAGGATACTTTCGTCCATGCGAGCGATGTGGAATCCCTTGGCATGAAGGGGATGAAGGCCTCGATCCATGTTGGAGAAGAGAGCTTCTCCGTTGTGATTCCACTTCCGGGTGGACATAATGTGATGAATGCATTGGCTGCGACTGCAGTTGGATATAAGCTGGGACTAAGTATAGAAGAGATTCGCGCAGGTATTGAGAGTGTTCAGACCATTGCGGGGAGAAGTCATTTCCTGGACAAGAATGGGATGACGGTCATTGATGACTGTTACAATGCAAATCCGATGTCCATGAAGGCGTCCCTGGAGGTTCTGTCTTATGCTAATGGCCGTAAGATTGCGGTGCTTGGTGATATGGGAGAACTTGGAAAAGATGAGAAGCGTTTCCATTATGAAGTGGGACAGGCGGTTGTGAAGAATGGTATTGATCTGCTTGTGACTGTTGGTCCTCTCTCTCAAGAGATAGATCGTGCGGCAGCGGAAGGTGGTATGGAGCAGAAGGCTTGCTATCACTTCGATACGGTAGATGCGGCCGCAGATTTTCTCAAGAAAGAATGCAAGGCGAAAGATGCAGTTCTGGTGAAGGCATCTCATTACATGAACTTTACGAAGATTGTAAAAGCGCTGACAGAGGAAGTGCTTTAACCGAGCATCTCCTGCACCTTAGCTTGAACCATTGGGGCGAGGTGCTTCTTCTCTTCGTTGCTTAAGCTTGCGACATCGATGGCTTCTCCATAGGTGATCACAACCTTGGTCGTCTTAACGAAGGGAATGTGCTTCCGTAAGATGTCAGCGGTGTGAGTGATAGAGACCGGAATGATGGGACAATTAGTGCGGGTTGCAACCTTGAAGGAACCTGCCTTGAATTCAGCCATCTCTCCGGTCTTTGAACGTGTGCCTTCCGGGAAGATGAATACAGACTCTCCTGCCTTGATGTGGTCGATGGCAGTAAGAATGGTCTGTAGTGCCTGCTTGTTGTCATTTCGGTCAAGGAAGAGGCAGCCGAGCAGATCCATCCATAAGGGAAGGATGGGAACCTTGCGAAGCTCTTTCTTGGCGAGATATCCAGCAGGACGATTCAGGTAAGGATAAGTAAGGATAACATCGAAGATGGACGCGTGATTACCGATGTAGAGGACAGCTGTGTCCTTGGGAACATTCTCCAATCCTCGAATCTCTAACCGTACAGTAGCGCAGAGTGCAATTAGACGGAAGATAAAGGAAACCATCTTACTGGCAACGCGGTTCACACCGACGGGATGCTTCTTACGCAGGAGAAAGAGGATTCCCAGAACGGGTAATGTCAGAATCAGAAAGAGTACAGCTGCAATCAGTGCAAGGAGTGCACGAATCATAATTACCTCCAAACTAGTCCTTCTATGGATAAGTTATGTGCATTGTGGATAAGTAGGGAAAACTCTACAGGTTGTGTGTGCAAATTGACGAATGAACTTGCCCCTTCATTATAATACAGGGGGCGGATAGCAACAATCCCTTTGAATCATTCGAATTTTTTCATCTATATCTTGTATGGCATTTTTGACAAATGACCCATATGATGCTATACTACATCTAGTGTTTTACATTACATTGGTACACTAAGTACATAGGGTGAAAGAAGATCAGGGATTATGGAACGAACAGAATTTGAAAAAGTCCGTGCTTCTGTCAAGGAACAGTGCGGCAATCGTGTAGAGATTAGACTTGATCGTGGTCGTAATAAGGTTGACATCCAGACGGGTGTTATCAAGGAAGCATATCCTTCCGTATTTACGATCCAGGTGGAAGGTAAGTCGGCAGACCGTCCGGCACAGCTTCTGTCCTTTAGTTATACGGACATTATCACGAGAGATATCCGCATGCGTCTTTGTGCTGAATAAGCCGATGATCATCAATTGAATATGGGAGAGGATGCCGGGACTTGTTCCCGGCATTTTTTGATTGGATATCGAATGACACATGTTCCTAAGGGTGACCTTGGATGGAATATCGCGGGATAGCGAGGTTGACGTGAAGTGGCAGGTAAGTTAGTATCACAGTATGTAATATTGTGCTTTTCAAGGGGAAAGCAAAAGTCTTAACGACGGAGAAACAATTGAAGAATTCCTTTCGTTTAACAATTAGTAAATTCCTTCTAGGAGCAATCTGTATTGCTTCTATTAGTAATGCTCCCATTCCGAGGGTTTATGCAACACCCTCCTCGACGGAGACAAGCGATACAACAAGTAATACAGGCAGTGGTTCTGATAGCTCGGACAGCACTTTCACAGGTTCTGGAAACTCTTCTTCCTCCAAGAGCAAAGAAGATCAGGAATATGAGAAGAAACAGGCAGAGTACGATCGGCAGCTCTCAGAGTTACAGGATCAGATGGATGATCTGGAGAATAAACAGGCCAATGCTCAGAGCAATCTCGATGCAGCAACAAGCGAACTTGCCAATCTGATGGCGAACATTCAGGCGCTGGCAGCACAGATTGCTGAGAAACAGCAGGAGATTTCTGATGCAGGAGCTGAGATTGTCGCAGCCCAGGCTCTTGCGGATGAACAGTATCGCCAGATTAAGCTGAGAATGAAGTATACCTACGAGAATGGTGGAAATGAAACCATTCTTACTTCGATTCTGGATTCGGACAGCATAGGGGACCTTATGAATCGTGTAGAGTATGCAAGCAGTGTCTATGAATACGACCAGCAGATGCTCGATACCTACGAGGGTACAGTTCAGACGATTACCGAGTTGAAGCAGCAGCTCGAAGCAGAAGAGGCAGAACTAGAGGTAGAGGAGCAGGAGATGGCTGCACAGCAGGCCAGCCTGGATGCCAAGGTTGCGGCGATGGAAGCAACACTTGGTGATATCTCTAACCAGCTGGCAAATGCGAAGAGTGCGGCCAATGCTCTTGCAAAAAAGAAAAAGAAGGCTGCAGATGAGCAGGCACTGAAGAAGGCCCAGGAGGAGGCCAGAAAGAATACAGAGGCGCAGCTGAAGAAGCAACAGGATACGACATCAACGACAAGCAGTGGTCAGAAGGTAGAAGGAGGCAATCCTCCAGCACATGTCGACGGCAATGCAGTCGTAGCGTATGCTAATCAGTTCGTTGGTAACCCTTATGTCTGGGGGGGCAATTCGCTGACGAACGGAATTGACTGTTCGGGATTCGTTCAGCAGGTTTATAGTCATTTTGGTTATCTGCAGGGTGGAAGACAGGTATCCGGCTCCTTAAGAAGTGTAGGATCCGCTGTCGGTATTGATTATATTCAGCCAGGCGATATTGTCTGCTATCCGGGCCATGTAGCAATCTATCAGGGTGGAGGTACCATCGTTGAAGCGCAGAGTTCCAAGACCGGTATTACGAACTATCGATCTGTATATTGCCATCCCATCCTTGCAATTCGTAGGCTGTAAAGCTGGATAATGCGTATGAAGAACTTATTCATAAAATTTATTAAGAGCAGTCGTCTCCGCTGGGTACTGATCCTGGCGGCTGTGGCTGCTTTTGTTGTCTGGAGTGGCTATACAGGCTTCCAGGAGCATCAGATCTATGTCTATACAGATCACCTGGATGAAGCGGCGGCCTGGGTGGATGGCGATGCGATTACCCTGCGTGACCTGTCCTACTATGTTCTGCTGGAAGAATGTATTATAGAGAAAGAAGCAAGGATCTATAATCCCAAGAGTAGTAAGGACTACTGGAACATCAGAGATGACGGCTATATTATGTCTGCAGTGGTCAGACGTACCATTCGCGAGATGGGGGTGCATGATCATATCTTCTACCAGAAGGCACTTGAAGAGGGGATAGAACTTACGCCTGAAGAAGAGGCATATCTGGAGAATGAGATACAGGACTTCTGGATGGATCTTCTGGATGATCAGCTGGAGAGGCTCCCTACCGATCGGGAAACGATCAATGAAGAGATACGACGCAAGGCTCTTGCTGAGAAGTATCAGGCGAAACTTGCTTCCGAGATGGGGATTGCGGGTGTCCGGCTGTCCTGGGATGGATATGATTATAAGAAACTGTTAATGGCCGAGCACCAGTATAAGAAGAATAACAAGGTTTGGAACCGGATCCGAATCAGTGAAGTGACCATTCACCATGATAAGGTGAACTTCATTAATGGTCATAATCTGGGCGATGATTCTTCTGAAGATGAAGAGATTAAGGCTATTCCGGACGAGGAGAACTGGATTGACCGCATGAATATCCGAAGTATGTTCGAGTGATATGCGAGTCCCTTGTCAGAAGTGCCCTGTTTGCTTGCTTGAAAGTGTAAGGGAAAATCGTTAATATAATAGCGCGAATAATCGGCACAGATGAGATGTGCTTGAAGGGTGTTCTATAGGGAGCACGATAAGAAAGAAGGCAATTGTGGCAGATAAGAAAATAGGTCGTAATGATGCCTGCTGGTGTGGCAGCGGACTGAAGTATAAGCAGTGCCATATGGAATTCGATAAGAAGATTTTCCGTTATGCACTGGAAGGACACACGGTTCCGAGTCACAAGTTGATCAAAAATGAAGAGCAGATCCAGAAGATTCGTGAATCCGCGAAAATCAATGTAGCTTGCCTGGATGCGATTGCAGAGGCAATTCATGAAGGAATGAATACGGCAGAGATCAATGAGATTGTCAATGATATCACCTATTCCATGGGTGGTATTCCGGCACCTCTGAATTATGAAGGATTCCCGTACAGTGTCTGCACATCTGTAAATGACCAGGTATGCCATGGTTTCCCTTCGAAGGACGTGGTTCTTCAGAGCGGAGATATCATCAATGTAGACTGCTCCACCATCCTGGATGGTTATTATTCCGATTCCTCCCGTATGTTCATGATCGGTGACGTGGATCCGGAAGTGAAGAAACTGGTAGAAGTTACGAAGGAGTGTGTTGATCTGGGACTTCAGGCAACCAAGCCCTGGGGCTTCCTCGGTGATATGGCAGAAGTTGTTCATACACATGCTGAAGAGAATGGCTTCTCTGTCGTACGCGAAATCGGCGGCCATGGTGTTGGAATCGAATTCCATGAAGAACCTTGGGTAAGCTATTGCACGAATGCAGGAGAAGATATGCTCCTGGTTCCCGGTATGATGTTCACGATTGAGCCTATGATCAATATGGGATCCAATCAGATCTACACAGACCAGGAAAATGAATGGGAAGTATATACGCTGGATGGTAAGCCGTCCGCTCAGTGGGAGATTCAGGTTCTGGTTACAGAAGATGGAACAGAAGTAATCTCCTGGTAGTATCTGGGAAGCCTGTGGTCAGTTGATCACAGGTTTTTTGATTAAGCAAAGACATGGATTTAAGATGAGGAGCAGACGTGAGAATCTCCATCATACATACAAGAGAAATCTGTTATTATTCCGGAGAATTCTTCCTGCGAAGGATGGAGGAGGCACTAGAGTCCATCGGTTGCGAGGTGGAGTATCTCGAACTGTCTCATGATGATGTGGACTACGACTGCTTGGAGGACTTGCTGCCAGAGAAGGAGGAGCGCTCGAGATATGATGCAATTCTGGATATTAACTCGAAACTCCCCTATCTTACCCTGGAGGACGGCAGCCCTTTTTTGGACCGTCTGAATGCGCCCTTCTACAACTGGATTGTGGACCATCCGCTCTACCACCATCCCGGATTGTCCTTCCCGCTGAAGAATTATCACGTTCTCGCGATTGACCAGTGCCATATGTCCTATATGAAAGCCAACTATCCTTGGCTTCGAAGTGTTGATTATCTTCCCATTCCAGGAACTGCAGCTTTTCTTTCGGAAGATGGAGAGAGAAGCAGTGACAACATGACAGGTGAGAAGGTTCCCGGCATCTTAGTTCCTGCAACCTATCTATCGAAAGAAGAGTGCATGGAGGAATGGAAGCGTGTCATAGAGAAGATTAGAGTCAAGGAAGATGCCCTAGGGGAGTCGGGCAGACTCGTTCGTTCCTTTGAAGACCTCATAAACGATCTCTACCAGGCCTGGGACCCACTACAGCAGCCCCTGGAGGATCTTCTTTTCGACTATCTTGTCAGCAGAGGGGAAGTAGCAGAAGAATATGCCGCAGATAGTTTTGCGGAGCTGATGAATTTCCTCTATCCCCTGGACCGACGTGTCCGCTATGAGATGCGCTACCGCTATGTCCGGGCAGCGGCTCAGACTGGGTACCCCATACGCCTCTTAGGGGAAGGCTGGGAGGAGACAGACCTGGTCCGCCTCGCAAATGTAGAACATATCGCTCCTGTGCCGATCTCCATGACTTATGATCTGATTGCAGACAGCGAAGCGATTCTGGATATCAATCCCTTGTTTTATAAGGGAGTGCATGACCGTGTGCCCTCCGCCATGGCGAATGGAGTTCCTGTCTTTACGAATATGAATCAGAGAGCCAATCTGACCATGAATCGAAGAAATGGCGTTTTCTATTATCATACGGAAGATGAACTTAAGGATAGAATGAAAGAGTGGCAGGAACTGTCAGAGCACAATCCGCAGGAACTGATAGAGATGCGTTGGAACGCTTATAGCAGATGGAAAGCGGATCTCTCCTGGGATGCTGCGGCAAGTCGCTTTCTGTGCCTTGTCAGGGATAATGCCTGGAAGTAAAGAAAAAAGGGGTAAAATATAGGCAGGGCACTGATCATAACGACTCAGCACCCTGCCTAATCATTGTCGATTGGTTCGCTCATACCCAATGACAATACCTCGATTCTATATAATTTTCATACCATATCATCGACACAACACTGAGCGAAGTTACCAAAACAAAAATCAAACCAAGTTTATGGACTTCAAAACTAAATTATCAGTATCAAATCAATAACATTGTCAATGGTTACTGCCCTGCATACTCCAATTCCATTCCTGTGATCATCGAAATTTTCTCATCTGAGCTAAAACAGCTCCGGTTAAGATAATCATTCAAAAGAACCGATCTGGTTCAGGACTTTCGGTGTATACCGACCGCGGCGGTTAGGGTACATCGTTACGTTCCCTTCGGACTATACCTCCTTCTACGTATTCCAATTAGTTCCACCTCAAAGGGTCTTCAGGAGATACATTAGCTCTCCCTATATCACTTTCTTTTTCCTTCCTTTGATAATTGAACTATAGCATGTGGATCATTGACCGTCAACAAGTATTCCGAAAATATATTGTATACTTGAATATATGCAGACAATATTCAGAATAATATGGTAAATTCTGTAAACTCTTTCGAATCTAGATAACGAGTTTCCGTTGCCCCCTCATGGGGACAGTGATACAATATAAAAGTGTATGTTTGCCGAAAAATAGGCGCTCATACCACTTGAAAGTATGGTTTACATTTCCCGAGGGGAAGTAAGAAGTAAATATGAAGGAGTATTAAGACATGAGTCTTATCACGAAGATGTTCGGAACCCATTCCGAACACGAATTAAAGAGAATCTATCCGATCGTGGACAAGATCGATTCCCTGCGTCCAAAGATGCAGAAGCTCTCTGATGCTGAACTGAGAGGCAAAACCCAGGAATTCAAGGATCGTCTGGCAAAGGGTGAGACCCTGGATGACCTCCTGCCGGAAGCTTTTGCGGTTGTACGTGAAGCTGGTAAGAGAGTGCTTGGTATGGAGCATTTCCGTGTACAGCTGATGGGTGGTATCATCCTTCATCAGGGCCGTATCGCTGAGATGCGTACCGGTGAAGGTAAGACCCTGGTATCTACTCTTCCTGCATACCTGAATGCACTGGAAGGCAAGGGTGTTCACATCGTTACCGTTAATGATTACCTGGCAAAGCGTGATGCTGAGTGGATGGGTAAGATCCATGAGTTCCTCGGACTTACCGTTGGCGTTGTATTAAACGGCATGGAGAAGCCGGAACGTCAGGCTGCCTACAATTGCGATATTACATATATTACCAACAACGAACTCGGATTCGATTATCTGAGAGATAACATGGTTGTATATGAGAAGGACCTGGTTCAGCGTGGCCTTCACTACTGCATCATCGATGAGATCGACTCCATCCTGATCGATGAGGCGCGTACGCCTCTTATCATCTCCGGTCAGAGTGGAAAGTCTACCAAGTTATATGAGATGTGCGATGTTCTGGCTCGCCAGATGCATCGTGGTGAGGATCTTCCTGAGTTCTCCAAGATCGATGCCATCATGGGTATCGAGCAGCAGGAGACCGGTGACTTCATCGTTAACGAGAAGGATAAGGTTGTCACCCTGACCCAGGATGGTGTCAAGAAGGTAGAGGAATTCTTCCATATCGACAACCTGGCTGATCCCGACAATCTCGAGATTCAGCACAATGTTATTCTTGCTCTGCGTGCACACAACCTGATGCACAGAGATCAGGATTACATCGTTAAGGACGACCAGGTAGTTATCGTCGATTCCTTCACCGGACGTATTATGCCGGGACGTCGTTATTCCGATGGTCTTCATCAGGCAATCGAAGCGAAGGAGAAGGTTAAGGTTAAGCAGGAGTCCAAGACTCTGGCAACCATTACTTTCCAGAACTTCTTCAATAAGTATGACAAGAAGGGCGGTATGACCGGTACTGCTGCAACTGAGGAGCAGGAATTCCGTGATATCTATGGAATGGACGTAGTTACCATCCCTACCAACCGTCCGGTTCAGAGAATCGACCATGAAGATGCAGTATATAAGACAAAGGCTGAGAAATATAAGGCTGTCGTCGAAGCTGTTAAGGAAGCTCACGAGAAGGGGCAGCCTGTTCTGGTTGGTACGGTTACCATCGAGGTGTCCGAACTTCTGTCCAGAATGCTTTCCAAGGAAGGCATTAAGCATAACGTTCTGAATGCTAAGTTCCATGAGCAGGAAGCAGAGATCGTCGCTGATGCCGGTATTCATGGTGCTGTTACTATCGCAACCAATATGGCAGGTCGTGGTACGGATATTAAACTGGATGAGGAATCTCTTGCAGCCGGTGGTCTTCGTATCATTGGTACAGAGCGTCATGAATCCAGACGTATTGATAACCAGTTGAGAGGTCGTGCAGGTCGTCAGGGTGACCCTGGTGAATCTCAGTTCTACATCTCCCTGGAAGATGACCTGATGAGACTCTTCGGTTCTGATAAGCTGAAGACTGTTTTCGAGAATCTTGGTGTTCCGGAAGGACAGGAGATCAAGCACAGAATGCTCTCCAGTGCAATCGAGAAGGCGCAGCAGAAGATCGAGTCTAACAACTTCGCAACTCGTAAGAACCTGCTCGAATATGATCAGGTGATGAACGAGCAGAGAGAGCTGATCTATAAGCAGCGTAGGAGAGTTCTTGCCGGCGAGAATATGAAGAACCAGATTCTTCAGATGATCCATGGCCAGATCGAAGGAGCAGTGAAGACTGTCTGCACAGATGATCTTGCTAAGGAAGACTGGAACCTTACCGAACTGAACCAAATCTTACTTGAAGTTGTTCCTCTGAAGCCGATTACGGACGAGACCCTTTCTGATGTTAAGAAGGCATCTGATCTTACAGAGAAGCTCTACGACGAGGCTGAGAAACTCTACAATGCCAAGGAAGCTGAGTTCCCTGAAGCAGAAGCCTTCCGTGAGGTTGAGCGTGTCATCCTCCTTCGTGTCATCGATCACAAGTGGATGGATGAGATTGACGATATGGAACAGCTCAAGCAGGGTATCGGACTTCAGTCTTATGGCCAGAGAAATCCGGTCGATGAATATAAGATGATCTCCTACGATATGATGGATGCCCTGAATGACGCGATCATGCATGATACCGTTCAGATGCTCTATCGCATTCGTATCGAGAAGAAGGTTGAGCGTGAAGAGGTTGCTAAGGTTACCGGTACCAACAAGGACGATACCATAACCAAGGGACCCAAGCGTAGAGCATCTAAGAAGATCTATCCGAATGATCCATGCCCTTGTGGATCTGGTAAGAAATATAAAGCCTGCCACGGAAGATTCGCATCAGAAGGATAATTTGATCACTGATCATGAGGAGAGTCACTTGAGGGTGGCTCTCTTTTTTTCTGAAAACTTTATTAAACTATTCCTGTTCGAATGACAAACGTGCGTTTGGGTGATATAGTAAACCCGTATGACCACATGAAAATAGCTCAGGAGAGCATCCTATGGAATTCAAATTACATTCGAAATTCGAACCGACCGGTGATCAGCCCCAGGCGATCGACCAGCTGGTGGAAGGATTTCGGGAAGGTAACCAGTTCGAGACACTGAAGGGTGTTACGGGTTCTGGTAAGACTTTCACAATGGCTAATATAATACAGAAATTACAGAAACCAACGCTGATCATCTCTCACAATAAGACGCTGGCTGGACAGCTCTACGGAGAGATGAAGGAATTCTTCCCGGAGAATGCGGTTGAATATTTTGTGTCTTACTATGATTACTATCAGCCAGAGGCTTATATGCCTTCAACAGATACTTATATCGCCAAGGATTCTGCAATCAATGATGAGATCGAGAAACTAAGACTCTCGGCGACAGCATCACTGGCAGAGCGAAAGGATGTTATCGTCGTCGCGTCTGTCTCCTGTATCTATGGAATCGGATCTCCGGATGACTTCGAGAATATGATGGTAAGTCTGAGGCCGGGGCAGCAGATTGACCGTGACGATGTGATCCGTGCACTCATCAATATGCAGTACATCCGAAACGATATGGACTTTAAGCGAGGCACCTTCCGCGTAAGAGGAGATGTCCTTGATATCTTCCCTGCAACGACCAGTGATTACTTCTACCGTGTAGAATTCTTCGGTGATGAGATCGACCGTATCCTGGAGATGGACCCGGTGAATCAGCAGGCGAAGGCAGAGGTCTCACATGCGCCGGTTTTCCCCGCTTCTCACTATGTTGTACCACAGGGCACGATTAATCAGGCTTGCAATGAGATCGAGGAAGAATTAGAAGCAAGAATCAAATACTTCAAGGGCGAAGGCAAATTACTCGAAGCCCAGAGAATTAGAGAGCGCACGAACTTCGATATCGAGATGCTGCGAGAGACCGGATTCTGCAGTGGTATCGAAAATTACACCAGATTCATGACCAGTCAGCAGCCAGGGGAAGCACCTATGTGTCTGTTGGACTACTTCGGAGACGACTATCTGATCATCGTAGACGAGTCTCATATCACACTGCCTCAGGTTCGTGGTATGTATAATGGTAACCTGGCCCGTAAGCAGACCCTGGTTGACTATGGCTTCCGTCTTCCAAGTGCGATGGATAACCGTCCTTTAAACTTCGGTGAATTCGAGACCAAGATAGACCAGATGCTCTTCGTGTCTGCAACACCAGGGGACTATGAGAGAGAGCATGAGATGCTCCGCGCTGAGCAGGTGATCCGTCCGACGGGACTCTTGGATCCAGATGTAGAAGTAAGACCGGTAGATGGACAGATCGACGATCTGATCTCCGAGATTCGTAAGGAGACAGCAAAGCATAATAAGGTAATGATCACAACCCTGACCAAGCGTATGGCAGAGGATCTGACCAATTACATGCAGGAACTCGGTATCCGCGTCAAATATCTGCATAGTGACATCGACACTCTGGAAAGGGCTGAGATTATTCGTGATCTGCGTCTGGATGTCTTCGATGTTCTGGTCGGTATTAACCTCCTGAGAGAGGGTCTGGATATTCCTGAGATTACTCTTGTTGCGATTATCGATGCAGATAAGGAGGGATTCCTCCGTTCAGAAACTTCCCTCATTCAGACCATAGGACGTGCTGCAAGAAATGCAGAAGGACATGTCATCATGTATGCGGATACGATGACAGATTCCATGAGAGCTGCAATTGATGAGACCAAGCGTCGTCGCGAGATCCAGCAGGCATATAATGAAGCGCATGGCATCACGCCTCAGACCATTCAGAAGGCGGTTCGTGAGGTTATGTCGATCTCCAGGCAGGTTGCTAAGGAACAGGAATCCTTCCGTAGTGCTGAGGATCTGGATCTTACAGAACTGCAGAAGCTGGCTGACAAGTATAAGAAGAAAATGGAAGAGGCGGCAGCGGATCTCAACTTCGAGGTGGCTGCGGAATACCGCGACCAGTTGGTCGAGATCAAGAACATGTTGCGGGATGCAAAGGTGGATGCAGATGATCGCAAGGCTGCGGGACGATCAGGGCGTGGATACCACAAGAGTCGGAGGACGCCGGGGTGAGATGACGGCTCGCCAGGGCCAGCCACTATCGATCTTCTCCAACGTCTGCACCTGTAAGGACAATTTGAGATGGCAGTTACGGATAGCCTGGGAAACGGGCATAAGAATATAGTTAATAGATATATGAGGTAATTTTAAATGGCACCACATAAATATATTGAGATCAAGGGTGCGAGGGTTCACAACCTGAAGAATGTGAGCTTGCAGATTCCGAGAGATAGCTTCACGGTTCTGACGGGTTTGTCTGGTTCGGGTAAGTCTTCCCTGGCTTTTGATACGATCTTCGCAGAGGGTCAGAGACGCTACATGGAGTCCTTGTCTTCTTATGCGAGACAGTTCTTAGGGCAGATGGATAAGCCGGATGTGGATAAGATCTCCGGTATGCCGCCTGCGATCTCCATCGATCAGAAGTCTACGAATCACAACCCTAGATCTACGGTGGGTACAGTCACGGAGATCTACGACTACTTACGTCTTCTCTATGCGAGAGCGGGTATTCCGCATTGCCCGAACTGTGGCAGAGTGATCGAGAAGCAGACGGTGGATCAGATGGTAGATCAGATTCTGAAGCTTCCTGAACGCACGAAGTTTATGATCCTTGCGCCTGTCGTTCGTGGCAGAAAGGGTACGCATGAGAAGCTTCTTGAGAAGGCGAGACGTGCGGGCTATGTTCGTGCTGTTGTGGATGGCAATCAGTATGATCTGTCGGAGACCATCGAACTGAATAAGAACCAGAAGCATACTATCTCGATTGTGATTGATCGTCTGGTGGTTCGTGAGGGAATCGAGCAGAGACTTACCGATTCGATCGAGAGTGCTCTGAAACTTGCGGATGGGCTTCTTACGGTAGACGTTATTGATGGGGAGGAATTACATTTCTCCGATAGCTTCTCCTGTCCGGATTGCGGCATCTCTATTGATGAGATCGAGCCGAGAAGCTTCTCTTTCAACAATCCCTTCGGTGCATGCCCGGAATGTTTTGGTTTGGGTTACAAGATGGAATTCGATGAGGATCTTCTTATACCGGATAAGTCCATGTCCTTCAACGAGGGATGTGTTCAGAGCATGGGATGGCAGTCCTCTTCCAAAAAGGATAGTTTCACCCATGCAGTACTTGAGGCACTTTCAGAGGCTTACGGCTTCTCGTTGGATCAGCCTTATGAATCTCTGCCGGAAGATATCCGAAGAATGTTCGTATATGATGGATTTGACCGCGAAGTTGCGGTTCATTACAAGGGTCAGAGGAGCGAGGGTACCTACATGATTCGCTTCGATGGACTGATCGCCGATATGCATAGGCGTTATCGTGAGACGTCGTCCGACATGATGAAGGCCCAGTACGAGGAGTACATGGTAACTTCTCCTTGTACAGCCTGCCATGGTCAGCGTCTGAAGCCGGCCTCTCTGGCAGTAACCTTCGGCGGGAAGAATATTTTCGAGCTTACGGAGATGTCTGTTCGTGAAATTCTGCCCTGGCTTGAGAATCTCAAGATTACGGAGCAGCAGGAACTGATCGGACATGCCATTCTGAAGGAGATAAAGGGACGTGTGAAGTTCCTGTCTGATGTCGGACTGGAATACCTGACCCTCTCCCGTGCGACAGCAACTCTGTCCGGAGGCGAGAGCCAGCGGATTCGTCTGGCAACCCAGATTGGCTCGGGCCTGGTTGGCGTTGCTTATATTCTGGATGAGCCCTCCATCGGTCTTCATCAGAGAGATAATGATAAGCTCCTGGCCTCCCTCAAGGGACTCCGTGATCTGGGTAATACCTTGATTGTCGTCGAACATGACGAAGACACCATGCGTGAGGCAGATTATCTGGTGGATGTCGGTCCCGGAGCAGGTGAACACGGTGGCGAAATCGTGGCTGCAGGTACATACGAAGATATCGCAAGTTGTGAGCGTTCCATCACAGGCCGGTACCTGTCTGGCAAGCTCTCGATTCCTGTTCCAAAGGAGAGAAGGAAGGCCACTGGCAAGATCTCCATTAAGGGCGCAACGGAGAATAATCTGAAGAATATTGATGTTGACTTTCCTCTGGGAATCATGACGGTTGTTACCGGTGTTTCCGGTTCCGGTAAGTCATCTCTTACCAATGAGATTCTCTATAAGACGCTTGCCAAGAAGCTGAACCACGCACATACGATTCCAGGGAAATGTAGGGCAGTCGAGGGTCTGGAGCAGTTAGATAAGGTCATCGACATCGATCAGTCTCCGATTGGCCGTACTCCCAGATCTAATCCGGCAACCTATACCGGTGTCTTCGACATGATTCGTGACCTCTTCGCTGGAACGCCGGATGCGAAGGCACGTGGATACCAGAAGGGTCGATTCTCCTTCAATGTAAAGGGTGGACGTTGTGAAGCCTGCGCTGGAGATGGTATCAAGAAGATTGAGATGCACTTCCTGCCGGATGTCTATGTTCCTTGTGAAGTCTGCCATGGAATGCGCTATAACCGTGAGACCCTGGATGTGAAGTATAAGGGTAAGTCCATCTATGATGTTCTGAACATGACGGTGGAAGAAGCTTTGGAATTCTTCAAGAATGTACCGACCATTGCCAACAAGATTCGTACGCTGAATGATGTCGGACTGGGCTATGTACGTCTGGGTCAGCCTTCAACGGAACTCTCGGGTGGTGAAGCACAGCGAATTAAGCTGGCAACCGAGCTCTCCAAGAGAAGCACGGGAAAGACCATCTATGTTCTGGATGAGCCGACCACGGGACTTCATTTTGATGATGTAAATAAGCTGGTTCAGATCCTTCGCAAGCTGTCTGACACAGGTAATACAGTAATTGTCATCGAACATAATCTGGATGTCATCAAGACTGCGGACTGGATCATCGATCTGGGTCCGGAAGGTGGCGATGGCGGTGGAACCATCATTGCAGAAGGTACACCGGAGGATGTTGTAAAGGTAAAGGAATCCTATACCGGACAGTATCTGAAGAAGTATCTGAAGTGATTGCTGTATAGCAATAGGTTATATGAGAAGAAATGTCCTCTGTCGAAATGCCGACAGGGGACATTTTTTGATTGGACATCGAATGCCAAACGAAAGAGGGTGTAATGTATGGGCGGGCTCTAGCCTCCGACAATTTATACAAATTTGGAACGACAGATTTGTAAATGATTCTGAAAGAAATTGATTGAATATGGAAGAAAGTCTCGCTATAATTTGAATAGATTTGAAAGAAACTGAATGATTGTGACAGAAGGTACGAAAAATGCTGACAGAAGAAAGATATGCCAAAATACTGGAATTACTGGATCAGAAAGGCTCTGTAACGATTACAGGTCTTGTGGAGCGTATCGGAACATCAGAATCGACCATTCGACGCGATCTCAATGAACTCGACAGACTCGGACGCATTGAGAAGGTAAGAGGAGGCGCGATCTCTATTGACGGTCCCGGACTTACGACGAAGGATGATGAAGTTCTTCTCCGTAAGGGCAGAAATGTCAAAGAAAAGAACATGGTAGCGAAATATGCTGCAAGTTTGATTGAACCCGGCGACATGATCTACCTGGATGCAGGTACGACTACAGAGCTTATGATTGATTATCTGACGGAGAAGTCCGCGGTATTTGTTACCAATGCAGTTGGTCATGCGAAGAAGCTGGCTGCCATGGGCGTGACAGTTTATCTCCTTGGGGGAGAGTTCAAGAGTACGACCGAGGCAATCGTAGGAGAAGAAGCACTGTACATTTTAAGAAAGTACAACTTCTCTAAGGGCTTCTTTGGAACGAATGGAATTACCAAGAAAAGGGGCTTTACTACTCCTGAGGTCAAGGAAGCCCTGATCAAGGAAGAGGCAATGGCACATTCCAAGAAAAAATATGTATTAGCTGATGAAACCAAGTTTGGAACGGTTTCCGCGATCAGCTTTGGGGAGTTTCAAAAGGCAACGATTCTCACGAATCACGTAAATAATGCGGAATTCGGAGATTGTAAGAATATCGTGGAGGTGGGTCTATGATCTATACCGTAACTTTTAACCCCTCACTGGACTACATTGTTGACGTACCTGGATTCGAGACTGATAAGGTCAACCGTACATCCAAGGAAATGCTTTTCCCCGGCGGAAAGGGCGTTAATGTATCTATCGTCCTGAAGCATCTGGGTGAAGAGAGCACCGCGCTTGGCTTTACAGCCGGATTCACTGGATCTGAGATTGAGCGACTTCTTCGTAAGGAAGAAGTAAAGACGGATTTTATTCCGGTGCCGAATGGATTCTCACGAATCAATATGAAGATTCGTTCCGGCGTCGAGACTGAGGTCAATGGCCAGGGCCCTGCAATCAGCGAAATGGAGATCAAAGAGCTCTATCGTCATCTGGATCATCTGACATCGGATGATACTCTGGTTCTGGCAGGCTCTATTCCGAGTGTTATGCCGGAAACCATGTACATGGATATTATGAAGCATCTGGAAGGCAGAGGAATCCGTATTGCAGTTGATGCGACCAGAGACCTTCTGATGAATGTACTTCCGCTTCATCCCTTCGTTGTTAAGCCGAATCATCATGAACTTGGTGAGATCTTCGGCCTTGAGATCAACACCTGGGAAGAAGCCGTTCCCTATGCGAAGAAGCTCCAGGAGAAGGGTGCAGTTAACGTTATCGTATCCATGGGATCTAAGGGCGCGATGATGGTCACCGAGAATGGTGATGTATTCCATGCACCGTCTGCAGAAGGTAAGGTACTGAACACTGTAGGTGCCGGCGATTCCTTCGTGGCAGGCTTCCTGTATGGATATAACAAGTTCGGAGACTATGAGAAGGCATTCAATATCGGTAACTGCACCGGTGGAGCTTCTGCACAGTCTGAGACTCTCGCAAGCAGAGAGAAGGTTAAGGAGCTGTTAGCCCAGTTCGGCAGAAACGACCTGGATTAAGAATGGTTCAAACGGTGTCATAGAGGGTCACCGATGGAATATAAAACTTAGCGAAATGAGAAAGGGGCTAGAGAGAATATGAGAGTTAGAGATCTCTTAGCGGTCCAGAGCATAGAGCTCAACGGAACCGCAACGGGAAAAGAGGATGTCATCAAGCAGATGGTCACCCTCATGGAGAAGCGCGGTAATATCAATGACCGTGCGACCTACGAAGCAGGTGTCTTCAAGAGAGAAGAAGAGGGCACAACAGGCGTAGGTGATGGAATTGCCATTCCCCACTGCAAATCCGATGCAGTTTCTGCACCGGGACTTGCAGCAATGGTTCTTCCGGAAGGTGTTGAGTACGAGGCACTCGATGGCGAACCCGTATATGTAATCTTCCTGATTGCAGCACCCAATACTGAGGACAACGTACATCTGGAAGTTCTGTCCAGACTGTCCGAACTCCTTATGGATGATGGATTTACTTCTTCTCTTCGCGCAGCTAAGACTCCTGAGGAATTCCTTCAGGTAATTACTGATGCAGAAGATGCCAAGGATGCAGCTGTTGAAGCTAAGGCTGCTGCAGCTCCTCAGACTTATGATGTACTTGCAGTTACTGCATGCCCTACCGGTATCGCACATACCTACATGGCAGCAGAAGCACTTGAGAAGGCCGGCGACGAACTCGGTATCTCCATTAAGGTAGAGACCAGAGGATCTGGCGGTGCTAAGAACGTCATCACTGACGAAGAGATCAAGGCAGCAAAGGGAATTGTCATCGCGGCAGACGCAAAGGTTCCTATGGAACGCTTCGCAGGCAAACCTCTCATCGAGGTTAAGGTTGCTGATGGTATTCACAAGGCTGATGAACTTGTTAAGAAGGCAGTCTCCGGTACTGCGCCTGCATATCATCCTGTAGCAGGTAGTGAGGAAGAAGTGAAGAAGGAAGGCTCTGGCGATAGTGTTGGACATCAGATCTACACCCACCTAATGAGCGGTGTATCCCACATGCTTCCCTTCGTTATCGGCGGTGGTATTCTCGTAGCACTTGCATTCCTGCTTGATACCCTGATGGGCTATGGATCTGTTGGTGCTTCCTTCGGTTCCGCAACTCCTATCTCCGCATTCCTGAAGAATGCCGGCGGTATGGCAATGGGCGTTATGGTTCCCGTACTTGCAGGTTATATCGCATACTCCATCGCAGATCGTCCCGGTCTTGCAGTTGGTTTCCTTGGTGGTCTCTTAGCTTCCAATGGTAACGCAGCAGTTGCAGACTTCAATTGGGACAGCACCTCCGGATTCGCAAGCTTCGTTAAGAACTTCGCATTCGTTGGCGAGAATGGCGGTAACACCGTATCCGGATTCCTTGGTGGTATCGCAGCAGGTTTCCTTGCAGGTTATCTGGTACTGATGCTCCAGAAGTGGACCGAGAACTTCCCGAAGTCTCTTCAGGGAATTCGTCCGATCCTGATCTACCCTCTTGTTGGGATGTTCCTCGAAGCAGTTCTTATGTGCTTCATCCTGAACCCTGTGATCGGTCTTGTTAACACCGGACTCTCCGCAATGCTGAACGCAATCTATGCCTCCGGAATGATCTGGCTCATGGGTCTGATCCTCGGCGGTATGATGGCAATCGATATGGGCGGCCCCATCAACAAGGCAGCTTACGTATTCGGTACCGGTATGCTTACAGAAGCTGCAGCTTCTTCTGATCCTGCATTCCAGAAGGTTGCCTACATCGCAATGGCAGCTGTAATGATTGGCGGTATGGTTCCTCCTCTTGGAATCGCACTTGCTACCATCTTCTTCCCCAAGAAGTTCACCAAGTCTGAGCAGGAGACCAAGGTTACCAACATCATCATGGGTGCTTCCTTCATTACGGAAGGCGCAATTCCCTTCGCAGCAGCTGATCCTGGCCATGTTATCCCTGCAACCTTCGTTGGTTCCGCAGTCGCCGGTCTTCTGTCCGCTCTGTTCGGATGCACACTGATGGCTCCTCACGGTGGAATCTTCGTATTCGCTACCGTAGGAAATCCTTTCATGTACATCATTTCCTGGCTTGTTGGTTCTGCAATTACCTGCTTCCTTCTGGGTATCCTGAAGAAGAACGCAGACGAGAGATAATTCCCTCGGAAATGTAGAACTTCAATCTAATATTCTTTCAATCAAAAGCTCCCTGCCGCCATAAGGTGGTAGGGAGTTTTGCTGTATATATGGCATGTTGGTATGGTAGAATGAGACGGAAATAAATATTGGATAGGCGACTGTCCTTTTTGATTGGAGATAGATGTATGGATGATAGGAAGGTTACAAATGATCTCTTGGATTTCCTGGAGGCGAGTCCGACTGCTTTTCACGCAGTGAATATTATTCGTAACCAGCTGAAGGCGGTTGGCTATACGGAACTTCGTGAGAGTGAGATCTGGGAACTTGTACCAGGTGGCAGATATTTTACGGTGAGAAATGAGTCCGCTTTGATTGCTTTCCGTATTCCGGAAGAACCCATTCATGGATTCATGATTGCTGCTTCTCATAGTGATTCTCCTGCCTTTAAGGTGAAGGCAAATCCGGAGATGAATAGTGCAGACGCATATACCACGCTGAATGTGGAGAAGTATGGCGGCATGCTAATCTACCCCTGGTTTGATCGCCCTCTGTCTGTCGCAGGCAGGGTTCTCTTGAAGAGAGAGGATGGCACTCTTGAGACCAGACTTGTGAATATCGACCGGGATCTCTGCATGATTCCGAGCCTTGCAATCCATATGGACCGCGATGCGAATAAGGGACATGAACTGAATGTTCAGAAGGAACTCATTCCAATCTTTGGAGACCAGGATGCCAGGGGACACTTCATGGAACTGGTTGCTGAGGCTGCGATGACGACCAGGGAAAACATCGTTGGGGATGATCTCTTCCTCTATGTTCGTGGACGTGGCAGCGTCTGGGGAGCATCACAGGAATATGTCTCTGCAGGACATCTGGATGACTTACAGTGCAGCTTTGCTGATCTGAAGGGCTTCCTTCGTTCGGACCCTGTTGTGATGAAGGCGACGACCATGGAAGATCTGGTGCGTAGAGAT
Source organism: uncultured Lachnospiraceae bacterium (assembly GCA_900316625.1). Classification (GTDB taxonomy): domain Bacteria; phylum Bacillota; class Clostridia; order Lachnospirales; family Lachnospiraceae; genus Lachnocurva. The sequence goes on along the minus strand of ONDO01000003.1, from coordinate 4,906 downwards.
AGTGCATCAGGCACGGCGCCAGTGCTTGCAATCTTCGATAATGAGGAAGTTGGAAGTGGAAGCAAGCAGGGTGCAGATTCGACCTACATTTCTGACGTACTGAATCGAATCAGGTATTGCATGGCGATTAAGGATGAGGCTTTCCGCTGTGTTATTGCGAACAGTTTCATGCTGTCGGTGGACAATGCGCATGCGGTGCATCCGAATTATGCGGACAAGTCGGATCCGGTCAATCGTCCGAAGATGAATGGTGGAATCGTTATGAAATATAATGCGAACCAGAAGTATACGACGGACGGTGTGTCGTCGGCAGTCTTTAAGTTGTTATGTGAGCGTGAAGGATTAAAGTATCAGGAATTCACCAACCGATCGGACATGGCGGGTGGTTCGACGCTGGGGAATATTGCGAATGCGCATGTGTCGCTGAATACGGTGGATATCGGACTCCCGCAGCTTGCGATGCATTCTCCTTATGAGACGGCGGGGGTGAAGGATACAGCGGATCTGATTCAGCTGACAGAACGTTTCTTCCAGTCTGAATTCGAAGATCTTGGCATGGGACGATTTGCACTGAACTAATGGAAATGATGATATAGCCAAAATATGGCAGCAAAATTTGTAAAATCTGTCAAAAGTTTTCAAAATCCTTTACGAAACGTCAATCGCTTGCTATAATACAACTTATCGAAGTGCACTTTGGATAAGTGCTGAATAGGAGGTTTTTCAAATGCAGAGTTTTGATTATACAATTACTGATCCCCAGGGTATCCATGCTCGTCCGGCTGGTATCTTCGTTAAGGAAGCTGCCAAGTTCCCTTGTAGCGTTAAGATTGCGAAGGATGGTAAGGAAGTTGACGCGAAGAAGATTCTTGGTGTGATGAGCCTTGGTGTTAAGCAGGGCATGACCGTTACCATTACGACCGATGGCGATCAGGAAGCAGAAGCTAAGGAAGCTCTTGAAGCATTCCTGAAGGAAAATCTGTAATTTTCTAGGATCGTGTAGCGGATGGGAAAACCCGTCCGCTCTTTTAATGTTGCGAGAAAGGAAGCACCATGGAATATCAGGGAAAGAGTGTATTCAGCGGAATTGCAATCGGACCTCTCTGCCTCTATCAGAAGGCGGACAGTATGGTCAAGCGCTATAAGATTGAAGATGCGGATGCAGAGGTGAAGCGCTTTGAAGATGCACAGGCTACTGCGAAGGATCAGCTCCAGAGTCTCTATGACAAGGCTCTGAAGGAGGTTGGCGAAGCGAATGCAGCAATCTTTGAAGTACATCAGATGATGCTTGATGATGGTGATTATCTGGAGTCTATCATCAATATCATTCGTACACAGCTTGTTAATGCAGAGTACGCGGTTGCAACGACTGGCGATAACTTTGCACAGATGTTTGCTGCAATGGATGATGAATATATGCAGGCTCGTTCTGCAGATATCAAGGATATCTCCAATCGTGTGGTTCAGGTTCTGCAGGGCGCAGCGGCCGGCGGAATTAACAGCGATGTTCCGGTAATCCTTCTTGCGGATGATCTGGCACCCTCTGAGACAGTACAGCTGGACAAGTCTCTGGTTCTGTCTTTTGTAACCAGAGGTGGTTCAACCAATTCCCATACTGCAATTCTTGCACGTACCATGTCGATTCCGGCTCTGATTGGTGTGGACTTCCCTGAAGATCTCGATGGTAAGACTGGTATCGTAGATGGTTATAAGGGAATCCTGATCATCGATCCTTCTGCTGAGCAGATTGAAGAATATCAGAAGAAGAAGGATGAAGACGAAGAGAAGAAGCGCCTGCTGCTCGAACTCAAGGGTAAGGAGAATGTTACTCTTGATGGCAGGAAGGTGAACCTCTATGCCAATATCGGTGGTGTGGGTGATGTCGCCTCCGTACTTCAGAATGATGCTGGCGGCATCGGCCTCTTTCGTAGTGAGTTTCTCTACCTCGGAGCCGATGATTATCCTACAGAGGATGCTCAGTTCCAGGCTTATAAGACCGTTGCAGAGACAATGGCAGGTAAGAAGGTTATCATTCGTACCCTTGATATCGGTGCGGATAAGCAGGTGGATTACTTCCATCTCGAGAAGGAAGAGAATCCTGCAATGGGTTACCGCGCGATTCGTATCTGCCTGACTCGTCCTGACATCTTCAAGACACAGCTTCGTGCAATCTATCGCGCAAGCTACTATGGCACCATCTCTATTATGTTCCCCATGATCATCTCTGTTGATGAAGTAGTTAAGTGTAAGGAAATTGTGAATGAAGTGAAGAAGGAACTCGACGAGCAGGGACTTCCTTATGGCGAAGTAGAACTCGGCATTATGATCGAGACTCCGGCTGCTGTTCTCATGAGTGAAGAACTGGCTAAGGAAGTGGATTTCTTCTCTATCGGAACCAATGATCTGACCCAGTACACACTGGCATGTGATAGACAGAATGCAGCAATTGAGAGCTTCAATGATCCTCACCATCCTGCAGTCTTAAAGGAAATTCAGATGACGATTGAGAATGGTCACAAGGGCGGAGCATGGGTAGGCATCTGTGGCGAGCTTGGTGCGGACACCAGCCTGACCGAGACCTTCCTCCGTATGGGTGTTGATGAATTGTCGGTTAGCCCCAGCCGTATCCTTGCTGTAAGAGATGTAGTTCGTAAGCTGGATCTCAGCAAGTAATATCCTAATTCTAATAGGTAAAAGAATACCCCCGCCAAAGAGGTGATGCCATTCGTCTGGGACCGATCACTGATGTGGCGGGGGTTTTTGTAATCTTTATTTTTCCGGCACTGCGCAAAGGGAACTGCGTCATAAGCCGGCAGGGTTCTGCCTGGTATTATAATCTGGGCAGGTTCCATCTGAAGTGGGCTGCCAGGAAACGTAGGGCAATGATCGAGATGAAACAGCAAGCAGTTGCGAGTGTGATGTTGTTGGTAAAGTGAAAGATGAGTAAAGCGCAGATGGCTCCTAGGATTGAAGCGAGAGCATAGATCTTCTTCTGCAGTATCTCGGGAATCTGGTTACAGAAGATATCACGAAGGAGACCGCCGCCAACTGCAGTAATTACACCAAGGAATACTAATAGGAAGAAATGGTCTTCATATCCGGAATGAATCCCAATCAGGATGGGGTTCATGGTGAAGGATGCAAGTCCAATGGTATCGAAGGCGAAGATGTCCGGCGGTGTGACAGGAATGATCTTCATAATGACAAATACGATGTTGGCGCAGATGATAGCGATGATGACGTATTTAGGGTCTGAGAACATGGTGGGAGGAGTCTTCCCAATGACGAGATCTCTAATGAAACCGCCACCAGTGGCGGTGACAACAGCAAGGAAATTGAAACCGAAGATATCGAGTTTATGCCTTCCGGCCACGATTGCGCCTGAGATGGCGAAGGCAATCGTACCAAGGATATCGGTTAGAGTTAGGAATGTTAAGCTCATTGTTTCTTCCTATATATAGTGTGTGCTACAGACGGACAAGATGAATTGTATCATATTTATTAGAAAAGTTCCGTGATATAGAAGATTTACCTTGACACTGAACTTTCGGCGAATTAACATTAAAAAGCCTAAAAAGGCACAAAAGAGAAGTATAATAGAATGAGTTCGATTGAGCTCTACATTTCTAAAGGTGTATATGCATAGAAAGGAAGGTGAGGATACATGGACGGTGACGCGACAATACAGCCCTTAAGTAGATACGGATCTGTCCGCGTATCCGAACGCTTCTAAGCTCTGTTCGGGCGGGCAGACCCGCCATGTAATGGAGGAATAAAATGCAGAAAATATATCGTACGGATGATCGGATCATCCGTGAAGTTCCCCAGGCTGAAGCAGGCTGTTGGATTATGCTGACGACTCCGACGATGGACGAATGCACAGAAATCAGTGAGAAGTACGGAATCGATATCTCGGATCTCCGTGCCGCACTCGATGATGAAGAGTCGTCCCGTATCACTCTGGAGGATGATTACACTCTGATTCTGGTAGATATCCCTACCGCTGAAATCCGTAATGAACGTAATACATATACGACCATCCCTCTGGGCATCGTTCTGACGGAAGATATGCTGATTACGGTTTGCTCTGAGGAGACGACGGTGTTGACCACCTTTGTGAAGCAGCGAGTAAGGAACTTCTCGACCAAGAAGCAGATGCGCTTTACATATCAGATTCTCTACAATTCCTGCATGCTCTACCAGAGCCTGCTGCGCTCGATTGATCGTAAGAGAACAGATATCGAGATGAGACTGAATAAAAATACGGAGGATGCAGACTTATTCGATCTGCATGAAATCGAATCGAACCTGGTCTACTTCGCAACGTCTCTGCGTGCGAACAGTGTTGTGCTGGATCGTCTGACAAGATATGGCAGACTGAGACAGTATGAAGAAGATCAGGAACTTCTCGAAGATGTAATCATCGAGAACAAGCAGGCAATCGAGATGACTCAGATCTACCGCGACATCACGATCGGTACCAGAGAGCTTACATCTACGATCATCAATAATCGACTGAACAATGTAATGAAGTATCTCGCGTTACGATTGTTATGTCCATCCCGACCATCATCTCAGGACTCTGGGGAATGAATGTGGATGGAGCCTGGATGCCATTTGCACACATACCACACGGATTTGGAATTATCTGCGGAAGCACCTTCGTCATCTGTGTTGTAGTAATGATCATCCTCCACAAAAGAAAAATGATGTGACAATAAGGAGGTCGAAGCGAAGCAAAGTCCGAATGCATTTCGCTGCGAAGCAGCCCTTATTGTCAAGGTTAGGATATTGCGGGGAAATGCATGAGGACGAAGCGAAGAAAGGACGAATGTATGTTTTTAGCCTCCAACTGGAGAGACTATGAAGTAATTGATTGCTCCTCCGGTGAGAAGCTGGAGCATTG